>NZ_JBVKAK010000002.1:469297-697138 GCF_055639435.1 Streptomyces sp. NPDC039430 | reverse complement strand
TTGAAACCCCCCCCCCCCCCCCCCCCCCCCCCCCCCCCCCCCGCCCCCCCCCCCCTCCCCCCCCCCCCCCTCCCCCCCCCCCCCCCCCCCCCCCCCCCCCCCCGCCCGGTCGGTCACCTCATCCCCAGCGGCCCACTTCCACGTTCTCCAGCACACCGACGGCGTCCGGCACCAGGATGGCGGCCGAGTAGTAGGCCGTGACCAGGTACGAGATGATCGCCTGCTCGTCGATGCCCATGAAGCGGACCGACAGGCTCGGCTCGATCTCGTCCGGGATCCCGCTCTGCTGAAGGCCGATGACACCCTGCTCGGCCTCGCCCGTACGCATACAGATGATCGAGGTCGTCCGGGCGTCCGAGACCGGGATCTTGTTGGACGGGAAGATCGGCACCCCGCGCCAGGCGGGCACATGATGGCCCGCCACCTCCACACTGGCCGGAACGAGCCCCCGCTTGTTGCACTCGCGCCCGAACGCGGCGATGGCCCGCGGGTGCGCGAGGAACATCTTCGAACCGCGGCGGCGGGAGAGCAGCTCGTCCATGTCGTCCGGGGTCGGTCCGCCGTCGTGCGGCTGGAGCCGCTGCCCGTAGTCGCAGTTGTTGAGCAGACCGAATGCGCGGTTGTTGATCAGCTCGTGCTCCTGGCGCTCGCGCAGCGCCTCGACCGTCAGCCGCAACTGCTGCTCGGTCTGGTTCATGGGCTGGTTGTAGAGGTCGGCGACCCGGCTGTGCACCTTCAGCACGGTCTGCGCGACGCTCAGTTCGTACTCGCGCGGCGCCGCCTCGTAGTCCACGAACGTATGGGGCACGACGCTCTCGCCGACATGGCCGGCGGACAGATCGATCGCGGCCTCGCCGTACTTGTTGGTGCGCTGGTGCGGTACGGACACCACCGCCGCCAGATGGGCGCGCAGCGACTCCTCCCGCTCGGCGAGGTTGCGTACGTCCCGCCGGCTGAGCACCAGCACGGTGCAGGCGGTCGCCGCGCGTGCGGTGTACTCCCAGGTGGCCTCCCCGTCCACCAGGGCCTGTTCGCCGAAGTACGCCCCGTCGGCGAGCACTTCGAGCACCGCGTCGTCCCCGTAGGGTCCCGAGCCCACCTTCTCGACCCGGCCGTGCGCCAGCAGAAAGACCTCGTCCGCCGCGTCGCCGGAGGCCACCATCACCTGGCCCGCCGCGAACTCCCGCTGCTCGCAGCGGCGCGCCAGCTCCGACAGCACGCCCTCGTCGCCGTACGCGCGCAGCGCGGGCAGTTCGCCGAGCTCGCCGGGGATGACCGCCACCCGGTCCCCCGTCTGCACGAACGTCACGCGTCCGTCGCCGACCGCGTAGCTGAGCCTGCGGTTCACCCGGTACGTTCCGCCCTGGACCTGCACCCAGGGCAGCATGCGCAGCAGCCAGCGTGAGCTGATCTCCTGCATCTGCGGTACCGATTTGGTGGTGGTCGCCAGGTTCCGCGCCGCGGCCGTTCCCAGACTCTGCTGGGTCGGCGGCTGCCCTGCGAGAACCTCGTTACCAACCGACATGAAGTCTCCCCTTCGATCATGTGCTGACCTGCGAGAAGAATGGTTCCATCACGTGGCGTGCATACGCCATTACACATATGAGTGGGACTGGATGACCCGTAACGGGGAATTACACGCGCAAGCTCGTCATGTCCGGACACCGAACCCCGGACTCCGGACATCGAACTCCTGAGCCCACACACCGCACCGCGAGGAGTCGACCATGGCCCCACCCATGTCCGCCGCCCAGTTCCTCAACGCCCTGAAGAGTGAAGGGCTGACCGTCGTCGAGGTCGGCGACTGGCGTACGCACAATCGCGACCGGCAGGGCCCCTGGGGGCCCGTTCACGGCGTGGTGATCCATCACACCGTCACCCGCGGCACGGACGCCACGGTGCGGCTCTGCAGGGACGGCCACGACGCACTGCCGGGGCCGCTGTGCCACGGCGTGATCGCGAAGGACGGCACGGTCCATCTGGTCGGCTACGGGCGCGCCAATCACGCCGGGGCGGGCGACGGCGACGTCCTGAAAGCCGTGATCGCCGAGAAGCGCCCGCCCCAGGACAAGGAGGCCGACACCGACGGGAACCGGCATTTCTACGGCTTCGAGTGCGAGAACCTGGGCGACGGCGAGGACCCGTGGCCCGAGGCCCAGTTGGCCGCGATCGAGAAGGCGGCGGCCGCGGTCTGCCGGCACCACGGCTGGGGCGCCCGGTCGGTGATCGGGCATCTGGAGTGGCAGCCGGGCAAGGTCGATCCCCGCGGCGTCACGATGGACTCCCTGCGGGACCGCGTCCACGACCGGCTGAAGTGACGGGACCCGTGCCACGCCGACGGAGCACGTGCCACGCGACGCGGCCAGTGCCGCGCCGACAGGGCTCGTGCCACGCGACGGGGCTCGTGCAGCGCCGACAGGGCTCCCGCCGCGCCGGGACCGGCGGCGCTCCCCGCGCCGCACGCCGCCCCGGCCGGGACGCCACAATGAAGGGGTGCCCCGCCCCGAGACGCCCGACCTCGCCGCCCTGCGGCCCCGGCTGCCCTCGCCGCTGGAGCCCGCCGACGACGAGCGCTTCGCGCGCCACGGCGTACGGCTGCTGCTCAAGCGCGACGACCTGATCCACCCCGAACTGTCCGGCAACAAGTGGCGCAAACTGGCCCCGAATCTGCGCGCCGCCGCCGCGAGCGGCCGGCGGACGCTGCTGACCTTCGGCGGCGCGTACTCCAACCATCTGCGCGCGACCGCCGCCGCCGGGCGGCTCCTCGGCTTCGCCACCGTCGGTGTCGTACGGGGCGAGGAGCTGGCGGACCGGCCGCTCAATCCGTCGCTCACCCGGTGCGCGGCCGACGGGATGCGGCTGTGCTTCGTGGACCGCGCGGCCTACCGGCGCAAATCGGAGCCCGGGGTGCTGGCCGCGTTCCTCGGCCGGGCGGGGCTGGACCCCGACGCCGTGTACGTCGTACCGGAAGGCGGCAGCAACGCGCTCGCGGCCCGGGGATGCGCCGAGCTGGGCCGGGAGCTGCGCGGAGACCTGCATGGGGATCCGCACGGAGACACGCGCGGCGCGGCCGGGACCGTCGTCGCCGTGGCCTGCGGCACCGGCGGGACGCTCGCGGGGCTCGCCGCCGGGCTCGGCGGCGGCCCGCGGGCCGTGGGATTCCCGGTGCTCAGGGGCGACTTCCTGGAGCGGGAGATACGGCGGCTCCAACAGGCGGCGTTCGGCGGCCCGGTGGGCGACTGGCGGCTCGACGGACGCTTCCACTTCGGCGGCTTCGCCCGTACCACCCCCGCGCTCGACGCGTTCGCCGGGGAGTTCGGGGAGCGGCACGGGCTGCGGGTGGAACGTCTCTATGTCGCCAAAATGCTGTACGGGCTGACCACACTGGCCGAGGAGGGCGCCTTCCCGCCGGGCACGACCGTCGCCGCCGTCATCACGGGCGGCCCGGAGCCGTCCGCACCGCAACCGTCCCCACCAGGTATGTCCGGGCCGGAGCCGTCGCGGCCGGGTCCGTCCGACCGGGAGCCGTCCCCGCCCGAGCCCTCTCAGCCCTCCTCCCGGTAGGCCGCCGCCTCCTCCAGGTCCAGTCTGCGCAGCAGCGTCCGCATCATCTCGTCGTCGATCCGCCGCCGGTCCCGCAGTTCCACGAACACCTCGCGCTCCGCCTCGATCATCTCCCGCGACAGCCGACGGTAGGTCTGGTCCGCCGACTCCCCCGTCACCTCGTTGACCGCCCCGAGCCGCTCCCAGACCGCGTTGCGGCGGCGCGCCAGCACATGCCGGAGCCGTTCGGCCAGCGGCGGCGGCAGCGCGTTGCGTTCATCGGCCAGCAGGACGTCCAGCCGCCGTTCCGCCGCCCCCGACGCCTCGCTCTGCGCCTGCGCCTCGGCGAGGGTCTCGGCCTGCCGGTCGCGGCCGGGGATCTTCAGCAGCCGGATCAGCGGAGGCAGGGTGAGGCCCTGCACCACCAGTGTGCCGATCACGGTCGTGAAGGTCAGGAACAGCACGAGATTGCGCCCGGGGAACGGACGGCCGTCCGCCAGCGCCAGCGGGATGGAGAACGCGATCGCCAGCGACACCACCCCGCGCATCCCGGCCCAGCCGACGATCAGCGGCGCGGTCCAGTTGGTGTCCGGTTCGCGCTCCCTGATCCGCGCGGACAGCGCGCGGGGCAGGAAGGTCGCCGGATAGACCCAGACGAATCTGACCGCCACGACCACCACGAAGACGCCCACCCCGTACAACAGGGCCTCCCCGACCCCGTACTCCCCGAGTCCCTTGAGCACATGGGGCAGCTGGAGTCCGATCAGCGCGAACACCGCCGACTCCAGGATGAACGCGATCATCTTCCACACCGCCGCCTCCTGGAGCCTGGTCTCGAAGTCGACCTGCCAGGAACGGTGTCCGAGATAGAGCGCGACCACCACGACGGCCAGCACCCCGGACGCGCCCAGGTGTTCGGCCAGCGCGTAGGCGAGGAACGGGATGAGCAGCGAGAGGGTGTTCTGCAGCAGTGCCTCGGTCAGATGGGTACGCAGCCAGTGCAGCGGCACCATCAGTACGAGCCCCACCCCGATGCCGCCGAGCGAGGCGAGCGCGAACTCCCCGATCCCGCCGGCCCAGCTCGCGCCCGCGCCGACCGCCGCGGCCAGCGCCACCTTGAACGCGGTGATCGCGGTCGCGTCGTTCACCAGGGACTCGCCCTGGAGGATGGTGGTGATCCGGTTCGGCAGCCCCAGTTTGCGCGCGATGGCCGTGGCCGCGACGGCGTCCGGCGGTGCGACCACCGCGCCCAGCACCAGCGCGGCGGTCAACGGCAGATCGGGCACCAGCAGATACACCAGCCAGCCGACCGCGACCGTCGCGAAGAGGACATAGCCCACCGACAGCAGCGCGACCGGTCTGAAGTTCGCGCGCAGATCGAGATACGAACTGTCCGCCGCGGCCGTGTACAACAGCGGCGGCAGCACCAGTGGCAGCACGATGTGCGGATCCAGTGTGTAGTCCGGTACACCCGGCACGTACGAGGCGCCCAGCCCCGCGGCGACCAACAGCAACGGCGCGGCCACCGGTGTCCTGCGGGCCGCCCCCGCGATAGCCGCGCTGCCTGCCACCAGCGCGATCAGCGGCAATACGTCCATTCCACGTCCTTCGCACCCGTCGTAACCTGGTCATCATGAGTGAGTGCCCCCACATCGCGGAACTGCCGCGCCCCGAACCGGCGCCGCGCGCCGACACCTGCCGCGAGTGCCTCACGTCCGGCAGCAACCCCGTACAGCTGCGGATGTGTCTGGTCTGCGGGGAGATCGGCTGCTGCGACTCCTCGCCATACCAACACGCGACACAACACTTCAAGGACACGGGTCATGCCGTGATGCGGAGTGTCGAGCCCGGGGAGAGCTGGCGGTGGTGCTATGCGGACGGTTCGATCGTCTGACGACTGGGTACGTCAACCCTCCGCCGGTTCTTCGTAATTGGACGCCACAGACCCCTAGCCACTTTCTGTGTTCATATGCTTACCATGAGTGACAGTCGCTGGGTGGGGGTCCCGGCGACACAGCACCATGGATCGCGATAGCGTCGCCACTCCAGACCGGCTACGTACCGACTACGTACCGCAAGGCTCCTGGACATCCCCTGTCCCTGAGCCCAGAAGAGCTTGTGCCACCTTGGAGGTGAGGGTGTCCCAGATCGCAGGCGAGCCCGGGACCCAGGACTTCGTGGAAGTCCGGCTGCCCGCTGCGGGTGCCTACCTGTCCGTGCTGCGTACGGCCACGGCCGGCCTCGCGGCGCGCTTGGACTTCACCCTCGACGAGATCGAGGACCTCCGCATCGCGGTGGACGAGGCCTGCGCGATCCTGCTCCAGCAGGCCGTACCGGGCTCCGTACTCAGCTGCGTTTTCCGGCTCATCGAGGACGCGCTCGAAGTGACCGTGTCGGCGCCCACCACCGACGGGCGCGCGCCGGAGCGCGACACCTTCGCCTGGACAGTGCTCTCCGCGCTGGCCGGCAAGGTCGACTCGACGGTCGCGGAGGACCGTACGGTCACCATCAGCCTCTACAAACAGCGCGGCGCGGGACCCGGGCCGGCGTGAGGAACGGGGACGGTCCGGTGCGTGACGAGGGGCGCATCCCACGGGAGCCGCGGGAAGGGCACGAAGCTCCGTCGGAGCCGGCGCCTGCCCCCGCGGGCATCCCGGAGCAGCAGGCCCGCCCCCATCCGGAGGACGGACTTGACGGCCAGAGGGCCGCGGCGGAGCAGGCGCAGGCAGAGCGGGCGGCCACTATGAGCGAGCAGCACAACGACAAGCACCACGATCCACATGACCGCAGCGGGGCGCGGGCGATGTTCATCGAGCTGCGCAAGCTGCCTGACGGCTCGCCCGAGAAGGCGGACCTCCGCAATCAGCTGGTGCGGATGCATCTGCCGCTGGTCGAGCATCTGGCGAGACGGTTCCGCAACCGCGGCGAGCCGCTCGACGATCTGACGCAGGTCGCCACCATCGGTCTGATCAAGTCCGTGGACCGTTTCGATCCCGAGCGTGGTGTCGAGTTCTCGACCTATGCGACACCGACGGTCGTCGGGGAGATCAAGCGGCATTTCCGGGACAAGGGCTGGGCGGTCCGGGTGCCGCGCCGCCTCCAGGAACTGCGGCTCGCCCTGACGACGGCCACCGCCGAACTCTCCCAGCAGCACGGCCGTTCGCCCACGGTCCATGAGCTGGCGGAGCGGCTCGGCATCTCGGAGGAAGAGGTCCTGGAGGGGCTGGAGTCCGCCAACGCGTACTCCACCCTGTCGCTGGACGTCCCGGACACGGACGACGAGTCGCCCGCGGTCGCGGACACACTGGGCGCGGAGGACGAGGCGCTGGAAGGCGTCGAGTACCGCGAATCGCTCAAGCCGCTGCTGGAGGATCTGCCGCCACGGGAGAAGCGGATTCTTCTGCTGCGGTTCTTCGGCAATATGACGCAGTCGCAGATCGCGCAGGAGGTCGGCATCTCGCAGATGCATGTCTCGCGGCTGCTGGCCCGCACGCTCGCGCAGCTGCGCGAGCGGCTGTTGGTGGAGGAGTAGGAGCCGGCGCCGGGGCCGCGCCGCCGACAGGCGCCGGCGGCTAGCGCGTGGAGTCGCCGGCCGGGCCCCGGATGCCGAGGGCTTCCGTCGTGGTCGGGTTGACCAGCAGGACCAGCCCCGTCACCGCGACCACCGCGAGCGCGATCCCGGCCGGGATCATGCCGCCCGTGGAGGTCAGCAGCGTATAGGCGACGGGCAGCGCCATGATCTGGGTGATCAGCGCGGGCCCCCGGCTCCAGGCGCGCCGCAGCAGCAGCCCGCGCGCGGCGATCAGCGGGATGACACCGAGCACGATCAGGGTGATCCCGCCCATCTCCGCCTGGCTCGGGCTGTCGGGCTTCCCGAGCAACCCCATCACCAGCAGATACACACCGCCGGCGACCAGGGCCAGGGCTTCGAGCCCACAGGCGCCGGCCGCCGCGGTCAGGCGCGGAGGGCGCGGGGAGGATGCGGGGGCGGTCTGCTCACTGCTGCTGCTCACCTCTGCAGGGTAACCACAGGGCCGCCGCGCACCCCCCGGCAGACCCCCACCGGACTCCGGCGTTCCGGTCCGGCGGACCGTGGCGCCCCGCCCCGGGGACCCCGGCGTCCCGGTCCGGCAAATGCGGCGTCCCGGACTCCCGGGGACGACCCTCCGGTGCCCGGCCGGTAATCTGCTCGGCATGCGCGCACTTCTCGTGGTCAATCCGGCAGCAACCACCACCAGTGCCCGCACACGTGACGTACTGATCCACGCGCTCGCCAGTGAGATGAAGCTGGAAGCGGTGACCACGGAATACCGTGGACACGCCCGTGACCTGGGCAGACGGGCCGCCGACTCGGATGACATCGAGCTGGTCGTCGCTCTCGGCGGTGACGGCACCGTCAACGAGGTCGTCAACGGACTGCTGCACAACGGCCCCGATCCCGACCGGCTGCCGCGCCTCGCGGTGGTGCCCGGCGGCTCGACCAATGTCTTCGCCCGCGCGCTCGGGCTGCCCAATGACGCGGTCGAGGCGACCGGCGCGATCCTCGACGCGCTCGCCCTGCGGAGCGAACGTACGGTCGGTCTGGGACTGGCGGCCGGGACGCCGGGTACCGAGGACGAGTCCGTGCCGTCCCGCTGGTTCACCTTCTGCGCCGGCTTCGGTTTCGACGCGGGAGTGATCGGGCGGGTCGAACAGCAGCGGGAGCGCGGGAAACGGTCGACGCACGCGCTCTATGTGCGCCAGGTGGTACGCCAGTTCTTCGAGGAGCCGCACCGGCGGGGCGGGCTGATCACACTGGAACGCCCCGGTGAGGATCCGGTGAAAGATCTTGTCCTCTCCATAATCTGCAACACCGCTCCCTGGACCTACCTGGGCAATCGTCCGGTGTACGCGTCCCCCGCGGCCTCTTTCGATCTCGCGCTCGACGTTCTCGGACTGAGCAGAATGTCGACTCCCGCGGTCGCCAGATATGCGGCCCAATTGCTCACTTCGACCCCCGATCGGGGCCCTCACGGACGCCATGCGGTGTCCCTTCACGACCTCACCGACTTCACCTTGCATTCCAAGGCGCCCCTCCCCTTCCAGATGGACGGCGACCACCTTGGACTGCGCACGAGCGTGACGTTCACAGGCGTACGCCGTGCACTGCGTGTGATTGTGTGAGTGGAAGGGGCCAAAGTCCTTTCACTCGAACGTTTAGGCTGGCATCCACCCCATGGAAGTACGGCTGTGACCTAGTCGACACCGAGGAATCAAAAAAAACTTTCCAGAAGGGGTTGTATCCGCCGCCGAGGTTTGCGAATCTCTACATGGCGCTCGGGACGGCCCGCAACATCGGCCTCCCTGAGAGCCAGAACCCCTCCTCAAACCAAGGACCCCACCAGTTTCTGCTGGCGGTCGGCCCTTCCCTTGTCGAGGGATTCGTGAAAGCGTTCACATTCACAAGCAATCTGCATGTAATACCAAGAGAGGTAGCAGCCATGGACTGGCGTCACAACGCCGTTTGCCGCGAGGAAGACCCCGAGCTGTTCTTCCCCATCGGCAACACCGGTCCTGCGCTGCTGCAGATCGAGGAAGCCAAGGCCGTCTGCCGTCGCTGCCCCGTCATGGAGCAGTGCCTGCAGTGGGCGCTTGAGTCCGGTCAGGACTCGGGTGTCTGGGGTGGCCTCAGCGAGGACGAGCGCCGCGCTATGAAGCGCCGCGCCGCTCGTAACCGGGCGCGTAACGCGACCGCCTGAAGCACCCCCGCCAGCCCTGGCCGGCGGAGCGTACAGCGTGTACGCATCGACCCGCCCCCGAAACGCAGCGCGCAGTACCCCCCGATGCGCATCGCAAAGTGAGCTTCGAGCCGAGCCCCGGACCGTCACCACGGTCCGGGGCTCGCTGCTGTGCCGGGCACGCCGCCCAGCTCTGCCGGACCCCTCTGCCGGGCTCCCGTACGAAAGCTACTTCTGGGGCTCCACCGGAATGTCCAGCAGTACGCGCGTACCGCGCACCGGCGCCGGCACCATGTCGAAGCCGCCGCCCAACTCCCCTTCCACCAGGGTCCGTACGATCTGGAGCCCCAGGTTCCCGGCCCGCCGCGGATCGAACCCCTCGGGCAGCCCGCGCCCGTCGTCCTGCACGGTGATCATGAGCCGGGCGTCCGAGCGGGTCCCCTCCCGGCGCTTGGACCCGGGCGCCTCTCCGCTGCGGACGGCCGAGACATCGACCCGGCCCTCCTCCCCCGGCGCGAAGGCGTGCTCCAGCGCGTTCTGGAGAATCTCGGTCAGCACCATCGAGAGGGGCGTGGCCACTTCGGCGTCGAGCACGCCGAACTTCCCGGTGCGGCGGCAGACGATCTTGCCGGGCGAGATCTCGGCGACCATCGCCAGCACCCGGTCGGCGATCTCGTCGAACTCGACCCGCTCGTCCAGATTCTGAGACAGCGTCTCGTGCACGATGGCGATCGAACCGACGCGCCGTACGGCCTCGTTGAGCGCCTCCCTGCCCTGCGCGGAGTCCATCCGCCTGGACTGGAGCCTGAGGAGCGCGGCGACCGTCTGGAGGTTGTTCTTCACCCGGTGGTGGATCTCCCGGATGGTGGCGTCCTTGGTGATCAACTCGCGCTCGCGGCGCCGCAGTTCCGTCACGTCGCGGAGCAGCACCAGCGAGCCGATCCGGATGCCCTTGGGTTTGAGGGGGATGGCGCGCAGCTGGATGACCCCGCCGCTGCCCTCCACCTCGGTCTCGCGGGGCGCGTAGCCGCTGGCCAGTTTGACCATGGCCTCGTCCACCGGGCCGCGCGCGGGGGCCAGTTCGTCGGTGGTGCGGCCGAGGTGGTGTCCCACCAGGTCGGACGCGAGTCCCAACCGGTGATACGCGGAGAGGGCGTTGGGGCTCGCGTACTGGACGACCCCGTCCGCGTCGAGCCGGATCAGCCCGTCACCGACGCGCGGGGAGGCGTCCATGTCGACCTGCTGGCCGGGGAAGGGGAAGGATCCGGCGGCGATCATCTGGGCCAGGTCGGAGGCGGACTGGAGGTAGGTGAGCTCCAGCCGGCTGGGCGTGCGGACCGTGAGCAGATTGGTGTTGCGCGCGATGACCCCGAGGACCCGGCCGTCGCGCCGTACGGGGATGGACTCGACCCGTACGGGCACCTCCTCACGCCACTCGGGGTCGCCCTCCCTGACGATCCGCCCCTCGTCGAGCGCCGCGTCCAGCAGCGGCCGGCGGCCCCGCGGGACGAGATGGCCGACCATGTCGTCCTGGTAGGAGGTGGGTCCGGTGTTGGGGCGCATCTGGGCGACGGACACATAGCGGGTGCCGTCGCGGGTGGGGACCCAGAGCACGAGATCGGCGAAGGAGAGGTCGGAGAGCAGCTGCCACTCCGAGACCAGCAGATGGAGCCACTCAAGGTCCGACTCACTGAGGGCCGAGTGCTGGCGTACGAGGTCGTTCATGGAGGGCACACAGGCGAGCGTACCCGCGGCGTGAACCGGTACGGGCCGTGGTCTGTACTGGAGGGTATGAAGGGAAATAGGCTCGGTACACGCATGGACAGGCCAGAATGGTCTAGTCCACAATGGTGTATGAGCCTCCGCCCTCCCCGCACAGGAGGGTGGACCGAGGTGCCGGCGCTCTCTGCCCTGACTGCGACGGGACCTCTCCCAACGGCCACGCGGGACCGCACACCCGCCGGCCGTAGCAACTCCGGGCTGCGGTGCCGTACGGGTTGAGGGTCCCGTCGCGGCGCCGCGGCCCGCGGGTACGGACCCGCGAGAGCCCGCGAGACCCATCGGCGGGTACGGATCCCGCCAGACTCATCCGCGGATACGGAGCCCGGCCTTCCGGAGCGCGCGGTCAGCCGGTCTCCGGAGTCTTCGCCATCGTGCGCGGCGCGTCCGGATCGTGGCCCCTGGCGATGGCGATCTCGTGAGCCAGCAGCTGGAGCGGCAGAATCTGCAGGATCGGCTGCAGCTCCTCGGGAACGGCGTCCGCCGGCAGCACGAACCCCGCCGACGCGGCATCGGTCTCCCGCTGGGACCCCACCGCGCACAGGTCGGCGCCCCGGGCCCGCAGCCGCGCGAGCACCGGCTGAAGGGCTTCGCCGCCCTTGCCCTCGGGGACGACCGCGATCACCGGCGAGATGGTGTCGACCATCGCGAGCGGGCCGTGCAGCAGATCCGCGCCGGAGTAGGCGAGCGCGGGGAGGTAGCAGGTCTCCATGAACTTGAGCGCCGACTCCCGCGCCGTCGGATAGCCGTACCCCCGGGAGATGACGACCATCCGCTCGGCGAACCGGTAGCGCGAGGCGAGCGTCCGCACCTCTCCCGTGCGCGCCGGCACCCGTTCCGCGAGATCCGGCAGACCGCCGGCCGCCGCGCCGTCCCCGCCGTCGGACCGCCTCCGCGCGCCCCGCCGTCCGTCCGCCCCCGGGTGCTTCGGCCGCTCAGAGCCGGACGATGACCAGGGCCGTGTCATCGGTGGCCCCGCTGGGTGGCAGCAGGTCGAGCAGGAGCACGTCGGCGAGGGTTTCGGGGGCGGCGCCCCGGTGGCGGGCGAGGGAGCCGGCGAGGCGGGCCAGGCCGCTGTCGATGTCCTCGTCGCGGCGTTCGATCAGACCGTCGGTGTAGAGGATGAGCGTGTCACCCTCGCCGAAGGCGGTGGCGGCCTGGGGGCGGGCGGCATGGACGGGGCGGGCACCGAGCGGGGGGTCGGTGGCCCGGTCCAGGAACTCGACGCCGCCGTCGGTGCGCAGCAGGGCCGGCGGGGGGTGGCCCGCGCTGCTGTAGGCGAGGGTGTGGCTGTCCCAGTCGATGGAGATCTCCACGGCGGTGGTGGACTCGGCGCCGTCGACGGAGCGGGCGTACAGACCGAGGACGTCCAGGGCCTCGGCCGGGCCGCCGGCGACGCGGGAGGCGGCACTGAGCGCGCTGCGCAGCAGGCCCATGACGCCGGCGGCGTGCAGGCCGTGGCCGACGACATCGCCGACGGAGACGCCCATGCGGTCGCCGGGCAGGTCGATGAGGTCGTACCAGTCGCCGCAGACGTTCAGGGAGCCGACGGCGGGCCGGTACCGTACGGCGGCCCGGTGGTGGCCCACGTCCGCGGGGGCGGGCAGCATCGCCTTCTGGAGGGCGAGGGCGACCTCGCGTTCGCGGGCGTGCGCCAGGCGCAGGCGTTCGTTGACCTCCTGCAGTTCGCGGGCGCGGGTGTATAGCTCGGCTTCGAGCACGCGGGTGGTCGAGGTGTCGGGGGCGCTGCGCGCCTTGATGAGCTGGGTGACCTCCTCGACCCGGTGCACCACCAGGGCGACGCGGCCGTCGGCTCCGAACAGCGGGACGTTGACCGGGCTCCAGTAGCGCTCCTCCCACTCGCCGGGCCGCTCCTCGCAGTGGACGTCGTAGCGCTGGAGGGCCATGGCGTCGCGCTCGCCGGTGGCCACCACGCGCCGCAGCGAAGCACCCAGGTTGCGCACGCCGCTGGCGGCGGGGTCGCCCGGGTTGTCGGGGAACACGTCGAACAGATACCGGCCGATCACCTGCTCGCGGCTGCGCCCGGCGGAGAGCAGGTAGGCCTCGTTGGCGTCCGCGTAGACCAGCTCGGGTGTCAGCAGGGCGACCATGCCGGGCAGCACCTGGAACACCGCCGCGTAGTCGATCACGTCGTCCGTCATGCCGTGCCCGCCTTCAGCGCCCATCACCACCAGGCCGCTCATCCACGATAGGAGCACCCGGGCGGGCGTGCCGGACAACCCGGTCGGCGACGGGCGCCCTCTGCTAGAATTGGTCTATACCACAAACGTCTCATTTCCAGATTGGCAGGGTCCAGCGTGGAAGTTGTCATCGTCCCGAACGCCGCGGCAGGTGGCGAGCTGATCGCGGACAGCATCGCGGGCCTGCTGCGCCGCAAGCCGGGCGCTCTGCTCGGCGTGGCCACCGGCTCGACCCCCCTGCCCATCTACCAGGCGCTGACGGCCAAGGTGCGCGCCGGTGAGGTGGACGCCTCACGCGCGCGGATAGCCCAGCTGGACGAGTACGTGGGGCTGCCCGCGGGCCACCCCGAGTCGTACCGCTCCGTGGTCCTGCGCCAGGTCGTCGAGCCGCTGGGGCTGAGCGAGAGCTCCTTCATGGGCCCGGACGGCGCCGCCGAGGACGTCCAGGCGGCGTGCGAGGCGTACGACCGCGCGCTGAGCGAGGCCGGCGGGGTGGATCTCCAGCTGCTCGGCATCGGTACGGACGGGCACATCGGCTTCAACGAGCCCTGCTCCTCGCTCGCCTCGCGTACCCGCATCAAGACGCTGACCCGGCAGACCCGCGAGGACAACGCGCGCTTCTTCGACAGCCCCGAGGAGGTGCCGCACCATGTCATCACGCAGGGCATCGGCACCATCCTGGAGGCCCGCCACCTGGTGCTGCTCGCCACCGGCGAGGGCAAGGCGGAGGCGGTCGCGCAGGCCGTCGAGGGCCCGGTCGCCGCGCTCGTACCGGCCTCCGCGCTCCAGCTCCACCCGCACGCCACGGTCGTCGTGGACGAGGCGGCGGCGTCCCGGCTGAAGCTCGCCGACTACTTCCGCGCCACGTTCGCGTCCAAGCCGGACTGGCAGGGCATCTGAGCCACCGCCCCGCCCGCCCGCACATGACGGTGCCGGGCCGCCCCCGCGAAGGGGCGGCCCGGCACCGTCGTGTCAGAACCGGACCGGGAACCGGTCGCGTACGGTCACTCCCGGCGGCCCGTGATGACCTCCGCCGCGGCCTGTCCGCAGACCCGAGCGGCGCCATGGGTCGCGATGTGCAGCGCGCCCCTGGGCTCCGCCTCGTTCACGCCCATCTCGACCACGATCGTCCCCGGGCGGGCGGCCAGCACGGCGTCCAGCGCGTCGGACATCCAGCGGTGGCGGTGCGCGTCGCGCACGACGGCGACGATCGTACGGTCACCGGCGGCGGCGAGCAGCTCGCCGGCCGACGCGACCGGGTCCTTGCCGGCCGCTCCGGCGCCGCTGTACGAGCCCGTCTCCGTACCGGGAAGCAGCCGCCCCAGCTCGGCCGCGACGCCCCACGGGGTCTCCTCGCCGACGGCGATGTTCGCGACGGGGGTGAACGCGGCGACGTACGGCGCTTCCGTGAGCGGCTCCGCGCCGCCCGTCACCCGCACCGCGCGGCGGGCCGCGACAAGACCGATCCCGGTGTCCGGCGCGGACGCGGTGCCGGGCGCGGTCCCCTCCTGCGAATCCGCGCCCGGCTCCGAAGCCCCCCTGACCCGACGCGTCCAGTCGGCGAGGCCGCGCACTCGCGCGGCCGCGTCGGCCAGTCGCTCCTCGGGCAGTTCGCCGTTGCGTACCGCCGCCACCAGCGCGTCGCGCAGCCGCAGCACGGTGTCCTCGTCCGCCAGGCCGCCGCCGACGCAGATGGCGTCGGCGCCCGCGGCGATCGCGAGGACGGAGCCGCGCTCGATCCCGTACGCCGAGGCGATGGCCCGCATCTCCATGCCGTCGGTGATGATCGGGCCCTGGAAGCCCAGCTCCTCGCGGAGCAGACCGGTGAGGATCCGTCGGCTGAGGGTCGCCGGGCGGTCCGGGTCGAGCGCGGGAAGCAGGATATGCGCGCTCATGACCGATTTGGAACCCGCCGCGATGGCCGCGCGGAAAGGCAGCAGGTCGCGGGCGTTCACTGTGTCGAGATCCACGTCGATACGGGGCATCGCGTGGTGCGAGTCGACGGAGGTGTCGCCGTGTCCGGGGAAGTGCTTGGTGCAGGCGGCGACCCCGGCGCTCTGGAGCCCCTCGACATACGCGGCGGTGTGCCGGGCCACCAGCGGCGTGTCGGCGCCGAAGGACCGTACGCCGATGACGGGGTTGTCCTGGTTGGAGTTCACATCGGCCGAGGGGGCCCAGTTGAGGTTGACCCCGCACGCGGCGAGCCGCCGGCCCAGCTCCCGGGCGACGGCCCGGGTGAGGTCCACGTCGTCGACGGTGCCCAGGGCGTAGTTGCCCGGGAAGGAGGAGCCGTGCCCGACCTCCAGACGGGTGACGTCGCCGCCCTCCTCGTCGATCGCGACGAGGACGTCGTCCCGCTCGGCCCGCAGCCGCTCGGTGAGCGCGGCGAGCTGCTCGGGCGAGGCGATGTTGCGGCCGAAGAGCCCGACGGAGGAGAGGCCCTCGCCGAGGCGGCGCAGCAGCCAGTCAGGGGCGGTGGTGCCCAGGAAGCCGGGCTGGAGCACGGCGAGCGCGTCGCGCGTGAGGGTGTCCGTACTGCTTACAAGTGTGGTCATCGGCGGTTCTAGCCCTTCACTGCGCCGGAGGTGAGGCCGGTGGCCATGTACTTCTGCACCAGCAGGAAGAAGGCCACGACCGGGATGGCGATCAGGGTCGAGGCGGCCATCAGGGCCCCGTAGTCGATACCGCGCGAGGTGGTGAAGTTCATCAGCCACACGTTCAGCGTGTACTTGTCGTTGTCCTGGAGGACGACGTAGGCGAGGAGGTACTCGTTCCACGCCGTGATCAGGGAGAAGATCGCCGCCGCGGCGAGACCGGGGGCGAGCAGTGGGAAGGTCACCCGCCAGAAGGCGCCCATCCGGCTGCAGCCGTCCACCATCGCGGACTCCTCCAGCTCCGGCGGGATGTTGACGATGAAGCCGCGGATCATCCAGGTCGCGAAGGGCAGCGTCGAGACCAGGTAGATGACGATGACGCCCCAGTACTCGTTGAGCCCGCCCAGGTCGTTGAGCTGGATGTAGATGGGGATCAGCATCGCGGTCGGCGGCAGCAGCTGCACGACGAGCAGCACGATCATGAAGAACTTGCGGCCGCGGAAGTGGAAGCGGCCGATGGCGAAGGCGGCGATGGTGGCGAGCAGCATGCCGCCGATGACCGCGACGCCGCAGACGATCAGGCTGGACTGGATGGCCGTGCCGAAGTTCGGCTGGTCGATGGCCCGCTGGAAGTTGTCGAAGGTCAGCGATGACGGCCAGAGGGTCTGGTCGTAGCTGCGGATCTCGTGGTTCGGCCGCAGGGCGCTGATGATCAGCCAGTACACCGGGAAGGCCATGAGGACGAAGACGGCCAGGCCCAGGATGTTGTAGACGAGCCGGTTCTTCTTGCGGTCCTGGCGCAGGACCTGCCGGGCGTCCGGCGCGGTGCCCCGCTCGGTGTCCGGGCGGAGGGCCTGGGAGGTGGAGGCGCTCATTCGACCTCTCCGATCTTGAGCAGCTGACGCAGGTAGTACACGGCGACACCGGAGAGCAGCAGGACCGTGATGAGGGAGATGGCCGCACCCTGGCTGAACGAGTTGGACTCGAAGGCCTTCTCGAACGAGTAGATCCCGAGGACCGAGTACTCCGGCTCCGGCTTGTTGCCGCGGATCAGGAAGATCTGGCCGAAGATATTGAAGTCCCAGAGGACGGACAGCGTGGCCACCATCTGGAACACCGGCTTGATGACCGGCCAGGTGACATAGCGGAAGACCCCGGCCACGCCCGCGCCGTCGAGCGCCGCGGCCTCCTCCAGCTCCCG
The DNA here is from genome assembly GCF_055639435.1 of Streptomyces sp. NPDC039430. NCBI lineage: Bacteria > Bacillati > Actinomycetota > Actinomycetes > Kitasatosporales > Streptomycetaceae > Streptomyces > Streptomyces sp. NPDC039430. The sequence goes on along the minus strand of NZ_JBVKAK010000002.1, from coordinate 680,103 downwards.
GGGGACCTGGGTGAGCGCCGCGTAGAGCGTGACGGCGACGAAGGGGATGGCGCCCCAGACGACGACGGCTCCGATGATGAGGAAGCCCTGCTTGGGGTCGAGGAACCAGTTGTGGCCCTGGGCGTCGATCCCGAGGTACTTGGTCAGCACCATGTTCAGGACGCCGTAGTCGGAGTCGGCGAACCAGCGGAAGATGGACGTCGCCACCAGCAGCGGCATCGACCAGGCGGCCACCAGCGCCGCGGTGAGCAGCAGCCGTACCCAGGTGTCCATGCGCTGCATCAGCATGGAGATACCGAGTCCGAGACCCATCGTGGCGACCACACAGGCGACCATGAAGATGAGGGTCCGCCAGACGACGGCCCAGAACTCGCCGTCGCCGAGGATGTTGGTGAACTGCTCGAAGCCCACCCACGGGGCGGCCTCCCCGGTCCACAGCTCACGGCGGCCGACGTCCTGGAAGGACATGAGGATCGTCTTGATGAGCGGCCAGACGAAGACGGCGGCGATCGCGACGAACGCGGGAGCTATCAGGAGATACGGCAGCAGCGCGCCGGCCTTGCGCCGCTTGCGCTGCCCGCCCGCGGGCGGCTGGGAGCCGGATCTCTCGGCGACGCGTGCGACGGCTACCGGAGGGTCGGCTGCTTTCATGTCGGCGGCACTCACTGTGCGGGCCTTCCGTTCGGACCTGGTACCGGAGGACGGGGGGCGGCGGAGCCCTCGCGGGCCTGCCACCCCCCGTAGGCGATCAACAGAGTCGGAGACACATGAGCCGGGGGCTCATGGGCTCGTGGGACTCAGGACTCCTCGTTGATCAGCTGGTTGATCTCCGCGTCGGCCGCCTTCGTGGCGTCGGCCACCGACGTGCCCTTGATGATGTCGAGCAGCATCACCTCAAGGGTTTCCTTCTTCTCGATGGCGGTCCAGCCGGGGGCGATCGGGGTGAACCACGCGTCCGGGACGGCGTTGGCGATCGGCGCGGTCTCCGGCTTCGCCTTCAGCGGCTCCAGCTGCTTGGTGTTGTTCGGCAGGATGTTCTTGGAGGCGAGGACCTCCTGCGACTTGCCGCTGGTGAAGGCCGCGATCCACTCCTCGCCGAGGTCCTGGACCTTGGACTTGGAGATGGTGGCGAGGTCGGAGCCGCCGATGAAGGACGGCAGGGCCTTGCCGTCGGGGCCGGGCATACCGGCCGTGCCGATCTTGTCCTTCAGCTTCGGGTTGCCGTTGGTGGCGGAGTCGACGACGCTGCCGGCCTCCCAGCCGTTGCCGTAGAGAAGCGCGGTCTTCTCGTTGGCCATGACGTTGGCGTGGTCCTGCTCGTCCTTGGTCTTGTCGCCGTGGTTGTACTTCTTCACCAGGTCGACGAAGTGCTGGATGCCCTTCTGGGCCTCCGGGGTGGAGAGGGTGGCCTTCCACTCCTTCGCGCCCTCGTCGTACTCGGCTATCCGACCGCCGTACGCCGCGACGTAGGACATGGCGGCGTACCAGTAACGGCCCGGCAGGTAGAGCGGCGAGAACGCCTTGTCCTTGCCGTACTTGGCGCCGACCTTGTCGAGCGCCGTGGCCAGCTCGGCCTCGGTGGTGGGCAGCTGGTCCGAGCCGGTGCCGGCCTTGAACATGTCCTTGTTGTAAATGGCCACGCGCGCACCGGCGTAGTAAGGCACGCAGTACTGCTTGCCCTCGAAGGCGCAGGTGTCCTTCAGACCCTTGATCCAGGTGTCCGAGTTCTCGTACTTCTTCGGGTCGATCTCGCCGAGCGCACCGTTGAGGATGTACGTCATGGTCTCGGTGTTGCCGAGCTCGACGACGTCGGGGTACTTGTCACCGGCCAGCGCCGCGTCGAGCTTCTTGGCCTTGTCCGCCCACTGCTGGTACTGGACCTTGACCGTCACGTTCGGATACTTCGCCTTGAACTGCGCGTTGACATCCTTGACCAGCTCCGGCCAGGTGCTCTGCGCGTCCGACATGAGCCAGACGGTCAGCGTCTCCTTACGGTCCTTGGGATCCTTGGACGCCGTGCCTTCATCCGAACCACACGCGGCAAGTCCGACCATCATGCCCGCGACGCCGACCGCCGCGATGAGCTTGCGCTTCACGCCACCCTCCTCAGGGATGCTGCAACCCCTGCCCACCGCGAAGACCGCGAAGACTTACGACGAGTACTGCTGGGGCTGGGACCTGGTCTTTAATGGTTTAGACCAGTACGGGGAGCTTGGCCTAGACCTTTAGGGGTGTCAAGGGTGTATAAGAAGGGCAGTCGTGTCCGTTATCGGACCGACACCTGAGGCAGGGCGACGACCCGTGGCCGGACCGTGCCACCATGTGAGCCGCGACAGACGGAGGAGCCGGTGACGGCAGCAGCACAGGAGTCGGGAAGGCAGGCCATGGCCACGGACGGGGGCGGCACGGAGACCGAGGGCGGACCCGTCACCCGCACGGCGCGCGTGCCCAAGTACTACCGGCTGAAGCGCCACTTGCTCGATATGACGGAGACGCTGCCGCCGGGTACGCCGGTGCCTCCGGAGCGTACGCTCGCCGCCGAGTTCGACACCTCACGCACCACCGTGCGCCAGGCGCTCCAGGAGCTGGTGGTCGAGGGCCGGCTCGAACGCATCCAGGGCAAGGGCACGTTCGTCGCCAAGCCCAAGGTCTCGCAGGCGCTCCAGCTCACCTCGTACACCGAGGACATGCGGGCCCAGGGCCTGGAGCCGACCTCGCAGTTGCTGGACATCGGCTACGTCACCGCCGACGACACCCTGGCCGGGCTGCTGGACATCACCACCGGCGGGCGCGTGCTGCGCATCGAACGGCTGCGGCTGGCCAGCGGCGAGCCGATGGCCATCGAGACCACCCACCTTTCGGCCAAACGCTTCCCCGCGCTGCGCCGCTCGCTCGTCAAGTACACATCCCTCTACACGGCGTTGGCGGAGGTGTACGACGTCCATCTCGCCGAGGCCGAGGAGACCATCGAGACCTCGCTGGCCACCCCGCGCGAGGCGGGACTGCTCGGTACGGATGTCGGGCTGCCGATGCTGATGCTCTCGCGGCACTCCCTGGACGCGGCCGGCGAGCCGGTGGAGTGGGTGCGGTCCGTCTACCGGGGCGACCGCTACAAGTTCGTGGCCAGGCTGAAGCGCCCGGCCCACTGACAGCACGGCCCGTCCACCACCGACAGCGCGCGCCGCGCACGGACAGCACGGCCGCGCACGGACAGCACGCGCCGCCCCCGGCACGCGCCGGGGCGGCGCGCCCTCCGGCACCGCCCCTGTCCGCATACCGTTGCCGTAACGAGTTGCTGCCAAGGGGTGACGCTGACCAGCGCCTTCGCTTAGATTTCCTGCTCATTACCACAGGCGATCATCGAGGGACGGAGCCGCGGTGTCAGAAGTTCCGGAGGAGAAACGACCCCCCACGGTCACCCCTGCGCGGGTGATCATCGCCCTCTGTCTCCTGGCGCCCTTCGTGGCGATGCTGTGGGTCGGGTCCTACGCGAAGATCGAGCCGACCTTCATCGGCATCCCCTTCTTCTACTGGTACCAGATGCTCTGGGTCCCGGTCTCGGCGGTGCTCACGATGACGGCCTACCAGCTGTGGAAGCGTGACCAGCGCTCCCGCAAGGGAGGTGCGCCGGCATGAAGGACGGCGTGAACGGCGTGGCACTCGCCGTCTTCATCTTCTTCTTCGTGGCCGTCACGGTCATGGGGTTCCTGGCGGCCCGCTGGCGCAAGGCCGCCAACGAGAACAGCCTCGACGAATGGGGCCTGGGCGGCCGGTCGTTCGGCACCTGGGTCACCTGGTTCCTGCTCGGCGGCGACCTCTATACGGCTTACACGTTCGTGGCCGTACCGGCGGCGATCTACGCGGCGGGCGCGGCCGGCTTCTTCGCCGTGCCGTACACGATCCTCGTCTACCCGCTGATCTTCACCTTCCTGCCCCGGCTCTGGTCGGTGTCGCACAAGCACGGCTACGTCACCACCTCCGACTTCGTACGGGGCCGGTTCGGCTCGAAGGGCCTGTCGCTGGCGGTCGCCGTCACCGGCATCCTCGCCACGATGCCGTACATCGCGCTCCAACTCGTCGGCATCCAGGCCGTGCTGGACGTGATGGGCGTCGGCGGCGGTGAGAACACCCACTGGTTCATCAAGGACCTGCCGCTGCTGATCGCCTTCGGTGTGCTCGCCGCGTACACCTACTCGTCGGGGCTGCGCGCGCCCGCGCTGATCGCCTTCGTCAAGGACACGCTGATCTACATCGTGATCGTCGTGGCGATCATCTACATCCCCATCAAACTGGGCGGGTTCGACGACATCTTCGCCAAGGCGGGCGACGCCTTCGCGCAGACCAACCCGGCGACCGGCCAGCCACGCGGCTCGCTCGCGCCGGGCGAGGCCGGGCAGTGGGGCTACGCCACGCTGGCGCTCGGTTCCGCGCTCGCGCTCTTCATGTATCCGCACTCCATCACGGCGACGCTCTCCAGCCGCAGCCGTGAGGTGATCCGGCGCAACACCACGATCCTGCCGCTGTACTCGCTGATGCTGGGTCTGCTGGCGCTGCTCGGCTTCATGGCGATCGCCGCCGGGATCAAGGTGGACAACGGACAGCTGGCGATCCCGCAGCTCTTCGAGACGATGTTCCCCGACTGGTTCGCGGGGGTGGCCTTCGCGGCCATCGGCATCGGCGCGCTGGTGCCGGCCGCGATCATGTCGATCGCCGCGGCGAACCTCTTCACCCGCAACATCTACAAGGACTTCATCAGGCCGGACGCCACGCCCGCGCAGGAGACCAAGGTCTCGAAGCTGGTCTCCCTGCTGGTGAAGGTGGGCGCGCTGGCCTTCGTCCTGACCATGGACAAGACGGTCGCGATCAACTTCCAGCTGCTGGGCGGGATCTGGATCCTCCAGACGATGCCGGCGCTGGTCGGCGGCCTGTTCACCCGCTGGTTCCACCGCTGGGCGCTGCTCGCGGGCTGGGCGGTCGGCATGATCTACGGCACGGCGGCGGCGTACGGCGTGGCCAGCCCGACCCAGGCGCACTTCGGCGGCTCGTCCAAGGAGATCCCGGGCCTGGGCGAGATCGGCTACATCGGCCTCACCGCGTTCGTGCTCAACCTGGTGGTGACGGTGGTGCTCACCTTCGCCCTGCGCGCGGCCAAGGCGCCGGAGGGCACGGACGAGACGAGCCCCTCCGACTACACGGCGGACGCGGGCGATCCGGGCGTGAAGGCCGAACTCCCCGCGGCGACCTCGGGCGCCCCCGGAGGCCACTGACGGACGGCCGTACGGCGCGACGGGCCGCCGGATCCCTTGGTACGAGGGGGATCCGGCGGCCTTTCGCTGTCCGCCGCGGGCCCGGACGGAATGACGCACGACACAACATCTGGGGGGTGGCACCCGAGCCAGCCCCCACATGTATGCTCGACCTCGCTGTCACGCAGGGGAATCCGGTGCGAATCCGGAACTGTCCCGCAACGGTGTGATGTGGTGTGCTTTGCCATACCCACGAGTCCGAACACCTGCCGACAGTGCGTCCGCTTCGACCGAATCGGACGCCGAGACGTCCGGGCCTCGTGGATGGGCCGGTGGGCGCCGTACGCCGTGCTGCCCGCATCCGGGCCGTACGCCCCGTACCGCGAGAACAAGCCCGCTCCCCTCCCCGACGGCCCAGAGCCGAGCGAGGGAGAGCACCACGTGACCATCGCGCCAGCCGATCCGGCTTCAGGCATCTCCGAGGCCGCCGCGCGGGCGGCCGACGGACCCGGGTCCGCACTGCTGCGGACCCTGACGGACCTGACCGCCGATCTGCCCGACACCGACCCCGGAAGAGTCGCCGCCGCCGCGCTGCGCGGCCGCAACGCCCGGTCGGACGAGGCCGAGCTGCGCGCGCTCGCCACCGAGGCGGCCGCGGGGCTGATCTCGGAGGACCCCGCCTACTCCCGGCTCGCGGCCAGGCTGCTGACCCGCACCATCGCCGACGAGGCCGCGGGCCAGGGCGCCGTGGCGTTCTCCGCGTCCGTCGCCACCGGCCACCGCGAGGGCCTGATCGCGGACCGTACGGCCGGCTTCGTCACGCTGCACGCCGACTTCCTCGACGCGCTCGTCGACCAGGACGCCGACGACCGCTTCGGCTACTTCGGGCTGCGGACCCTCTACAGCCGCTATCTGCTCCGCCACCCGATCACCCGCCAGGTCATCGAGACCCCGCAGCACTTCATGCTGCGCGTCGCCGCGGGACTCGCCGAGGACGACAGCGCCCGCGCGCTCGACGAGGTCGCCGCGCTCTACCGGCTGATGAGCCGGCTGGACTACCTCCCCTCCTCCCCCACCCTCTTCAACTCCGGTACGCGCCACCCCCAGATGTCCTCCTGCTATCTGCTGGACTCCCCGCTGGACGAGCTGGACTCGATCTACGACCGGTACCACCAGGTGGCGCGGCTCTCGAAGCACGCGGGCGGCATCGGGCTCTCGTACTCCCGTATCCGCTCGCGCGGTTCGCTGATCCGGGGCACCAACGGGCACTCCAACGGCATCGTCCCGTTCCTGCGCACCCTCGACTCCTCGGTCGCGGCCGTCAACCAGGGCGGCCGGCGCAAGGGCGCGGCCTGCGTGTACCTGGAGACCTGGCACGCGGACCTGGAGGAGTTCCTGGAGCTGCGCGACAACACCGGCGAGGACGCCCGCCGTACGCACAATCTGAATCTCGCGCACTGGATCCCGGACGAGTTCATGCGCCGGGTCGAGTCGGACGGCGACTGGTCCCTCTTCTCCCCCGCCGACGTGCCGGACCTGGTCGACCTGTGGGGCGACGCGTTCGACACCCGCTACCGCGAGGCGGAGGCCGCGGGACTGGCGCGCAGGACCGTCCCGGCCCGGGAGCTGTACGGCCGGATGATGCGTACCCTCGCCCAGACGGGCAACGGCTGGATGACCTTCAAGGACGCCTCGAACCGTACGGCGAACCAGACCGCCGAGCCCGGCCGCGTCGTCCACTCGTCCAATCTCTGCACGGAGATCCTGGAGGTGACGGACGACGGGGAGACGGCCGTCTGCAACCTCGGCTCCATCAACCTCGGTGCGTTCGTGCTGGAGTCGGGGGACATCGACTGGGAGCGGCTCGACGAGACCGTCCGCACGGCCGTGACCTTCCTCGACCGGGTCGTGGACATCAACTTCTACCCGACCGAGCAGGCCGGTAACTCCAACGCGAGGTGGCGCCCGGTGGGCCTGGGCGCGATGGGCCTCCAGGACGTCTTCTTCAAGAAGCGGCTGCCCTTCGACTCCGCCGAGGCCGCCGCACTCTCCACGAAGATCGCCGAGCGGATCATGCTCGCCGCGTACGAGGCGTCCTGCGCGCTCGCCGAGCGCGACGGCCCGCTCCCCGCCTGGTCCGAGACGCGCACCGCGCGCGGGGTGCTGCACCCCGACCACTACGACGTGGAGCTGAACTGGCCGGAGCGCTGGGAGGCGCTGCGCGCCCGGATCGCCACGACCGGCATGCGGAACTCGCTGCTCCTCGCCATCGCCCCGACGGCGACGATCGCCTCGATCGCGGGCGTGTACGAGTGCATCGAGCCACAGGTCTCCAACCTCTTCAAGCGCGAGACGCTCTCCGGGGAGTTCCTCCAGGTCAACTCGTACCTGGTGGACGAACTGAAGCGGCTCGGCGTCTGGGACGCGCAGACACGCGAGGCGCTGCGCGAGTCCAGCGGCTCGGTGGCGGGCTTCACCTGGATCCCGGCGGAGGTGCGGGAGCTGTTCCGCACGGCGTGGGAGATCCCGCAGCGCGGCCTGATCGACATGGCGGCGGCCCGTACGCCGTTCCTGGACCAGAGCCAGTCGCTGAACCTGTTCCTGGAGACGCCGACCATCGGGAAGCTCAGCTCGATGTACGCGTACGCCTGGAAGAAGGGCCTGAAGACGACGTACTACCTGCGCTCGCGCCCGGCGACGCGCATCGCGCGGGCGGCAGGGGGGTCGTCGGCGGCCCGGCCGGCGCCCGTCCCCGTACCCGCGCAGATGACGCCCGACGAGGACGCCATCGCCTGTTCCCTGGAAAACCCCGAGTCCTGCGAGGCCTGCCAGTAATGACCACTTCGGAGAAGAACCTGCTGGACCCGGGCTTCGAGCTGACGCTCCGGCCCATGCGCTACCCGGACTTCTACGAGCGCTACCGCGACGCGATCAAGAACACCTGGACGGTGGAGGAGGTCGACCTGCACTCCGACGTCGCCGACCTCGCCAAGCTCTCCCCCGGCGAGCAGCACATGATCGGGCGGCTGGTCGCGTTCTTCGCGACGGGCGACTCGATCGTGTCGAACAACCTGGTGCTGACGCTCTACAAGCACATCAACTCCCCCGAGGCGCGGCTCTATCTCTCCCGCCAGCTCTTCGAGGAGGCCGTACACGTCCAGTTCTATCTGACGCTGCTGGACACGTACCTGCCCGATCCGGCGGACCGCGCGGCGGCCTTCGACGCGGTGGAGGAGATCCCGTCGATCCGCGAGAAGGCACAGTTCTGCTTCAAGTGGATGGACTCTGTCGAGACGATCGACCGCCTGGAGTCGAAGGCGGACCGCCGGCGCTTCCTGCTGAATCTGATCTGCTTCGCGGCCTGTATCGAGGGGCTGTTCTTCTACGGCGCGTTCGCGTACGTCTACTGGTTCCGCTCGCGCGGCCTGCTGCACGGCCTGGCCACCGGCACCAACTGGGTGTTCCGTGACGAGACGATGCATATGAACTTCGCGTTCGAGGTCGTGGACACCGTACGCAAGGAGGAGCCGGACCTCTTCGACGACGCCCTTGAGCAGCAGGTCACGGACATGCTGAAGGAAGCGGTCGAGGCGGAGCTTCAGTTCGGCCGCGACCTGTGCGGCGACGGCCTGCCGGGCATGAACACCGAGTCGATGCGCGAGTACCTGGAGTGCGTCGCGGACCAGCGCCTCCAGCGCCTGGGCTTCCCGGCGGTCTACGGCTCCCAGAACCCGTTCTCGTTCATGGAGCTCCAGGGCGTCCAGGAGCTGACGAACTTCTTCGAGCGCCGCCCGTCGGCGTACCAGGTCGCGGTGGAGGGCACGGTCGGCTTCGACGACGACTTCTAGGCCCGCGCGTCCAGGCGCTGGTAGTCCACCTCGGCCCAGACGGTCTTGGTGGTGTACGCGTCACGCACGCTCCACCCCCACCGGTCGGCATACGCGGCGACGAGCAGCAGCCCGCGCCCGTTGGTCACGTCCGGTGGGGGCGGCGGGGTCAGACCCGGGACCCGGGGAAGCCGGTCGGGCCGGGTATCGAGGACCTCGACCCGGACGACGACGGCCGAGAGCGCCAGCCGCACCTCGAAGTCCCGCCCGGGGGTACGGCCATGGGTGACGGCGTTCGCGGCCAGCTCCGCGACGACGGCCACGACCACGGCGCCGGTGGCCGTCGCACGCGGAATCCCCCACTCCTCCAACTGCTGCGCGGCGAGCAACCGCGCGAGCCGCGCGCCGCGATGGCTGGAACTGAGCCTGATCCGAGACGGCGGATACAGGGGCGAAAGCGGCGGAGGAGCGGCGAGCTGGGCGGGGGCGGTCGGCTCCGTCGGGGCGACAAGGGAGGCAATTTCCGACTTCATAGGGTAACCGTCCCGTCACGCGGCTAGCGTGACCAGGGCGGACGGGCGTACCTGTACGGCATGTACGACCAGGTTGCGTTTCTGTACGGGTCACGGGCAGTGACCGGCGCTCCGCCGCGCGTGTTTACACGTGAACCACATTCGCACATCGGCGCATTGGGGTGTGAGGCATGGGAACCAGCCGTCAGAAGAAGCAGCGGGCACAGGACGACGACCGGCCGGGCGTCTGGGTGGCGTACGGAAAGCTGGTCAAGCTCTGGCGTAACAAGTCCGGCCTGACACAGCAGGAACTCGCCGAGGCGGTGGGCTACTCATGCGACCAGCTCGCCTCGATCGAGCAGGGCCGGAGGCCGGCGAAGTCGGCGTTCACGGACGCGGCGGAGGTCAGGCTGAAGGCGGGCGGGACGCTGGCGGTGTTGCAGGACGACGTGGACCTGGCGAAACTTCCGTTGTTCTTCCAGGACTTCGCGCTGATCGAGACGGATGCGGTAAGCAGGTACGACTTCGATCCGCTGCTGATTCCTGGTTTGCTCCAGACCGAGGACTACGCGCGTGCGCTGTTCTCACGACATTGTCCATCGCTCTCCGAGGACACTATCGAGCAGCATCTCGAAGCCAGACTCAGCCGACAGAAGCTCCTGACGCGGACGCCGATGGTGGAGACCTGTTTCATCATCGGCGAGGCGGCCCTGACCAGCGCAGTGGGCGGCCCCGACGTGATGCGGACGCAGCTTCAACACCTCTTGAAACAGGGGCTGATGCGCAACGTCGAGATCCAGATCATGCCCTCGGACAGCGGGTTCCACCCGGGACTCGGCGGACCTATGGTGGTTCTGGAGACCTTGGAGCATCGCAGGGTCGGCTACATCGAGTCCCAGGATGTGGGAGTGGTGATCACCGACGCCGCAAATGTCAGTGCCTTCGAACTGCGCTATGGCAAGCTGCGGACGCAGGCCCTGAATGCAGAGAAGTCTGCACGTCTGATCGAGCGTGTGGCAGGAGAAGCATGAATACTGAGCTGACATGGTTCAAGAGCAGCTACAGCGGTTCCGGCGGCGGTAACTGCGTAGAAGTAGCCATCGCCCCCACCACCGTCCTCATCCGCGACTCAAAAACGGCGCAGGGCCCCATACTCCACATCGCCGCCGCCCCCTGGACCGCCTTCCTCTCCTTCGCGACCACCGAGCCAGGCATGCAGTGAGACCGAAGGTTCCTGGCTTCGAGGAACTCCCCAACTCCGCAGAGAGGTCTCGTAGTCGGGCATCCGCATCTGGCTCAGAGTCTCAGCGTCACACATCCGCGGCCCCTGGACGATGCACGTTCCCTGCTCGGTCACGAGCATGATCGGGACCGTGAAGCTCTTGATCCTTGACCCGACCACCGGACAGGCCAGCGACACGTCGTCGCGATAGCCGGGCGCGGGCGACCAAGAACCGCGGAACCGCGCCTGACCGGGGGTGTGCGAGCGCATAAGGTCTCTCCTCATGGGAACTCTCGTGCGTACGCGCCTGGTCGCGGGTGGTGCGGCGCTGCTGACCGTGGGGGCCGGGCTCGGGATCCGGGGTGTCGGGGGCGGGGGCGGTGACGTCGTCAAGTACGGCGGGGACGCGCTCTACACCGTGCTCGTGTACACGCTGGTCGTGGTGGCCGCGCCGCGAGTGCGGCCCCTCGTCGCCGGGGGTGTCGCGCTCGGGTTCAGCTGGGCCGTCGAGCTGTTTCAGCTCACCGCTCTGCCGGCCGAGCTGGCCGCGCGGAGTGTGTTCGCGCGGCTCGTGCTCGGTTCGACCTTCAACGCCCCTGACCTGCTGTGGTACGCGGTCGGTGCACTGGTCGCGGGGCTCGGGCACGCGGGGCTCGGGCGCGCGGCGTCGGCGCGGCGTCGGCGGGACCCGGGGGCGCCGCTGGCCGTACCGGGGGCACAAGGCGTTCCGGGTGTTCGGCCCGGCGCAGCTGGCGGTCGATCGCCCGGTCCTTGAGGTGCCAGATCAGCGGCGGCAGACCCACCAGAACAAACAGGGCGATAAGGGCGAGAACTGTCAGGAAGGTGTCCATGCCCCCACTGTCGTCGGTTCCCGGCACGGAAAGCAGTGGCAGGACTGTCATCAACCATCGAATTACTGCCACACTGGATCCATGCTGAACAATGTGGCCGTTGTCCTGCTGGACGGAGTCCATCCCTTCGAGCTGGGCGTCCTGTGCGAGGTGTTCGGCCTCGACCGGAGCGACGAGGGTCTCCCCGTGCACGACTTCGCGGTGGTGTCGGCCGAGGGGCCCGTACTGCGGACCCACGCGGGGTTCACGATCGGCTCGATGCAGGGCCTGGACCGGCTCGAAGAGGCCGATCTGATCGCCGTACCGGCCGGTGCCTCGTACGCCCGGCGCGCACACCCGCCCGAGCTGCTCGCCGCGCTGCGCCGCGCCGTGGACCGGGGCTCGCGGGTGCTGAGCGTGTGTTCCGGGGTCTTCGTGCTCGGCGCCGCCGGGCTGCTGGACGGGCGCCGGTGCGCCGGGCACTGGCTGCACGCGGCGGAGCTGGCCCGCGCCTATCCACGCGCCGTCGTCGAGCCGGACGTGCTGTACGTGGACGAGGGGCCGGTGATCACCTCGGCCGGCACCGCCGCCGGGATCGACGCCTGCCTCCATCTCGTACGGAAGGAGCACGGCCCCGAGGTCGCGAACGCGATCGCGCGCCGCATGGTCGTACCGCCGCACCGCGACGGCGGCCAGGCCCAGTTCATCGAGCGCCCGCTGCCCCGCAGCCGCTGCGACACGGTCGGTGACGTCCTCGGCTGGATGGAGCGGCATCTGGACCGCGAGATGACCGTCGAGCAGCTGGCCGAGCGCGCCCATATGTCGCCGCGCACGTTCGCCCGCCGCTTCCAGCAGGAGACGGGGACCACCCCGTACCGCTGGCTGCTGCGCCAACGGGTGCTGCTGGCACAGGAGTTGCTGGAGGCGACGGACGAGACGGTGGACAGCGTCGCAGGCCGGGCCGGGTTCGGGACCGCGGCCGGGCTGCGCCATCACTTCCTGCGGACGCTCGGGACGACCCCGAACGCGTACCGCCGTACGTTCCGGGGCCCCTCGCACGTCGCGTGAGGCCCCGGTTCCGTGCCGTACGTACCGCCGTACCGTACGTACGGACGTCTTCTGCCGGTGTACGGACGATGTCAGATGCCGCAGCTCGGCGCCGACCAGAAGCGGCTCGGCCGGTGGTCGACATGGGTGTGGTCGTTGTGGTCCGGGTAGCCGGGGCCGAGGATCCCGTTGAAGCCGTGGTTACGGGCCGTCTGCGCCAGCGTGCAGAGGGAGTGCGGTCCCGAGCCGAGGTCGGCGGAGTCCCCGTAGAGATGGCGGCTGCCCGCCGCGCCGCCGACCGCGGCGTTGCACGCCTGGGAGCGGAAGCCGCTGGTGACCCGGAGGGGCTGGTCGCCCAGCGCGTGGCGCAGCGCCTCCAGCTTCCACATCGTGCGCAGGGCGTTGGACTTGGCGGTGGCCGCGTCGACCGCGCCGCCCGCCCAGGTGCTGTTGCAGGTGTTCAGCTCGGCGTAGCTGAAGTGGACCGGGGTGCAGTCGTCGTCCTGGAGCGCGTAGAGCTTGCTGAAGGTCGCGGGGCCCGCGATCCCGTCGGCGGCCAGCCCGTACGCGGACTGGAAGCGCTTCACCGCGGCGGTGGTCGCCGGTCCGTACGCACCGTCGATGGCGAGTACGGCGCCGGTCCCCGGATAGCCGGCCACCCGGATCTGGAGCTGGGTGACATCGGCGCCCGAGGCGCCCTGGGAGAGAGTGCGGGACCACGTGTAGCAGCCGTCGGCGTGTGCCGTACCGGCCGTGGCGAGCGCCCCCGCCCAGGCGAAGGACATGGCCATGACAAAACTGAGGAACAGTCGGGCGGTGCGTCTGAGCATCGGATCTCCCTGTGCCGGAGGCTGAGTTGTTCGCGGACATTGTTTCCCAGGAGTTCGCGAAGTGCGACAGGCCGACCGGAGGAAACCCTCGGTCCGTACTCCTGAGTGCCGGATTGTGAGGGTGTGGGTTCCGGAACCACGGGCAGACCAGGTGAAATGCCCTTTCCGGCACGGCAAACTCACCATTTACGGTGATTGCCACCGAGCAATGACCGTTGCAGACTTTCCACGGTCTCCCGGGCACCCGCAAGGACCCATCGCTCACGTCGATCGGCACGTGCCCGGCGAACAGGGGGAGAGTCCAGTGGGATCTCAGCGCATCGATCAGCCGGCCAAGGACATCGCGGCCCACCAGGCACGTTCCGGACCACCCGGCGGCGCTGCCGCGCCACAACCGCCGGTATTGGAAAGCGCCACCCGCGAGATCGCCAAGGCGACCTTGGTGCCCGTGGCGGAGCAAGCCGCCGAGCCCGGCCATGTGCTGGTGAAATCGGGATTCATGCGGCAGCTCGGCCTGCGTGCCGAGGAGGCGGAGACGCTCGGCGGCACCCAGCGCGGCGCGCCTGCCCAAGCCCTGACCCTGGCCGCCCGCTTCGGGCCCGCCGCCGGATCCGCCGTACCCCCGTCGCCGCGGCAGATCGCCGCGCTGCCGGTGTCCGCCTTGCGGTCGCTCGGCGATGCCGTGGTGGAATTACGCGGGCGACGAGCCGGGGAAGCCGGGCCCGATGACGCCGAGCCGGCACGGGACGCGTGGGCGCGGGCGCTCGTCGCGACCCAGACGTTCGCGATCAACACCGCGCAGGGACCGCTGGGCATGCTCAATCTGGAGCGTCTGGAGATGGCCCCGGCCGGTGTCGAACGCGGCGAGCTGATCGCGACGGTCCCGCTGGCGCCCTTGGAAGAGACCGCCGTCGTCCAGAAGGAATGGTCGGTCCGGAGCAAGGAATTCACCTCCATTGTGACCGATTCGCTGGAGCAGTTCAGCGAAACCGGGGTCACCGACAACACCGAATTGGCACAGTCGACCTCCTCGCAGACGCAGCACTCGAATCAGTTCAATGTGACCGGTACGGTCTCGGGCGGTATCCCGGTGATCTCGGGCTCGGCGTCCAGCGGCTTCACCATGCAGGACGCGGGCTCGCAGTCCGCCACCGAAAGCCGCAAACACGCCAAGTCCCTGACCCAGAAGGCGTCCACCCGCTCACAGCAGGAGCACAAGGTCACCATCTCCACGTCGACAGTGACCGGTTCCGAGGTCGCCACCACCCGCACGATGAGGAACCCTCACGACGACCGGTCCATCCGGATCGACTACTTCAGCATGATGCGCAAGTGGCGGGTCCGGCTGTACCGGTACGGACTGCGGCTGACCTACGACATCACGATCCCCGAACCCGGCGCGACGCTGCGCGGGACCTTCCGTGATCTGCACCTGTTGCGGGCCCAGCTCAAACCCTTCGAGTTCCGCGTCAATCGCGAGGACATCACCAAGGGCAGCTACAAGCAGCTGGCCGATCAGTACGACGCCCGGGTACCCGAATATCCCGACGCGGGAAAGACCATCGTCTGCAATGAGCCGATCCCCGGCCTCGGGGAGGGAAACCGAAGCTTCCGGATGCCGGTTCCGGTCCCCGACAACTACGAGATCGAATCGGTCACGATGGCCGGACGCGTCACCGGGCCCTCGGGCAAGGGCTTTGTCATGGGAATCGTCGGATCCACTTTCGACGTGGCCGGTCAACCCGACCAGAACTATCCGCCGTTCTTGTTGATCTCCAGGACCGGCGGGAATTTTCTGGCCGGACAACGCGGCTCCCAGAGCATCACCATGTACTTCGCGGATGTCGTCACGGCCACCCTGGAATTCCGGGCGACGACCAAGGTGACGGCCGACGCGGAGGAACGGTGGCGCTCCGACGTGTGGGACGCGCTGTTCGACGCCGCGCAGACCAGGTACTACGCGCAGCAGCAGGACGTCGCCACCCAGATCGCGGCCCTTGAGGACCAGCTCGCACGCGTCGACACGCTGACTCTGCGGCGCGAGGAGAGCGACGAGATCATGAAATCCGTGATCCGCTTCATCGCCGGCGAGAAGTACCAGTACATGACCGACGACGTCGTGTCCGTGTTCGCCAAGGCCAGTTCGGACGAATCGGGCGGGAGCCAGTCGCGGTACGGCATCGGATTCGTCGCCAACAAACTCACGGACAAGATCAGCGACGTCGAGTACGCGGCCACCGTGCGGCACGAGAACATCGTCCGCTTCATCAACCAGGCCATCGAATGGGAGAACGTCGTCAGCCTGCTGTACTCATACTTCTGGGACACACCGGCAAGCTGGGAGTTCATCCGCCAGATCCAGCATCCCGACGCCACCAGGCAGGCGTTCCTGCGCGCGGGCGCCGCCCGCGTCGTCCTCACCGTCCGCAAGGGGTTCGAGGAGCAGTGGCTGCGGTTCGCCGAAAGCGGGTTCACCGACCCCGATTACGAACCGGGCGCGTACTACCTGAATATCGCCCGGGAGATCGCGGCCTACGACAGCCGCAATTACCCGGGGATTCCGCCCGCCAACCCCGACCGCGCCTCGGTGCGGCTGCAGGAGGCGGCCTACACGTCGTCCACCATGGTCATCGGGCCCAGCGCCGGGCCGGTGACGATCAGGGTCGACTCCAGTGCCCGGTTCCTCGTCGGCGACAACGTCGTCATCGACTCGGTCGACAAACGCAACGCCGCGGGAGCGGTGATCCAGGAGGCGCAGAAGCTGATCGCCGTCCCCGGCCCCACCCAGCTGACGGTCGCGAAACTCACGTACGCCCATGACGGTTCGAGCACGCCCTTCGCGGTGCTGCAACCAGGAGCCAAAGGCGCGATGATCGCCGAATGGGCCGAGTACACCCCGACGTCCGGTACGGACATCGCGGTGAGTTCGGACCTCGGGACCATCGTGTGAAGGCGACGCGGCCATGAACGCCAAGGACAAGTACCGGCACTGGTACGACGCCGGCGCCGGGATGCAGCCGGTGACCGAGAACAACCAGGTCTCGTTCTTCATCACCGGCGAGGAAGCCTTCGAGGACATCGGCGACCGGCTGGAGTACGAGGCGGGCAAGGACGCCGAGGCGTATTTCCTCGGCTGGTCCTACGACCACAAGCTCCCGATGCGGCCGAACCCGCCCACCCCCGGCCTGGCGAACCTGTCGCAGCTGCTGTCGCACTTCGACGCCAAGGGCGGCGTGGTCCGCGCGATGCTGTGGGACAACTCGATCATGACCGGTGGCGCGGGCACCCCCGACGCGGTGAAGTTCATCAATGGCCTGTCGCACGGCAAGGCGATCCTTGACCGCAGGACCCCGCTGGCCGGAGCCCATCACCAGAAGATCCAGGCTTTCGTCACCGGCCCCGACGCCGAGGAGCCCAGGGCATCTCTCGCCTACTGCGGCGGCATGGACCTGTGGGGTGACCGGATCGGCCCGCAGGGCCTGCACGACGTGCACTGCAAGATCTTCGGAGACGGCGCCAACGAACTGATCAAGGTGTTCGTCGAGCGCTGGAACGACCACCAGGACCACGGCTCCGACCTGAAGCCGGCGTATCGGTCGCTGGGGCCGGACAACGGCGGCGACCTGGTCCAGGTCTGCCGCACCTACCCGAGGTTCGAGTCGAGCTATCTGTATTCGTTGCTGCTGAACCGGTTCGCCGCGCCCATCAACCAAGCCCTGGCGACCGGCGGCGGTCCCCGCAGCGGCGACATGACCGTCAACAGGACGACGAGGTTCTACCGCTTCTACGACCCGTCCCAGGGCGTACAGCAGATCGGACGGGCGGTACGCAAGGCGATCACGGAGGCGAAGAAGTTCATCTACCTGGAGGACCAGTACCTGGTCCACAAGTGGGTCGGGCAGGAGCTGGCGAAGAAACTGGCCAACTCCGGCACGGACTTCCGGCTCGTGATCCTGGTACTGCACCCCGACGCGGCGGACATCGAACAGGTCTGGCCGCGCAGACGCGAAGTGCTGGCGCCCCTGCAGGCGGTCGATCCGACCCAGAAGCGCTGGCGCGTCCTCCACCGCCGCCTGGACCGTCCGCATTCCTATGTCCACTCCAAGACCTGGATCTTCGACGACGAGCTGGTGATCACCGGCTCGGCCAACGCCGACCGGCGCGGCTATACCTACAACTCCGAGGCCGACGTGGTTGTCGCCGGGGACCTGACCGGCGCGCGCCGCTCCGCCTTCGGCGCCACCACCGTGGCGCAGGACCTGCGCTGCCGGTTGTTCGCCAAGCACCTCGGCGGACGTCCGGCGGCGTACCTGAACCCCAAGCAGGCGCTGGCGCGCTGGCTGGGTCCGTACAGTCAGACCAATGTCGCGGTCTTCGACCCCAAGGCCAAACGCGGCAATCCCGACAAGTACGTCGAGGCGCTGGAAGCAGCCGGCAAAGAGCTGACGCCGGAGGGGAAAGCGGCCACCGGGGCACTGAATCTCATGGGCCTGTCCGGAGGCGCCGACAACTGGCTGTGGGACTACGTCGAGGACCCGGACTCCAACGTACCGAACCCGTAACCGCCCGACCCGGCGGCCGATACGCCAACTCCCCGTGCTCGCTTACGGGTTGACGCGCGTCAACCGGTCCCCGGCGAGCGGGACGGAAACGGAAGAGCATCGATCCGGATGTGGAGATTCCGCGAGCGGACCAACCGGAATCGCAGCCCACAAGGTCTACCTGTCGAGCTCGCCAACCCCCCTAGTGGCGGCTCGTGATCGAGGAGGTCCGCACCCCCATGAGGCTGCCCCGCATTGGCCGCGCGAACCACACGCACAGCCCGCCCGACGGCACGGAAACCTCGCCCGACGGCACGGAGACCTCGCCCGACAGCGACGACTCCCCTGTCGGCCATCGCAAACGACGCCGCCGGCTCATCGACTACCCCCGGCGCGGCCGGCGCGGCGCGCGGCGCTGGGTGCCCTCCTGGAAGCTCGTCTCCTGCCTCTTCCTGCTCCCCGCCGGGGCACTGACCGGCCTGTTCGTGGCCGTCTATCTGAACGTCGAGATCCCGGACGAACACGACTCCGCGCGCCGGCAGGCCACCGTCTACTACTGGGCGGACGGCAGCCGGATGGTGAGCGTGGGCGATGTGAACCGGCAGGACGTCACCCTCGCGCAGGTGCCCAAGTCCGTCCGGAACGCCGTCATCGCGGCGGAGAACGCCGACTTCTACACCGACCCCGGCGTCTCGGTCACGGGCATCGCCCGCGCCGCCGTGAACATCGTCACGGGCGGGGAGACCCAGGGCGGTTCCACGATCACCCAGCAGTATGTGAAGAACACCTATCTGAGCCAGGACCAGACCCTCACGCGCAAGGTCAAGGAGCTGATCCTCTCCCTGAAGGTCAGCAACCGGAAGCCCAAGTCCGAGATCCTCCAGGGCTATCTGAACACCTCGTGGTTCGGCCGCGACTCGTACGGCGTCCAGGCCGCCGCGTACGCGTACTACGGCGTTCCCGCCAAGGATCTGAACCCCGGTCAGGCCGCGCTGCTCGCCACGCTCCTCAAGGGCGCGGACAGTTTCGACCCGGCCCTCAGCCCCGCGAACCACAAGCGGGCCGTGGACCGGTGGAGCTGGATCCTGGACCGCCAGGTCGAAACCGGCTCGATGAGCGCCGCCGAACGCGCGAAGTACACCTCGTTCCCCGAGCCGAAGCCGCCCGTCAAACCGACGAGCCAGGCGGGACAGATCGGCTATCTCGTCGACATCACCAACAAGTACATCAAGAGCCGCTCGGGGATCACCGACAAGGACCTCGCCGGCGGCGGCTACCGCGTCCACACCACCTTCGAGAAGGACAAGGTGCGCGCGCTGACCAAGGCCGTCGAGAAGGTGCGCGCGGACCGCCTGGATCCGAAGAAGCGCGCGGCGGACCGGCACGTACAGGTCGGCGCGGCCTCCATACGGCCCCGGGACGGGGCGATCGTCGCGGTGTACGGCGGCTCCGACGCCATCGAGCACTTCAGCAACAACGCGGACACCGCGGGCGTGCCCGCGGGCTCGGCGTTCAAGCCCTTCGTGTACGCCGCCGCCCTGGAGGACTCCATCTCCCGGAAGCGGCAGGCCGCGCGGGCCGCCGACCGCGGGAAGACGCGGCCCGTACCGACGGAGGCGCCGGAGCAGTTGCCGTCGTTGGACCTCACCCTGCCGCTGGTGGACTCGGACAACACCCCGTTCGTGCAGACCGGCAAGGCCGTCGGACTGAAGACGGTCAAAGAGCTGGCGGTCGCGTCGGGGCTGCGCGAGGAGAGCATGGCGAAGCTGGAGCCGACATTCTCGATCGGCACCTCGACCCCCAGCGCCGTCCGGCTGGCCAGCGCCTATACGACCTTCCTCAACGAGGGCCGGGCGACCGAGCCGTACTCGGTGACCAGGATCGAGCGCGACGGCGTCGCGGTCGAGGGCTTCGACAGGCCCGGGGCACGGCGCGCGATGGAGCGGCACGTGGCCGCCACTGTCGGCGCGGCGCTCCAGCAGGTGGGCTGGAACGCCCTCGGAGCGCCGCAGGGCCGGAAGATCCTTCTCCCGGTCCTGGCCGGCAAGACCGGTCCCAACGACCGTATGAAGTCGGCGTGGTTCATCGGCGTCACTCAGGAACTGAGCACGTCGGTCACGATGTTCCGGACGAAGCCGGACGTCCCGAACCTGCTTCCCATGCAGGGCGTGGGCGGCCCCGACTCCGAGCGGGGCAGCGCGTTCCCGCCGCTGATCTGGAGCGAGTACCACCACGCGGTGGTTCCCCCGCCGCCGCTCTCGGAGTCGGTGCGCTCGGAGCCACTGCGCTCGGAGCCGGCGTCCCCTCAGGGATTGGGAACGGTCTCGTAGCGCGGGGTGTTCTCCGCCATCTGCCGGAGCGCGTCCTTGCGGTCGCGCTTCGACAGACGGTCGATGTACAGGTACCCGTAGAGGTGGTCCGTCTCGTGCTGGAGGCAGCGGGCGAAGTAGCCCGTGCCGCGCACCCTGACGGGGTTGCCCCGAGCGTCCTGGCCGCGCACCACCGCGTAGTCGGGGCGCGGGAGCGCCGCGTACGCCGTCGGTACGGAGAGGCAGCCCTCGTTGGAGTCGTCGAGATGACGCTCGGCGGGCGGCAGCTCCTCCAGCACCGGGTTGCAGATGGCACCGACGTGCCGTACGCCGTCGTCGTCCGGGCAGTCGTAGACGAAGACCTTCAGGTCCACACCGATCTGGTTGGCGGCCAGGCCCACGCCCTCGGCGGTGTGCTGGCTGGCGAACATGTCGTCGATCAGCGCGGCGAGCTCGTCACCGAACTCCGTGACATCCCGGCACTCCTTGTGGAGCACCGGATTCCCGACGACGGTGATCGGGCGGGACGTGCCGCGCTCGCGGTGCGCCAGCTCGCGCGCCTCGGCGTCCTCCGTGTCCACGACGAACCCGTCCCCCGGCTCCGCCACCGAGGTCCCACTGTCGATCCGCTGGTCCGTCTCCTGCTGCGCCATGTCCGCAGTACGCCTTCCTCGGTACCCGATGCTGCCTGCACGATCCGTGCGATGTGCCCATACAGCCTAAGGGCAGCTCTCGGGGAGTCTCAGCATGTTCGCGGCAGACGGCCCCCGCGGATCCCGCCTGGTGCCCAGCCCGCCCGCCCCGGCGCGATTCGGCTCCCGGGGAGCCTTGAGCGGACCTCCAGGCCCTCAGCAGACCTCTTCGAGATCGCGCCACTCGCGGGTGTCCGGGCTGTCGGCGACCCAGCCGTCCAGCAGGCCCCGTACCAGCGCGGCCGGGGCCGCGATCCCGCACTCGCGCTCGGGGGCCCACAGCTCGCCGGCCGTGCGATGGCCCAGCGGCCCCGGATGGCCCGGCTCGCTGTGGTCGTGCGGGTCGAGATGTTCGCCGTCGCCCTCGGCGCTCGGCATCGTGGACTCCGAGCAGGCCCGGCAGAGGAGCCGTACGGACGACGACCAGTCCTCGGCGGCGAATCCGGCGTCGGCGGCCAGCCGCTCCAGGGCGTCCCGGTCCTCCTCGGTCGCCGCTTCCAGCAGCACCACCCATGTGGGCACGGGCGAGGGGGCCCACAGCTCGATCTCGTCGAAGACCGGGTAGGCGCGGGTGGCGCCGTCCGGGCTCGACGCCGTCGTGCGCTCCCCGTTCGGTACGCCGTCGTGCAGGACGACCTCGCCCCAGCGCCTGCCCGACGACGGCAGCGGGATCGAGAGCACTTCTATTCTGGCCGGATCCAGCCGGCGGCCCCAGACGACCTCGGCCTCGCCCTCCGGCGAGAGCCTGACGGCCGCGCTGCCCAGCTCCATGCCCTCGGGCTCGCCATTGGCCTCGACGGTGTGCGGATTGCCCGGCACCCGCAGTCCGTACGCCTGCCAGGCACGGCGGGCCAGCGGCCAGTCCTGGAGCGCGGTGGCGGCGATCCCGACGTTCCACCAGTCGGGCGCGCCGGTCTCCTTGTCCAGCAGGGCGACGGCGCGCAGCCCGGCGGCGCGCGCCTGCTCCCAGTCGTGCCGGAACTTGTGCAGCAGCGCCAGATTGAACCAGGACTCGGAGAGCCAGGGCTCCAGATCCGCCGCGCGCGTCAGCAGCGCTCCCGCGTCCTCGTACCGGCCGTCACCGATCAGCGTGAACGCGCGGTCGGTGGCCTGCCGCCACGAGGCGGAGGGCCGATGCCGTACCTTCCCGAAGATCCTCACGATTCCCGCCTGCCGGTCGTTCGGGTCAGTGCCCCCGGACACCACAACTTGCTCTTCTTCGCATCCAACCATGCTCGGTCGGACGCCCGCTCATTACCCATGGGTTACCCCGTCGGACCGGGGTCCCGGCCGCCCCCGGGAGAGCACGCGCGCCAGGGATTCCACCACCTCGGGCTGGTAGTCGTACGCCGTCCCGAGCCGGAGCCGCTCCAGCGCGCTGAGCGGTCCGCTCGCAGTGCCACATTCCCCGGCCAGATCGTCATACGCATTGACGGCCCGGACAATCCGGGCGGACATCGGCTGTTCCCGGTACGGATCCGCCTGCCGCTCCACCACCACCGCGACGGCGGCGGGCACTCCGGTCTGGCGGACCACCGCCCCGCCGAGCAGGGCGATCCGCCGCTGTTCCGCGACGGGCAGCAGGGCGGTGGCGCCGTCGGGCACCGGGTCGACGAGGGACAGCTGGCCGATGTCGTGCATCAGGGCGGCGTACTCCAGCACGGTCAGTTCGGGGCCGGAGAGCCCCAGCTCGCGGCCGACGGCCAGGCTCAGCTCCGCGACCCGGCGGGCATGGCCCTGGGGGGTGTATCCGGCGATCTCGGTGGCGCGGGCGAGGGAGGCGATGGTCTGCCGGTATGTCGTGCGCACGGCGGCGTACCGCCGGAAGGACAGCTGGGTCAGCAGCAGCGGCACACAGAACACGGGCAGCGCCCACAGCCCGGCGACGGCGACCCCGAGCGCGATCACCGCTCCGGTGGCGCAGACGGCGGAGCCGATGTGCGGCAGCGCGCGCAACTCGTCGCGGAGCAGGGGCCCGAAGGGGTGGCGGGTACGGGCCCACAGGACGAGCGCGGCCAGTACGGCGTCGCAGAGCGCGGTGAGCCCCAGCAGCAGGAGCAGGAGTATCGCGTAGCCGGGACCGGCGCCGAACCGTTCCCGCAGTTCGGCCGAGTCGTAGAGCGGCTGGAAGCAGAAGGCGGCGAAGCCGACGGTGAGAACGCGTCTCACGATGTGGTCGAGCGCGGGCCCGCGCCCCCGGGCGGCATGCGGTACGGCCCCGGCGAGCGCGGCGATGAGGACGACGGTGACGGTCTGGAGCACGCCGTGGCCGACCGCCTGTCCGGCGTTCTCGCCGAGCAGCGCGTACGCGAGGGCCCCGGCGGCGGCGATCGGCGCGGGCTCCCGCTCGCCGGGCAGCGCCCCCCAGCGCGCCAGCTCGCCGACGGCGATGAGTACGCCGAAGGCCAGCGCGATCCGGGGGTCGGCGAGGCCGTGCCAGAGCGTGGAGCCGAGCCCGGCGGCGGTCAGCAGCGCCGCCGCGCCGTACACCACGACGACGGTGCGGGGGACGGGACGGCGTCGGGCGGCCGGCGCCCCGACCGCGGCCGAGGTCATCTCCCGCCGCCCCCGCCGCTCCGGCCGCTCCCGCCCGTTCTGGCGGTTCCGGCGGTCCCGGCGCTACGGCCGGCGGGGGGCGTCCGGCCGATGTCGCTGGTCCGGGCAGGAGGGACGTTTCCGCGCCCGGCCGTGGCAGGGACCGGCAGGGCGGCCGGGACAGGGGGCGCTACCTCGTCCGCCGTGACCGCCGTCTGCCAGCCGTGCCGGTCCAGCGCCCGTGCCAGCGCCCGCACCATCCGCGGATCGAACTGCGTCCCCGCGCACCGCTCCAGCTCCGCCAGCGCGGTGGGCACCGGCCGCCCCCGCCGGTACGAACGGGTGGAGGTCATCGCGTCGAAGGCGTCGGCCACGGCCACCACCCGGGCGAACTCGGGGATCCGCTTGCCTGCGAGTCCGTACGGATAGCCGGTGCCGTCGAGCCGTTCGTGGTGGTGCAGGATCGCGGACCGCGCCTCGCCCAGGAATCCGATGCCGCGCACCATCTCGTGCCCGTACTCGGGGTGCAGTTCGATCACCCTGCGCTCCTCCGGTGTCAGCGGGCCGTCCTTGCGCAGCACGCGGGTCGGGACGCCGAGTTTGCCGACATCGTGCAGGATCCCGGCGAACCGGAGGACTTCGATCCGTTCCCGCTCCATGCCCAGCTCCTGGGCGATCAGCACGGACGCGTGCCCGACCCGCTCGCTGTGTCCGCGGGTGTACCGGTCCTTGATGTCGACGGCCTGCACGAGCGCCCTGATGGTGGCCTGGTGTGCGGCGCGCTCGCGGTGGTACTGGGCGAAGACCCAGCAGGAGATGTACATCGGCAGCAGGACGAAGAGCGCGGAGAGCGGCCCGAAGGGGCTGCGCCACAGGACGGCCATCATCAGCCCGGCGAGCCCGTGCGCGCCGAGCGGGGCGAGCGAGCGCGGCAGCAGCCCGCGCCAGGCGGTGCGCAGCGGCAGCCGCTCGGCGGTGACCAGGATGCCGCCGTCCAGCGCGGAGAGCACCAGACAGAAGGCGAGGGCCGCGGCTCCGGCGGGCAGCAGCACATACGGGAAGTCGGGCGTCTTCAGCCCGTACCCCCCGCCGCCGAGCGCGACGGGACCGCCGAAGAACACCTGCGCCCAGGCCGCGGCCCAGGTGGCGACGGTGAGCTGGGCCGCGCGCCAGATCCGGCGCGGGCCCCTCGGGCGCCGCTCGATCCGGCCGAGCAGCGCGCCGGGTACGGCGACCAGCGCGGCGGCGGCGGGCGGGAGCAGGAGCGCCGCGGCGAGCAGGACGGGAAAGAACGATCCGGCGACGACCGGTGCGGAACCGTTCACCGCGCGTCCCCGCGGGCGGCACAGGGCGGGCAGCTCACAGAAGGCGTACACCGCCGCCAGCAGCGCGATCGCCCTCCAGGGCATGTCCGGACGCAGCGCGGGACGGACACAGAGGGCCGCGCAGAGCGCGGTACCCAGGATGTAGACGCGCGCCGCCACCGGAATGGCCCTCACGGCGTATTCCCCCCTTCTCGGCCCGGCCCAAACAGAGGGTCAGGCTAGCGAGTTGGGGGGCGATCATCCGGTGTTTACCGCCGATTAGCACCTTCGGGTGACAGCGGTGATATACGCGGACATACGGTGGGTACGCGCGCGCGGGACGGACGCGGACACGCGTGAAGGCGCACCGCGCCCTGCGCGATACGCCCTCTCGTCGATCTGCCCGCTCTGTCCTCGGCCTGTTCCTTGGTCTGTTCCTTGGTCTGTTCCTTGGCTTGATTTGCGGGCTGTTCCTCGGCTTATTCCTTGGCGAGGCCCGGGAGATCCGCTCCGGCCGTGGACACGTCGTGCTCCGGCACGGCCTGCCCCGACCTGATCAGATCGATCCGCCCCATCACCTTGGACCGCAGATCGGCCGGTACGTCGTCCTGCCCGCAGCACCGCTTGACCAGCTTCTTCACGGCCTGCTCAAGCCCGTACTTCTCCAGACACGGGGAGCACTCCTCGAAGTGCACCTCGAACTTGGTGCAGTCGCTGTCGGGCATCTCGCGGTCGAGGAACTCGTAGAGATGATCGAGGACCTCGGCGCAATCCGTCTCATGCGGCTCTCCGCAGCTCATGAGTCCGAACCTTTCCGATCGTCCAACGACTCTCCGACACCCGCCGGGACGAGCCCACGGTCACGGGCGTAGTCCTCCAGCATGCCGCGCAGTTGGCGGCGGCCCCGGTGCAGTCGTGACATGACCGTACCGATGGGGGTTCCCATGATGTCCGCGATCTCCTTGTACGCAAAGCCCTCTACGTCGGCGAGATACACGGCGATGCGGAACTCTTCGGGAATCGCCTGCAGCGCGGCCTTCACGTCGGAGTCCGGGAGATGGTCGAGCGCCTGCGACTCCGCGGAGCGCAGACCGGTCGACATGTGCGACTCCGCGCGCGCCAGCTGCCAGTCCTCGATCTCCTCGGCGGCACTGCGCTGGGGCTCGCGCTGCTTCTTGCGGTACGAGTTGATGAATGTGTTCGTGAGGATGCGGTACATCCACGCCTTGAGGTTGGTTCCCTCACGGAACTGGTGGAAGGAGCCGTACGCCTTGGCATAGGTCTCCTGCACCAGATCCTCGGCATCGGCCGGATTGCGCGTCATCCGCAGGGCGGCCGAGTACATCTGGTCCAGGTAGCCCAGAGCGTCCCTCTCGAAACGGGCATTGCGCTCGGCGGTGGTCTCTTCGATGTGGCCGTCGTCGGTCGCTCCGTCGGTCCCAGTGACCGGACCCACCTCCTCCAACGATGTGGCGGGACCGAATGCGGACCCACTCGAATCGGAGAATAGTCGACCTTGATGCGACGGGGCCTGCCGGTCCGTCCCACCGGCCGCCCGAACGGAAGCGGTCTTGGCCGCGGAAAGCACCGTCCACTCCAGGTCAGTGGCGTCTGAGCGGCGCGGGCAGATGGTCGAACCCATACGACGGACTCCCTTTCGTGCTCTGTCTACCGATGCACTTGACAACAGCGACCTCGCGCCGTGCATTCCCCGGAGGTTTCAACGGGCCGCGGCCGGGACGGCGAGCCAGGCGGCGACGCCCTCGGTGATGATGCCGAGCGCCTCGTCCCGGGAGAGGGGCGCCTTCTTGGGCACGGCGAATCCATGGTCGCCGTACGGCACCTCCAGCAGCTCGTACGCGCCCCCCGGGGCGCCCCCGGGCAGCTCGGCGTACTCGTCGGGCCTGCCGAAGGGGTCGTTCCCGCCCTGGACGACGAGGGTGGGCACGCCCGCTTCCAGCAGCTCGGCGGCGCGGGACTTCTCCGGCCTGCCGGGCGGGTGCAGCGGGAAGCTCAGGGCCAGTACGGCCTGTGCGCCCAGCTCGCGCGCCGTGCGGCAGGCCACGCGCGCCCCGGCGCTGCGCCCGCCCGCGACGACCGGCACGCCCGGCTCCTCCAGCGCGGGCCAGAGCGCGCGCCAGCCGGCGTCGAGGGTCTTCGGCGCGGGGGCCAGCTTCTTGCCCGCCACCCGCCAGGGCTGCTCCACCAGGGCGACGGTGATCCCGAGCGGGGGCAGCGCGGCGGCCAGGGCCCGGAGATCGCGCGCCTCGATCCCGCCGCCCGCCCCATGTCCGAGGGCGAGGACGCGGCGGGGCCGCTGCGCGGGATGCCAGGTGATGCGGGCGTCCCCCGCGGGGGTCTCGACGGTCCGCTGGTCCGGCTCGGCTGCCGTGTCGCTTGTCACACGGCCATCCTCCGTCACATGGCCACCCGGGCGCGCGGAGACCGGCGCGACCGCCGCCCCGGAGCCCGTCCCGTCATCGCGCCATCGCGCCATCGCGTGATCCCGGGACCCGTGGGCCCGTGATCCGTCAGAAGAGCGTGCTCTCCTCCGGCGCGGGCAGCTCCTCCAGCAGCTCGGGACCGTTGTTGCGCACGTTGCTGACGGCCGTCGTGACCGGGTACGCCCGCATCAGCCCGGCCGGCGGCGGGGCGAGCAGCTCCCGCAGCTCCTCGGGGTCCGTACGGGCCGGATCGAGCCAGGCGTCCCAGCGGTCGGGCGTCAGCATCAGCGGCATCCGGGGATGGATCTCCGCCAGCGATCCGGGGCCTTCGGCCGGGGCCACCGCCAGCGGGGTCGTCTCCGCCTCGGTGGTGATCACCGAGCAGGTCACCCACCAGGCCGACGGATGGTCGTCCGGCAGCGTGCGGTCCCGCCAGAACTCGTACAGTCCGGCCATCGCCATGACCGAGCCGTCGGCCGGGGTGACGAAGTACGGCTGCTTGCGGGGCCGCTTCTTCTTCCCCTGCTCCTCCAGCTGCCGCTCGTCGGATCCGGTGACCCACTCGTAGTAGCCGTCGGCCGGGAGGATGCAGCGCCGCGAGACGAAGGGCCGCCGGAACGACGGCTTCTCGTGGACGGTCTCGGCACGCGCGTTGATCATCCGCGCCCCGCCCTCGGGCGTCTTGGCCCAGGACGGTACGAGCCCCCACTTGAGTCTCCGCAGCTGACGGACAGGACCGGGGTCCGCCGCCTCCTTCACGGGGCGTTCCAGAACCGCGTAGACCTCTTTGGTCGGCGCCACGTTCCAGTCGGGGGCGAGGGTCTCCTCGGGCTCCCACTTCTCGATGCCGAAGACTCCCTGAAGGTCCTCGGGCCGACGGCTCGCCGCGTACCTGCCGCACATCCTCAACCGCTCCTCTGGCCTGCGATGGCGCCAGGTTACGCCGAACAGGTGGGGCTTCGGGGGCGCCTCGGCCGACCTGCGGCTCCGGGGACGACTCACAGCCTTCCGGCGGAACCGGTGTGAGGCGCGGCGGCGTTTTCCTCCGTAGAACACGTCGGTGCCACACTGCGACGACACCGCCCCGCCGCCGCACCGCGCACCTCCGCGCACCCCCGCGTACGACGCCACCGAGCCAGAGGAGCCGCCCGAGCAATGGCCAGCATCGACTCCGCCTCCATCGCCGATCTGTGGGATCGCGTCTTCGGCACCCAACCCGCCCCGGCGGAGTGGCTGGTGGTCGTGACGGCGGTCGTCGCGCTCGCCGCCGTCGCGCCGCGTCCGCTCTGGCGGCTCTCCCGTAACGCGATAACCATCGCGCACGAGGGCGGCCACGGGCTGATAGCCCTGGTCACCGGACGCCGGCTCGACGGCATCCGGCTGCATTCGGACACCTCGGGCCTGACCGTCAGCCGGGGCAGGCCGACCGGCCCCGGCATGATCCTCACCGCGGCCGCGGGCTACACCGCCCCGCCGCTGCTCGGTCTCGGCGGCGCCTGGCTGCTCTCCGCGCACCACATCACCCTGCTGCTGTGGCTGGCGACGGCCCTTCTGCTCGCCATGCTGGTGATGATCCGCAACGCGTACGGCGCGCTCACGGTGATCGTCACCGGGGCGGCCTTCCTGCTCATCTCCTGGCTGACCGAACCGGACGTCCAGGCGGCGTTCGCGTACACCGCGGTCTGGTTTCTGCTCCTCGGGGGCGTACGCCCCGCGTTCGAGCTCCAGTCGAAGCGCCGGCACGGCGGCGCCGGGGACTCGGACGCGGACCAGCTGGGCAGGCTGACGCACACGGCGCCGGCGATGTGGCTGTTCCTCTTCCACGCCGTCTCGCTCTGTTCCCTGATCGGCGGCGGGCGCTGGCTGTTGGGCCTCTGAGAGCGACAATTCGGCCTCTCATCGTCCAGCCCTCTTATCACCCTCTGATTACGCCCTGGTTTCTCCGTATTTGATCAGGATCGAGGTCCCTCAAGAACCACTAAAGTATTGGCCATGACCGAAAGCTCCGTGCAGCCCGCCCTCTGGCCCGCCCCCTACGCAAACGGGGCCGTCGAAGCGACGGTTACCGTGCCCGGATCCAAATCGGTCACCAACCGCGGTCTGGTCCTCGCCGCGCTGGCCGCCGAGCCCGGCTGGCTGCGCCGTCCGCTGCGCTCCCGCGACACCCTCCTGATGGCCGACGCGCTGCGGGCCATGGGCGTCGGCATCGAGGAGACCGTGTCGTCGTCCAGCTCCGCCGCCGCTGCCGTGCCGGGTCCCGGCGGCGAGGCGTGGCGCGTGATCCCCTCGGGGCTGCACGGCCCGGCGACCGTCGATGTCGGCAACGCCGGTACGGTCATGCGCTTCCTGCCGCCCGTCGCGACGCTCGCCGACGGCGCCGTCCGCTTCGACGGCGACCCCCGCTCCTACCAGCGCCCGCTGCACAGTGTCATCAACGCCCTGCGCGCGCTGGGCGCCCGTATCGACGACGACGGACGCGGCTCGCTCCCGCTGACCGTGCACGGCGGGGGCGCCCTGGAGGGCGGCGGGGTGGAGATCGACGCCTCCGCGTCCTCCCAGTTCGTCTCGGCGCTGCTGCTCTCGGGGGCGCGCTTCAACCAGGGCGTGGAGGTACGGCACGTGGGCTCCGTACTGCCCTCGCTGCCGCACATCAGGATGACGGTCGACATGCTGCGCGGGGTCGGCGCCCAGGTCGACGAGCCCGAGACCGGCGGTGAGCCGAATGTCTGGCGGGTCTCGGCGGGCGCGCTGCTCGGCCGCGATCTGACCGTGGAGCCCGATCTCTCCAACGCCCAGCCGTTCCTGGCCGCCGCACTGGTCACCGGCGGCCGGGTGACCGTCCCCGACTGGCCCGAGCGAACCACTCAGCCGGGTGACGCGCTGCGCGAGATCTTCACCGGGATGGGCGGTTCCTGCGAATTCGCCGAGACGGCAGAGGGCACCAGCCTCACCTTCACGGGCACCGGCCGGATCCATGGAGTCGATCTCGATCTGAGCGAGGTCGGGGAGCTGACCCCCGGCATCGCGGCGGTCGCCGCGCTCGCCGACTCGCCCTCCACCCTGCGGGGCGTGGCCCATCTGCGGCTCCACGAGACGGACCGGCTGGCCGCGCTCACCAAGGAGATCAACGAGCTGGGCGGGGACGTCACGGAGACCGCGGACGGGCTGCACATCCGCCCGCGCCCGCTGCACGGCGGGGTGTTCCACACGTACGACGACCACCGCATGGCCACGGCGGGTTCGATCATCGGCCTCGCCGTCCGCGGCGTGGAGATCGAGAACGTCGCGACGACCGCCAAGACCCTGCCGGACTTCCCTCGGATGTGGACGGACATGCTCGCGGGAGCGGGAGCCTGACGCGATGCGCCGCTACGGCAAGAACCCCGACGAGGACGACATCCGCCACCGCCCCAACCCCAAGGGCAACCGGCCGCGTACGAACATCCGGCCCAAGCACGAGGACGCGTCGGAGGGCATGGTCCTGACCGTCGACCGGGGCCGGCTGACCTGTCTCGTCGAGGACCGTGTCGTCCTGGCGATGAAGGCGCGCGAACTGGGCCGCAAGGCCGCCGTGGTGGGCGACCAGGTTTTCCTGGTGGGCGATCTCTCGGGCAGGAAGGACACGCTGGCGCGCATCGTACGGATCGAGAAGCGCCGCTCGGTGCTCCGGCGGACGGCGGACGACGACGATCCGTACGAGCGGGTGGTCGTCGCCAACGCCGACCAGCTGGCCGTGGTCACCGCGCTCGCCGACCCCGAGCCGCGCCCCCGGCTGATCGACCGCTGTCTGGTCGCGGCGTACGACGGAGGGCTCGAACCGCTGCTCGTGCTGACGAAGTCCGATCTGGCGCCACCGGACGAACTCCTGGAGACCTACCGGGCGCTGGGCATCCGTCATGTCGTCACACGACGCGACGAACTGATGAGCGGCCACGCGGCGGACCTCGTACGCGAATATCTCGACGGCCGGGTCACCGCCTTCGTGGGCCACTCGGGCGTCGGCAAGACGACGCTGGTCAACGCGCTGGTCCCGGACGACCGTCACCGGATCACCGGAGACGTCAACGCGGTCACCGGACGCGGCCGGCACACCACCACCTCGGCGCTGGCGCTGCCGCTGGCGAAGGGGGACGGCTGGGTGATCGACACCCCCGGCATCCGGTCCTTCGGACTCCACCATGTCGATCCGTCCCGGGTCATCCTCGCCTTCCCCGATCTGGTGCCGGGTACGGAGGGCTGCCCGCGCGCGTGCAGCCACGACGAACCGGACTGCGCGCTGGACGCCTGGGTGGCCGAGGGCCACGCCGATCCGGCCCGGCTCTACTCGCTCCGTCGTCTGCTCGCCACGCGGGAGCGGCGCGAAGGTGACTGACGCGCACCCGTTTGCCGCCCGTCGGCCCCGGTAAGGGGCATAATCACGCCAGACACCAGGCGGTACCGGGCGGTCACCGACGCGGGGAGGCTCTTACACCATGGCGTGGCTGCTGGTTGTGGTCGCCGGGATTCTGGAGACCGGCTTTGCCGTCTGTCTGAAGCTCTCCCACGGATTCACCAGGCTCTGGCCGACCATCGCGTTCGCGGTCTTCGCGCTCGGCAGCTTCGGTCTGCTGACGCTCTCGCTGAAGAAGCTCGACGTCGGGCCCGCGTACGCGGTGTGGACGGGCATCGGCGCGGCGGGCACCGCGATCTACGGGATGGTCTTCCTCGGCGATGTGGTGTCCGTACTGAAGCTTGTCTCGATCTCACTGGTGGTCATCGGGGTCATCGGGCTCCAGCTCTCGGGCTCGGCGCACTGAGCGGTGCGCGCGGGGGGACGCGGAGCGGCGCGGTGACGGCCGTACGGACCAGCGGGCCGACGGACTCGGCGCCGGGCGCGATGAGATGGGCGAGCGCGAGGCGGACGGCCAGCTCACAGCGGTAGAGCAACTCGTCGCGGTCGTACGCGCGTTGCCCGTGACCACGCTGATCCGGATCGCGCCGGCCCGGATCACCCCGGCTCTGATCACGCCCGCCCGAATCACGCCCGCCCGGATCACCCCGACCCGGATCGCGCCCGCCCGGTTCACCCCGACCCGGATCACCCCGACCCGGATTCCGCTGGTCCTGGCGCAGCGCCGCCGCCGATCTGTCCCGTACCAGCGCCACCAGATCGGCGGTCCCCGGCGGCCCGGCGTCCGCGCGGCGCTGTGCCGGAACGGCGGGCGCGGCGGTCGTCTCCCGTACGGCCGGCGGAGCGGGGAACCACTCCCCCCAGCAGCCGGTGAGCAGCGCGCGCAGCAGCGGTCTGGCGCGCGCCTCCCCGACCGTCCACTCGGCGACGGCCACCAGCCGGTCCGCGGCGGCGGCCCGCTCGCCCAACAGCCGCTCCACACCACGCAGATAGCGATCGGTCTCATGCCGCGTCAGCGCGCGGGCGAGACCGTCCTTGCCGCCGAACTCGTTGTAGAGGGTCTGCCGGGAGACCCCGGCGCCCGCCGCCACGTCGACCATTCTGATCGCGGACCAGGGCAGCTCGGTGAGCGCCGCGAGAGCGGAGCGGAGCAGGGCTTCACGCGCTGTAGGCATCGTCGCCTCCGGGGCCGTGCGGCTCTGTGCACAGAGTTGACGGGCCGTCGCTCACTGTCAAGGCTGTCCGCGGCCTTCTCGCCGACCGGACCGCGTGGCCCGGCGTCCCGCACGATGGATACTGTGACGACCATGCCCGATTACCACGATGACCTGCGTCTCGCCCATGTACTCGCGGACGCCGCCGACGCCGTGACGATGGACCGGTTCAAGGCTCTGGACCTCAAGGTCGAGACCAAGCCGGACATGACTCCGGTGAGTGAGGCCGACAAGGCGGCCGAGGAGCTGATCCGTGGCAGTCTCCAGCGGGCGAGGCCGCGTGACGCGATCCTGGGCGAGGAGTACGGCGTCGAGGGCACGGGCCCGCGCCGCTGGGTCATCGACCCCATCGACGGCACCAAGAACTATGTCCGCGGGGTGCCCGTCTGGGCCACGCTGATCTCCCTGATGGTGGCGGCCGAGGGCGGTTACGAACCGGTCGTCGGTGTGGTGTCCGCGCCCGCGCTCGCCCGGCGCTGGTGGGCGGCGAAGGGCGGCGGCGCGTATACGGGCCGGAGCCTCTCCTCCGCGACGCGGCTGCGGGTCTCGGACGTCTCCCGCGTCCAGGACGCGTCGTTCGCGTATTCCTCACTGACCGGCTGGGAGGAGCAGGGGCGGCTGGACGGCTTCCTCGACCTGACCCGGGCGTGCTGGCGCACCCGCGGGTACGGCGACTTCTGGCCGTACATGATGGTCGCCGAGGGCTCGGTGGACATCTGCGCGGAGCCCGAGCTGTCCCTCTGGGACATGGCGGCGCCGGCGATCGTCGTCCAGGAGGCGGGCGGCCACTTCACCGGTCTCGACGGCCGCCCGGGACCCCACAGCGGCAACGCGGCGGCGTCGAACGGAATCCTCCACGAAGAACTTCTGGGCTATCTCAACCAGCGCTATTGATTTTTTCGCGCGCCCCGGGCTCCGCGTCGGGCGCCCCCTTGTTCACTCCGCGCAACAGTGCCACTCTAAGAGTTCCCCCACTTGTGAACTTGTGAATCGTTTCTCCAGGGTCTCCCCGATCCGCTCGGCCCCCAGGAGACCTGGGAAAACGGTTCGCCGAGGAGGTGACTCCATCCATGCTCGTCCGTGACGCCATGAGTTCGGTGGTCCTGACCATCGGGCCCACGCATACGCTTCGCCAGGCGGCCCGGCTGATGTCGGCACGCCGCGTCGGCGCCGCAGTCGTCCTCGATCCCGACCACTGCGGCATCGGCATCCTCACCGAGCGTGACATCCTCAACTCGCTCGGTGCGGGCGAGAGTCCCGATTCCGAGACCGCCTGCACCCACACCACGACGTCCGTCGTCTTCGCCTCACCCGCCTGGACGCTGGAGGAGGCGGCGGCCGCCATGTCCAGCGGCGGGTTCCGCCATCTGATCGTGCTCGACGAGCACGAACCGGTCGGCATCGTCTCCGTACGCGACATCATCCGCTGCTGGGCTCCGGCCCGGCGGGACGCGGCGGTACTGGCCGGGGCCTGAGGTCCCGGGACGGCGTCAGGGGCCGGATCCCGTGGGACCCGGCCCCTGACGTCTCGGCGCGAGAGGCTGTCAGCCGCGAAGGGCCTGGACCGCGGCCTCCAGCCGCTTGCCGAAGTCACCGTCCGCCTGGCGGAAGTTGTTCACCGCGCGCTCGGCGATGTCGTCGCGCGAGACCTTGGAGATGAACCCGGCGAGGTTGTCGATCAGCCGGCCCTTCTCGTCCTCGGACAGCAGCCGGTACAGATTGCCCGCCTGCACGAAGTCGTTGTCCTCGGCGTGGCTCGGGGCCTCGTGGTTGCCGGTGCCGCCGGTGACCGGGACGGACTGCCACAGCGGCTTGTCCGTCTGGAAGGGGCCGCCGAAGCTGTTCGGCTCGTAGTTCTTGGCGCCCTTGTGGCGGCCGTCGTACAGGAAACCGTCACGGCTGTTCGTCCGCGCCTCGGTGGCGTGCGGACGGTTCACCGGCAGGTGGTCGGCGTTGATGCCGACGCGGTAGCGGTGGGCGTCGCCGTACGCGAACAGCCGGCCCTGGAGCATCTTGTCCGGGGAGGGACCGATGCCCGGCACGAAGTGGGCCGGCGAGAAGATGGACTGCTCGACCTCCGCGAAGATGTTCTCCGGGTTGCGGTTGAGCTCCAGCTTGCCGATCTCGATCGGCGGGTAGTCCGCGTGCGGCCAGACCTTGGTCAGGTCGAACGGATTGAAGCGGTACGTGGCCGCCTCGGCCGCCGGCATGACCTGGATCTGCACCGTCCAGGACGGGAAGTCACCGCGCTCGATGGCCTCGCGCAGGTCGCGCTGGTGGCTGTCCGCGTCCTGGCCCGCGAGCACCGCGGCCTCTTCCGAGGTGAGGTTCTTGATGCCCTGGTCGGTCTTGAAGTGGTACTTGACCCAGAAGACCTCGCCGGCCTCGTTGTTCCACTGGTACGTGTGCGACCCGTACCCGTTCATGTGGCGGAGCGTGGCCGGGATACCGCGGTCGCTGAACAGCCAGGTCACCTGGTGGGTGGACTCGGGCGACAGACCCCAGAAGTCCCAGACGTTGTCCGCCTCCTGCGAGCCGGTGTACGGGTCGCGCTTCTGGGTGTGGATGAAGTCGGGGAACTTGATGGCGTCCTTGATGAAGAACACCGGGGTGTTGTTGCCGACGAGGTCGTAGTTGCCCTCTTCGGTGTAGAACTTGAGCGCGAAGCCGCGCGGGTCGCGCACCGCGTCCGCCGAGCCCAGGTTGCCCGCGACGGTGGAGAAGCGCAGGAACGTCTCCGTCTGCTTGCCGACCTCGGAGAGGAACTTCGCCCGCGTCCACTGCGAGACATCGCGGGTCAGTGTGAACGTGCCGTACGCGCCGGCGCCGCGCGCGTGGACGATGCGCTCCGGGATGCGCTCACGGTTGAAGTGCGCGAGCTTCTCCAGCAGAGCCTGGTCCTGGACCAGAACGGGACCACCGACGCCCGCGGTCTCGCTGTTCTGGTTGTCGGCGACCGGAGCCCCGGCCTCCGTGGTGAGCGGTCCCTGCGTCACGTGCGCCTCCTGCGTCATTACTGCTTCGTCCTGTCCCTTGGCGGGTGCCGATTCCGATCCTACGATGGACTTTGTCTAAGTCAAGCAGTCATCCAAAGTCACACACGTTCGGGACCTGGGTCCCTTCACTGTTAGGCTGGTCCCATGAGTGACCTGTTGGAACGACTTCGCGAACGCGGCTGGCGCATGACGGCCCAGCGGCGCGTTGTGGCCGAGGTCCTCGACGGGGACCATGTGCATCTGACCGCCGACGAGGTGCACGCGCGCGCCGTCGCCAGACTTCCGGAGATCTCGCGGGCCACCGTCTACAACACCTTGGGTGAGATGGTGACGCTCGGTGAAGTGATCGAGGTGTCCACGGACCGCCGGGCCAAGCGGTACGACCCGAACGCGCACCGGCCGCACCACCACCTGGTCTGCGCGCAGTGCGGCGCCATACGCGATGTCCATCCGTCGGGCGATCCGCTGGCCGATCTGCCGGACGGGGAGCGCTTCGGGTTCACGATCTCTGCTGTCGAAGTGACGTACCGAGGCACCTGCCCGAACTGCGCGTCCGCGTAACCCCCGGACGTCCTTCATTACGTCACGCTTCACGAAGGGCCCGGCGGCTCACCGCCGCCGGGCCCTTCGCCGTATCGCTCGCCGCCGTACCGCTCGCCGTGGCCGAGCCGAAGGCGCCAACGCCGGAGGCCCGGATCTCTTTCGAGATCCGGGCCTCCGGTTTCAGTAGCGGGGACAGGATTTGAACCTGCGACCTCTGGGTTATGAGCCCAGCGAGCTACCGAGCTGCTCCACCCCGCGTCGATGAACGCAACATTACGTCACGCCACCGACCAGAGCAAATCCCTTACCGCGCGCCCCGCGTACTCACGCGGTGAGCTCCTGGTGGAGCGCCTCGCGCAGCCGGGCCGCGCGCTCCGCGACCTCGGCGGGGCCCAGTTCGACGGCGCGCGCGCACCACCGCTGGCCCTCGGTCAGCTCGCCCCGGCGCGCGGCGAGCAGCGCCAGGCGCAGGGCGGCCCGGCCGTGCCCGGCCTGCGCGGCCCTGGTCCACCACAGCGCGGCCTCCCGCTCGCCGCCCTCGCGGGCGAGCAGCAGCCCGAGGTTGAAGGCGCCGTTGCGGCTGCCCGCCTCCGCCGCCTCCCGGTACCAGCGGGCCGCGTCGGCGATGTCCCCGCGGCCGGCCGCGAGCATGCCGACCCGCACCTGGGCGCGCCGGTGTCCCTGCTCGGCCGCGCGCTCGTACCACTGCTCGCACTCGGTCTTCACGCCGTGCGGCTCGCCGAGCGCGGGAGCCGCGGGCGGCGGCCGGCGCGAGTCGAGGACCGTGGCCAGCCGGAAGGCCGCCTCGGCGCTGCCGCCGCCCGCGGCGCAGCGCAGATGGCGCTCGGCCGACCGCTCGTCGCCGTCCCTGAGGCAGGCGATACCGACCTGGAGGGCCGCTTCCGTATGGCCGGCCGCCGCCGCGCGCTCGTACCAGCGCAGAGCCGCGCCGTCGTCGTCGCGGCCCGCGTGGAGGATGCCGAGGTTGAACGCGGCGTCCACGCTGCCCGCCTCGGCCGCCTTGGAGAACCAGGGCTCGGCGCCCGTCGGGTCGTCGGCCTGGAGCAGCAGGACGGCAAGGGCGTTGGCGGCCTCGCGATGGCCCGCGTAGGCGGCGCGGCGGTACCACTGCTCGGCCTGGGCGGTACGGTCCTGGGCGGCGCAGAGCAGCCCCAGGTTGTACGCGCCGTTGACATCGCCCGCGTCCATGGCGGCGCGGTACCAGCGCTCGGCGGTCTGCTGCTCGCCGCGCGCGGCGTGCAGCGCGCCGAGGGCGTTGGCCGCGTTCCCGTCGCCCTCCTGCGCGGCGCGCAGCCACCAGATGGCGGCGCTCTCCTCGTCGCCGGCGTCGCGCAGCAGGAAGCCGAGGGCGCAGGCGGCGCGCGCCTCGCCGTCCTT
This sequence comes from Streptomyces sp. NPDC039430, assembly GCF_055639435.1. NCBI lineage: Bacteria > Bacillati > Actinomycetota > Actinomycetes > Kitasatosporales > Streptomycetaceae > Streptomyces > Streptomyces sp. NPDC039430. Next base: position 642,223 of record NZ_JBVKAK010000002.1, on the reverse strand, counting down.
GGCGGAGGTCAGATACCAGCGGCCGGCCTCCTTCAGCTCACCCCGCTTCTCCAGGATCGCGCCGAGGTACAGCGCGGCCCGGCGGTGGCCGCGGGCGGCGGCCTGCCGGTACCACTGCGCGGCCTCGGTGATGAGCGACGGCCCGTCGACGGCTCCTCCGCCGGTGCCGCTCTCCTCGCGCGACCCCGCGCCAATGCCGGGGCGGCGGCGGCCGCCCGAGGTCGGGGGGCCCGTACCGCTGCGGTAGACGGCGTCGGCGCCCGGGTGCGCCGTCTCGCTCGCCCGTACCTCCAGGGCGCGGGCGAGCCGGTACGCCGCCTCGCGGTGGCCCTGCTCGGCGGCGGCGCGCAGCCAGCGCTCGGCCCCGACGTCGCTGCGGTGCTCCAGCAGATCGGCGAGGGCGTACGCGCCCAGCGCGTGGCCCTGCTCGGCGGACTGGCGCAGCCAGTACTCGGCGGCGGGCTCGTCGCCCAGCTCGCGGAAGTGCCGTCCCAGCGCGTGGGCCGCGGCGGCGGATCCGGCGACGGCGGCGACCCGCCACCAGCCGGCCGCCTCGTCGACATAGCCGCGCTGGTGGAGCAGGACACCCAGGTTGTTGGCGGCGGCGCGTTCGCCCTCGGCGGTCGCGGCACGCAGGTAGGGCTCGGCGGCGTCCAGATCGCCGCGGCGCAGCAGCATGGCGCCGAGGACGCTCATCGACGCGGTGTCACCCGCGTCGGCGGCGCGCCGGTGGCGCTGCTCGGTCTCGGCGTCGGCGGCGGACTCGGCGGATCCCGCCGCGCCGCTCTCGGCCCGGGCGTCATCCTCTACCTGTCGCTGCACATACCGCCCTGTCTCCAACAGAGTTGTCCTATCCCCCATATTTTCCATCGTCGCACCACCGACCACCCGCGTACAGCCGGTATACGGCGGCCGGTGGTCACTTCAGCGTTTTGTCGACATGCCCACAGAGAGACAAGTCAAACACGCTCACGGTCAACTCGCGGGACCTGAGACACAGTTGGCACTCGTGGCGCGGCGCGCATGGCGAGGGCCCGGATCCTTGTAAGGATCCGGGCCCTCGACTTCGCGTAGCGGGGACAGGATTTGAACCTGCGACCTCTGGGTTATGAGCCCAGCGAGCTACCGAGCTGCTCCACCCCGCGTCGTTGTGTCCCAACCGTACCACGGGGTGGAGTGCCTCCTGCTCAGCCGCTGTTGTCACCGCCGTTCCCGGTGTCGCCGCTGTCTCCGCCGTTTCCGCTGGTCGAGCCGGATCCGGTCTCGGCGCCGGCGGCCCGCTGCAGAGCCTCCTGGAGCCGCTCCTGGGCCTTGCCGTACGCCGTCCAGTCCTGCTTCGCCAGCGCCGCCTCACCGTCCTCGTACGCCTTCTGGGCGTCCGCGATGGCCTGTTGCAGCGCCTTGTCGCCGGTGGCCGGCGGCTTGGTGGGCTCGCCCGGTGGCGGCGGGGTCGTGGACGGCGGTGAAGTCTCCGCCCCGAACACCGCGTTGAGCGCCTCGGGGAGGCTGTCCTTGAAGACGGGCTTGCCGCCGTAGGAGACCGCCACCTTCTTCAGCAGCGGATAGTTCGCGCTGCCACCGCGCGCGTACACCGGCTCGATGTACAGGAAGCCTCCGTCGAGCGGGACCGTCAGGAGGTTGCCGTACTCGATGTCCGAGTCGGTGCCTCTCAGGTTCCTGACGAACTCGGCGACTTCCGGCACACCGTTCAGCTCGCTCTGCACCTGCTGCGGGCCCTGCACGGTGGACGTCACTCTCAGGACTCTGATCTTGCCGAAGTCCGCACTGGTCGCATCGGCGTCCACCGCCATGAACGCCCCCAGGTTGGGACGTCCGTTGGGCGTGAAGGTGGTGGTCAGCGAGAACTTCTGCTGGTCCTCGCCGGGCATCTTCAGGCTCAGGTAGTACGGCGGGACGGAGTTGCTGTCCTTGTTGGTCGGGTCGTCCGGCACCTGCCACGCGTCACTGCCGCTGTAGAACTGCGCGGGGTCCGTGACGTGGTAGCGGGTGAGCAGCTCGCGCTGCACCTTGAACATGTCCTGCGGGTAGCGCAGATGGGACAGCAGGTCGGGCTTGATGTCGGCCTTCGGCTGCACCGTGCCGGGGAAGGCCTTCATCCAGGTCTTGAGCACCGGGTCCTTGGTGTCCCACTCGTACAGCTTGACCGTGCCGTCGTAGGCGTCGACGGTGGCCTTCACCGAGTTCCGGATGTAGTTGACCTGGTTCTGCTGCGCGACCACCGCGCGCTGGCTGTCGGTCAGCGAGTCGGCCGTGGTGTCGCCGAGCGTCGTACGGGACGCGTACGGATAGCCGTTCGTGGTGGTGTACGCGTCGACGATCCACTGGATGCGGCCGCCGACCACGGCGGGATAGGCGTCCCCGTCGATGGTCAGCCAGGGCGCGACGGCCTCGACGCGCTCCTTGGGCGTGCGGTTGTAGAGAATCCGCGAGCCGTCGCCGATGGCGCCGGAGTAGAGCATCTGGGGCTCGCTGAACGCCACGGCGTACGCCGCGCGGTTCAGCGGGTTGGAGAGATCGACTCCGCTCTTGCCCTTGTAGCTCGTCGTCCGCTCGCCGTTCTTCTCGTAGTCCAGCTCCTTCTGGGGGCCGCCCACGATCGAGTACTGCTCGGTCTTCTCGCCGTAGTAGACGCGCTGCTCGTACGTGCCGAGCTGGCCGGTCGTCGGCAGTCCGGACTCGGTGAAGTCCGGGGCGCCGATGGTGCCGTCGTTCTCGTCCGTCACGGTGTTCGTGCCCTTGGACGCGATCACGCCGTACCCATGGGTGTACGTGAAGTGGTCGTTGATCCAGTTGCGCTTGGGGATACCGGTGATGTTCAGCTCGCGCAGACCGACGACCGTGTCCTGCGGCTTTCCGTCGGGGCCGGTGTACCGGTCGACGTCCAGCGTGGCGGGGAACTGGTAGTACTTACGCTCCTGCTGGAGCTGCTGGAACGCGGGCGAGACCACATTGGGGTCGACCAGCCGGTAACTGGCGGCGGTGTCGGCCGCCTTGCGCTGCTCGGCCTTCTTGTCCGGGTCGCCCTTGCCGCCGTAGTCCTGCACATCGGCGCTGTCGATGCCGTACGCCTCACGCGTGGCGTCGATGTTCTTCTTGATGTACGGCGATTCCTTGGCCTGCTCGTTCGGCTGGACCTGGAACTTCTGCACGATCGCGGGGTAGAGGCCGCCGATGAGGATCGCCGACAGCACCATCAGACCGAAACCGATCACCGGCAGCTGCCACGTACGGCGCCAGAGCGTCGCGAAGAACAGCAGGGCGCAGATGACGGCGATGCAGAACAGGATCGTCTTCGCCGGAAGGTAGGCGTTGGCGTCGACGAACCGCAGACCCGTCCAGTTGCCCGCCGCCTTGAAGTCGCTGGACTTCACGGCGAGCCCGTACCGGTCGAGCCAGTACGCCACGGCCTTCAGCGAGACGAAGACACCGAGCAGCACCGACAGGTGTCCGGTGGCCGCGGCGGTGGCCCGCGCGCCGGGGCTGGTGATCCGCAGCCCGCCGTACAGGTAGTGGGTCAGCGCGGCGGCGATCAGCGACAGCACGGTGGCCGCGAAGCCGAAGGCCAGCATGAAGCGGTACCAGGGAAGATCGAACGCGTAGAACGACACGTCCATCTTGAACTGGGGATCCTTCTGGCCGAAGGCCACCCCGTTCACCCACATCAGCCACGTACGCCACTGTCCCGCGGCGGAGGCCCCGGAGATCAGCCCGACGAGCGCGGTGATCGCGAGGAGCACCCACTTCTTGTACGGGGCGATCCCCATCCGGTACCGGTCGAGGTTCTGCTGCTCCATCGACATCGCGCTGAGCGGCGGCCGCAGCCGGTGCGCCAGCCAGATGTTGAGGCCGACGGCGCCGGCCATCAGCAGCCCGAAGACCGCGAACAGGCCGATCTTGGTCCAGAGCGTGGTGGTGAACACCGAGGAGTACTTCACCGAGCGGTACCAGAGCCAGTCGGTCCAGAACCCGGCGAACATGACGAAGAGCATGGCCAGTACGGCCAGCACGCCCAGGGTCATGAGCAGGGTCCGGACCCGCCGAGAGGGCCGGCCCACTCTCATCCGTGGCCCGGCTGGGCCTCCGCCGCGGTCCGGCATCTGGAAAGCCAACGTGCGCACCTCTAAGTTCGCGGTCGTGTGATTCAGCGTGTGAAAAGCGGGGCCCCGCGATCGTAGAGCCCACTCATGCAACTTACTGAGGCTTTACCTAGTTCCCGTACCCGGGTCCCAAGGAGGCAGGATGTTGGTCATGTCCAACGTCTCTCCCTCAGGTACACCCATGGCCGCGAGCCCGCTGACCCGCGCGGTGCTCGAAATCGACGAGTACGCCTCCGGGCTCGGCTGGGACCAGCCGGCCAGGCTTTTCGCGCTCGTCGACACCGCGCGGCTGCGCACCGACGAACCGGAGCTCGCGGCACAGCTGGGTCTCGACGACGCCGGGTCCGTCGCGCCCCTCACCCCTGTCGAGCAGGACGAGATCCCGTCCGGCACCCCGCTCGACGAGTTCCTCGGCACCATCGCCTGGCCCGGGGCGGTGGCGGGCTGCGCGATGACGGTCGAACGGCTGATGCTGCCGCCGTCCGCGGAGGCGTCCGTACCGGAGGGTCTCGACGAGGCGGGGCTCGCCTCGTGGGTCTCCGCCCACCCGGAGCGCCAGGAGGTGCGGATGACCGTGGCCGTGCTGCGTGACGGCGCCAGGGAGTCGGCGCTGCGGCTGCGCGAGAAGGACTCCCCGAACGAGGTCCTCACCGGCTCGGGGCTGGTTCCGGGGCTGGCCGAGGCGCTCGCCGCCACGTTCGAGTCGTAACCGACTCCCGATCGTGACCTCGTGACCTAGCCCTTGACCGGGGCGCGGCCGGTCAGCTCGCCGAACAGCTCGGCAGGCCGGCCGTGTCCCCGGCGCGGATCTTGTCCAGGGACTTCGTGGCGTCCGCGATGGTCTTCACCCTGACCAGCGTCAGGCCGCTGGGGATGTCGGAGACCGCCGCCGCGCAGTTCTGGTCCGGTGTGAGGAAGTACACGGCGCCCGCGGCGCGCGCGCCGACGAGCTTCATCTCGATCCCGCCGATCGGGCCGACCGCGCCCTTGTCGTCGATCGTGCCCGTACCGGCGACGAACTTGCCGCCCGTCAGTGAGCCGGGGGTGAGCTTGTCGACGAGGCCGAGGGAGAACATCAGCCCGGCGCTCGGTCCGCCCACGTCGGCCAGCTTGATGTCCATCGTGAACGGGAACGTGTGGGCGGTCCCGGCCTGGATGCCGACGATCGCCCGGCCGCCGTCGGGAGACTTCGCCGTGGTGATCGTGACCTTCTCGCCGCCCTCGGGCTCCTTGCGCGCCTTCTCGGCCGCCTTCGCCTCGTCGGCGGGGACGATGGTGAAGGAGACGTCCTCGCCCGGCTGATGCTTGGTGACGAGCTTCGCGACGTCCTGCGGCTCGTTGACCGGCGTACCGTCCACGGCCTTGATCACATCACCGGCGTGCAGCGTGCCCTCGGAGGGGCTGCCCTTGATCACGGAGGAGACGATGATCCGCGACGACACCGGGATGTTCAGCCGACGCAGGGCGGCGACCTTGGCGCTCTCCTGGGACTGGCTGAACTCTTCGGCGTTCTCCTGTGTGGACTGCTCTTCCGTCTTGCCGTCCGGATACAGGGTGTCGTGCGGCACCACCACGTTGTCGTGGGCCAGCCAGCCGTAGACCGCTTCGACGATGTTCATGTTGTAATCCGCTCCGGTGACCCTGACCGTCGTCATATTGAGATGACCCGAGGTCGGATACGTCTTGCGGCCGGAGATCTGGAGTACGGGCTCACCGCCCGCGTCGCCGAGTGTGTTCACCGTCGGCCCGGGGCTCATCTCCGAATACGGGACTTTGATCAGCACGCCTGCGCAGAGCAGCGCGATGAGGACGAGGGTGGAGGCGAGCATCGTCGCGGTGCGGCGTGGCATGGAACGACAGTACGGTAAGGGTCTGTCAGTGCACCCCTGGGGCCGGTCCGTCCGGGGCCGGGACCTGGGGCCGGTCCGCGGTCCTGGGGCCGGTCCGTACGGGGCAGCGGGCGGCGGGGCCGCGCGACGACGACGTACGGACCGCGACGACGTCAGACAGCGTCGGACCCGGCGGAAGCCGAGCCGGAGGGTGCCTTCTCCATCGCGTCACGGAACCGGGCGTAGCCGTTCAGCTCGGCTATGTCCCCGATCGTGCGGTCCCTGGAGACCCAGCTTCCCCATATACCCGCGCCTATGGCGGCGAAGAGCGGAATCAAGAGCCAGGCAAGTGCGGCCATTTTCGTTCTCCCGACCTCAAGTGAGCGTCTGTGACTGACCGATCAGCAGATAAGCATCTGCTGAATCAACGCTGCTGGTCGGGGTGCGGTTACGCAAATCGGGCCCTAGGGATACTGACCGGGTTTCAGACGACGGCGGTCGGGCGAAGCGCGCGTGCGGCCTGCCTCAGGCGCCGACCCATTCCTCCGTGCCGTCCGAGAATTTCTGGTGCTTCCAGATCGGGACCTCGTGTTTCAGGTCGTCGATCAGCTTGCGGCAGGCCTCGAACGCCTCCCCCCGGTGCGGGCAGGAGACCGCCACGACGACCGCAAGATCTCCGACCCTCAGATCACCCACACGGTGGACAGCGGCCAGCGCGCGCACGGGATAGTCGGCGACGACCTTCTCCGCGACGCGTCGCAGCTCCGCCTCTGCCGTGGGATGGCTGGAATAGCCGAGGCTGTCCACGTCGGCGCCGCCGTCGTGGTCGCGCACCGTGCCGACGAAGAGCGCGGTGCCGCCGGCCGCGTCGTCGCCGACCGCTCGGAAGACCTCGTCGACGGTCAGCGGGGTGTCGCGTATCGCCAGCAGCCGGATCGGGTCCTGCGCCGCCTGCTCGCCCGGGTGGGAATGCGTGCTCGCCATGAACCCATCGTGCCGTACGGCACTGACAGGCGGAACAGCGCCGGAGCCGCGGACCGGTACTGAAGCCGCGGGACCGGTGCTAGAGCCTGCGCCGCGCCTTGCGCGCCCGTCGTACCAGCGCGGCCGTACCGAGCAGCGCCACCGTCGCGCCCGCCGCGCCCGCCGCGGTGGCGTCCTTGCGGCCGAGCCGGCGGCCCGCCACCGTATGGCGGCCCTCCACCTCCTCCAGGAGCGCGGCGAGGACCTCCTCGTTGGTCCAGCGCGGCCGCCACCCGGCGTCGTGCAGCCTGCTGACGCTCACCACCCAGGGATGCATGGTGTAGGCGAGATCCCCGGCGGGCGAGGGGGTCAGGCCGATCCTGTGCAGCCGGGCCGCGGCCCCCAGGGCGACCGCCGACGGCAGTTCCATCCGGCGGATACCGCTGAGTTCCTCGACCTCCTCCTGCTCCAGCCAGCCGTCACAGCCGACCGCGAACTCGCCGTCGGCCTTCTCCAGCGCGGCGTACTCCAGCGCGCTGACCAGATCGTCGACATGGCAGAACTGCCAGGTGGGGCGGGATCCCGCGACGACGAGCAGCCGAGGCGACTCGAAGTAGCGGGTGAGGGCCGTGTCCGTACCGCCGACCAGGACGGCGGGGCGTACGACCGTCACGTTCAGGCCGGGGTGCGCGCGGGGCGCGCGGCGGCCGAGACGCTCGATCTCCAGCAGATCGCCGACGCCGGTCGCCTCGGCCGTCGCGCGCAGCTCCGCGTCCTCGGAGAGCGGGATGTCGTTGTCGGGCAGCGCGCCGTAGACCATGGCCGACGTGCAGAGCACGACGCGGTGCACCCCCGCCGCGGCGGCCGCCGTGAGCACGGTCTGCGTACCGCGCACGTTGTACGCCGTACGCGCGGTCGCGTCGGTCTCCAGGTCGAGATCGAGCGCGAGATGTACCACCACGTCCGCCCCGCGCAACTTCTCCGCGATGGCCGGGTCACGGACGTCGAGGACGTGCCACTGCGCCTCGGAGACCTCGCCTCTGCGCTCGTCGATGGCGATGACCTGCTTGATCTCCTCGGACGCGGCCAGGCGGCGGGTGAGCAGGTCACCCACCCCGGAGGCGGCGCCCGTGACCGCGACCACGGGGCCTCGGGACGGGGGCGTGGTTGAGCGGTTTCGCGCTGCGCGAACCTGCGGATCTGGGGAACTCACCGGGCGTCTCCAGCGGTTGTCTTCAATACGTACGTGAATGACGCGTACGTACCAGGTGATGTCCATCCTGCCGCAGGCCATGGTCCGGCGGAGCACCGAGCCCGGAAGCCGCCCGGGTGTCGAAATGGTATGGGGCTCTCGGAGGCGGGAGACACAGCAGGTCGAAGGCAGGGTCCGGGGCAGTCGGCCGGGCACGGCCCGCGGCCCGTGAAGCCAGCCTCACCCGCCCGGTGCCGCTTAGGCTGGGTGGTGTAGCCGGGCAGCCGCCGCCGGCAGCAAGCCGGTGGCCCTACGAGCCGAGGAACCCCGTGAGTGACACTCCATTCGGATTCGGCCTTCCGCCGGAGGAGCCGGAGGACGGCGACGGCAAGAAGAAGGACCCCGCCGGAGGTGGTCAGGGTGCCGGTGGCGGTCCCGTGAACCCCTTCGCGGGGTTCGGGCTGCCGGGCGGCGCGGGCGGTGCGGACAATCCGTTCGCCGCGATGTTCGGCTCGCTCAACCCCAACGACCTGGGCGCGGCCTTCCAGCAGCTCGGCCAGATGCTGAGCTACGAGGGCGGTCCCGTGAACTGGGACATGGCCAAGCAGATCGCCCGCCAGACGGTCGCCCAGGGCACGCCGGACGGCACGAAGGACGCGAGTGTCGGGCCCTCCGAGCGCGCCGCGGTCGAGGAGGCCGTACGGCTCGCCGACATCTGGCTGGACGGCGTGACGTCCCTGCCCTCCGGCTCGAACACGGCGGTGGCGTGGAGCCGCGCCGAGTGGGTCGAGGCGACGCTGCCCGCGTGGCAGCAGCTCGTCGATCCGGTGGCGGAGCGGGTCGGTACGGCCATGGGTGAGGTGCTGCCCGAGGAGATGCAGTCCGTGGCCGGTCCGCTGATCGGCATGATGCGCTCCATGGGCGGCGCCATGTTCGGCCAGCAGATCGGGCAGGCCGTGGGCGTGCTGGCGGGCGAGGTGGTCGGCTCCACCGACATCGGGCTCCCGCTCGGCCCGGCGAACAGGGCCGCGCTGCTGCCGCTGAACATCGCGGCGTTCAGCAAGGACCTCGGGGTCCCCAAGGACGAGATCCGGCTGTATCTGGCGCTGCGCGAGGCCGCCCATCAGCGGCTCTTCGCCCACGTGCCGTGGCTGCGTTCGCACATGTTCGGCGCGGTCGAGGGCTACGCCCGCGGGATCAAGGTGGACACGACCAAGCTGGAGGACGTGGTCGGCCAGTTCGACCCGACCCATCCCGAGGAGCTTCAGGAAGCGCTCCAGCAGGGCATGTTCCAGCCCGAGGACACACCCGAGCAGAAGGCCGCGCTGGCCCGTCTCGAAACGGCGCTCGCGCTGGTCGAGGGCTGGGTGGACGCGGTGGTGCACGAGGCCGCGAAGTCCAGGCTCACGGGCGCCGACGCGCTGCGCGAGACGCTGCGCAGGCGGCGCGCCTCCGGTGGTCCCGCGGAGCAGACCTTCGCCACCCTCATCGGTCTCCAGCTGCGCCCGCGCCGGCTGCGGGACGCCTCACGGCTGTGGGCCTCGCTCACGGACGCGCGGGGCGTCGACGGCCGCGACCGTCTCTGGGAGCACCCGGACATGCTGCCGACGGCCTCCGACCTCGATGACCCGGACGGCTTCGTCCACCACGAGCAGCTGGACTTCTCCGAGCTGGACAAGATGCTCGGCGAGGCCGCGGACGGCAAGCCGAACCTCCGCAAGGACGACGGCGGCAAGGCCGGACCGGACGACGGCAGGGGCGACGACGGCAAGGGCGACGGCGACAAGTGAGCCTGCACGACGACGCGGTCCTCGTACTGAAGGGTTACGAGGACCAGCCGGAGCTGGGCGGGCTCTATCTGGATCATCTGGCCGCTCATCCCGACGCGATGTGGAAGTCCTGCGGGGCCGGTCATCTGACGGCCAGCGCGCTGGTGATCGATCCGGAGCGCGGCCGGGTGCTGCTGACCCTGCACAAGAAGCTCGGCATGTGGCTGCAGATGGGCGGCCACTGCGAACCGGGTGACACCTCGCTGGAGCGGGCGGCGCTGCGGGAGGCCGTGGAGGAGTCGGGGATCGAGGGGCTGACGCTGCTGGCGGGCGGCCCCGTACAGCTCGACAGACACGCGATCCCGGCCCCGTGCCACTGGCATCTCGACGTCCAGTACGCGGCGCTGGCGCCTTCCGGCGCGGTCGAGGCGATCAGCGAGGAGTCGCTGGACCTGCGGTGGTTCTCCTACGAGGAGGCCGCGGCGGTGGCCGACGGCTCGGTCGTACGGCTGGTGGAGCGCAGCCGTGCCGCGCTGCGCCGGCGAGAGCGGGACGGCGGCTGAGAAGGGGCGGCCACGCGCGGGCCGCCCCTGTTCCGCCGGTCCGGGGACCGGCGGCCTGGCCCCGTTGTCACCGGCGTCAACGCTTGGCACTTGACGAAGTCAACGGCTCCAGACGTTGTTCTGGTTCTGGCCGTGGGCGCCCTGCTGGCCGACCCCGAACTGAGCCCCGAGGCCCTGCCCGATCACCGCGTGCTGCGGCGGCATGACCTCGCTGGGCTGGACCAGCGCGTAGCCCTGGCCGAGGAAGCTCAGCTCCCAGCCCTCGCCGGTGTTGCCGCGCCGTCGCAGGACCCCCGAGGAGTGCGTCTGCGCCTGCATCTGCACCCGCAGCCCGGAGGACCAGGCGACGACCGCGTCGGCGTCCGCGTTGACGTACTTCTCGGGCGTGACCTGCATCATCAGCGGCTGGCCCGAGGTCATCAGCGCGACCTTGCCCCGGCCGGAGATGTTCAGCTGGTACTTGCCTGAGCCGGAGATCCCGTACTGGCTGTCCACCGCGATGACTTCGGTGTGCAGCGCGGAGTCGAGCGCCAGCACATAGGCGCTGTCCACCGTCATCCCCTCGTGGTCGACGTCCACCACATGGATGTACTGGGCGAGATTGGCCAGATAGACCGTGCCCTGCCCGGAGCAGCGCATCAGCTCCAGTCCCTCGCCGGTGCGCGCGCGGGACTGGCGCCGGCTCCCCGACTGGTACTCACCGTCGAAGTCGATCAGCCCCTGGTAGGCGACCATCGCGCCCTTGCGGGCGAGGACGTCGTCCTGGCCGGTGAGCGCGACCCGCAGCAGCTGCGGGTTCTGTACCGCGTAGCGGTCCTGGGACTGCTGCTCGGTGTGGGCGAAAAGCGGACTCTGCATGGTGTGTTCTCCCCCTCAGCCCTGGATCCGCAGGCGGTCGGTGCTGTCCTCGCTGGGCTGTACGACCACGATTCCCGAGCCGGAGAAGGCCATCTGGTATGCCTCCCCGCTGCCGCGCCCGATCAGCGCCGATGCCTTGAAGCTGCGCTTGCCCTTCACCTTCAGGGCAGGTGACCAGGCGACGAGGGCGTCCGGGTCCACATAGGTCTCGTCCTCGCCACGGCCGCAGTCGACGACGATCGGGGTGCCGCGCGAGGTCAGGGCGACCCAGCCGGTCCCGGAGATCTGTACGTTCCACAGCCCCTGGCCGGCGAACTTGGCGAGCCCCTTCACGCGCTCGACGCCCCAGGTGAGGTGGGCGTCGAAGGCGAGCAGATTGCTGCCGTTGACCGAGAGCGCGTCGTTGTCGAGGTTGATGACGACGATGTCCGCGCCGTAGTCGGCGAGATAGAGCAGACCGTCACCCGCGCACTTCATCAGGGGCGTGCCCTCGCCGGTCGCCCACTGGGAGGCGATCCGGCGGATGGCGGGCGAGTTCGGCTCGTACTGGATGAAGCCCTCGTAGGCGACCATCGAGCCGGTGCGTGCGAACAGGTCCTGGCCCGAGGCCATCGCGACCTTGAGCATGGCGCGGCCGTGGTTCTCCATCCGGGCCGCGACGGGGGTGGGGGCATAGCCCGCGAGCTGCTGGTTCATTGTCCGGGCTCCCTCAGACCTCGTACGGCTGGACGACGATGAAGTTGCCGGGCGCTCCCCGGAACTGGAGGTTCACGGTCTCCCCGCTGTGGCCGGGGTACGCGTTGCGGCGCAGTCTGACCTGGCTGGAGATGATCACCTGGGAGGCGGCCGACCAGGCGACGACGGCGTTGCAGTCGGCGAAGGTGGTGGGCGTGACAGGCAGGACCACCGGGGTGCCATGGGTCTTCACGACCACGGTGCCCGTGCCCTGGAAGAGCATGGTGAACAGCGCGCCGCCGGGAATGCCGTGGCCCTCGATACGGCGGACCTCGTACTGGAGGCTCTCGTCGAAGGCGAGGACGTTCTCGGCGGAGACACAGATGCCGTCGCCCTGGAGCTCCACGGGGTGCAGATGCGCGCCCTCTTCTGCGAGGAAGACCTGTCCCTTGCCGGTGCAGCGCATCAGCTGCATCTCCTGGCCGGTGGCGCTGCCGACGATACGGCCGGCGAAACCGGCGCCCTTGTAGCCGAAGTCGACCTTGCCCTGGTACATCACCATGCTGCCCTGGCGGGCGAGGACCGGACTGCCTCCCTCGCCGAGGTCGACGCGCATCAGCTGGCCGTTCTGCGGGGTCCAGCGCTGGCCCGTGGGCAGTTCCCGGTACGGCTGAAGGGCCGCCTGGAGACCGGCGCCGCCGGGCGGCACGCCCTGCGGGACACCTTGGCCGACGCCCTGGGGCGGCCCCGGCGGCTGCTGGCCGTAGGGCGCGGGAGCGGCCTGGCCATAGGGCGCGGGGGCCGGCTGTCCGTAGGGGGCGGGCGTGGGAGCCGGCTGTCCGTACGGGGCAGGTGCCTGAGCGGGCTGGCCGTACGGGGCGGGCGCGGGTGCGGGCTGTCCGTACGGAGCCGGGGCGGGCGCCGGCGGAGGGACCGTGCCGCCCGGCGGGTTCACCGGCGCCACGATGGTCGCCGCCGTGTGCACGGGCTGCGGCGCCGGGGCGGGCGCGGGCGCCGGAGCGGGCGGTTCCGCCGGAGCGCCGAAAGCGGGAGGCGGGGTGCTCTGGACGGGCGGGGCGAAGGCGGGCGGGGCGAAGGCGGGCGCCGCGCCACCGGCGACCGGCTCCGGCGCGGCCGGCTCCTCCTCGGCGACCTCTCCGCCGAAGTTCTTCAGCAGCGCGTCGAGGCCGCCGTCGAAGCCCTGGCCGACGGCGGCGAACCGCCATACGTCCTTGAGATAGAAGTCGCCGAGCATCACGGCGCGCTCGGTGGTGAACTCCGAGCCGGTGAAGGCGTATCGGACGACTTCCTCGCCGCCCGCGACGATCCGGATGTATCCCGGGCCGACCTGGGACATCTGTCCGGCGCCGTCGAGGGTGGCGGTGAACGAGAGCTTGTGGATATTCGCCGGAATACGGTCCAGGGTCACCCGGAACGACTCCGTGTCGCCCGCCTGCGCGCCCAGCAACTGAAGGGATTCTTCCGGGGACTTCGGCTGATTGAAGAAGATGAAGTAACGGTCGTCCGAGAGCCGCTCGTCGGCGTCGAGGCCGAAGCAGCTGATGTCGAAGCTCAGCCCGGGGCCGGCGATCTGCACGCCTACATACAGATCCGTCCCCGCCGTGAGGTCACTGATCTTGGCCTTGTGGCCGCGCTGGAATTCCCTGGCCATACGTAACGACCGTCCCCCATCCGGAAGGTGATTGCGTCGCGTCAGGCTAACGGCTGGGGGTGACAATCGGCCAAGCCGGTACACACTCGGTACAGGATCGCCGAATGGGACAGAAGTCCCGGCGGCCGATGGCCGTCACTCCCCGCGCGCGACGGGCAGATACGGCAGCCGCTCCGCCGCGACCACGCCTTCGAGATAGCCCCTGGCCCGCTCGGTGCGGGGGTAGGCCTCCAGCAGACGCCAGAAACGCGGGCCGTGTCCCGGCACGAGCAGATGCGCCAGCTCGTGGACGAGTACGTAGTCGACGACGTACTCCGGCATGCCCTGGAGCCGGTGCGACAGCCGGATACTGCCCTCGGCGGGGGTGCAGGAGCCCCACCGGGTGTTCTGGTTGGTGACCCATCGGACCGACGCGGGCCTGGCCCGTCCGCCGAGGTACTGGCCCGACAGCCGCTCGGCCCGCTCCGTCAGCTCGCTGTCGCCGAGGACGCGCTTGCTCTCCTGCGCGGCGAGTTTGTCGAGCATCACCGACACCCAGCGGCGCTCCTCCGCCTCCGACATCCGGGCGGGGATGAGCACGATGGTCCGGTCGCCCTCCCGGTAGGCCGAGACCGTTCTGCTGCGGCGGGTGCTTCTGCGGACCTCGACAGCGCTGGTCCCCGGGGCGCGGAGCGGGCGACCCGGCACGCGCCGCGCGTCACTTCCGGCGCTGTTCGATGGGGTCTCCCCCGCGAGGCGAGGAGAGGGATCGGCGGACACCCCATGACGTTACCCGCTGGGTGTGGAGGAAGTCCCGCCTCCGCGAGCGATCTCCCTTGATCCACTTCCGGCGCGGCGGGATTTGAACGACTAATGCCGGCCGCTGTGGATAACTTTCCGCACCGTCGAGCGGCGTCTTGCATTCTGAGAACACGAATCCGGGGGCCCGGGACATTCCGGAGTGATCACTTTCCGGAGTGATCACAGAGCGGAGCACGAGCAGAGCACGAGAGAAGACCGGGACAGGACCGAGAGAAGACGAACACACCGAGGGAAGACGAACGGGGAGGCCGATATGCATCCGACGGTGAAGCCCGCGCTGCGTCGCGCGTGGCGGGAGCGGCAGACCGTGCAGTTCGGGATCACCCCCGCGCACGCGGTGCTGCTGGGGCCGGTCGACACGGCCACGGGCAGCTTTCTGGAGCTGCTGGACGGGACACGCGGGCTGCCGCTGCTGCGGGAGGAGGCCCGCGCGATGGGGCTGCCCGACGGCCTGGCCGATTCGCTGGTGAAGCGGCTGACCAGGGCGGGGCTGATCGACGATCCGGACGCGGGCGGCGGCGCGGCCGACGCGTTACGGAAGCGGACAGCGGTGCTCGACCGGATGCGGCCCGATCTGGCATCGCTCTCCGTCATCCATCCGGAGCCGGGAGCGGGTGCGCGACGGCTGGCGGCGCGGCGCACGATGCGGGTCCAGGTCCGCGGCGCCGGGCGGGTGGGGGCGGCCGTCGCGGCGGTGCTCTCGGCCTCCGGGATCGGGCGGGTCGATGTGCTGGACGGCGGGTGCGCCCAGGAGTGGGATGTGTCACCCGGCGGGCTGCCCCCGGGGTCGGTGGGTGAGCGCAGGGACACGGCGGCCCGGCAGTTGGTGCGGAAATCCGCGCCCGGACGCGCGCCGCGCGCGGCGGAGTTCGCGGAGTCGGGCGGCGAGGGCGAGCCGGGGCTCTCGCTGGTGATCGTCGCTCCGCGGGACGGGCTCGCGGCCTACGCCCCCGATCCGGTGCCGGCCGAGCCCTGGATCTCCACCGGAACTCCCCATCTCTATACGGGAGTGATCGAGGCCACGGGTGTGGTCGGACCGCTGGTGCTGCCGGGTGGCACGGCCTGCGCGGGCTGTATCGCCGGGCAGCGCGCGGACCGCGATCCGGGATGGCCGAGGATGCTGGCCCAGTGGCGCTCCGGGCGCGGCACCGGCGCCGTCCCGGCCTGTGATCTGGGGCTGGCCACCGCGGTGGCGGGCCTGGCGGCGGCCCATGCCCTGTCGTTCCTGGACGGGGAGCTGCCGGCCAGTACGGGTGCGCGGTGGGAGGCGTCACTGCCGCTGCTCGACTGGCGGTCGGAGCGGATCGCGCCTCATCCGGAGTGCCCCTGCGGCGCGGCGGGCCGAAGAGAGGAAGAGCACATGGCCGGGACGGGGGCGTCGCACGACACAATGGCGGGGTAACCGCCGTACGCGGCATGGCTGTCTGGGATTAGGAGGGGCTCAATGTCTGATCTTCCCCGGAAGGCGGTCACCCGTACCGCGAAGCTGGCCACACTGCCGCTGGGCTTCGCGGGCCGGGCCACATGGGGGCTCGGCAAACGGATCGGCGGGAAGTCCGCGGAGATCGTCGCGCGGGAGCTGCAGCAGCGCACCGCCGACCAGCTCTTCAAGGTGCTCGGGGAGCTGAAGGGCGGGGCGATGAAGTTCGGGCAGGCGCTGTCCGTCTTCGAGTCCGCGCTGCCGGAGGAGATCGCGGGGCCCTACCGGGCGGCGCTCACCAAGCTCCAGGAAGCGGCGCCGCCCATGCCCACCCGTACGGTGCACGCGGTGCTGGCGGAGCGGCTGGGCGAGGAGTGGCGTGAGCTGTTCCTGGAGTTCGAGGACAAGCCGTCGGCCGCCGCCTCGATCGGACAGGTGCACCGTGCGGTGTGGCACGACGGACGCGAGGTCGCGGTCAAGGTGCAGTATCCGGGGGCGGGTGAGGCGCTGCTGTCGGATCTGACGCAGCTGAGCCGGTTCGCCAGGCTGCTGGGACCGCTCGTCCCGGGGATGGACATCAAGCCGCTGATCACCGAGTTGCGCGACCGGGTGTCCGAGGAGCTGGACTACGCCCTGGAGGCCGAGGCACAGCGTGAGCACGCCGCGGAGTTCGCGGACGACCCGGATGTGGTGGTGCCCGATGTGGTGCACCAGGGCGATCAGGTGCTGGTCACGGAGTGGATCGACGGGACACCGCTGGCGCAGGTGATCTCCGACGGCACGCCCGAGGAGCGCGACCGGGCGGGGCAGTTGCTGGCGCGGTTCCTCTTCTCGGGCCCCGCGCGTACGGGCCTGCTGCACGCGGATCCGCACCCGGGGAACTTCCGGCTGCTGCCCGCGGCGGACGCCGGAGAGGGCGACGACGGCTCGGGCGGTGAACCACGCCTCGGGGTGCTGGACTTCGGCACGGTGGACCGGCTGCCCGGCGGACTGCCCGACACGATCGGTGAGGCGCTGCGGATGACGCTGGAGGACGACGCCCAGGGGGTGTACGACCTGCTGCGGGACGAGGGGTTCGTCAAGGAGTCCATCGATCTCGACCCGGACGGGGTGCTGGAGTATCTGCTGCCGATCATCGAGCCCGCGGTCGTGGAGGAGTTCACCTTCACCCGCGCCTGGATGCGCACCCAGGCGGCGCGGATCGCCGACCCGCGCTCGCCCGCCAACCAGTTGGGCAAGCAGCTGAATCTGCCGCCGTCGTATCTGCTGATCCACCGCGTGACGCTGAGCACCATCGGAGTGCTCTGTCAGCTGAGCGCGACGGTACGGCTCCGGGACGAGCTGGAGGCGTGGCTGCCCGGGTTCCTGCTGGAGCCGGATGACGGGGAAGAGGTGCCCTCTCCACCGGTCGGAGCCGAGCCTGTCCTCGATCGCTCCGATGTGGGCGCGTGAGGTCGCCTCGGAAGGAGTGACGGCTGTTGTGCCGGGACGGTGGGCCCGCCCGGTTCCGGGTGGCGGACAACGCACCGCGAGGGCCGGTCCGTCGGGACCGGCCCCCGCTCAGTGCTGGCTACTGGCGCTGGCTGAAGGTATTGCCTACTGCATGACGGCCATGGCGAGCGCGCGGCGCGCGCGCATCGATACGCGCTCGGCGCGGCGCTGCATCCGCCGAGCGGCGACCAGGCGCACGGCCCGGCGTTCCGCGTCGGCTTCCCGCATGCGCTCGTTCATATGCGCGCGTGCCAGGGCTTCTGGAATGAGTTGCATCTCGCGGGTCCTGTTCTGACGCGAGTCGTTCGCGCCCATGGTGGTGACGACTGGGGTGGCGGAGCCACGTGGCTCGCTCGGGGAAGAGGTCATCGGAGCCTGCTTCTGGGGATCGTGCGTGAGGGGGCGGTCGATGGTTCCGGAGACGTTCATGCCGAGACCGGGTTCTTGCGCGGACGGCCACGAGGCCGCTTGCGGGCAACCACGACGCCCTGGACGAAGAGCTCCCCACCCCAGACACCCCACGGCT
Organism: Streptomyces sp. NPDC039430; assembly: GCF_055639435.1. Classification (NCBI taxonomy): domain Bacteria; kingdom Bacillati; phylum Actinomycetota; class Actinomycetes; order Kitasatosporales; family Streptomycetaceae; genus Streptomyces; species Streptomyces sp. NPDC039430. The sequence goes on along the minus strand of NZ_JBVKAK010000002.1, from coordinate 624,346 downwards.
CGCGCCGCTCCTTGGCGCCGGCGAGGCAGGCCTCGACCAGCGGGCAGGTGCGGCAGAGCGCCTTGGCGTACTCGACATCGGCCGGGGACTCGGCGAAGAAGACCTCCGGGTCGTAGGCACGGCAGGGAACGGGTACGCCGAGGTTCTCGATGGCGTCGTCGAGCGCGGTGAGCGCGGTGAGCGCGGTGAGCGGGGTCAAGGTGGAGTCCTCCGTGGGGCCGGGCGGGGTGATCGATTCGGAAGGCGGTACGGACGGGGCGTGCGCTTCGAGTTGCACGGGAGTCGTTCCTCGTCTGGTCGGTCCGGCCTGTTGGCCGGGTGTCGGCTGGTACCGGGTGTTGCGTGTCCCGAGGCCCCTTCGCTCTGTCTCTCCCGTTCGGGACAAACAGAAGGGCCGCGGATCCCGGGTGGGGTTCCGCGGCCCTGAAGGCGCCGGCCTGATGGTGGATCAGGCTGGATCACTCCAGGGTTCGAGCCCACGGAAGGCCCACATCGTGTGGTGCTGCGTCTGCTGCTTCGTTTCGGCACCGGTCGCCGCAAAGGCATAGGCCTTGGCCTCTGCCGCTGCTACTCCTGCTTCCAGTGCCTCGATCGGTCGCTCATTGCGCTCCAGGACACTGCCGGCGCGATTCCTGACAGGAAGGACCGACAGAGCTGCGGGACGAACGGCGGAGGCGCCGGACAGACCACTGGCGATGAGTTCCGAACGGGAGAAGCCGAGCGAGCAGGCGGAGACGACCGAGAGATCGGTCATTTTGGCGGTGTCGATGAAGCTTGCGTTGATGCTGATCACTGGAATCGCCTCCTCTCGGCGTCTCAAGGGACCGGCCCGAAGGCCCGTCACACGTATGCGGACAAGTAGAGCACGGTAACAGGGCTTCGGAGAAGCCGTTGTTTCCGTGGTTAAGAACCTATGGGGATTCCTGGGGCGTGCGCAAACTATTTTTGGGTCGAGTTTGCCTCAGCTGTCCCGATCGGCTTCCGCGCACTCTTCACCTGCGCAGATGGCCAGTACATCGGCTCCGAACCGGTCCAGCTTGCGACTGCCGACACCCGCGATCCCGGCCAGCTCACCCGCGCTCCCGGGCACGGCCTCGGCGATCGCCATCAGCGTCTTGTCGGTGAACACGCAGTAGGCGGGCTGGCTCAGCCGCTGTGCCTGGCCGGCGCGCCAGTCACGGAGCCGCTCGTAGAGCGCCTCGTCCATGTCCGAGGGGCAGTCCTCGCAGCGCATCAGCTTCATCTCGCCGGCGTCCGTCAGCGTCTTGCCGCACACGCGGCACAGCACCGGGCCGCGCCGCTTGCGCCGGGCCGCGCCCGCGCGCTCCACGGGACCACCCGCCTCCGCCCCCGCGCCCCGGGCACCCGGGGCCACGGAGCCCGGACGAAGCCCGTTGAGGAAGCGGGTGGCCCGGCGGGAGGCCCGGCCGCCGGGAGAGCGGGAGAGCGCCCAGGAGAGGGAGAGATACGACCGCGCGCGGGTGACGCCGACATAGAGCAGCCTGCGCTCCTCCTCGATCTGCTCGTCGGTCTTGGCGTAGGTGATCGGCATCATGCCCTCGGTCAGACCGACCAGGAAGACGGCGTCCCATTCCAGGCCCTTCGCCGCGTGCAGCGAGGCGAGCGTGACGCCCTGCACGGTCGGCGCGTGCTGCGCGGCGGCGCGCTCGTCCAGCTCGGCCACCAGATCGGCGAGCGTCGCGGACGGCCTGGCCCGTACGAAGTCCTCGGCGAGCCGGACGAGGGCGGCCAGCGACTCCCAGCGGTCACGGACGGCGCCCGAGCCCGCCGGGGGTTCGGTGGTCCAGCCCTTCGTGGAGAGCACCGCCCGCACCTGCGACGGCAGCTCGACCACATCGTCGAGCAGGGAGTCATTGCCCCCGAAGCGGGCCGCGCCACGCAGCGCCGCGCCAGCCTCCCGCACCTCCTGGCGCTCGAAGAACCGCTCGGCGCCGCGGAGTTGGTAGGGCACGCCCGCGTCGGCGAGGGCCTGCTCGTAGACCTCCGACTGGGCGTTGATCCGGTACAGCACGGCGATCTCGCCGGCCGGCACGCCCGCGGCGATCAGATCGCGGATACGGCGGGCGGTGCCCTCGGCCTCGGCGGGCTCGTCCGCGTACTCCGTGCGGACCGGCTCGGGGCCCGGCTCGCGCTGCGAGATCAGTTCGAGACGGTGCTCGGCGGCCCGGCCGCGGGCCTGGTTGAGCAGACCGTTGGCGAGATGGACCACCTGCGGGGTGGAGCGGTAGTCACGGACCAGCTTCACGACGGTGGCGCCCGGGTGCCGGGTGCGGAAGTTCAGCAGATGGTCGGGGGTGGCGCCGGTGAAGGAGTAGATGGTCTGGCTTGCGTCACCGACCACGCAGAGGCTCTCCCGGTCCCCCAGCCACAGATCGAGCAAGCGCTGCTGGAGCGGGCTGACGTCCTGGTACTCGTCCACCACGAAGTGCTGGTACTGACGGCGGATCTGGTCGGCGATGTCATGGCGGTCCTGGAGGATGCCGACCGTGAGCAGCAGGACGTCCTCGAAGTCGATCACCGAGCGGTCACGCTTCAGCTGCTCGTACATCCCGTAGATCTGGCCGATCTCCGCCGCGTCGCGCGGGGCTTCGCGGGAGGACTTGGCCACGGCGGCCGGGTAGTCGGCCGGCACGGTCTGGGTGACCTTCGCCCACTCGATCTCGGCGGTGACATCGCGCAGTTCATTGCGGTCGAGCCGGATCCGGCAGCGGGCCGATGCCTCGGCGACCACCTGCACCTTGCGGTCGAGCAGCCGGGGCAGCTCGCCGCCGACCGCTTTGGGCCAGAAGAACTGGAGCTGGCGCAGCGCGGCTGAGTGGAACGTACGCGCCTGCACACCGCCGGCGCCGAGCTGGCGCAGCCGGCCCCGCATCTCACCCGCGGCGCGGTTGGTGAACGTGACGGCCAGCACGCTGCCGGGCTGGAGGATGCCCGCGCGCACGCCGTACGCGATCCGGTGGGTGATCGCGCGCGTCTTGCCCGTGCCGGCCCCGGCCAGCACGCACACCGGACCGTGCAGGGCCGTCGCCACCTCGCGCTGCTCGGGGTCGAGCCCGTCGAGCACCGCGTCGGCGTCGCGCGGCGGGGTCACGATCTGGCCGGCGTCGGATTCCCGCGGGAACAGTGGGGAGTGCGTTGCTGCTGTCACCCCGCCATGCTGCCAGGTCTCCCGGGACGGGTGCGGCGGTTGTCCACAGGGGTGCCGCACCGGTCGTACCGATCCGTTCGTACGACCGGTCCTGTGGACGCCCCCTGCGCCATGCGGAACGGTCGGGGCGTCGGGGCGTCGGAACGGTCGGGGCGTCGGGGAATGGTGGCCGGGTTACGCGCGTTCGAGAGAATGCGGGCGACGCATTCAGCGAGATGTCCGAGATTTCGAGACAGAGGAGCCGAGAGACATGCCGGGCACTGTGACGATGTACAGCACCACGTGGTGCGGATACTGCCGTCGGCTCAAGGGCCAGATGGACCGCGAAGGCATCGCGTACACCGAGATCAACATCGAGCAGGACCCGGAGTCGGCGGCCTTCGTCGAGAAGGCGAACGGCGGCAACCAGACGGTGCCGACCGTGCTGTTCCCCGACGGCTCCACGCTGACGAACCCCTCGCTCGCACAGGTCAAGCAGAAGGTCGGCGTCTGACGACGCGGCCCCGCACGACGCGAGAAGAGCCCCCGCAGGACCGCTGTCCGCGGGGGCTCTGACGTGCGCGCACGCGCCTGTAAGGACAGGCCGCGCTCAGGGCTGGGTCAGCGGCTTCGGCAGGGGCTTGCCGTACCAGAGCTCCACCAGGCGCGCGGCGATCGAGATGCCAGCCGGGGGAAGGATCTCACCCGTCTCGATCGCCGTCCGCAGGTCCTCCCGGGAGAACCAGCGCGCCTCCTCGATCTCCTCGCCGTCCACCGTGATGTCGGAGGACGTGGCACGGGCCATGAAGCCCAGCATCAGGCTCGACGGGAACGGCCACGGCTGGCTGGCGATGTACTCGACCTCGCCGACGGTGACGCCCGCCTCCTCGAAGACCTCGCGGGCCACGGACGTCTCGATCGACTCACCGGGCTCCACGAAACCGGCCAGCGTGGAGAAGCGGCCCTCGGGCCAGTGGACCTGGCGGCCCAGCAGCGCGCGGTCCTCCTCGTCGGTGACGAGCATGATCACCGCGGGGTCGGTACGCGGGTAGTGCTCGGCGCCGCAGGCCTGGCAGCGGCGGATATGGCCGGCCGCGGCGATGACGGTGCGCTCGCCGCAGCGGGAGCAGAAGCGGTGCAGCCGCTGCCAGTTCTCCAGCGCCACGGCGTGCACCATCAGGCCCGCGTCGCGCGCGGAGAGCAGCATCCCGGCCTCGCGCAGCCCCGCGGGCCGCGCCGACTGGTCCATGCGTCCCGGGAGCGAGTCCTTCTGGAGCGCGAAATAGCGGACACCGTCCTCATCCGTACCGAGGAAGTAGCGGTGGGTTTCGGTGAGGGGCGCCTCGAAGGCCGGGGTCATGACCAGTTCGGTACGCCCGTCAGGGGTGTCGTCGATCAGCACCTGGCCGCCCGACACCACGAAGACGCGGGTCGTCGGATGGCTCCAGGCGGCCGCCAGCCATGCCTCGTCGAGACGGTGGTGCGCCGCGCGGTCGATACCGCTGGGGGCGGTGAGGCCGATGGGTCGGTGTGCGGTGGCGTCACCGTTGATGGTGCTCACAGGTACTTCCAACTCCCCCGGATGGATTGGGTTTCTGGTCAGCGGAGTATGTGGCGGGACCGACGGGACCGAGCGGGACGTTCAACACGCGGTCCCTGCCCGAGGCCCAGGGGCAGCGAACTCCGGCCCGGAGGCGGCGAGCTCGCTCCAGAGGTGGGCGGTCGTCTCCACACCTTTGAGGAGCAGGTCGAGTTCGACCTTCTCGTTCGGCGCGTGCCAGCCGTCGGACGGGACGGAGATGCCCAGGAACAGCACCGGGGCGCCGAGCACGTCCTGGAGGTCGGCGGCCGGTCCTGAACCGCCCTCCCTGGTGAAGCGGATCTTCTGCCCGAAGGCCCGGCCCATGGCCCGTACGACGGACTGGAGCGCGGGGTGGTCCAGCGGGGTCAGACAGGGGCGCGTGGCCGCGCCGAAGCTGATCGTGTGCCGGATGCCGGCCGGGATCCTGGCCTCGGTCCAGTCGCGTACGGACCGCTCGATACGGTCCGGGTCCTGGCCCGCGACCAGCCGGAACGAGAGCTTCAGGTGGGCCGAGGACGGGATGATCGTCTTGCCGCCCGGTCCCTGGTAGCCCCCGCCGATGCCGTTGACCTCGGCGGTCGGGCGGGCCCAGACCCGCTCCAGGGTGGAGTGGCCCGCCTCTCCGAGGGTGCCGTGCGACTTCGCCGTACGCAGCCACGCCTCCTCGTCGAAGGGCAGCTCCGCGATCAGGGCGCGCTCGGCCTCGGTGAGTTCGGCCACACCGTCGTAGAAGCCCGGGATCGTGACGCGCTCGTGCTCGTCGTGCAACGCCGCGACGAGCCGGGCGGCGACGGTGGCCGGATTCGGGACCGCGCCGCCGAAGGAACCGGAGTGGATGTCCTGGTCGGGGCCGTACAGCTCGATCTCGCAGTCGGCGAGCCCGCGCATGCCGGTGCAGACGGTCGGGGTGTCCGCCGACCACATGCCCGTGTCGGAGACGATCACGACATCGGCGGCGAGGCGGCCGGCCCGCTCCTCGGCCAGCGCGCGGAAGTGCGGGGAGCCCGATTCCTCCTCGCCCTCGACGAGGAGCTTGAGGTGGACGGCGGGTGTGGTGCGGCCGGTGGCGGCGAGATGCGCCCGTACGCCGAGTGTGTGGAAGAACACCTGGCCCTTGTCGTCGGCGGCGCCGCGCGCGTACATACGGCCGTCCCGTACGACCGGCTCGAAGGGGTCGGTGTGCCAGCCGTCCTCGGGGGCGGCCGGCTGGACGTCGTGGTGCCCGTAGACCAGCACGGTCGGGGCGTCCGGGTCCTCCGAGGGCCACTCCGCGAAGACGGCGGGGGCGCCCGGGGTGTCCCAGATCTCGGTGACCGGAAACCCGGTCTCCTTGAGCTTCGCGGCGAGCCAGTCGGCACTGCGCCGCACGTCAGCGTCGTGGTCGGGGTCGGCGGACACGGAGGGGATGCGCAGCCAGTCGGCGAGGTCGGCGAGGAAGGCGGCGCGGTGGGTCTGGATGTACGTACGGACGACGCTGTCCGGGGTGTCGCTCATGATGTCGAGCCTAACGGGCTCAGAGTGCGGTCCCGTCTGCCGGTTGTGAGGATCGCCCGTCCGTGGGTGTGTCCCGGGTCTCGTGCGTGCTTTCCGTGCTATCCGGGCCGGACCCGCCCGGGGCGCTCGGGGCGCTCGGGGAGGTCTCCTCCACGGCCTCCGGGCCGCCCGGACCGCCCGGACCGCCCGGACCGTCGGGGTCGCCCGGTGCTTCGGCTTCGGCTGCGGCTGCGGCTTCGGTTTCGGTTTCGGTGAGGAGCCGCTCCAGCTCCGGGCGGCCGGGGAGACGGCCGGGACGGACGACCTCCCCGGTCCTCACATACAGGAACGTGGCCGTGACCGCGGTCGGCGGGAGGCCGTGCTGCTCGGCCCAGGCCAGCCGGTAGACGGCGAGCTGGAGGGGGTCCGCCGTCCCGGCACGGCCGGTCTTCCAGTCGACGATCTCGTAGGTGAAGGTCTCCGCGCCGGTCGCGGGGTCGGTGTGGGCCTCGCGGTAGACGGCGTCGATACGGCCCCTGATCACCCGGCCCGCGAGGGTGAACTGGAACGGTGCCTCCACGCGGTACGGCGTGCGCCGGGCGTACGGCGTCAGCTCGAACGCTTCCTTGAGCGCGGCCAGGTCACGTTCGTCCACGATCTCCGGCTCGTCGTCGTCGCCGCCGGGCAGCTCGTCGGGGCCGAGCATCGGGAGAGGCAGTTCCTCGAACCGCGACTCCACCCAGGCGTGGAACCGCGTGCCCCTGCGGGCGGCGGCCCGTGGCGGGCGCGGCATGGGCCGGGCCAGCTCCTGGGCGAAGCCGTCGGGGTCGGCGGCGAGCCGCAGCAGCTGGGAAGCGGAGAGCGACGGCGGTACGGGGACGTCGCGGACGGTGGCGCGGGAGCGGCGCAGCTCACCGGCGAGGGCGTCGAGATCGCGGTCCCAGGAGGCGAGGGTACGGGTCTCTTCGGGGGTCAGTCGGGGGCGGCCCGAGGGAGCCGGCTCGGCCTGCCGGGGACCGGGTACGGCCGCCGTCGCCGACCGAGCAGCGGGGGCAGGGGCGGGCGCGGTCGTCCAGGCGTCCCAGTCGGACAGGTCGGCGTCTGCCAGGTCGGTGTCCCCCGGCAGGTCGGTGTCCCCCGGCAGGTCGGCGTCGAAGGGGGCCTCGTCCTCCTCCGGCGACTCGCTGTCGAACGGCCCGGCAAGATCCGGAACGTACACCTCCGGGGCGTCCGGTTCCGGTTCGTACAGCTCCGCGTCCTCGGGCTCGGCCAGGTCGGCCGCCGCATCGCGCTCCGCCGACTCCGCCGGCCGGCCTCCGTCGCTCCCCAGCTCCTCCAGATACGACAGCACCGTGTCCGCCGCCGCGCGCCTGCGGGTCAGCGACGGCCCGTCCAGAGGCAGCGGCCAGGCGTGGGAGACGCCCTCCGTCCGCAGGGCCGGGTTGTCCTCCGCCTCCTCCGGTTCGTCCGCCCATGCCTCGATCTCGCCGAAGCCCGCCGCGCAGTGGTCGTACAGGGCGTGCAGGAAATCGGACGGGCCCCTCGGCCGCTTCTGGGTGGGCCCCCACCAGTGGCCCGAGCCGAGCAGCAGCGAGCGCGGGCGGGTGAAGGTGACATAGCCGAGGCGCAGTTCCTCGGTGTGCTGGTGCGCCTTCATGGCTTCTTTGAAGGACTTGAGGCCCTTCGCGTCCCAGGACGTGATCTCCGGCAGGGTCGGCGCGTCCCCGCGCAGCGCGTGCGGGAGGACCTTCGGCTGGGACGTCCAGGACTCGCGCGCCTTGCCGTTGGGGAACTGTCCGGCGACCAGCCCCGGCACGGCGACGACATCCCACTCCAGCCCCTTGGACTTGTGGGCGGTGAGCACCTTCACCGTGTTCTCGCCGCCGGGCAGCGCGTTGTCCAGGCCCTTCTCGTACTGCGCGGCCGTACGCAGGAACGCCAGGAAGGCCAGCAGCCCGGCCTCGCCGTCGAGCGCCGCGAACGACGCGGCGATGTCGAGGAAGTTGCCCAGCGTCTCGCGGCGGCGGGCGGCCAGCGCGTGCGGGGAGGCGGACAGCTCGACCTCCAGTCCGGTCGTGGCCAGGACACGGTGCAGGACGTCCATCAGGGGGTCCGCGAGCGACCTGCGCAGCTCGCGCAGTTCGGTGGCGAGCCGGGCGAACCGGATCCGGGCGGCGGCGGAGAAGGGCAGTCCGTCCTCCGGCGCGCCGGCCTGCTCCAGGAAGGTGTCCAGGGCGTCGGCGAGCGAGATCACCTCGGCGGGGTCGGTGCCCTCGACCGCCGCGGCCAGCCGCGCGTCGGGGTCGTCGTCCCCGTCGGCGCCCGTGCCCCGGTGGACCAGCAGCCGGGCCCGGCGGCCGAGCAGCGCCAGATCGCGCGGGCCGATGCGCCAGCGCGGTCCGGTGAGCAGCCGTACGAGGGAGGCGTTGGCGCCGGGATCCTGGAGGACCTCGCACATCGCCACGAGGTCGGCCACCTCGGGGAGATGGAGCAGCCCCGAGAGGCCGACGACCTCGACGGGCACATCGCGGGCCACCAGGGCGCCCTGGATCTCCGGGAAGTCCCCGGCCGTACGGCACAGCACGGCGATCTCGGCGGGCTCCTTGCCCGTGCGCACCAGGTGGGCGATCGAGTCCGCGAGCCAGTCGATCTCCTCCGCGTGCGTACGCAGCAGCGCGCAGCGCACCCCGCCGTCGCGCTCGGCGCCGGGCGCGGGGCGCAGCGCCTCCACGCCCTCGTGCATCGCGCGCAGCGGCCGCGCGAGGCCGTTGGCGAGGTCCAGCAGCCGGCCGCCGCTGCGGCGGTTCTCACTGAGGGAGAAGCGGGCGGCCGGGCGGCCGTCGGCGTACGGGAAGTGGGCGGGGAAGTCGTCCAGATTGGCGACGGAGGCGCCGCGCCAGCCGTAGATCGCCTGGCAGGGGTCACCGACCGCGGTGACCGCGTGGCCCGTGCCGCCGCCGAAGAGCCCGGAGAGCAGCAGCCGCTGCGCGACCGACGTGTCCTGGTACTCGTCGAGCAGGACGACCCGGAACTCGTCCCGGAGCAGCGCCCCGACCTCGGGTCTGGTGGTGGCGAGCTGGGCGGAGAGGGCGATCTGGTCGCCGAAGTCGAGGAGATCGCGGGCGCTCTTGGCGGCGCGGTAGCGTCCGACCAGTTCGAGCAGTTCACCGCGGGCGACGGTGGTCTCCGGGACCTTGCGCAGCTCGGCGTTGCTGAGCCGCGCGGTCGCCAGGGTGTTCAGCAGGTCGGTGTCGTACGCGCCGAGCCGCGCGGGCCCGACCAGATGCTCGGCCAGCTCGGCGTCGAGCGCGAGCAGATCGCTGACCAGCGCGGGAAGTGTCTTGGTCAGCGCCGGATACGGTCCCGGCGCGTCCCGCAGCACCCGCGCGGCGAGCTGGAAACGGGTGGCGTCCGCGAGCAGCCGGGCGGTCGGCTCCAGACCGATCCGCAGGCCGTGGTCGGTGAGCAGCCGGCCCGCGAAGGCGTGGTACGTGGAGATGCTGGGCTCACCGGGAGGGTGCTCGGGGTCGATGGCGTCGGGATCGGTGACTCCGGCCCGTACGAGCGCTTTGCGCACCCGCTCGGCCAGCTCGCCCGCCGCCTTGTTGGTGAACGTCAGCCCGAGGACCTGCTCGGGGGCGACCTGTCCGCTGCCCACCAGCCACACCACCCGGGCGGCCATCACCGTCGTCTTGCCGGAACCGGCTCCGGCCACGATGACCTGCGGGGCGGGCGGCGCGGTGATGCAGGCCGTCTGCTCCGGGGTGAAGGGGATCCCGAGAAGCTCCTTGAGCTGCTCGGGATCGGTGAGATGTACGGACACCTCAGGAGGCTATCCGGCACCACTGACAGCGGGGGCGGTCACCTTGTCCTTATTCCACGACCTGCTGCCCCTCCGGCTGCGCGCTGCACGACGCGCGGAACGCGCAGTGGCCGCAGTGCTGGCCGGTCGTCGGGGTGAAGCGTTCGTCGAGTACGCGGCCCGCCGCCGTGGTCAGCAGCTCACCGACCCACTCCCCTCCCAGCGGCTCCTGGGCCTGGACCTTGGGGAGTTCCTCGCCGCCCTCCTTCTTGGGCGCGGCCTGGCGCAGTTGCACGAGTTCCGCGCCGCCGGGCTCCGGGCGGCGGCCGTCGAAGACCTCGTCCAGCGCGCCTTCGCGTACCGCCAGCTGGTAGACGGCGAGCTGCGGGTGGTGGGCGACCTCGTCCTTGGTCGGGGCCTGTTTGCCGGTCTTGAAGTCGACGACGTAGGCGCGGCCTTCCGCGTCCTTCTCGACGCGGTCCATGGAGCCCCGGATACGTACCTCGTACGCGCCCGCTTCGAGGGTGACGTCGAATCCGTGTTCCGTGGCGGCGGGCGTACGGCCGCGGTCCATGACGTGCCAGCGCAGGAAGCGTTCGAGCGCGACCCTCGCCTGTGCCTTCTCCTGCTGGGACTTCCAGGGGGCGTCGAAGGCGAGCGCGTCCCATACGGAGTCCAGCCGCTCCATCAGGACGTCGAGATCGGCGGGGGTACGGCCGGAGGCCACCTCGTCGGCGAGGACATGGACGACGTTCCCGAACCCCTGGGCGGCCGTGGCGGGCGCGTCGGCCTTCACCTCGCGTCCCAGGAACCACTGGAGTGCGCAGGTGTTCGCCAGTTGGTCGAGGGCGCTGCCGGAGAGCGCGACGGGCTGGTCGCGGTCGCGCAGCGGCACCGTGCTGTGGGTCGGCTCGTACAGCCCCCACCAGCGGTGCGGATGCGCGGCCGGGACGAGCGCCTGGCCGTCCTCGTCGCTGAGCGCGGCGAGCCTGGCGAGCCGGCGGGCGGCGGCGTCACGGAGCACCGGTGACGCCGCCGGGTCGACGGTGGTGGCGCGCAGTTCGGCGACGAGCGCGGCGACGGCGAGCGGGCGGCGGGGTCGCCCGGTGATGTCCCTGGGCTCCACACCGAGTTCGGTGAGGAAACGCGAGGGCTGGTCGCCGTCATCGGCGGGGGCCTTGACGGCGGTCACGACCAGCCGGTCACGGGCGCGGGTCGCGGCCACGTAGAACAGCCTGCGCTCCTCCGTGAGAAGCGCGCCGGGGGACAGCGGCTCGGCCAGTCCGTCGCGGCCGATCCTGTCGGCCTCCAGGAGGGAGCCGCGCCGCCGCAGGTCGGGCCAGAGTCCCTCCTGCACACCGGCGACGACGACAAGGCGCCATTCGAGCCCCTTCGAGCGGTGCGCCGTCATCAGCCGTACGGCGTCGGGGCGTACGGCCCGGCGGCTGAGCGTGTCGGCGGCGATGTCCTGGGCGTCGAGCTCCTCCAGGAAGTTCAGCGCGCCCCTGCCGCCGGTGCGCTCCTCCGCGCGCGCGGCGGCGTCGAAGAGGGCGCATACGGCGTCGAGATCGCGGTCGGCGTTACGGCCGCCCGCGCCGCCGCGCAGCGCGGAGCGTTCGAGCCTGCCCGGCCAGGGGGTGCCGTCCCACAGCTCCCAGAGGGCTTCCTCGGCGGTGCCGCCGCCTTCGAGCAGCTCACGCGCCTTGCGCAGCAGCGCGCCCAGCCGCTGTGCGCCTCGGGCGTACGCCGGGTCGTGTGCCACGAGGCGCTCGGGCTCGGCGAGCGCCCGCGCGAGCAGCGCGTCCGACGCGGCGGGGATCCGGTTCCCGCCTGCCCGCTCCTCGTCGCGCAGCGCCCGTCCGAGCCGGCGCAGATCGGCGGCGTCCATACCGCCGAGGGGCGAGGCGAGGAGAGCGAGAGCGGTCTCGATATCGAGCCAGGAGGTGACGGGAGCGGCGGAATCGGCGGAGACCGGCTCGGCGGATACGGGCGCGGCGGAGACCGGCTCGGCCTCGGTGGGCGCGGCAGAGGCGTACTCGGGCGCGGTGGGCTCGGCACCGGGCGGCTCGGCCCAGGCGTCGCCCCTCGGACCGGGCGCGCCCTCCTCCGCCACGCCCTCCTCCACCCGGCGGCGTGGGGCGGGTGTTGCCGACTCACCCCGTACGTCCTCCCCCCGTACCGCCTCGCCCTCCGCGTCCCCCGACGGCCGGCGGACCGCCGCCTCCGCCACCGCCCGCAGCGCCGTCAGCAGCGGGGCCACCGCCGGTTCATGGCGCAGGGGAAGATCGTCGCCGTCGATCTCCAGAGGGACACCCGCCGAGGTCAGGGCGCGCCTGATCGACGGGATCGTCCGGCCGCCCGCGCGCACCAGCACCGCCATGTCACGCCACGGAACGCCGTCCTCCAGATGCGCGCGGCGCAGGATGTCCGCGATGTTGTCCAGCTCCGTCGACGGCGTCGGGAACGTGTACGCCTCGACGGAGCCGCCCGTACGCACCGCCGCCGGCTCGCGGTGCGTCCGTACCTTCTCCGCGGGCAGCCGGGGAAGCGGCATACGGCGGGTCAGCAGCCGGGTCGCCGCCAGCAGCCGGTCACCGGAGCGCCGCGAGGTGGTGAGGACCTCCACCGGCGCCGGCCGGCCGTCCCGCCGGCGGAAGGCGTACGGGAAGTCGAGGATGCCGTTCACATCGGCGCCACGGAAGGCGTAGATCGACTGGTCCGGATCGCCGAAGGCGACCAGCGTGCGCCCGTGGCCCGCCAGCGCGCGCAACAGCCGGACCTGCGCCGGGTCGGTGTCCTGGTACTCGTCGACGAACACCGCGTCGTACCGCTCCGTCAGCCGTGCCCCGACCTCCGGGCGGCCGGCGAGCAGCACCGCCCGGTGGACCAGCTCCGCGTAGTCGAGCACCCCCTGCATGTCCAGGTTGTCCAGATACTCGGCGAGGAAGGCCGCGGCGGCCGACCAGTCGGGGCGGCCCGTGCGCCGCGCGAACGCGGCCAGCGCGCCGGGGCCGAGGCCCAGTTCCCGGCTGCGGGCGAGCACGGCCCGTACCTCGTCGGCGAAGCCGCGCGTGGTCAGGCATGCCCGCAGCTCGTCGGGCCACCGGACGCGCCCGCGCCCCGACCGCTCCAGATCGAGCTGGCCCGCGAGGAGATCGCGTACGGCGACGTCCTGCTCGGGACCGGAGAGCAGCCGTAGAGGTTCGGTGAAGAGTTCGGCCTCCTGATGGGCGCGGATCAGGGCGTAACAGAAGGAGTGGAAGGTGGTCGCCTGCGGGCCGCGCCCGCCGCCGAGCCTGACCGCCATCCGGTCGCGCAGTTCCACGGCGGCTTTGCGGCTGAAGGTGAGCACCAGGATCCGTTCGGGATCGGCACCCCGGCCGACCCGCGCGGCGACCGACTCCACGAGCGTGGTGGTCTTGCCCGTGCCGGGACCGGCCAGCACAAGCAACGGTCCGGTCTCATGGTCAACCACCCCGCGCTGCGCTGCGTCCAGCCAAGGAGGGTCCACCGGGACCGGCGGGGTACGCACCAGTCGGTACGGGCCCGGGGTCCGCTGCCGTACCCGACGGTGCGGGGTACGTCCGGTGGAAGGGGAGGAGCTCACGTGGTTCGCCGGTCCTGGGGAAGGTGCTGGTGGTGACGGTGCCGGGGGCGCTGACGGTGAGCTGTGCCCCGGCCGGGGCGCGGGTGGCGCGTGCCGGTGACGCTACGCCGTCGGGCGGCCGGGACGCATGCGCTCCGGTCCGCCCGCGGCCACCGGCCCGGCGGCGCGCTCCGCTCCGTCATCCTCATGGGCTGCCGCGGGGGCGGCGCACCACCCGTCGCCCGCCCGAATGGCGGAAGCTGTCATATGTGAGCCCCCTCGCCCTCGTCCGCGCTGCCCGCGCCGTCCCATCGCGCCCGTTTCATATCCAGGCGCCGCATATGCCCTTCCGCGCTCCGCGCGGCCTCGCGCAGGGGCGTGCCTTCCTCGCGGTAGTGGTCCAGCGCCCTCAGCTCGTGTCCCGGCAGCAGCACTCCGTCGGACCTGACCACGCGCCACCACGGCACGGCGCTGCCGTAGAGCGCCATCGCCCGGCCGACCTGGCGCGGTCCGCCCTCGCCGAGCCACTCCGCGACATCGCCGTAGGTCATGACCCGGCCGGGCGGGATCAGCTCGGCCACATCCAGCACGCGCTCCGCGTAATCGGGCAGTCGCGCCGTCTCGTCGGCCGCCCCGCCCACCGCCTCGCCTTCACTCCTCATCCCATCCATCCTGCCGCACCCCACCGACAGCCCCACCCGTCCCGGTGGCCCGGCCGCGGCCTGGCCACGGAGCGTGTACGCACCGTCACCGCGTGTACGTACGCACACAAAAAGACGCATCTCGTGCGCCCGAGGTCCCCGCAATGCACCCTGATGCCCCCGTCTGTCGGCGGCTCGTGCCACCATCATCCGGGCGGTGACTGGTGATACGAGATCAAGAAGAGACGGATTCGACAGAGGAGCGGGACGTGCGGCCTCCGGCGGCGACGCCCACCTCTGGCGCTGAGTCGCGCCCGGACGCGGACGACACCGGCACCACCCCGGGCACCGGCCCCGCCGACGAGCCCTGCGACGGCGGCACCGGCGCCGTGCGCGCCGACCGCGTCTCCGGCGACGAGCCGCTGCTCTCGGCCCGGGTCCACCGCCCCTCCGATCTGCTGCGTCTGCTCATCGGCGTCCTCGCCATCGCGCTCGTCCTCGGGCTCTCCGCCTTCGCCCACGGCACGACCTCCGGTCTGGAACAGGACATCAGCAAGGGCACGGGCCAGGCCCCCGACCTGATGGTCAAGGTGGCCGGTCTGGTGTCGAGCATCGCCGTGCTGCTCGTCCCGGTCGCCTTCGCGATCGAACGGCTGATCAAACGCGACGGACTGCGGATCGCCGACGGGGTGCTCGCCGCCGTCCTGGCCCACGGCGTCACCCTCGCCATCGACCTGTGGGTCGCCAGAGCCGCCCCGGAGTCGATCCAGGACGCGCTGACGCGTCCCCAGGCGGGCACCGGCCTCACCGATCCCGTCCATGGCTATCTGGCGCCCGTCATCGCGTATATGACGGCCGTCGGGATGGCACGCAGACCCCGGTGGCGGGTCGTGCTGTGGGTGGTGCTGCTGCTCGACGCCTTCGCGATGCTGGTCGCGGGCTACACCACACCGTTCTCGATCATCCTGACCGTACTGATCGGCTGGAGCGTGGCGTACGGCACGCTCTACACGGTCGGCTCGCCCAACGTTCGCCCCACCGGGCAGACCCTGATGGCGGGTCTGCGCCATGTCGGTTTCCGTCCGGTCAGCGCGATGCGCGCCGAGGACGCCGCGGACTCCACCGAGCAGGGCGACCGGGGCCGTCGCTATCTGGTCTCCCTGGAGGACGGTCCGCCGCTCGATGTCACCGTCGTCGACCGCGAACAGCAGGCCCAGGGCTTCTTCTACCGGGTCTGGCGCCAGCTGACGCTGCGCTCCATCACCACCCGCAGATCCATCCCCTCCCTGCGCCAGGCGCTCGAACAGGAAGCGCTGCTCGCGTACGCGGCCATCGCCGCCGGGGCCAACGCCCCCAAGCTGATCGCCACCTCCGAGCTGGGTCCCGACGCCGTCATGCTCGTGTACGAGCACCTGGGCGGCCGGTCCCTGGACTCGCTGCCGGACGAGGAGATCACCGACGAGCTGGTACGGGGCGCCTGGCGGCAGGTGAAGGCGCTCCAGTCGCGCCGGATCGCGCACCGCAGGCTCACCGGCGACGCGCTGCTGGTGGACCGCTCGGGCAAGGTGATCCTCACCGAGCTGCGCGGCGGCGAGATCGCCGCGGGCGATCTGGTGCTGCGGATGGACACCGCCCAGCTGCTCACCACGATGGGGCTGCGGGTGGGCGCGGAGCGCTCGGTGGCGGCGGCGGTCGAGGTCCTCGGCCCCGACGCCATCGCCGACTGTCTGCCGCTGCTCCAGCCGATCGCGCTCAGCCGCTCCACGCGCGCGACGCTGCGCCGGCTCGCCCGCGAGCGCTCGCAGCGCGAGCGCGAGGCGGTGCTCCAGGCGTCCGAGGCGAACAAGCGCGCCAAGGTGGCGGAGGCCGCCGCCGTGGACGGTGACCGCAAGGCCGTACGAAGATCCCTGCGCGCGGAGAAGCAGGCGGAGAAACGGGCCATAGACGAGGCTCTCGACGAGGCGCGCGAAGAGGATCTGCTCTCCCAGATGCGCAAGCAGGTGCTGCGGATCAGACCGCAGGCGCCGGTCGAGCCGGTCCGGCTGGAGCGGATCAAGCCCCGTACGCTGCTCAGTTTCATCGCCGGGGCCGTCGCCGCGTACTTCCTGCTCACCACCATCACACAGGTGGACTTCGGCTCGGTGATCAGCCAGGCGCACTGGGGCTGGGTGGCCGCGGCCGTGGCGTTCTCGGCGCTCAGTTATGTCGCGGCGGCGATGAGCCTGCTGGGCTTCGTACCGGAACGGGTGCCCTTCCGGCGTACGGTCGTCGCGCAGGTCGCCGGTTCCTTCGTCAAGATCGTCACGCCCGCCGCGGTCGGTGGTGTGGCGCTGAACACGCGCTTCCTCCAGCGCGCGGGGGTGCGCCCGGGGCTCGCCGTCGCCAGTGTCGGCGCGTCGCAGCTCTTCGGGCTCGGGGCGCACATCCTGCTGCTGCTGTCCTTCGGCTACCTCACCGGTACGGAGAAGTCGGCGTCGCTCACCCCGTCCAGGACGGTGATCGCGGGGCTGCTGACGGTCGCCGTGCTGGTGCTGGTCGTGACCGCGATCCCGTTCCTGCGGAAGTTCCTCGTCACACGGCTGCGCTCGCTGTTCGCCGGGGTGGTGCCCCGCATGCTCGACGTACTCCAGCGGCCGATGAAGCTGCTCACCGGCATCGGCGGGATGCTGCTGCTGACGGGTGTGTTCGTGATGTGCCTGGACGCCTCGATCCGGGCGTTCGACAACGGCAACCAGCAGCTCAGCTACGCGAGCATCGCCGTGGTCTTCCTGGCGGGCAACGCGCTGGGGTCGGCCGCGCCGACACCGGGCGGTGTGGGCGCGGTCGAGGGCGCGCTGACGCTGGGTCTGCTGGCGGTCGGGCTGCCGAAGGAGGTCGCCGCGCCCGCCGTGCTGCTCTACCGGCTGCTGACGCTGTGGCTGCCGGTGCTGCCCGGCTGGCTGAGCTTCAGTCACCTCACGCGCAAGGGAGCGCTCTAGACGCGTAGGCCCGGACGTCCGGCCGAACGGAACGGGCGGCCCGTCACCGCGAAGGGGCGGCCCGTCACCGCGGGAGGCACGGCCGGCCGCCCGGCCGGCCCGGCGCCGCGGGGGGACACCATCGGCCGCCCGGCCCGCCCGCCGCGCCACCCGCATGGACCGCGGCCCCGAGCGGCCCATGCCGCCGGGGCGCACGATGGGTCCATGTCACACTCCCCCGCCCCCGCCGCCTCCCTCCCGTCCGCCGTGTCCGCTTTCTCCGCGCGGCGCGCCCCGGCCCTGGCCGCCGTCACCGCCGCCGCCCTGCTGGCCGCCACGGGATGCTCCGGCTCCGGCGGGACCTCCGCGCCGGGCAGCTCGCACGGCGGGAACACCCGGAGTACGGACAGGCCCAAGGACCTGGCGACCCAGCGGCTGGCGTGGAAGGCGTGCAAGGCCCCATCGGTCGCGGAGGGTGGCGGTCCGGCCCCCTCCCCGCTGCCCGGCGGCGCCCGGTGGGAGTGCTCCTTCATGAAGGCGCCGCTCGACTACGCCAAGCCGGACGGCGACACGATCGAGCTGGCGCTGATCCGGGCCAAGGCCCGCGACACGAAGCGGCGCATCGGCTCGCTGATCTTCAACTTCGGCGGCCCCGGCGGCTCGGGCATCACCGGACTGCCGTCCTTCGCGCAGGACTACGAGAAGCTCCGCGCCCGCTACGACCTGGTCAGCTTCGACCCGCGCGGGGTCGGTGACAGCGACGGCGTGAAGTGCGAGAACGACAGACAGCTCGACGCGTACTTCGCCCAGGACTCCACCCCCGACACCCCGGCCGAGCTGAAGACCTTCACCAACGGGCTCGCCACCTTCGCCGCCGCCTGCGAGAGGAACTCCGGCAGCGCGCTCCCGTATGTCGGTACGACCAACGCCGCCCGCGACATGGAGCTGATGCGCAAGGTCCTCGGCGACAGCAAGCTCCACTACTTCGGCATCTCCTACGGCACCGAACTGGGCGGCGTCTACGCCCATCTCTATCCGAAGTCCGTCGGCCGGGCCGTCTTCGACGCCGTCGTCGACCCGACCCAGAACTCCGAACAGGGCTCCCTCGGCCAGGCGAAGGGCTTCCAGCTCGCCCTGGACAACTTCGCGAAGGACTGCATCGCGCGCGGCGACGCCTGCGTACTGCCCGGCTCCACGCCGAAGGAGATCGAGGGGTTCATCACCAAGCTGCTCGCGCGGCTGGACAAGCGGCCGATCGCCGGGATCGGCGACCGCAAGCTGACCCAGACCCAGGCCACCAACGGCATCGCCCAGGCGCTCTACTCCAAGGACTTCTGGCCGTATCTGGAACAGGGGCTGGACGAGGCCGACGGCGGCAACGGCGCCCTGCTGCTCGCGCTCTCGGACTCGATGAACGGCCGCGACCAGTACGGCAGATACAGCAACCTCCAGGCCGCCAACGTGGCCATCAACTGCGCCGACTCCAAGGAGCGCTACACGGTGGCGCAGACCGAGGCGGCACTGCCGGAATTCCGCAAGGCGTCGCCGGTCTTCGGGGAGTTCCTGGGCTGGGGGATGATGAGCTGCACCAAGTGGCCGGTGCCGGGCCAGTGGTCCACCCCCGACGTCAGCGCGAAGGGCTCGGCGCCGATCCTGATCGTCGGCAACACCGGTGACCCGGCGACCCCGTACGCGGGCGCGAGGGCGATGGCCGACGCGCTGGGCAAGGGCGTCGGCACGGAGATCACGTACCACGGGCAGGGACACGGCTCGTACGACAGCGGCAACCCCTGCGTCCAGGGGGCGGTGAACGGCTATCTGCTGGACGGAAAGGTGCCGGCCGCGGGGACGGTCTGCCGCTGACCCGCCGGCCATCCCCCTTCTCAGCCACCATCCCCCCTCCCCGGCGTCATCCCCCTTCCCAGCCGTCATTCCGCAACCGGGCGCGAGCCGCCCTCTGTTGTCCTCGGTTGTCCTCTCCCCCCGGACCGGATTGAATTGCGCCATGTCTCGCCGTACTCGGATATCCGCCCTGCTCACGGTGTCATTCCTGCTGACCGTCACCGGGTGCGGGAGCGGTACGGAGGACCCACCGCCCGACTCCAAGGCGGCCGCCCGTTCCTCGGCCCCGGTGTCCACCCCCGCCGCCGGATTCGCGCCGGATTCCGCCTCCGTGCCCGCGCTGCCCGCCTCACTCACCGGACAGCGGCTCGACTGGAAGCGCTGCGAGGCACCGCGCGCCGCGCGCGGCAGCGCGGCGAAGGCTCCCGGCTCCCGGTGGAAGTGCGCCACGATGCGGGCGCCGCTCGACTACACCGCGCCCACCGGCGAGACCATCGGGATCGCCCTGATCCGCTCCGAGGCGCAGGACAAGGCCAGCCGGATCGGCTCGCTCCTCTTCAACTTCGGCGGCCCCGGCGGCTCGGGCGTGGCCTCGCTCCCCGCCGCCGCCGACTCGTTCACCACGCTCGGGACCCGGTACGACCTGGTCGGCTTCGACCCGCGCGGAGTGGCGCAGAGCGCCGGTGTGGTGTGCCGGAACGACCGCCAGACGGAGAGGTCGCTCCGTATCGACGCGACCCCCGACACCCCGGCCGAGCAGAGGACCTTCCTCGCGGACTCCGCGTCCTTCGGCGCGGACTGCGCGCGCCGCTCGGGACCGCTGCTGCCCCATGTCGGCACGACCAGCGCGGCCCGTGACATGGATCTGATGCGCCAGGTGCTCGGCGACGACACGCTCAACTATCTGGGCTTCTCGTACGGCACCGAACTGGGCGCTGTCTACGCCCACCTGTTCCCGGCGAAGGTCGGACGGTTCACCCTGGACGCGGTCGTCGATCCGACGGCCGACTATGTGGGGCACTCGCGCAATCAGGCGCTCGGCTTCCAGCGCGCCCTGGAGAACTACTACAAGAGCCGGGGCGTCAGCGCGCAGGTGGGCACCTCGCGGGTGGTGCGGCTGCTCGACCGGCTCGACCGCGAGCCCCTGCCGACCGGTACGGGGCGCAGGCTCACCGAGAGCCTCGCGCTCACCGGCATCATCAGCCCGCTCTACAGCGAGCGCGGCTGGCCGGCTCTGACCGACGCGCTGGACGCGGCCGAGGGCGGGGACGGAAGCGGGCTGCTGCGGCTGGCCGACTCGTACAACGACCGTGACGCACAGGGCCGCTATGGCACGGCGCAGCACGCGCAGCGCGCCATCTCCTGCGCGGACACGAAGGGACGGGTCACCGCCGCGGAGGTCACGTCCCGGCTGCTGTCGGACTTCCGGAGGGTGTCGCCGGTGTTCGGGCCGTATCTGGCCTGGGATCTGGCCGGCTGGTGTGCCGACTGGCCGGTGCCCGGCGAGCACGAGACACCGGAGGTGTCGGCGCCGGGCGCGGCACCGATCCTGGTGGTCGGCGGCAAGGGCGATCCGGCGACGCCGTACGAGGGTGCGCGGCGGATGGTGGAGGAGCTGGGCGAGGGGGTCGGGGTCCTGCTCACCTTCGAGGGCGAGGGCCATGGCGCGTACATCACGGGCAACCGCTGTATCACGGGCGCGGTGGACGAGTACTTCCTGCGCGGCACGGTCCCGGACGCCGGGACCAGCTGCTCGTAGCGGGACCAGCTGCTCGTAGCGGGACCGGCCGCTCGTGGCGCGACCACACCGCGTACGACGAAGGGGCCGACGTGTACACGTCGGCCCCCTCACTCGTACTGCCGCTCGCCTCGCTGTTCCGGTCGGCGCGCCGGGTCTCAGTAGACCGGCTTCTCCGGCTCGATCTGGTTGACCCAGCCGATGACTCCGCCGCCGACGTGCACCGCGTCCGAGAAGCCCGCGGACTTCAGCACCGCGAGGACTTCCGCACTGCGGACACCCGTCTTGCAGTGCAGGACGATCTTCTTGTCCTGCGGCAGGGTCTCCAGGGCGCTGCCCATCAGGAACTCGTTCTTCGGGATCAGCTTGGCGCCGGGGATCGAGACGATCTCGTACTCGTTCGGCTCGCGCACGTCGATGATCTCGATGTTCTCCTTCTCGTCGATCCACTCCTTGAGCTGCTTGGGAGTGATCGTCGAGCCGGCCGCCGCCTCCTGGGCCTCCTCGGACACGACGCCGCAGAAGGCCTCGTAGTCGATCAGCTCGGTGACGGTGGGGTTCTCGCCGCAGACCGCGCAGTCGGGGTCCTTGCGGACCTTGACCTGGCGGTACTGCATCTCCAGGGCGTCGTAGATCATCAGCCGGCCGACCAGCGGCTCGCCGATGCCCGTGAGCACCTTGATCGCTTCGGTGACCTGGATGGAGCCGATGGACGCGCAGAGCACGCCCAGCACGCCGCCCTCGGCGCAGGAGGGAACCATGCCGGGGGGCGGCGGCTCCGGGTAGAGGCAGCGGTAGCAGGGGCCGTGCTCGGACCAGAACACGCTGGCCTGACCGTCGAAACGGTAGATCGAACCCCAGACGTACGGCTTGTTCAGCAGCACGCAGGCGTCATTGACCAGATAGCGGGTGGCGAAGTTGTCCGTGCCGTCCACGATCAGGTCGTACTGCGAGAAGATGTCCATCACGTTCTCGGCCTCAAGCCGCTCTTCGTGAAGGATCACCTCCACATAGGGGTTGATTCCGAGGACGGAGTCACGCGCGGACGCGGCCTTGGACCGGCCGATGTCGGCCTGACTGTGGATGATCTGACGCTGCAGGTTCGACTCGTCGACCTCGTCGAACTCCACGATGCCGAGCGTGCCGACACCGGCCGCGGCCAGGTACATCAGAGCCGGGGAGCCGAGGCCACCGGCCCCCACACACAGCACCTTCGCGTTCTTCAGCCGCTTCTGCCCGTCCATCCCGACGTCCGGGATGATCAGGTGACGGGAGTACCTGCGGACCTCGTCGACGGTGAGCTCGGCAGCGGGCTCGACCAGGGGTGGCAGCGACACAGGGACCTCAACAAGGGGGTTGGTCGGTCAATCAGTACGGTTGTTCTGCCTGTAACACTGCCACGGCCCTTCTCATTCCGAGACACCTGGTCCGACTCGCGAGACGATTTCGTCCCAGAAGCCGGGCAGTGCCTCGAATGACCCGTTACGTGATCGGCTGAGTGACCCGCCGCGGCTGCTCGGGGCGACGCCGTCACCCGTGTCCACGCGACCGGTGCCGCCCGTGCCGCCCGTGCTGCCGGTGGCGTCTGTGCGGTCGGTGCCGTCCGCCCGGTCCGTCCGGTCGGTGAAGAAGATCGTGCCGGCGCCCTGCCAGCGCGCGATCCGCATCGCCTCCTCCAGATGACCGCGCGGCACCCCGTGGACGAGATGGGCGAAGCGCTCCGGCGGGTGGTCTGCCGTCCACGCCGCCGCCTGCGACCAGCGGTAATCCGCCCAGCGGCCGCGGAAGGTCACCAACTGGTCGGCGATCTCCGCGTATCCGGGGTACGGATGGACCCCCTGGCCCAGGACGACGAACCCGCCGTCGAGCACCGCCCGGAGGTCCGCCGTCGTCCGGCGGATCGCCGGCAGGTCGGCGCGGCCCGCCGGGCACCGGTCGAGGAAGAAGCCGTCGACGCGGTACCAGTCGAGGAAGCGCCGGGCATCGGAGACCAGTTCCGCGGCGGGGCGGGTGCCGTGGGCCAGGTCGAGATGGCCGAGCACCCTGGACCCCGCGTTGGTGAGCCGGCCCGCCGCCGCCAGACAGTGCGGGTCGGGCCGGTCGCCGGGGCCGTCCGCGACATTGAGGACGGCCCAGTGCAGCGGGGTTCCCGGGCGGGTCAGTTCGGCCCACTCGACCGGCGCGAGCAGCGGGTGCGCGTATCCGGGAACGCCGATGCCGAGCCGGCCCTCCTCGGTGGCGGAGAGCCGGGCGCCGGGTCTGGTCAGATACGGCACGCCGCCTCCATCCAGATATCGGCGAGTGACTCCTCCAGATTGATCCGGGGGCGCCAGCCGAGCCGGTCACGTGCGGTCCGTACGTCGGCCTGCTGCCAGCTGCCGCAGCCGTCGGGGTACGGGAACGGGCCCGCGCCCAGGTGTTCCGGCGCGGTCTCGCCCCGGGGGGCTCCGACGGTGGCGTGGCCGGCCCGCATCGGCCCGGGGGGCAGGTCCAGTTCGTGCAGGGCGCCCGCGTACCCCGCGACCCTCGCCAGTACGGCGGCGGCGTCCCGCAGCCTGACCGCGCGTCCGGTGCCGATGTTGACGACGCCCTGGGCGGCGGAGAGCGAGGCGGCGTGCACGGCGCGCGCCACGTCGCGTACGTCGACGAAGTCGCGCTGCACCCCCAGGCCGCCGAGCTTCAGCTCACCGTCGCCCGACTGCATGGCGCGGCGCATCGCCTCGGCGAGCCGGCCGAGCGGGGAGCCCGCGGGGGTGCCGGGGCCCACGGGCGAGAACACCCGGAGCACGATCGCGTCGAGCCCGGACCCCAGCACCAGCTCGGACGCGGCGAGCTTGCTCACGCCGTACGGGCCGCCTGGGCGCGGTACGGCGTCCTCGGCGGTGGACGAGCCGTGCTGGGACGGGCCGTACTCGGAGGCGCAGCCCAGCTGGACGAGCCGGGCGCCGCAGCGGCTGCGGCGCAGGGCCTCGCAGACCGTGGCGACGGCGACCGTGTTGTGCCGGGTCAGCTCGCGCGCGCCGCCCCGGGTGGCTCCGGCGCAGTTGATGATGACCCCGGGATGGACGGCGTCCAGGAAGCGGGTGAGCGCTCCCGGGCTGCCGCCCGCGAGATCGAACCGTACGTCGGCGTCGTCACCCCGGCCGAGCGCGGTGAGGTGGACGGCGGGGTCGGCGAGCAGCCGGTCGGCCACGAAGCGGCCGAGAAAACCGTTGGCACCGAGCAGCAGGACCCTCATCGCGCGGCTCCTCTGTGCCGGCGGGCCGGTGCGGGGGCCGCCGCTGCGGCCCGTGGTGCGGATTGCGGAATCATCTCTGGCTTCTCCTTCACGAAGTAGTGCTGAGGGCTCAAGGGGTGCGCCGACGCCCGCGAGGGGGCGCCGGCGGCATGGGCGAGAAGTCCGGACGCGGCGGCGGCTCCGGGGAAACCGTGGGCCGTGAGCGGCAGGGCGCGCGCGACGGCGGGGAAGTCGGGGAGTGCGCGCCGGGCCTGTTGTACGGGGAAGAGGTGCGCGCACCGAGCGGGAAACACAGCGACGACCGGTACGGCGAGCGGCGCGCGCAGCGGTCCCCGGCGCGGACACGCGGAGAACGCGCCGACGAATGCGCCGGCGAGTGCTCCGGCGAGTGCGGGGGCCCCGGCCAGGCCTATCCGCCGTGGGGCGCCTCGCCCGGACGCCGCGCTCCCCCGCTCCGGCGTACGCCCCCAAGGGGACGGGGTGGCCGCCGAGGGCGTACGCGTCGGCCGAGCCGTCCGGGAAGTACCGGGCCCCCGACCACCGCCGGAAGGCACTGGGCAGGGCGCGCACCGGCGCATCGCCCGCGCCCCCCGGTCCGTACACCCGCGGCGCGCCGACGGCCCCGTGGCAGGGCGCGCACTGCCGTGCGCCGTACGTCGTGACCAGCGGCGATACGCCGAAGAAGCGTTTGGCCAACAGCTTGCGCGGCGCGGCCGGGCCGCCGGGCGCGGCACAGCGGGAAGCGGGCACGGCCCCGGTGCGCACACTCCGGCGTGCGCCGGGGGTACGGCAAGCGGCTCACGGGTGCGGGAGAGCCGGCTGCCCGCAGCGGTCGGCTCAGTGCGGCGCGCCGTGGACCGGCGCCGGTCGGACCTACGCCCCGACTCACTCATCGCATACGCGTAAACACCGTACGCAAGCGGTCCGATCCGCACGAGCACACCCCCGATCTCCCCTGTGGGCGGCCGCCGTTGATCCGGCGACTCGCAGCGGGACGACCGTAAGCGGATAAGCCGGTGGTGGGGTGGGGGGGGGGGGGGGGGGGAGGGGGAGGGGGGGGGGGGGGGGGGGGGGGGGGGGGGGGGGGTGTTTCCCCCCCCCACCACCGGAAGGGGTGAATGCACGTAACTTTCCCGTACCGGTAGCGTTCTGTCGCGCTACGGAACGGACCGGCTACCCGGGGTCAGGCCACGGCCACACCCTCGGCGGGTGCGGGGAGGGCCCGGCGGGCCGAGCGGCGAGCCGCGGCGAGCCCCGGATCGAGCGCGGGAACGGCGGCCAGCAGCTGTTCGGTGTACGCCTCCGAGGGCGTCCCGTACACCTCGTCGACCGTGCCCTGTTCCACGATCCTGCCGTCGCGCATCACGGCGACCCGGTCGCTGACCTGCCGGACGACGGCGAGGTCGTGGGCGATGAAGACCAGCGCCAGGCCCAGCTCGCGCTGGAGTTCCGCCAGCAACGCGGTGACCTGCGCCTGGGTGGTCACGTCCAGCGCGGAGACGGGCTCGTCGCAGACGATGAGCCGCGGCTCGGCGGCGAGCGCCCGCGCGATACCGACCCGCTGGCGCTGTCCGCCGCTGAACTCGTGCGGATACCGGTCGTACCGGCCGGGATCGAGCCCGACCCGGTCGAGCAGTTCCCGCACGCGCGCGACGATCCGGCCCTCGTCGAGCACTCCCGCGGCCCGCAGCGGATCGGCGACGGTCTCACCGACCGAACGGCGCGGATTGAGCGAGGAGACCGGATCCTGGAAGATCATCTGCAACTCGCGCCGGAAGGGGCGCAGTTCCTTCTCGGACGCCGTCGCGATCTCCGTACCCCGGTAGCGCAGCTCCCCTTGCGAGGGGTCGAGGAGCCGCACCAGCATCCGTCCCAGGGTGGTCTTGCCACTGCCGCTCTCCCCCACGATGCCGAGGGTCTCGCCGGGGTGGACGGTGAGCGAGACCCCGTCCACGGCGGTGACGGTCCGCCGCCCGCGCCGGAACTCCCGTCGCAGGCCGACGGCTTCGAGCAGCGCCTCGCCCGCGGGCTTCGACGGCGAAGCGGCCGTGGACGCGGACTTCGACGGCGAAGCGGCGGCCGTGGACACACCGAGCGGCGCCCCGAACGACGCACCGAACGGCGCGCCGAGCGGTGCGTCCACGCGTGGCACCGCCGCCAGCAGCGTGCGCGTGTAGGTGTCCCCGGGCGCTCCCAGCACGTCGGCCACCGGCCCGCGCTCCACCTCCCTGCCGTGCCGCATGACCAGCACCTCGTCCACGCTCTCCGCCGCCACCCCCACGTCATGGGTGACCAGGAGCAGCCCCATGCCCGTCTCGCGGCGCAGGTCATGGAGGAGATCGAGGATCTGGGCCTGGACGGTGACATCGAGGGCGGTGGTCGGCTCGTCGGCGATCAGCAGCCGCGGCTCGCAGGCCAGCGCCATCGCGATCAGCGCGCGCTGGCGCATGCCGCCGCTGAACTCGTGCGGCCTGGCCCCGGCCCGGCGCGCCGCGTCCGGGATGCCCACCCGGTCGAGGACCTCGACGGCCCGCGCGCGGGCGGCCCGCCGTGTGGCGTCCGAGTGGACCCGGTAGACCTCGGCGATCTGGTCGCCGACCGCGTAGTACGGGTCCAGGGACGACAGCGGATCCTGGAAGACCATCGCGGCCACCGCGCCGCGCAGCGCGCGCAGTTCACGGTCGGAGGCGGCTGCCACGTCCGTACCGCCGACCCGTACCGTTCCGCCGACGCGCGCGCCGGTCCCCCGGTGCAGACCGAGCAGCGCGCCCGCGACGGTGCTCTTGCCGCTGCCCGACTCGCCGACCAGGCCGATCGCCCGCCCGGCGGAGAGCTCGAACGAGAGCCCGTCCACGGCCCGTACGTTCCCGGCCGCGCCCGGCTCCCCGGCCGGGAAGTCGACGGTGAGGTCCTCCACGAGGACCAGTCGCTCCGTCACAGGAGAACCACCCTTCGGTCGGCCGCGGCGTAGAGCAGATCGGCCATGACATTCGCCAGGACGACGGCGGTCCCGGTCACCAGCACCACCCCCACCACCACGGGCACATCGACCACCCGTACCGCGTCGACCAGCGTCTTGCCGATGCCGGGGATACCGAAGAGGGTCTCGGTGAGTACGGCGCCGCCCACGACCGAGCCGAGGTCGTTCGCGTT
Organism: Streptomyces sp. NPDC039430; assembly: GCF_055639435.1. Classification (NCBI taxonomy): domain Bacteria; kingdom Bacillati; phylum Actinomycetota; class Actinomycetes; order Kitasatosporales; family Streptomycetaceae; genus Streptomyces; species Streptomyces sp. NPDC039430. Next base: position 597,186 of record NZ_JBVKAK010000002.1, on the reverse strand, counting down.
GAGCGCGATGACGGGCGGTACGGCGCCGCGCAGCGCGTGCCGCCCGACGACCGCCCGCTCCCCCACGCCGTACGCGCGAAACGTACGGATATGGTCCTCCGCCAGCGTCTCCAGCGTCGAGCTCCGCGTCAGCCGCGCGTATTTGGCGCTTTCGAAGAGGCCGAGGGTGAGCCAGGGCAGCAGCAGGTTCCACGCCCACTGCTCGGGGTCGTCCGTGAACGGTACGTACGAGGGGAACGGCAGCCACCGCAGATACGCGCAGACCGCCATCAGAAGCAGCAGCCCCAGGATGAAGACGGGCATGCCGGTTCCGGCGAGGGTGAGCACGGTCAGCGCGCGCTCGGTGACACCGCCGCGCCGCAGCGCGGAGAGCAGGCCGGTGCCCACCCCGATGACCAGCCAGATCACCATCGCGCCGAGCGCGAGGGAGAGGGTCGCGGGTGCCCGCTCCAGGACCAGCTGGGTGACCTGCTGGTCGGTCTTGTACGAGAAGCCGAGGCAGGGCGCGTCGCAGTGCAGCACGGCCGTACCGGTCGAGTAGTCCCGCCCGGCGACGATTCCCTGGAGGAAGTGCCCGTACTGCGTGAACACCGAGGCGTCCAGGCCGAGCCGCTCCCGTACCTGCGTGACCTGCTGGGTGGAGCACCGGTCACCGCAGGCGAGCCGGGCGGGGTCGCCCGGCACGAGATAGAAGAGCGCGTAGACGGCGACGGACAGCACGAGCAGGACGAGAAGCGCGCCTCCGAGCCGTTTGAGCAGATAGCGCGTCATGAGGCCGTTTCCTTGAGCGGGGTGGCGGCGGTGCCGTCCGTGCGGGCGCGGCGCCCCGCGCGCGTCCCGACGCGCAGCCGGCCGGCCTCGCGCGGATCGAGCGCCGTGCGCACCGCGTCCCCCAGCACGGTGAAGGCGAGCACCGTCACAAACAGCAGTCCGGCGGGGAGCAGTACGTACATCGGGTCCGCGCGGAACCAGGTCTGCGCGGTCGACAGCATCTGTCCCCAGGACGGGGTCGGCGGTTTGACGCCGACCCCGAGGAACGACAGCGACGCCTCGATCACGATGTTCGAGGGCAGCAGGATCGCCCCGTAGGTGATGACGGGCGCGGCGAGCGAGGGCAGCAGTTCGCGCCGCGCCACCCGCACCCGCCCGGAGCCGCCGAGCCGGGCGGCGGCCACGAAGTCGAGCTGTTTCAGGGTCAGCGTCTGCGCCCGTACGATCCGGGCCGTACCGGCCCAGTTGAGCAGCCCGATGACCATGATCAGCAGCAGGGGGCGCGGGAAGTCCGCCGGTACGACGGCCGTCAGGGCGATGGCGAGCACCAGCATCGGCAGCGCGACCATCACGTCCGTGAGCCGGCTGAGGAGGGTGTCGAGCAGCCGGTTGCCGAGTCCGGCGGCGAGGCCGATGGCGACCCCGATCAGTACCTGGACGGCCGTGGCGCCGACGGCGACCAGCAGCGAGACCTGGGCCCCGTACAGCAGCCGTACGAACAGGTCCCGTCCGGTGCCGGGTTCCACGCCGAGCCAGTGGTCCCCGCTGACCCCGCCGAAGGAGCCGGTCGGCACACCGCCGCGCGCCGAGTCCACCAGCGCGTCGTGGTACGTGTTCGCGTCCTGTCCCTCGATCGCGGCGAGGAGGGGCGCGGCGAGCGCCAGCGCCACGAGCAGGACGAGGACGCCCCCGGCCACCACGGCCGAGGGGCGTCCACGCAGCCGCCGCCACACCTGCCGGGCGCCCGAGACGGGCGGCGGCGTCGCCGCCACCGCCCCGGACGACGGCGGCGCGGGCGGCAGATCAGGGGCGGTGCTCACTTGACCGCGACCTGCGAGATGTCGAGAACGCCGGTCCAGTCGCTGATCACGATGTTCTTGACGTCCTTGCCGTACAGCCGCTTGTAGACCGGGTGGAAGAGCGGGACGTCGAGCGCCTGCTCACCGATCTTCTTGTCGAGGGCGCCCCAGCGCTTGGCCGCCGCGCTCAGATCGGTCAGCTTGTTGATCTCGTCGATCTCCTTGTTGACCGACGGGTCGTCGAGCTGCGCGTGGTTGAAGTTGGAGCCGTCCTTGACGATCTGGCGGCCGTCGAAGATCGGCGCCAGGAACGGGCCGCCCGACGGCCAGTCCGCGCCCCAGCGGGAGAGGAAGAAGCCGGGCGAGTCCTTGACGCTCCAGCGCGCCTCGTTGAACGCGTTGGGTTCGAGGCCCTGGAGCTTGACGGTGATCCCGGCCTGCTTCAGCGACTCCTGGACGGCGGTCGCGACCTCGGGGCTGGTCTCCCTGTTCTGCGCGGTGGAGTGGGTGAGCGAGATGGTCAGACCGTCCGCGTACCCGGCCTCCTTCAGCAGTTCCCTGGCCTTGGCGGGGTCGCCGGTCTTCCCGGCGGGGAAGTGGTCGTAGGGCGTGTAGCCGAAGGCGGGCTGGTCGGGGAGGAAGGTGGTCGCGGGCTCGGCGAGCGCGGAGCCGCCGGCCGCGTTGATGACGCTGGTGCGGTTGATGGCGTACGAGATCGCCTGGCGCACCTTGACGTTGTCGAACGGCTTCACCTTCGGGTTGAAGGCGAGGTAGTTGGTGTAGCCGAAGTGTCCGGTTCCGACGCGCGCGGCGAGCTCCTTGTCGCTGCCGATCTGCGCCAGCTCGGCGGGCCCGAGGTTGGTGTCGGTGGTGACGGCGGCGGCGTCCGCGCCGGAGCTGGTGGAGAGCCGCTGGTTGATGACGGCGGAGTCGAGCCCGGCCCTCACGTCGATGGTGTCGGGGTAGGCGTGGCGCTCCTCGTCGGTCTTCTCCGACCAGTGCGGGTTGCGCTCCAGGACCAGGTGCTGGCCGTCGCCCTCGTTCTTGACGACCTTGTACGGACCCGAGGAGACGGGGTGCTCCTCGTACCGGGCCCCGGTGTCCTTCGCCTTCGGCACGGGTGCGAACTGGGTCTGGGTGGCGACGAACGGGAAGTCGCCCTCGGGCTTGTCGAGCTTGAAGACGATGGTCCTCGCGTCGGGCGTCTCGATCGAGGCGAGGCCCTTCTTGTCCTTGTACGGCCCCTCGTAGTCGGCGCCGCCGATCAGCCAGTCGCGCAGATAGGGGGCGCCGCCGGAGAGTTCCGCCGCGAAGGAGCGCTCGATGCCGTACTTGACGTCGGCGGTGGTGATGGGGGTGCCGTCCTCGAACTTCAGCCCTTCCTTGAGGGTGTACGTCCACTCGGTGGCGTCCGCGTTCGGGCGCCCGGTGTCGGTGGCGAGGTCGGGGACGACCTTGGTGCCGGCCGCGCCGTTCTCACGGTCGCGGGTGGTGAGCGTGCGGAAGACCAGCGAGGGGACGTTGCCGCCGCCGGAGGTGTAGAGCCTGGCCGGGTCGAAGTCGCTCTGCGGCTCGGTGTTGAGCACCGAGAGCGCGCCGCCCTTCCGGGGCTTGCCCTCGCCCGCGCCGTCGGGCTTGGCATCGTTGTCCTGAGGACCCGCGCAGGCGGCGGCGCCCGCTGCCACGACCAGGCTGACGGCTGCCGCGGCCACGCGGCGGGATATGACGGACGGTTGACGCATCGGAGGGTGCCTCTCGGTGAGCTGCGCGGGCAGGGCGCAGACAGAACAGGACAAAGGGCGCTGAGAGCCCAGGAGTCCGCGCAGGCGAGAGCGACCGAGTGGAGCGGTGGAGGACGGGAGACCGGCACGGCACGCCTGCGTACGGAACACATACGCCCGGACGCGGAGATGCTCGGCGGGGAGAAAGGGCCGGCGCGCGTTCGGGCAGGCGTCAGCGACAGTGAATGTCGGCCACGCACAGCGCGGTCACGCCGATGAGCGTCAGCTCAATGGCGGTACGACCGGAGACGGCGGCGCGGCGGGGCGACATGCCGAGAAATATGAACGACCCCGCGTGCGATGTCAACGCGGTGCGGGGCGGTCATGAGACGGGCATCTCAATTACTGGGAAAGACCCAGGCATTCGGCTTGCACTTGATCCCCTCGATGTCCAGCGACTTCGTCTGCTGCTGCATCACCGGGGCGAGCGCCCCGGGCGTGCGGCAGCTCACATGGTTGTGTCCGAGCCGGTGTCCCACCTCGTGGTTGATCAGCATCTGCCGGTAGCTGAACATCGCCTTGTCGCCGAAGGTCTTCGCGCCCTGCGCCCAGCGGAAGGCGTTGATCATGACGCGGTCGGTCGAGGCCGAGTCGCAGGACACATTGTCGATGGTCGTGTCCAGACCGGACTTGGCGCACCAGACGCCGGTGGTCCCGGGGCTCGCGAGCGTGATCACGAAGTCGGCCTCGCCGCTGGAGACGCGTTCGAAGGTCATGGCGCCGTTGTGGGCCCAGCTCCGGTCGTCGTTCAGGGTCTTCTGGACGGCTTCGGCGAAGACCCCGCCGTCCAGCCCGAGCCCCTTCTCGATGTCCACGCGGTAGCGGAACTTCTGCCCTTTGCCGGGCGCCTTGGCGAGACCGGGTACGGCGGTGAAGTCGCCCGAGGCCGTCAGTTCCGGATCGAGCGGGAACTGGCGGGTCATCAGCTGCGCGTAGGTGGGCGCCGGGGTCGCCGCCGCGGAGGACCGCGTCGGGGTGGGCCGGCCCTTGTAGCGCGAGGTGTCCTCATTGTCGGCACGGTCGGCGCCGTCGGCTGACCGCGCGCCGACCGTTTTCGTCCCGCCCTCGGTGACCTGCCCGGCCACGACGACCGCGAGGACGGTGGTCACCGCCGCGGCGGCGATGCCGGTGAGCGCCCGCCCTTTGCCGCCTCTGGCGGGCTCCGCCGGATCCTGCTCGGTGTCCCCGGCGCCGGGGCCGTCGGCGCCGCCGTCCCGGTCACCGGCGGGGTGCGGGCCGGGCGCGCCGTCCTCCGAGACGGCGGTGCGGGAGGACGGGGCACGGAAGGCGTCGAACGCGTCGTCGTCGAACGCCTCGATGAACTCGCGTCGCGGTCCCGGAATACGCGCGGGCGCCGGAGCGGTGTCCGGAGCGGTGGGGGGTACCGAAGGCGTGGGCGCCGAAGTCCCGGGCGTACGCGACTTCTTGGGCGGGGCCGCGGCGCGCGGCGCGGTGTCGGCGGACTCGGCGGGGCGACGCGTATCGCCGCGGCGCCGCTCACCGCCCCAGCCGCCGCCTGCCTCACGCTGCTCGGGGTGACCGCCGCGCACCTGAGGCACGCCGTGCGCGGGGGTGGCGTGCGCGGGGGTGGCGTGCGGTTGCTCCGGGTCCGCGTCGCGGCCGTCCGCGGCGCGTCTGCGCCACCCTCTGCCGGATCCGCCGGCCCGTGCCGGGTCGGGTTCCTCCGCCGCGACCGCGGCCGTGGACCGCGCGCCCTGGGGTACAGGGCCCTTGCGGCTGTGTCGTCCCACGCCCCGGATCAGCTCCTGTCGTAGTCATCGATGAGTTCCCGGCACGCCTGCGCGACCTGCCTGGGGTACTCCATCATGGCAACATGTCCGGCCTCGGGGAGGGTAAGCAGCCGGGAACCGCGGAAAGCGGCCGACGCCCTGCGGGCCATACGGTACGAAACGAGCAGATCCCGCCCACCGTAGACGAGCAGCGTCGGTGCCAGCACCCGTTCGGCCTGCCGCCACAACCCGTGTTGACCACCCAAGGTGTACGCGTTGACGATACCGCGCGCCGAGTTGGCCATCGCGTCCCAGAAATACGGCAGTTGCAGCCGGCGCTCCATCTCCCGCACGGCGTGACGCAGATCCTCCTCCCGAACTGACGAGGGGTCGCCGTAGGTCAGCCCCATCGCGCCGCGCGTGCGCTGCTCCGGCGTCCAGTCCCGGGTGAGCCGGCCGAACAGCGAGGCGACACCGGGCAGCGCGAGGAGCGCGGTCGGCAACGCGGTGCGCTGCACCCGGATCTCCGGCAGCGCGGGCGAGATCAGCGTCAGGGTCCGCACCAGATCGGGCCGGGCCGCGGCGACGCGCGTGACGACGGCGCCGCCGAGGGAGTTGCCGAGGAGATGCACGGGACCGCGCTTCTCCGCGTCCAGCAGCCGGATCACCGCGCGGGCATGGCCGGTGATGGAGTAATTGCCGTCGTCCGGCGGCGGCGAGTCCCCGAACCCGGGCAGATCGACGGCCTCGCCGTCGACGATGTCCTCCAGGAACGGCATCAGCGCCGACCAGTTCTGCGAGGAGCCGCCGAGCCCGTGCACATACAGCGCGGGCGGCGCGCCGGCCCGGGACGCGGGACGCGCCCGTACACACAGCGTCAGCCCCGGCAGCGCGACGGAACGGAGCCGCTCCCCGTCCGCGACCCGTACGGGACTGACCTTCGGCGCCACGGCGGCGGCGATGGTTTCCGGCAGCTCGGTCGACGACATGCCGCAATGTTACGAGACGATCACGCCCCGGTCCGTGTGTCCGCCGTCACAAGCCGCATGGCGCCGCGCATCCCCTGCTCCTAGGCTCTTAGGGAGAGCTCTGGGAGAGAGAGGGCACGCCATGGCGGTTGACCCCACGGATCCCGAAACCTTCGAGACGGACGGCGAGGAAGAGACGGCCGAGCGGGACGAGGAGGTCCCCGAGGCCGACGCCGCGGAACAGCACACGGACGTACGGCCCGGGGGCGACGAACCCCTGACGCGCATCGACCCGGACAGGGCGGACGAAGCGGACGCGGCCGATCAGGCGCGGGCGGTCGGGACCGACGAGGACGACGACTACCGTCCGTGACCGGCCGGCCGGGCTTGTGGCGCGAAGGGCCTGGTACGCGCGCCGGAGGTGACCGGACGCCAAAAAAACAGGTCCTCACCACGCACAGCCGGGTTACCCAAAAGTACGATGGCCAGGCGGCGCACAGCGCGCACGGAACGAATTTTTGGGAGGCGGCGTGACAGCCATAGAGCAGACAGAGGCGGCGCGCCCGCGAGGCACGCGCCTGCCGCGTCGCGCCCGACGCAATCAGCTGCTGGGCGCGGCTCAGGAAGTGTTCGTCGCACAGGGCTATCACGCGGCCGCGATGGACGACATCGCCGAGCGGGCCGGCGTCAGCAAGCCCGTCCTCTACCAGCACTTCCCCGGAAAGCTGGAGCTCTATCTCGCCCTGCTCGACCAGCACTGCGAGAGCCTGCTCCAGGCGGTCCGTACCGCGCTCGCGTCCACGACGGACAACAAGCTGCGCGTCGAGGCCACGATGGACGCGTACTTCGCCTATGTCGAGGACGAGGGCGGCGCGTTCCGCCTGGTCTTCGAGTCGGATCTGACGAACGAGCCCGCGGTGCGCGAGCGCGTCGACCGGGTCGCGCTCCAGTGCGCGGAGGCCATCTCCGACGTGATCGCCGAGGACACCGGGCTCTCCAAGGACGAGTCCATGCTGCTGGCCGTGGGGCTCGGCGGCGTCTCGCAGGTGGTGGCGCGCTACTGGCTCTCCAGCGAGTCCGCGATCCCCCGCGATCAGGCGGTCCAGCTCCTCACCTCGCTGGCCTGGCGCGGGATCGCCGGCTTCCCGCTGCACGGCAGCGAGCAGCACTGAACGGCGGGTGTTCGCTGCGGGCGTTCCCCGCGGCGTCTTCCGGGTGGTCGCTCCGGGCTAATGTGTGCTGCGTACCGCGCGGCTGGCCGCGCAACGCAGACCGTTCGGAGGGACATAGCCGTGGAGGTCAAGATCGGCGTGCAGCACACGCCCCGCGAGATCGTTCTGGAGAGCGGGCAGACCGCCCAGGAGGTCGAGCGCGCCGTCGCCGACGCGCTGGCGGGCAAGGCGCAGCTGCTCAGCCTCACGGACGACAAGGGCCGCAAGGTGCTCGTACCGGCCGAGCGGATCGCGTACGTGGAGATCGGTGAGCCGGCCACACGACGCGTCGGATTCGGCGCTCTGTAGTCACGCGCACGCGTCACTGTCGTCGCTTCGCCGTCGTCACTGACATCCGGGAATGGCCCGGCGGGACACCCCCGCCGGGCCATTCCGCTGTCCGTCCGCCGTCCGTTCCCCGGTCCCCCGCGCGGTCCGTCGCCCTGCCCGTTCCGCGGTCTGTTACCCGTGAGTTCCGCTATGCGCGTAGCCGCCTCTCCCGGGGGTCTGTCGAGGGTTGCGTTCCGTGCACTCCGGGTAGTGACGTGCTGGGCCCAAGGCCCTGACCACATGTCACTCCCGGCGTCGTGAGGTGATCAGCAGTGATCTGGGAAGTTCTCGGATCGGTCCTGCTCGGACTCGGTCTTTCGTGGGCGGCCGCCAGCCGGCTCTCCCACCGGCTCCCGGCTCACCGGACGGTGTTCACGGCCGGCCCGGTCGGCGCGCTCGTCGGCGCCTATGTGACGCATATGGCGCTGGGCTCCGGCCATGTTCTCGCGACGCTCGTCGGTGCCCTGCTGGTGGGAGCGGTGCTGCTGTCGCTGCTGCTCCGCCCCACTCGCCGCGGACTGCGCCGGCCGCAGACCTCCACCTCCTGAGCCGATCCCCGAGGGGCTGCCCGCCGGTCGGGGATCAGGATCAGGGGTCGGGGGTCAGGGGTCGGGATCAGGGGTCGGGATCAGGGGATCAGGCGGCCAGCCCGAGGGCGGCCATCCGCTTGGTGTGCGCCTCGGTGATCCGGGAGAACATCCGGCCGACCTCCGCGAGATCGAACCCGTCCGCCACCCCGCCCACGAGCATCGTGGAGAGCGCGTCGCGCTCGGCCACGACCCGCTGTGCCTGCGAGAGCGCCTCGCCCATCAGCCGTCGCGCCCAGAGCGCCAGCCGCCCGCCGACCCGGGGCTCCGCCTCGATCGCGGCGCGGACCTTCTCCACGGCGAAGTTGCCGTGTCCCGTGTCGTCCAGTACGGCGAGCACCAGCGCGCGGGTGTCGGTGTCCAGCCGCGCGGCCACCTCGCGGTAGAAGTCGCTGGCGATCGAGTCGCCCACGTACGCCTTGACGAGACCTTCCAGCCAGTCCGACGGCGCGGTCAGACGGTGGAAGTCGTCGAGCGCCTTCGCGAACGGCTCCATCGCACCGGTCGGCTCCGCGTCGATCGCCCGCAGCCGGTCGTTCAACCGCTCGAAGTGGTGGAATTCCGCGGCGGCCATCTTCGCCAGGGCCGCCTTGTCGGCGAGGGTCGGCGCGAGCTTGGCGTCCTCGGCGAGCCGCTCGAAGGCCGCCAGCTCCCCGTAGGCGAGCGCTCCCAGCAGATCCACGACCGCTGCGCGGTACTGCGGCTCGGCGGAGGCCGTGTCCCAGTCCTGGGCGGCGATCCCGGTGGGTTCCTCGGCTGCGGATGCGGGCGTGGTGGCGTTGTCGGGCGTCTCCATGGACCGCACAATAGCCCGCTCTTCGCGCCGCGTAAGGGCCTGGTCAGACACTGTGGTCACACCGTTCCGACGAATTCGCCCAACACACATGCGCGATTCCGGGGTACAGTGGTAATGCGCCTGCCGAATATTCGGCGGGCGATCGCAGTGTTAGACAGTGTTTGAACGAGGGTAGTCCCTCGTGCAGGCCCCATGAGGATGCCCGGTCGGTGGCCCGATCGGCTCCGACCCCGACCGCCCTCCGCGCGGATCGTACGCACAGCAGCGTACGGCCGCAGATGAGGGGCCCCCTCAGCGGTTCGAGCGCTCGAGCGACGGCAGTGGTCCCGCGCCATCCGGCCAATCCACGGCCGGCCGAGTACCCAGGTGCGGTACGACCCCCAGCGTTCGCCTCGTGCCGCGTCTCACAGAAGAGGCAGCACCCTGACTACGACTTTCCGAGACCTCGGAATCCTCCCCGAGACAGCCGAAGCGCTAGAAGCCGTCGGCATCCTGTCTCCGTTCCCCATCCAAGAGATGACGCTCCCCGTCGCGCTTTCCGGCAAGGACGTCATCGGACAGGCCAAGACCGGCACGGGCAAGACGCTCGGCTTCGGGCTGCCGCTCCTGGAGCGCGTCACGGTCCCCGCGGACGTCGAGTCCGGCCGGGCCGTGCCCGAGAAGCTCACCAACGCCCCGCAGGCGCTCGTCGTCGTCCCCACCCGCGAGCTGTGCACGCAGGTCACCAACGACCTGCTGACGGCCGGCAAGGTGCGTAACGTCCGGGTCCTGGCGATCTACGGCGGCCGGGCCTACGAGCCGCAGGTCGAGGCCCTCAAGAAGGGCGTCGATGTGATTGTCGGCACCCCGGGCCGGCTGCTCGACCTGGCGGGCCAGAAGAAGCTCGATCTCTCCCATGTGCGCGCGCTCGTGCTGGACGAGGCCGACGAGATGCTCGACCTGGGCTTCCTGCCCGACGTCGAGAAGATCATCCAGCTGCTGCCGCCCAAGCGGCAGACGATGCTGTTCTCCGCGACGATGCCGGGCGCGGTCATCGGCCTCGCCCGCCGTTACATGTCGCAGCCCACGCACATCAGCGCGACCTCCCCGGACGACGCGGGCGCGACCGTCGCCAACACGACGCAGCGCGTCTACCGTGCCCACTCCATGGACAAGCCGGAGATGGTCGCCCGCATCCTCCAGTCCGAGGGCCGCGGACTGGCGATGATCTTCTGCCGTACGAAGCGCACGGCCGCCGACATCGCGGACCAGCTCGCCCAGCGCGGCTTCGCCTCCGGCGCGGTCCACGGCGACCTGGGCCAGGGCGCCCGCGAACAGGCGCTGCGCGCGTTCCGCAACGGCAAGGTCGACGTCCTCGTCTGCACCGATGTCGCCGCGCGCGGTATCGACGTCGAGGGCGTGACGCACGTCATCAACTACCAGTCGCCCGAGGAGGAGAAGACCTACCTCCACCGCATCGGCCGCACGGGCCGGGCGGGCGCGTCCGGTACCGCCGTCACGCTCGTCGACTGGGACGACATCCCGCGCTGGCAGCTGATCAACAAGGCGCTCGACCTCGGCTTCCCGGACCCGCCGGAGACGTACTCCACGTCCCCGCACCTGTTCGAGGAGCTGAACATCCCCGCCGGGACCAAGGGCGTCCTGCCGCGCGCGGAGCGTACGCGCGCCGGTCTTTCGGCCGAGCAGGTCGAGGACCTCGGCGAGACGGGCGGCCGCGGCCGTAAGTCCGCCGCCCCCGCGGCGGCGGCGGTACGGGAAGAGCGCCCGGCCCGCACGCGCACGCCGCGCCAGCGCCGCCGTACGCGCGGCGGGACCCCGCTGGAGGCCGGCGCCACGGTGGCGGCGCCGCAGTCACCGAGCGCCGAGCCGCAGTTCCAGACGGCGGAGCCGCAGTTCCAGACCGCCGTGCCGATGGACGTGCCCGCGAGCGTGGAGCGGCCCGCCGAGCCGCGTACCCCGCGCCGTCGCCGCCGTACCCGCACCGGAGCCGGGTCCGGGGCCGTGTCCGGGACACCGGCCGTGGAGACCACGACGGAGCCGGTCGTTCCGGAGCCGGTCGTCGCCGAGCCGGTCGTTCCGGAGACCGTCGCCGCGGAAACCGTCCTTCCGGAGCCGGAGGCGGAGCCCGTGGCCAAGCCGCGCCGCCGCCGTACCCGGGCCGCGAAGCCCGCGGCCGACGCGGCCGCGACGGTCGGGGCCGCCGCGGTGACGGAGCCGGTCGACGCCCCCGAGGCGCCGGTCGCCGAGACCAAGCCGCGCCGTCGTACGCGCGTCGCCAAGCCCGTGGCCGAGGCCGCGGAGCCGGTGGCGGTGGAGCCGGCGGACGGCACGGCCGAGGCCCCCGTCGCGGAGACCAAGCCCCGTCGCCGTACCCGCGTCGCCAAGCCGGCCGCCGAGGCCGTCGAGGCCGCCGCGACCACGGACGCGCCCGAAGCGGAGGCGGAAGCACTGCCCAAGCCGCGCCGCCGCCGTACGCGCACGACAGCGGCGAAGACCGAGAGCTGACGCACGCGCGCACGAGAGCCGGATGGCCCGACGCCCCCAGAGTGGGGTGCCGGGCCATCGGCTTTCCCGGGCGCCGCTAGCCTCTTCGCATGAGTCGGCCGCCCACGTTCGTCCCGCCCTCCTGTGCCCGCGCCCGTACGCTCGCGACCCGCCGCGGGTCCTTCGCCACGCTCGACGCGCGGCCGGCCCGGGAGCCGCGCGGCACCGCGCTGATGCTCCCGGGGTTCACCGGCAGCAAGGAGGACTTCATCGCGCTGCTGGAGCCCCTCACGGAGGCCGGCTACCGGGTCGTCTGCGTGGACGGCCGCGGCCAGTACGAGACCGCGGGCCCGGAGACCGAGGACGGCTACGCGCAGAGCGAGCTGGCCGCCGACGTACTGGCGCAGACGGAGGCGCTCGGCTCCCCCGTACATCTGGTCGGGCACTCACTCGGTGGTCTGATCGCCCGTGCCGCCGTGCTGCTCGACCCCGGCCCGTTCGTCACGCTGACGCTGCTGTCCTCCGGACCCGCGCGGGTCACCCCGGTCCAGCGGGAGCGGGCCGAGCTGCTCAGCGGGGCGCTCAGGGCCATGACCATGGGGCAGGTGTGGGAGATCATGCGCTCGATGGATCCCCCCGAGGAGACCGCCGTCGACGGGGAGGATCTGCGCAGGCGCTGGCTTCTCACCCAGCCGGCCCAGCTGATCGCCACCGGCCGGCAGCTGAGCGTGGAGCCGGACCGGGTGGACGAGCTGGCCGCCGTACAGCCGCTCCCCAAGCATGTGATGTCCGGCGAACGGGACGACACCTGGCCGGTGCCGCTGCTGGACGAGATGGCCGTGCGCCTCGGTGCCCGCCGTACGGTCATCGCGGGCGCCCAGCACTCGCCCAACACCGACCGGCCGCCGGAGACCGCCGCCGCGCTCAAGGACTTCTGGGACGCCCACGGCTGACATGGCAGGACACGGCCTGGCACCGCTCACCGCGACACCCACGGCCGGCCGCCAGAGGGCTTCGAGGCGCTTCGAGGCCGGACCGGGCCGTCAGTCGTCAGCCGCCAGTCGTCAGTACTGCGACTGCAAGTGGTGCCAGAACCCGTCCCGCAGCGACCGCCGCAGTATCGCGTGGCCCCGTAGCGACCGCTGGAGCAGCTTCTCCGCCTCGATCAGCAGATCCTGGTCCACCGGGCCCGGCAGATACGGATGGCCCGGCAGCAGCTCGGCCATGGCTTCCCGGCCGCGCTCCGCCAGCCAGGTCGCGGCGATCTGCGCGCCGATGAACCGCACCTGGTCGCGGGAGGGCGGCGGCTCGCCCTCGTGCTCGTAGGTGGTGACCGGCCGGCGGGTGACATACGGCTTGCAGAAGTCCAGGTCGAAGGTGCGCTGGCTGTCGACCTCCCACAGCAGCGGCTCGGCCTGATTGCGGCCCTCGCCCGCCTCGATGCCCCAGAGGTGCACGCGCGCGCCGTACCCCTGGGCCGCCTCGACGGCCGACACCAGGTCCTCGTCGCCGCCGACCAGCGCCGCGTCACTGATGGCGCGGTGCCGGGCGAGCGATTCGAGATCGGTGCGGATCAGGGAGTCGACGCCCTTCTGCTGGTTGTTGGCGTTCAGGTTGCCGAGTCTGACCTTGACGTCGGGCAGTTCGGCGATGGACTGCTGCTCCGAGGTGTGGATCCGGCGTCTGGCGCCGTCGTACCAGTACACGCGCAGCAGCCGGCTGTCCGCGAAGATGATCCGGGCCTTGTCGATGAAGGCCTCGATGAGCCCCTCGGCGTCCAGATCGAAGGCGCGCCGGTCCTCGGTGCCCGCCACCAGCAATCCGGCCGCAGCATAGACGTAACCGGCGTCGACGAAGATGGCATGTGTGGACGGGGTCTTGGCGACTTCGGCGAGCATGCGCTGGAGCAGCTCGTTGGTGCGCTCCAGACGGGCGCCGATGTCGGCGATCTCCGGGTTGATCTCTGCCTCGCTCATACACCGTTCATTCTCTGCGGACGCGACTGTACCCGCCAGAAGTTAGTCATCCGAAAATTTTCCTTAGCGTAGGGAATGTTTGCAGTGGGCAAGCCGTTGCATCTGGATGTAACTGCCGACGGCTCAGTCCGTCACCCCATAGTTCTCCAGCAGGAGGATCAGACGAAGGGAGAAGCCTTGCGCTTCGAAATCATGCGACTCGACGATGTTGACGGCTCCGCTGTCGACAGCACCGTTGTGGACGCCGCCTCCGTCAACCGGATCGTGCAGCAGGCCGCCGCGATGGGCCAGCGCATCTATATCCGCCCGGCCGAAACCTCGGCCTCGTAACCCCGTATCCCTTCGCGCCGCGCACGACAGCGGCCGGCCGCGAACCGATGAAGCGCCCCTGTACGGATCACTCGTACGGGGGCGCTGCCCCTGTCAGGCGCTCTGGATCACCTGGGTGACGCCGTTGATGATCTGCTGAACGGCGATGGCCGAAAGCATCATCCCGGCCAGCCGGGTCACCAGCACCACTCCCCCGTCCTTGATCAGCCGGATGATCAGCAGCGAGTAGCGCATCGTCAGCCAGAGCACGACATGCATCGCGACGATCGCCGCCCAGACCGAGATCCGCGCCGAGGCGCCGTCGGCGTGCTGCACGGCGAGGATGACGGACACGATCGCGCCGGGTCCGGCGAGCAGCGGCATCCCCAGCGGTACGAGCGCGACATTGACGTCCTTCGTCTGCTGGGGCTCATCGGTCTTCCCGGTCAGCAGATCCAGCGCGATGAGCAGCAGGAGCAGCCCGCCGGCGATCATCAGCGCCGGTACGGAGACATGCAGATAGTCCAGGATCTGCTGGCCGAGCAGACCGAAGACGGTGATCACTCCGAAGGCGACGGCCACCGCCTGCCAGGCCATGGCGCGCTGGACCTTGGCGGGCCTGCCTGAGGTGAGGGCGAGGAAGATCGGGGTGATCCCGGGAGGGTCCATGATCACGAAGAGCGTGAGGAAGAGAGAGCCGAAGACAGCGAAGTCGAACACAGTGAGGGCCTTGCGGGACGTAGAGACGGGAGACTCGGGAACGGACGCGGGAACGGACGCGCGCGGAGGCGCGGCAAGACGAGGGCACGACCGCGCCACGAGGGAGCGGCACGAAGACGCGGGGTGTGGACGCGGTACGGAAAGGAAAGGGGAAGCGGTACGGATACGGCGCGGTACGGCGGGAGTTACGCGCGTCCGCCCGCACCGGGCACCGGGAAGGCACCGGAGGCCCGCCGGGTGATCTCGCCGTAGATCTCCGGGTCGGTGGTACAGCCGCCGAGTTCCACGGACTTGCGGCTGCCGTGGTAGTCGCTGGATCCGGTGGGCAGCAGGCCGAGTTCGGCGGCCAGTCCGCGCAGCCGGGCCCGGGTCGGTTCGTCGTGGTCCATGTGATCGACCTCGATGCCGTCGAGACCGGCCTCGGCGAAGCGGACGATGGCGGACTCGGGCACGACGCGGCCGCGCTTGGCGGCCAGCGGATGCGCGAACACGGTGACCCCGCCGGCTGCCTTGACCATGCGGATCGCCTCGAAGGGGTCGAGTTCGTGCTTCTCGGCGTACGCGCGTCCGCCGTCCGCGAGCCACTCCCGGGTGAAGGCGTCGGAGACGGTCTCGACGACGCCGAGTTCGACGAGGGCGGTGGCGATGTGCGGACGGCCGAGCGAGGCGTCGCCCGCGACGCGCGCCACCTGCTCCCAGGTGATCGGGACGCCCAGCTCCTGGAGCTTGCGGACCATCGTCCGCGCGCGCGGGACGCGGTCGTCCCGTACCAGCTCCCGCTCGGCCAGCAGCTCCGGCGCGTCCGGGTCGAAGAGATACGCCAGCATGTGCAGGCTGATGCCGTCGAGCCGGCAGGAGAGTTCCGCGCCGGTGACGAGGGTGAGGTCCCGGTCGACGGCGGGGAGCGCGGCGATCGCCTCGGCGTGGCCGCGGGTGGTGTCGTGGTCGGTCAGCGCGACGACGTCGAGCCCGGCGGCGGCGGCGTTGCGCACCAGCTCGGCGGGGGTGTCCGTACCGTCCGAGGCCGTGGAGTGGGTGTGCAGGTCGATGCGCACGACGCGTCACTCCGGAGGTTCGGGGCGGACAGGGGGACGGTCAAGGATAACGGCACGCGCGGACGGCCCAGGACGCGCCGGGCACGTACGCGAACCGGCACACGCGGACGGCACTCTCAGGACAGCAGCCGGGGCGACAGGGCTCCGCAGGGCAGCAGTTCCATCTCCGCGCCCACGTCCCGCAGATCGGTGAGCACCACCTCGTCGTAGAGCAGCAGTCCCGACCGTTCGGGCCAGACGATCGCCCACAGCCACAGCCCGAGCGCCTCGCCCGCGAAGACCGCGCGGTCCTCCGGGGCGTCCGCGACATGCCAGAGCGGGGTGGGCCGGCCGGCCGCGAGCACCTTGGTCTGCGGTGGCTTGTCGACGCATATGGCGGGTCCCGGGTCCGGGCCCTCGATCCCCGCGTAGCGCGCGCCGAGCCCGACGCCCAGCTCCTCGGCGACGAGCAGCAGCTCCCCCATGCCGCCGAGCGACCCCGGTCCCGAGCAGGCGACGGCGGTGGCACGTCCCCCGCTGCGGTCGTCGCCCGCGTACGCCACGCCCGTGAAGAGCCAGCCGACGGGCAGCGGCCAGGGCATCCACACCGGCACCCGCGCGCGGTGCACCACGACACCGAGGGCCTCGACGCTGGGCGGTATCACGGGCTGCAGCGGATGCACGGTGCCATGTACATCGCACTGCCAGGAGTCGGCGAAGAGACCGGGCGCCCTGACTCGGCCACCGCACTTCGGGCAACTGGGTTCGCCCCTCATAGCGCCCCACGGTCCTCCCCGGCCGACGCCGCGTCAAGGACGATCACCCGTCCGGTCAGAGTCCGGACGCCGCGATATAGATGTAACTTGCACTTATTAGTGTGCCTAACTTATTGTGTGCATATTGCATCGATCCAGCGGGAGAGTGGAGGGCACGCCCTATGCGCGGAGAGGATCCGTTCGACGAGAAAGACGGGGGAACGGGCGGTCTGCCGCGTCAGCCGAAGGCCGTCTGGGCCACGGCGGGCGCGTCCGTCGTGGCCTTCATGGGGATCGGTCTGGTGGACCCGATCCTGCCGTCCATCGCCAAGGGCCTGGAGGCGACCCCGAGCCAGGTCTCACTGCTCTTCACCTCGTACTTCCTGATCACCGCCGTCGCCATGCTCCTCACGGGGTGGGTCTCCAGCCGGATAGGCGGCCGGAAGACCCTGCTCGCGGGGCTGGCGCTCGTCGTGGTCTTCGCGGCCCTGTCGGGTACGTCGTCGTCGGTGACCGAGCTGGTCGGCTTCCGGGCCGGCTGGGGGCTCGGCAACGCGCTCTTCGTCTCGACCGCGCTCGCCGTGATCGTCGGCGCGGCGGCCGGGGGCAGCTCGGCGGCGATCCTGCTGTACGAGTCGGCGCTCGGTCTCGGCATGGCCTGCGGACCACTGCTCGGCGCGCTGCTCGGCGACGCCAGCTGGCGCTATCCGTTCTTCGGCACCGCGGCCCTGATGGCCATCGGCTTCGTCTGCATCACGGCGTTCCTCAAGGAGCAGCCGAGGCCCGCGCGCAGGACGTCGCCGCTCGATCCGGTCAGGGCCCTGGGGCACGGCGGGCTCGCGTCCGCGGCGGCCTCGGCGTTCTTCTACAACTACGCCTTCTTCACGGTCCTGGCCTTCACGCCGTTCGTACTCGACATGACCCCGTACGCGTCGGGGGCCGTCTTCTTCGCCTGGGGGCTGCTGCTCGCGGTCTTCTCGGTGCTCGTGGCGCCCCGGCTCCAGCGGCGCTTCGGCTCGCTCCGGGTCCTGGGCGGCTCACTCGTACTGCTCGCCGTCGACCTGCTGGTGCTCGGATACGGGAACCACACCGCGGCCGTCGTCGGCACGATCGTCTCCGGCGCCTTCATCGGCCTGAACAACACCGTCTTCACGGAACTGGCGCTGGGGGTCTCCGACGCGCCCCGGCCGGTGGCGAGCGCGGGCTACAACTTCGTCCGCTGGTTCGCCGCGGCGGCGGCGCCCTTCCTCGCGCCGAAGATCGAGGAGTGGAGCAACGTCCACATCCCGTTCGTGATCGCCGCGCTCGCGGCCGTCGTGGGAGCGGTCATCGTGGGCGTACGGCGCGGTGCGCTGAGCCAGGAGGCCGAGCAGTCGCGGCCCGCGCACGCCACGGAGGACGGCGTCGCGGTCTTCGCCGACTGAATCCGCCGGGCTGGCCGCCGGGCTGGCCGCCGGGCTGACAGGCCAACAGACAGACGGGCCGACGGACTGACGGGCCACCGGGCTGACAGACCAACAGGCCGACAGGCCGGCGCGACCGGGGAGCCGGGGAACGCCGAGTGCGTCCTCAGTCCAGGGGCACGGAAGCGCGCAGCGGGTCGCGCAGATCCGTGCCCCGCGCGAGCCAGCGCTCCTCAAGCTCCCGCGCGCCCCTGACCCGCTTCCACGCCGCCTCATTGGGCGTCATCGGCAGCAGCGGCAGAAACCGCACCGGCTCCAGCGGCGCGTCCAGCTCCAGATCCGCCACCAGCCCGCCCGGCTCGCCGACCAGTACGGAGCTGAAGGGCGCCCCCGGCCACAGCGGCTCGCCGAGGTCGAGCGAGCTGCCCGGGGCCACGACCACGCCCTCGACCTGCGGAGACGCGGCCAGCACGGCCAGCGGGCGGAGGACCTGATCGGTAGCGGCGAGCCCGGCGCGCACCGACAGGACCAGCTCGGCACGCGGCCCCTTCACGGGATCGGCGAGCAGCGCCGACGGGTCCGCCATCGGCTGCGCCGACATCCCGAGCGTGGCGTAGCGCACCACACCGGAGCCGCCCTGGGAGTCCACGAAGCGCAGCACCTCGAAGCGGTCCGTCCCGAGAAACGTCACCGCGGCGCGCGCGTCCGGTTCGCCCAGCGCCGTACGGAGCCGGGCCTCGACCAGATCAAGAATTTCTCCCATCCGGCGAGCATAGATCCCGTAAGGATTGGGCAGGGGTCGGAGTTGGCCCTCGGTGTGCTGATAGTCTTGGCCGCTGGTAGGGACAGCACGCAGAAGCGTTGCTCTCTTGTCCCGACGACGTCATCCCCTACGGGGGACCGGCCGGAGGAGGTGGGGCTGCGGTGGATCGAAGTCACCCGGCCAGTACCAACCGCTCTTCCGTACGGACCCCGTGTCCGGTGATCTGACGCCCCTTTCCCCGGGCCCACGGCATATCGCACGACGGAAGAGCACGTCTCTCAGTATCTGAGCAGTGCCTGAGCGGTATCTGACTCTCTGCCTGTCTGTAGCGAACGCCGTCACCGCGACCCTTCGGTGCCGCCCGCTTTGCGGACGTACGCATCACGTCCCCATTCCGGGCTGTGCCACGCCTCGCCGACGGCCTCTCCGTGAGGAGCCCGCCATGTCGATGATCCGTGACCTGCGCGCAGCGGTCCGTCCGTCCCTGCGCAAGACCAAGCCCGTGTACGGCAAGTACGACACGTACGACGCCACCCGCGACCCCTCCGCGTCGAGCGCGGTCGTCGACTGCGCGGTCTACCGCGACGGCCGGCGGGTCACCGAGAACCCCTGTGTCACCCCGCACGAGGCGATGCTGCGGGTGCGCGAGGGCGGCGGCTTCGCCTGGATCGGCCTGCACGAGCCGACGGAGGAGGAATTCGCCGGTATCGCCGCCGAGTTCGGGCTGCACCCGCTGGCGGTGGAGGACGCCGTGCACGCGCACCAGCGGCCCAAGCTGGAGCGGTACGACGACACCCTGTTCACCGTCTTCAAGACCATCCACTACGTGGAGCACACCCAGCTGACCGCGACCAGCGAGGTGGTCGACACCGGCGAGGTCATGTGCTTCACCGGCCGGGACTTCGTGATCACCGTCCGGCACGGCGGCAAGGGCTCGCTGCGCGCGCTGCGCCACCGTCTTGAGAGCGACGCCGAGCTGCTCACCAAAGGGCCCTCCGCCGTACTGCACTCCATCGCGGACCATGTCGTCGACGGATACGTCGCGGTGGCGGCGGCCGTGCAGGACGACATCGACGAGGTCGAGATCGATGTGTTCTCGGCCCCGGAGAAAGGCAGCTCGCGCGGCGCTGACGCCGGGCGGATCTACCAGCTCAAGCGCGAGGTGCTGGAGTTCAAGCGGGCCGTCTCCCCGCTGCTGCGGCCGATGCAGCTGCTGAGCGAGCGGCCGATGCGGCTGGTCGACCCGGACATCCAGAAGTACTTCCGCGATGTCGCCGACCATCTGGCCCGGGTGCACGAGCAGGTCATCGGCTTCGACGAGCTGCTGAACTCGATCCTCCAGGCGAATCTCGCGCAGGCGACGGTCGCGCAGAACGAGGACATGCGCAAGATCACGTCCTGGGCGGCGATCATCGCCGTACCGACGGCCGTGTGCGGGATCTACGGCATGAACTTCGAGCACATGCCGGAGCTGGGGTGGAAGTACGGCTATCCCATGGTGCTCGGAGCGATCGCCACCATCTGTCTGACGATCCACCGCACCCTCAAGCGGAACGGCTGGCTCTAGAGCTGGGCAGCTGGGCGTAGGGCGCCGTCCGGCCGTCGGATACGTCCTGCCCGGCCCTCGTCCCGGCGGCTGGATAGGCTGCGGGCATGACAGAAGCAGACCTCGGGCCCGACCTCGGACAGGTCCTCGTCGAAGAGGCCACCAAGAAGTCCGGCCTCATCTGGGTGCGCGGCCCGGGTCCCGACCGCGCGCTGTGGCACGTATGGCACGAGGGCGCGGCGCTGCTGGTCGGGGACGGCCCCGGGGAGCAGCCGCTGCCGGGGCTCGCGGACGGCTCGGTGGCCGAGGTGACCGTACGGAGCAAGGACAAGGGCGGCCGGCTCGTCGCCTGGACGGCGGCCGTCGCGGAGCTGGCGCCGCACTCGGAGGGCTGGGAGACGGCCGTCGCCGAGCTCAAGGGCAAGCGGCTGAACGCGCCCGACGCCGAGGTCATGCCGGAGCGCTGGGCGCGTGAGTGCCGGGTGCTGCGGCTGACGCCCCAGGACGCGATCACCGACCTGCCGGACTCCTCGCTGGCGGCGGCGCCGCTGCCGACCGGGGCGACGACCCGTCAGCCGCTGCCGGCCTCGCTCGGACGGCTCCTGCTCAAGCGCGACAAGCGGAAGGACAAGGACCAGGGCAAGGCCCGGGGCAAGCGGAGTTAGTCGCTGGTGGCCGGGAGCCGGCTGCCGTAGTCGACGGTCTCGCCCTTGGCCGGCGCCGCCAGTTCGAAGTCACGGCCCCAGTCCGCGAGCGAGAGCGTCCCCGCGCCGCCCGCGCGCACCAGCTGCAGCGGATACGGCGCGCCCTCCAGCGAGACGTCCAGCGTCCCGCCGTCGCCCTCACCGCCGTTGATCTTGATGGTCCGCACGCCGCCGATCCGGTCGCGGGCGCCCTTGTTCAGCTTGCCGTGCAGCGTCAGTATCCCGGCGAGCAGCACCTTCATGTCCGTGAAGCCGCTCAGCTGCTCGTACGAGGGGTCGTCCTCCGGGACCTTCACGTACTTGTCCTGGAGCTTGTCCGCGGCCGCGGCGTCCGAGGCGCTGGGCTTGGCGCTCTCCTCGCCGCCGGCGCCGCCCTCACCGTCCTCGCCGTCCGCGTGGTTCCAGAAACCGGCGTCGGCCTTCAGGAAGAGCGCGTCCTCGATGCGCAGCAGCTGGAAGGTGCTGTTCTTCGACGTGACGGTGCCGGTCCCGCCGTTCGTCTTGAGCCGCATGTTGAGCTTGTAGGTCTCTCCCTGCGTGACCAGCGTGCCGGCGAGCCTGACCGCGCCCGCGGCGTTCGCCGCGGTCTGTGCCTTTCTCTCGATCTCGGTGGCGGAGAGCTTGCCGACCCCGTTCGTACCCTCGTCCGGATCCTCACCGCATGCCGTGAGAACCGCGGCCAGCCCCACGCAGAACGCGACGGGGAGAGCGACCCTGCGGGCACGGCCGGACGACAGGAGAACGGTCACAGACGCACTGCCTCTCAAACGCAGCTGGGGATGGCAGACCGCAGCGTACCCGGGCCGGAGGTACCTCTCGACAGAGACCGCACAGACATCGTAGGAAGGCTGTACGGACGGATACGTCAGGGCGTACCGCAGCGGTACGGGCTAGCCTGAACCCGTTATCCCGCCGGATAGAAGGACAACCGCGGACGAAGGAGGCGCTGGGAAATGGCGGCAGGCGCCCCCCGGATCTTTGTCTCGCATCTCGCCGGTGTGGCGGTCTTCGATCCCGTCGGCGACCAGGTGGGCCGGGTCCGCGATCTCGTGGTGATGCTGCGGGTCGGCGGGCGTCCGCCGCGGCTGCTCGGGCTGGTCGTCGAGGTGCTCAGCAGGCGCCGGATCTTTCTGCCCATGACCCGCGTGACCGGTGTGGAGTCCGGCCAGGTGATCACCACGGGCGTGCTCAACGTACGCCGCTTCGAGCAGCGGCCCACCGAGCGCCTCGTCCTCGGCGAGCTGCTCGACCGCCGGGTGCGGCTCGTGGAGAGCGGCGAGGAGGTGACGGTCCTCGATGTCGCCGTCCGTCAGCTGCCGGCCCGCCGCGACTGGGAGATCGACAAGGTCTTCGTACGGCGTGGCAGGAAGGGCGGCGCCCTGCGGCGGCGCGGGGAGACCCTGACCGTCGACTGGTCCGCGATCACCGGCTTCTCGCTGGAGGAGGAGGGGCAGGGCGCGGAGAGCCTCGTCGCCACCTTCGAGACCCTGCGCCCGGTCGATCTCGCCAATGTGCTGCACCATCTGACGCCGAAGCGGCGGGGCGAGGTGGCCGTCGCCCTCGATGACGACCGGCTCGCGGATGTCATGGAGGAGCTGCCGGAGGACGACCAGGTGGAGATCCTCGGCAAGCTCAAGGAGGAGCGCGCGGCGGATGTCCTGGAGGCCATGGACCCGGACGACGCGGCCGACCTCCTCTCCGAGCTGCCCGAGAACGACAAGGAGCGGCTGCTCACGCTGATGCGGCCGGACGACGCCGCCGATGTGCGGCGGCTGATGGCGTACGAGGAGCGCACGGCGGGCGGTCTGATGACGACCGACCCGATCGTGCTGCGGCCCGACGCGACGGTGGCGGAGGCGCTGGCCCGGGTACGGCTCCCGGACCTCTCCCCCGCGCTCGCCGCGCAGGTCTATGTCTGCCGGCCGCCGGACGAGACGCCGACGGGCAAGTACCTGGGCACGGTGCACTTCCAGCGGCTGTTGCGGGATCCGCCGTACACGCTGGTCAGCTCGATCGTCGACAGCGATCTGCCGCCGCTCGCGCCCGACACCCCGCTGCCCGCGATCACCAGCCATCTCGCGGCCTACAACATGGTGTCGGCGCCGGTGGTGGACGAGGGCGGATCGCTGCTCGGCGCCGTGACCGTCGACGACGTGCTCGACCACCTGCTGCCCGACGACTGGCGGGAGACCGGCTACCACGGCATGGAAGAGGCGGCCCGTGGTGAGTGAGCGCCCCGACAGGGAGCCCGGCCGGGAGCGCGCGAGGACCAGCTCCGGGGCCGGATCGACCGCGCTGATGCGGGGCGGCCGGGTCAGGCTCGATCAGCCCGCCCCGCCGCGGCGCCGGCTGCTGCCCGAGTACGATCCCGAGGCTTTCGGGGTGCTCTCGGAGCGCATCGCCCGCTTTCTGGGGACGGGCCGCTTCATCGTCTGGATGACGCTGATCATCATCGTCTGGCTCGTCTGGAACGTCACCGCCCCGCGCGAACTGCGTTTCGACCCGTACCCGTTCATCTTCCTGACGCTGATGCTCTCCCTCCAGGCGTCGTACGCCGCGCCGCTCATCCTGCTGGCGCAGAACCGCCAGGACGACCGCGACCGGGTCACACAGGAGCAGGAGCGCAAACAGAACGAGCGCTCGATCGCCGACACCGAATACCTGACGCGCGAGATCGCGGCGCTGCGGATCGGCCTCGGCGAGGTCGCCACACGCGACTGGATCCGGTCGGAGCTCCAGGATCTGATGCGGGACATGACGGAGCAGCACGCTCCGCCGCGCGCGGAGTCCGGGCGTGAGGAACCCGGCCGCTGACGGGCTTTCCCGAGCCGGCACGGACCGCCGTACCATCTCGGTATGGCTACCGACACGTACGGAACCGCCGTCCCCGCGGAAGAAGCGGTGCGCGAAGCGCTGGCGACGGTGAACGACCCCGAGATCCACCGGCCGATCACCGACCTCGGCATGGTCAAATCGGTGGATATCGATGCGGACGGAGTGGTGGCCGTCACGGTCTATCTGACGGTTTCCGGCTGCCCGATGCGCGACACGATCACCCGCAACGTGACCGACGCGGTCGCCCGGGTCGCGGGAGTCACGCGGGTCGACGTCACGCTGGACGTGATGGGCGACGAGCAGCGGCGCGAGCTGGCCGCCTCGCTGCGCGGCGGCACCGCCGAGCGCGAGGTTCCCTTCGCCCAGCCGGGCTCCCTGACCCGGGTGTACGCGGTGGCGTCGGGCAAGGGCGGTGTCGGCAAGTCCTCGGTGACGGTCAACCTCGCCGCCGCGATGGCCGCCGACGGGCTGAAGGTCGGTGTGGTCGACGCGGACATCTACGGGCACAGCGTGCCGCGGATGCTCGGCGCGGACGGCAGGCCCACCCAGGTCGAGAACATGATCATGCCGCCGTCGGCGAACGGCGTGAAGGTCATCTCCATCGGGATGTTCACCCCGGGCAACACGCCGGTCGTCTGGCGCGGTCCGATGCTGCACCGCGCGCTCCAGCAGTTCCTCGCGGACGTCTACTGGGGCGACCTGGACGTGCTGCTGCTCGACCTGCCGCCGGGGACGGGCGATATCGCGATCTCGGTGGCGCAGCTCGTGCCGAACGCCGAGATCCTGGTGGTCACCACCCCGCAGCAGGCCGCGGCCGAGGTCGCCGAGCGGGCCGGCTCCATCGCCGTACAGACCCATCAGAAGATCGTCGGCGTGGTCGAGAACATGTCGGGCCTGCCCTGTCCGCACTGCGACGAGATGATCGACGTCTTCGGCACCGGCGGCGGCAAGCTGGTCGCCGAGGGCCTGACGAAGACGACGGGCGCCGAGGTGCCGGTGCTGGGCGCGATCCCGATCGACGTACGGCTGCGGGAGGGCGGCGACGAGGGCAAGCCCATCGTGCTCTCCGACCCCGACTCGCCCGCCTCGACCGCGCTGCGCGGGATCGCGAGCAAGCTGGGCGGGCGGCAGCGCGGTCTGTCGGGCATGTCGCTGGGGATCACCCCGCGCAACAAGTTCTGAGCGGTCCCGCGACGACAGCGCGACAGCTTCAACGGGTGAGGGGCGGCCGCTCGTCGCGGCCGCCCCTCACCCGTTGTCCTCAGGACACTTACGTCGCCCTCAGGACGCGTACGTCCTGATGTCCTCGATCACCGAGAAGCCGAGGCCGTAGGCGCTCATCCCGCGCCCGTACGCCCCGAGGTGCACCCCGCGGCGCGTCGAGCCGGCCAGCACCCAGCCGAACTCGGACTCTCGGTAGTGGAACGGCGTCGGCTCCGCGTCGACGGGCAGCGAGAGCGTCGTCCAGTCGGGCCCGTCGAGATCGTCGGCCAGCTCGAACGCGGCCTCCGTCTGCTGCTCCAGCCAGTTGTCACGCAGCGAGTGGTCCAGCTGCGGGGGCCAGGTGAACGCCAGCAGCGCCGAACCGGCCAGCCAGGCCGCCGAGGAGGCCGTGGTGGCGTCCAGGTGACCGGTACCGTCACCGGTGCGCCGTTCGGGGCTCGTGGCCACCGTCACGACCACCGCGAAGCGTTCCCTGTCGGCGGCCGGAGCCTCCGGTCTTATCGACGGCTCTTCACCATGGCCCGTGGCTCCGTGCCGTACCGTTCCGTCGGCCGTCGCGCCGACCTGCATGAGCCAGCGCGGCCCGGTGAAGGCGTCATCCAGTCCGTACCAGGGGAAAGGGGCCCGCAGATAGCCTTCGACCGAACGCAGGGCGGCTGCCCCGCCTCCGGCCCTGGCTGAGCTGGCCGCGTCCCGCGTACCCGCCCGACTCGTCGTCTCCATCTGCCAGCGCCTCCTCGATCGTGAGCGTACGGAGCGGCCCGCCCCCGACGGGCGCCCCACTACCGAACACTTGGAGGATAACCACCAGGTCCCGACCCGATGGGATTGATCGTACTCAGGTGGCGTCTGCGTCGAAGGGCGGACGTTCGGGCTGAATGGGCTTTTCCGGCTTCTTGAGCAGGTCGGGAATGGTGGAAGCGCCGTTCGCGGACGACCCGATCGCAGCGGAGCCATTCGTGGAGACGGGCGTCGCGGAGGCGCCCGCCTCGGACACGCTCTCGCGACCGTGCACCGCGTCCGCGACCTCGTTCATCTCCTTGCGGAGGTCGAAGCTGCTGCGGATCTCCTTCAGCCCCAGATCGTCGTTGTCCATCAGCTGCTTGCGGACGAACGTCTTGGGGTTGAGGTCCTCGAACTCGAAGTCCTTGAACTCGGGGCCCAGCTCGGAGCGGATGTCCTCCTTGGCGCTCTCGGAGAACGCGCGGACCTTTCTTATGAAGCCGGAGACATCCTGGATGACCTTGGGCAGCTTCTCGGGACCGAAGACCATCACCGCGAGAACCACGATCGCGATCACCTCAAGGGCGCCAATGTCATTGAACACGTGCTGCTCCTCGGGTGGATCGGAGGTCGGGCGAGGTCCGGGCCGCTCCACGGTACCTGCCCGAACTGTCCGGGCGGTACCTTCCGGTGGCCGTCAGGTGCCGTCCGCGGAGCCGAGCGTCAACTTCATGGTCCGCTCTTTACCTCCGCGGTCCAGAGTCAGCTCCAGCTGGTCGCCGGGACGGTGGGCGCGGATCTTGACGATCAGCTCCTCACCGCTGTGCACCCGCTGGCCGTTCACCTCCGTGATGACGTCCCCCGGCTTGATACCGGCCTTGGCGCCGGGGCCGCCCGCGGTCACCCCGGGACCGCCGTCGGCGCCCTTGTCGCCGACCTTGGCGCCGTCGCCCGCGTACTCCATGTCGAGGCTGACGCCGATCACCGGGTGCGTGGCCTTCCCGGTGTTGATCAGCTCCTCGGCGACGCGCTTGCCCTGGTTGATCGGTATCGCGAAGCCGAGGCCGATCGAGCCCGACTGGCCGCCGGTGAGGCCGGTACCGCTGTCCGCGGCGCGGATCGCGCTGTTGATGCCGATGACCCGGGCGCGGGTGTCCACCAGCGGGCCGCCGGAGTTGCCGGGGTTGATCGGGGCGTCCGTCTGAAGCGCGTCGACGTAGCTGACATCGCTGCCGTCGCCCTTCTCACCGCCCGCGGTGATGGGGCGCTGCTTGGCGCTGATGATCCCGGAGGTCACCGTGTTGGAGAGATCGAAGGGGGCGCCGATGGCCACCACCGGATCGCCGACCTGGACGCTGTCGGAGTTGCCCAGCGGCAGCGGCTTGAGCCCGGAGACGCCGGTGACCTTGACGACGGCCAGGTCGTAGCCGCTGTCCTTGCCGACGAGCTTCGCCCTGGCCGTCTGGCCGCCGCTGAACGTGACCGATATCTCGCCGGAGGAGGAGGCCGGCTGGACGACATGGTTGTTCGTCAGGATGTGGCCCTGCCGGTCGAGGACGAAGCCCGTGCCGGTGCCCTGCTCGTCGCTGCCGCTGACATGCAGGGTGACGACGCTGGGCAGCGCCCTGGCGGCGATGCCCGCGACGCTGTCGGGCGCGCGCCCGCCCGCTTCCGCGTCGGCCTGCGGGAGTTCGACGCTGGTGAAGCCGCCATTGCGTTCGATGTACGCGCCGACCGCGCCGCCGAGAACACAGGCGGCGAGGGCCAGCGCCCCGGCGGCGACGAGCCCGGCCCGCCGGCCGCGCCGCTTGCGCGGCTCGCCGTACTGGGTCAGGGGGTGCTGCCCCGGCGCGTTCCAGGGGTCGTAACGGTGCCACTGCGAGGACTCGGGACCGCCGGGCGCCTGGGCGTGTGCCTGGGGGGCCGGCGGGGGCAGCGGCTGGGACAGGTGCTGCGGCCCCGGGATCGGCTGGTGGTGGGGCGCGTGCGGCTGCGGGTGCGGCTGCCGCGGGATCTGGACCCGCGGCGCGGCGGGCGCGGGCGGCGGCAGCGGCGTGCCGTGCGCGGGGGTGGGGCGCTGTACGGGCGGAGCGAGCGCCCAGGGGCCGGGCTCGCCGTAGGGCGGCGTGCTGTAGGCGTCGGGCTCGTGCAGCGGCCGTGGACGCTCCGGAGCCGCGTCGACGGGTACGGGAGCCACGGGAGCCGGGGCGGCGTCGGGAGGCACGGGAACGGCGTCAGCGGGCGCCGGGGCCGCGTCGGCGGGCCCAGGAGCCGGGGTGGCGGGCGCCGGACCCGGTTCGGCGGGTACGGGGCCGGGGTCGGCGGGTACGGGGCCGGGGTCGGCGGGTACGGGGCCGGGGTCGGCGGGTACGGGGGCCGGGCCGGCCACCACCGACGGCCCGTCAGCGATGGGCGGCGACTGCGCCGGCATCTCGTCGCTCCGGGCCGGCGGCACCCCGGACCCCTGCGGTACCGCGCCCTCGTCCGGGGGACGGCTCCACCACTTCGCCGTGGGTCCGGTCGGCTTCCCGTCGTCCATGCTCTCCCCGCAACTGCCGTTCCGCGCCCCGATGGGCACCCTGCCAAGGATTCAACCAGGTTTACGTTTTTCCGCGCAGGGGGCCGCCGGGCGGACAGGACTTTGCGACTTTCAGGACCGGGCCTGGCGAGAAAGGCCCTAGCGCCGGGCGGAGAGCGGCGCGCCGGGCAGCGTCGGGGCGGCCAGCTGGGTCGGGTTGGGCGTGGCCGTGGGGCTGACCCCCGACGCCTCGTCGATCTGGAGGGCCGAGCCCGTGGGCCGGATCAGCAGCGCCGGCGACGGACTCACCAGGGCACCCGGCGAGAACGGGCGTTCCGAGAGCGTCTGCGTCTGGAACATGCCGGGAGGGACCGGGCGGTCGCCGGACCGCGACAGCGCCGCGCTGCCGCCGCCCTGGCGCCGGGAGGACTCGCCGCCGACGGCGGACGGACCCGCGGTGCCGGGGGCCCGCATGGGAGTCACGTTGTTGCCCGCGCCGCCCCGGGGCAGCGCGTCCGCGGCCGTACCGAGCGGCATCGTCCCGCCGAGGGCCATCGCGGCGAACGACACCGCGCTGGCGGCGGCGAAGGCGAACCGCTTGCCGCGCCACGGCGACCGTTCGGCCTCCTGGCGTCCGACCTCATGGATCCGGAAGCCGGAGCCGCTGGGCAGTACCGCGGCATGGGCGGCCGCCGGGACATAACCGAAGCCGTCGGTGCGGACGCCGAAAACGCCCTCACCAAAGCGCCCCCCGTCGAAGAGCCCTTTTCCGTTGTCGTCATCACCGCCCCCGGATCCGGGAAGGCCGCCCGGCAGCCCCTGAAGTCGGGCGAGCAGACCGGCGGAGGGCGGCGGCGGAGCCGACTGGGCGAACACACTCTTCAGCCGGCGCTGGGCGTCGGCCTCCGCCTTGCACTTGGCACAGGTGGCGAGATGGGCCAGCACGCGCTCGCGCGCGTCATGGTCCAGCTCCCCGTCCACCAAGGCGGCGAGTCTGTCCCCCAGATGCTGCTCGGCGGGGGTGGGGCTCGTGCCACTCACGCCGCTCCGCCCTCCCCGGCCACGCTCACGAAGGCGCGCTGCTCGGCCCTTGCCTCGGGGGAACGGTGCTGGAGGGCCTTGCGCAGATGCGAGCGGCCCCGGTGGATCCGGCTGCGTACGGTGCCGAGCTTCACGCCGAGCGTGGCCGCGATCTCCTCGTACGAGAGCCCCTCGATGTCGCAGAGCACGACGGCTGCGCGGAATTCGGGCGCGAGGGTGTCCAGCGCCTGCTGGACGTCCGCGTCGAAGTGCGTGTCGTGGAAGACCTGCTGCGGCGACGGCTCACGGCTGGGCAGCCGCTCCGCCGCGTCGTCACCGAGCGCGTCGAACCGGATCCGCTGCTTGCGGCGGACCATGTCGAGGAAGAGGTTGGTGGTGATGCGGTGCAGCCAGCCCTCGAACGTGCCGGGGGTGTAGGTCGACAGCGAGCGGAAGACTCTGACGAAGACTTCCTGGGTCAGGTCCTCGGCGTCGTGCTGGTTGCCCGTGAGGCGGTAGGCGAGGCGGTAGACACGTCCGCTGTGCGTGCTGACGATCTCCTCCCAGCTGGGAGGCGTCCACGCCTGCGATTCCGCATCCGATGCGAAGGTCGCGGTAACTGCGGAGTCGGTGGAGCGAGAACGGTCAGCAGCGGTGTTGGTCACGGATTTCGGCTTGCCGGCCGACCTGAGAAAGCGCGTCAGCACTCCTCCCCGATCCACAGGCTCAGCCGCACCTCCCCTATCGGCTCTGGTGGTGTCCAGTGGAGCCCCTACCATAGCCACTCCGCCCGTTAGCTCCGGATAAGAATCTTTACGTGAAATTAGGCCCGGTCGCAGGTCTTGATCCGGGTGTTCCCCGCTTCTTCTTAACGCCCGGTCCCATCTGCGGGTTCCCGGGCGCAGCGGATACAGTCACCGTTGCGCCGCCAACGGGGACAAGGAGAGGGTCATTACCGCCAACCGGCAGACGAGCTGGGCGTTCGCCGACGCCTTTGTCGCCGAGGACGAAGCACTGCGCTGGGCCCGGGACCGGGCCCGGGAGACAGGGCTCCGCTCGGTGTCACCAGG
Source organism: Streptomyces sp. NPDC039430 (assembly GCF_055639435.1). Lineage (NCBI taxonomy): Bacteria > Bacillati > Actinomycetota > Actinomycetes > Kitasatosporales > Streptomycetaceae > Streptomyces > Streptomyces sp. NPDC039430. The sequence continues at coordinate 566,909 of NZ_JBVKAK010000002.1, read as the reverse complement.
CACCGGCGCCGCGCTGCGTCTGCTCGCTGCCACCCTGGACGCGAAGGCGGTCGCCGAGATCGGCACCGGCACCGGCGTCTCGGGTACGTATCTGCTCCAGGGCATGCGGCCGGACGGCGTCCTGACCACGGTCGACACCGAGCCCGAGCGCCAGCAGTTCGCCCGGCAGGCCTTCCGGGCCGCGGGTTTCGCGGGGAACCGCGCGCGGTTCATCCCCGGCGGCGCCCTGGACGTTCTGCCCCGGCTCGCGGACGGCGGCTACGACCTCGTCTTCTGTGACGGCGACCGGCTGGAGTGTCTCGACTATCTCGCTGAATCGTTGCGGCTGCTGCGCCCCGGTGGCCTGGTCTGTTTCGAAGGCGTCTTCGCGGGCGGCCGGACGGTGGACTCGGCGGCCCAGCCCGCGGAGGTGCTGAGGCTGCGGGAGCTGCTGCGGACCGTACGGGAGAGCCAGGAGCTCCAGTCGACGCTGCTGCCGGTGGGCGACGGGCTGCTCTGCGCGATGCGCCGCGGCTGAGGGCCCGGAGCGCGGCCGGAGTCCTGTGAACAGAGCTCTGCCCCGGCACGGACCTGTCCGTACCGGGGCAGAGTTCTGTCTGTCCAGAGGTGTCCGAACACCCCGGAGACTGTGAGCGCTCCGCTCAGCCGACGACCTTCTTCAGAGCGTCGCCGAGCGCATCCGCCTCGTCCGGAGTCAGCTCGACGACAAGCCGACCGCCGCCTTCGAGCGGAACGCGCATGACGATGCCCCGCCCCTCCTTGGTCACCTCGAGCGGGCCGTCGCCCGTTCGCGGCTTCATGGCCGCCATGCTCGTTCCCCTTCCTGAAACCAGCTCATCGCAGCCGGCGGCCCCATGACAGGCGCTGTGTCACCGGCATCGAACACATTGCTTCCAGCCCATTATCCCGCATGGCGGGACCCGATGACCAACATCGGACGGCATCGCTTGCGCAACGCGCTCTCGCAAAACCCCTCAATTCGGCGATCCGCCTGCGATACTTCGCCGCCCCACCCTCCACCGGGGCCCGACTTTCTTAGACGCAGGTCACATGCCCGGCGCCGACGATCTCCGCCATGCTGGGGCCGGACAGGACCCGCCCGAGCCGCGAAGGGGACCGATCATGGCCGACACCGTGCTGTACGAGGTGCACGACGGACTCGCAACGATCACGATCAACCGGCCGGAGGCCATGAACGCGATGAACATCGCGGCCAAGGTCGCGCTCCGGGACGCGCTGCTGGCGTCCGCCGCCGATCCGGCCGTACGGGGAGTGCTGCTGACCGCCTCGGGCGACCGGGCGTTCTGCGTCGGGCAGGACCTCAAGGAGCACACCGCGCTGCTCGAAGCGGACCGGGCGGCGGGCACCGGCGACACGATGAGTACCGTGCGCGAGCACTACAACCCGATCCTGCGGGCGATCACCGAGATGCCCAAGCCGGTGGTGGCCGGTGTCAACGGGGTCGCGGCGGGCGCGGGCCTCGGGTTCGCCCTCGCGGCGGACTACCGGGTGGTGGCGGACACGGCCGCGTTCAACACGTCCTTCGCGGGGGTCGCGCTGACCGCGGACTCCGGGGTCTCCTGGACGCTGCCGCGGCTGGTGGGCCGGAGCCGGGCGACGGATCTGCTGCTGTTCCCGCGGTCGGTGCCGGCCCGTGAGGCGCAGGAGTGGGGTCTGGTGAACCGGCTGGTGCCCGCCGTCGACCTGGCCGCCGAGTCCGCCGCCGTGGCCCGCGCCCTGGCCTCGGGGCCGACGCTCGCGTACGCGGCGATCAAGGAGTCCCTGGCGTACGGAGCGGGGCACTCGCTGGCCGAGACGCTGGAGCGGGAGGACGGACTCCAGTCCCGGGCGGGCGCGTCGGAGGACCACGCCATCGCGGTGCGCGCGTTCCTGGCGAAGGAGAAACCGCGGTACGTCGGACGGTAGGCGGCCGGGCGGCAGTGGCGGGACGTCAGCGGCCGGGCGCCTGTAGTCCTGCCCGGCCGGTGAACGTGCCCTGCCTCCTCAGCCCGGCCTCCTCGGCCCGGCCTCCTCAGCCCCGCGCCGCGCCCACGCTCGCGACGCTGTCCCGTACGAAGCAGTCCGCCAGATGATCGTTCACCAGACCGCACGCCTGCATCAGGGCATAGGCGGTGGTGGGGCCGACGAAGCGGATGCCCGCCTTCTTGAGGGCCTTGGCGAGCGCCGTGGACTCGTCGGTGACCGCCGGTACGTCGGCGTTCGTACGGGGGGCCGGGCGCTTCGCCGCGTCCGGTGCGTACGACCAGATCAGCGTGTCCAGCTCGCCCGCGGACCAGCCGGCGAGGACACGGGCGTTGGCCAGCGTGGCATCGACCTTGGCGCGGTTGCGGATGATGCCGGGGTCGGCGAGGAGCCGCTCCCTGTCCGCGTCGGTGAACTCCGCCACCGACGCGATCTTGAACGAGCCGAAGGCGTCGCGGAAGGTCTCGCGCCTGCGCAGGATCGTGATCCAGGACAGCCCGGACTGGAACGCCTCCAGGCTCAGCCGCTCGAAGAGGGCGTCGTCGCCATGGACCGGGCGGCCCCACTCGGAATCGTGGTACGCGACGTAGTCCTCGGCCGACAGGCCCCAGGGGCAGCGCGGCTTCCCGTCAAGACCCGTCACCACCGAGCCGTCACTCACCGGCCGGTCTCCTCTCCGGGCTCGTCGAAGAGGTCTCCGGGGCCGCCGAAACGGTCTCCGGGCTTCTTGAAGAGGTCGGGCGAGGAGACGGCGGTGGCCTGGACCCCGGCGAGCGCCGACTCCAGCTCCGCGATCCGCGCGTCCCGCTCCGCCAGCTCCGCGCCGAGCCGGCCGAGCACCTCGTCCACCTCCGCCATCCGGTAGCCGCGCATCCCGACCGGCAGCCGCAGCGCCTCGACGTCGGCACGGCCGACCGGGCGGGTCAGCGGCAGGGGATCCACCAGCCGCTCCGGAGCGGCCTCCGGCAGGAGCTCGCGGTCGCCGCCGCCGACGACCGCGAGCGTGACCGCGGCGACGACCACGACCATCGCGATGAGCAAGAACAAGAACACGAGCTTCTCCCGGGGCAGGAAAACGTCCGGTGCCGATCGTGCCATGCCCTACTGACAGCCGGGGCCGTCCGCTCCGGGCGGCGAGAGGCCCTGAGGGCGTGTCTTCAACGTCCCGCCTGCCCGGCGACGCCCGGCACGCACGCTCGCGGCGCTGTCGGGATCACCCCAGTACGTCCAGTACTGGGGCGACCCCCCGCCTTGCGATCGCACACACCGGACGCCGCCGGGCCCGCCCTTCGGACGGACGGCGCTACTTTTTGAGGACACGCCCTAAGGTCGCAGGCGGACGAACACGAGGAGGAATCAGGGGATGCACAGCGGGACTCTGCGGCTGGGACGCCGGGAATTCGACGCGCGCGAGCCGGTGATCATGGCGATCGTCAACCGGACCCCGGACTCCTTCTACGACCAGGGCGCGACCTTCCGCGACGAGCCCGCCCTCGACCGGGTGGAGCGTGCCGTGTCCGAAGGGGCCGCCATCATCGACATCGGCGGGGTGAAGGCGGGGCCCGGCGAGGAGGTCACGGCCGAGGAGGAGGCCCGCCGTACGGTCGGCTTCGTCGCCGAGGTGCGCCGCCGTCATCCGGAAGTGGTCATCAGCGTCGACACCTGGCGGCACGACGTCGGCGAGGCGGTCTGCGAGGCGGGCGCGGATGTGCTCAATGACGCGTGGGGCGGGGTGGACCCCCGGCTGGCCGAGGTCGCCGCGCGGTACGACGTGGGTCTGGTCTGTACGCACGCGGGCGGGGCGGAGCCCAGGACCCGGCCGCACCGGATCGCGTACGACGACGTGATGGCGGACATCCTGCGGGTGACGCTCGGGCTGGCCGAGCGCGCCCTGGAACTGGGCGTCCACCGGGACCGGATCATGATCGACCCCGGCCATGACTTCGGCAAGAACACCCGGCACTCCCTCGAAGCGACCCGCAGGCTGGGCGAGATGGCGGAGACGGGCTGGCCGGTGCTGGTCTCCCTCTCCAACAAGGACTTCGTCGGCGAGACGCTCGACAAGCCGGTCAAGGAGCGGCTGACCGGCACCCTGGCGACGACCGCCGTCTCGGCGTGGCTCGGGGCCCGGGTCTACCGCGTCCACGAGGTCGCGGAGACGAAGCAGGTCCTGGACATGGTGGCGGCCATCGCGGGCCACCGTCCCCCCGCGGTGGCGCGCCGGGGTCTGGCCTGACCCGTCCGTCCGGAGGGCCGGCCCGGACCGTCCGTCCCGGTGATGACCGGAGGTTCCCGCGTAGCTCTCCCGACGGACTCCAGAACCCATACGCCGCCGGATTCGCCGTGCCCGTCCCCCGCCGTAGCTTCGTGATCAAGGCAGCAGATGATCAGGAGGCCACGGGAGCATGTACGGCAAGGCGTTCGCACCCGAATACCAGGGCGAGTTGAGGTCGGCGCTGGGGGTGAATTCCTCGTACGAGGAGGTACTGGCCACGGCGGGCGCGCTGCGGCGTACGGCCGCCACCCCGCTGGAGGAGGCGCGCGCCTCGCTCGCCGTGGCCGAGGCCAGCCGGCGGCTCGGCAGGGTGGCGGAGGCGGGCGGGGCCTGGCGTGAGAGCTATCGCAGCGCGCGGCGGGCGGGTGAGCCGGGCGCCATGGCGTGGGCCCTGTGGAGCGGCGGCACCCTGGCCAGGCAGTGCGGCGCGCTCCCGCTGGCGCGCCGGCTGCTGGCCCACGCGTCGGATCTCGCGGCCGGCGGCGGCGACCGGATCGCGCGCGGCTACTGTCTGGCGGGCCTCGCCGAGACCGGCCGTATCCAGGGCGACTACGAGGCCGTGGCCGGTCTGCACGAGGAGCTTCTCGCGGAGGCCAGGGCCCACGGCGAGGCCCGGCACATCGTCTGGGCGCTGTCCGGTATCGCGCAGATGCGCCGCAACACCGGTGAGCTGAACGCGGCCCTGGAGATGTTCGAGGAGTCGGTACGGATAGCCGCCGACGCGGACGACGCCCGGGGCCGTGCCTGGTCCCTGCGCGGTGTCGCGGACATCCTCTCCGCCCAGGGCCACACCGGACGGGCCCTGACGCTGCTGTCCGAGGCGGAGGCGATCTGCCGCCGCATGGATCTGGCGAGCGCCCTGGCCTACAACCACAAGATGCGCGGCAATGTCCTCTACCGGGCGGCGCGGTACGCGAGCGCGCGGCGGACGTACGCGCGTGCGCTGGCGGAGTTCCGGGCGATCGACGAACGGCGGGGCGCCGTGCTGTCCCGGCTGGGTCTGGTCAAGTCCCGGCATTCCCTGGGCCGTCCGCGGGCGCTGACGCTGCGCGACCTCGACGGTCTGGAGCGCGAGGTGGCGCGGATCGGGCTGCTGCACGCCGGAAAGATGGTCAGTGCTTTCCGGTCGCAGCTGTCGGCGGTCCCCCAGGTCAGTTGCGCGTCTCCTTCGTGACGAGCGCGACCGCCTCGTCCACGTCGTCCGTGACGTGGAAGAGCAGCAGATCCTTCTCGGACGCCTTGCCCTGGGCCACGACGGTGTCCCGCAGCCAGTCGACGAGACCGCCCCAGTACGCCGTGCCGAACAGGACGATCGGGAAGCGGGTGACCTTGCGCGTCTGGACCAGCGTGAGCGCCTCGAACAGTTCGTCCAGCGTGCCGAGCCCGCCCGGCAGGACCACGAAGCCCTGCGCGTACTTGACGAACATCGTCTTGCGGACGAAGAAGTAGCGGAAGTTCACGCCGATGTCGACATGGGGGTTGAGCCCCTGCTCGAAGGGCAGCTCGATGCCGAGTCCGACGGAGACGCCCTGGGCCTCGCGCGCGCCCCGGTTCGCCGCCTCCATGGCGCCGGGCCCGCCGCCGGTGATCACCGCGAATCCGGCGTCGACCAGCGCGCCGCCGATCCGGATGCCCGCCTCGTACTCGGCGGAGCCCGCCGGGGTGCGCGCGGAGCCGAAGACGCTGATGGCGCTGGGCAGTTCGGCGAGGGCGCCGAAGCCCTCCACGAACTCCGACTGGATACGCATCACCCGCCAGGGGTCGGTGTGCACCCACTCCGAGTCGCCCTCGGTGTCCAGCAGCCGCTGATCGGTCGTGCCCGCCTGCACCTGTCCCCGGCGGCGGATCACCGGTCCGAGCCGCTGTTCCTCCGGCTTCCGCTCTCCGTCAGGCATGCCCATGAGCTGCTCCCTCCGCTGCTGTGCGTTTGTTCTGGGCAAGGGTAGGTCCACGCACGTGACAAACGACAAAATTCCGGCAGTCGATCAGGCCCTCACTCGGTGAGGGCTCCGCAGGGACCGGGTGGTCCGCCGCGGCGGCGGCTGATGGCACCGCGGCGTCGCGGGCCCGCGAAGGTCGGCCGGACAGCCCTCAGCTGCCCGCGGTCACGGCCTTGAGCGCGTCCACTGCCTCCCGCAACAGCACGGACAGCTCGCGCTCCTCGTCCGCCGCGATCCAACGATGGAAGCCGACTTTGAAGAGGGCGATCCCCGCCTCGGCGGCGAGGCTCGCCTCCGGTTCCGCGACGCCGTGCCGGCGGAGGGTGTCGGCGAGCGCGGTCGAGGTCGAGGCGAGCTTGATCAGGTCGCGTTCCTGGAGCTCGGGGTTCGACATGATCACAGCCTGGCGCGCGCGTGCGAAGTCGCGTTGGCCGGCGAGCATCTCGGCGATCGCGTCGAGACCCGCGGCCAGAGCGTCGATCGGCGCGCCGGACGTGAGGGCCCCGGAGACCGTCCCCACGAACCGGTCCTGGAACTCGGCGGCGGTGACGAACAGCACCTCGCGCTTGTCGGCGTAGTGATTGAAGAAGGTCCGCTCCGTGAGCCCGGCGCGTTTGGCGATCTCCGCCACGGTTGTCTGCTCGTATCCGCGCTCGCCGTAGAGGTCCAGCGCCGCTGTCGCCAGGCGCCCGCGTGCGTTCGGCTCCCATCTGCCCATGAGCGGATCCTACGTGATTACAGCTACTGCAATCAGATGTTACGGTCGATTGCAGTCGCTGCAATCAAGTGTTGGGGTTCCTCATGCGCATCTTCGTGACCGGCGCGTCCGGCTTCATCGGCTCCGCCGTCGTACCCGAACTCATCGGCGCGGGGCACCAGGTCGTCGGGCTCGCCCGCTCCGACGCCTCCGCCGGCGCGCTCACCGCCGCCGGAGTCGAGATCGTCCGCGGCACCCTCGACGACCTGGAGGTCCTGCGGGACACGGCCGCCGCGTCGGACGGGGTGATCCACCTCGCCTTCAACGGCGAGCGCGCGTTCACCGGCGATTACCGGGGCGCCGCGGATGCCGATCGCCGCGTCGTCGACACCTTCGGCGACGCGCTCGCCACCACCGATCGCCCCCTCGTCCTCGCGAGCGGCTTCATCGGCTTCCCCCCGGGGCGCGCGGTGACCGAGCGGGACGCGCCCACCCTCGACGGCTCGCCGTATGTGATCCGGTCGGCCACCGCCCAGGCCGCGCTCGCGTTCGCCTCGCGCGGCGTCCGCTCGTCGGTCGTGCGGGTCTCTCCGACCGTCCACGGCGAGGGGGACTACGGCTGGGTGCCGCACCTGGTCGCCACCGCCCGCGCCAGGAACGTTTCCGCCTACGTCGGCGACGGCGCCAACCGCTGGCCGGCGGTCCACCGCCTCGACATCGCACGGCTGTTCCGCCTGGCCGTCGAGAAGGCGCCCGCCGGATCGGCGCTGCACGGCGTCGCGGAGGAGGGCGTCGCGCTCCGCGAGATCGCCGAGGTGATCGGCCGCCATCTCGACGTACCGGTGACCTCCGTGTCCCCCGAGGCCGCGGAGGAGCACTTCGCCTGGCTGAGCCCCTTCATGAGCCTCGACGTCCCGGTGTCGAACGCCCTGACCCGCGAACTCCTCGACTGGCGGCCCACCCGCCCCGATCTGCTCGAAGACCTCGCCAGGGGCCACTACTTCCACGCCCCCGCGACCGCCTGACCAGCCCCGAGGACACCACCCGCCCGGCACGCGCCGCCTACCCGATTCAGGAGATGCCAGAGATGAGGACCGTCATGGTGACCGCCCCCGGAAGGGTCGAGGTCGTCGAGACCGAGGAGCCGCGGACCATGGGATATCCCACGGAGATTTTCGAGGTCACCGACGCGATTATCGAGTTCCAGGACAAATACGCCGCCACTATCAGCGATGTGATTCCCGTCGCCGAGGTGAAACGTGGCCTGGAACTCGCGGGTACTCCGGCAGCGACCGACAAGGTCGTCATCACCTTCGACTGAGTCGCCGACACCGCAACGCCAGGAAGGGCCCGGCGGCCGGCCGCGTTTTCAGTTATCACACCGCGGAATTCGCGGAAGTGACAGTCGCGGGCCTGCTCACCGCTCACATCGGGCACGGCACCGATCAGATCGAGGTCGGCTGACCTCCTCCCCCGCCGCACCACCGCTGCAGCCGGCCGAAGACCCGGCTTTCCGCCGACTCGGCGGAGACCGCGCCTCAGCGGCGCGCCACACACACAAAGATCATCAGGAGGAACAGCGATGAACAGGCAGTGGATCTACACAGCGGCGCCGGAAGGCACGCTGACGACGGACATCTTCGAGCTGCGGAAGACCGACGTCCCCGAGCCGGGCCCCGGCGAGGTCCTGCTTCACAACCGGTACTTCAACATCATGCCGGGCAACCGGGCCTATATGCATGCCAACCCCATATTCGGGGCGAGCGGGCTCCAGGCGGGAAGGCCGATGATGAGCACCGCCGTGGGCGAGGTCGTCCGTTCCGACGATCCGGCCTTCGCACCCGGAGATGTGGTGCAGGCGATGTCGGCGTGGCAGGACTACGTGGCCATGCCTGCCCGGAACCTCTTCAAGCGTGACGGCGCCCATTCCGTGGAGCACTACATCGGCCTGCTGGGCCAGTCGGGCCACACGGCCTACTTCGGACTCCTCCACGCCGGCCGGCCGCGCGCCGGCGAGACGCTGCTGGTCTCCGCGGCGGCGGGCGGCGTCGGATCCACGGTCGTGCAGCTCGGCAAGATCTCGGGCTGCCGCGTGGTCGGCATCGCGGGGGGACCTGAGAAGTGCGCGTGGCTGGAGCAGGAGGTCGGGGCGGACGCGACCGTCGACTACAAGGCCGGCGACCTGGCCGAGCAGTTGCGGCGGACCTGCCCCGAGGGCGTCGACCTGTTCTTCGACAACACGGGCGGACCCGTGCTGGAAGCCGCGCTGGACGCCATGAAGCAGGGGGGCCGCATCGTGCTCTGCGGCAACACGGCTCAGTACGACAGCGACAAGCCGATGACCGGCCCCAAGGGAGTGCCGCTCACTCTGATCCTGAAGGACCTCACCATGAAGGGGTTCGCCGTCGGCACCTACGGGGACCGGTTCGGCGAAGCCGATCGCGATTACTCGTCCTGGCTCGAAGACGGCCGGATCAAGCCTCTCTACCACGTCATCGAGGGGCTGGAGCAGGCACCGGACGCGCTCGTCGGTGTCCTGGGCGGCGCGAACCGCGGGATGGCCATGGTCCGCGTCTGAGGTCCATGGCCCGACCCGCCGGGTGTCCCGTGTCCCGTGTCCCGTGTCCCGTCTCATCGGCCTCGCGCTTGCGGACGCCCGCCGGGACGTGCGGGCAGACCGACCGCCGCGGGCTCCGGCCCGGTGCCCGTCAGCCGGTCAGCCCGTCAGCCGGTCAGCCGGTCAGCCAGTCGCGGAGACGGTTCTCGCAGTGGGTGATCCGCTCGACGGCCACACGCTCGTCGCGCTTGTGGGCGAGCAGCGGGTTCCCGGGGCCGTAGTTGACCGCGGGCACCCCGAGCGCGCCGAAGCGCGACACATCCGTCCAGCCGAACTTGGGCCGTGCGGTACCGCCGACGGCGGCCATGAACGCGGCGGCGGCGGGGTGCGAGAGCCCCGGCAGGGCCGCCCCCGAGTGGTCGTCCACGGTGAACTCCGTCACCCCGCAGTCCGCGAAGACCTCGTGGACATGGGCGAGTGCCTCCTTCTCGCCGCGGTCGGGTGCGTAGCGGTAGTTCACGACGACCGTGCACGCGTCCGGGATGACGTTGTTGGCGACGCCCGCCTCGATCCGTACGGCGTTGAGGCCCTCGCGGTACTCCAGCCCGTCGATGACCGGCCGGCGCGGCTCGTACGCGGCGAGCCGCGCCAGGATCGGCGCGGCGGCGTGAATGGCGTTGGACCCCATCCAGCCGCGCGCGGAGTGTGCCCGCTCGCCCGTCGTATGGAGGAAGACCCGGAGCGTGCCCTGACAGCCGCCCTCCACCTCGCCGTCGGAGGGCTCCAGCAGGACCGCGAAGTCACCCTCCAGCCAGTCCGGATGGGCCTCGGCCACATGCCCGAGACCGTTGAGATCCGCGGCGACCTCCTCGTTGTCGTAGAAGACGAAGGTGAGGTCGCGGTTGGGATCGGGGACGGTCGCCGCGATCCGCAGCTGTACGGCGACGCCCGACTTCATGTCGCTCGTACCGCATCCCCAGAGCACTCCGTCGTCGTCCAGCCGGGAGGGCACGTTGTCGGCGACCGGGACGGTGTCGATATGTCCCGCGAGCACGATCCGCTCGCCGCGCCCCAGCCGTGTCCTGGCCACCACGTTGTTGCCGTAGCGGTCGACGGTGAGATGCGGCAGTGTCCGCAGCGCCTCCTCGATCGCGTCGGCGAGCGGCTTCTCCTCCCCGCTGACCGACGGGAAGTCGACCAGGCGAGCGGTGAGCGCCGGGCCGTCGAGAGTGAGGTCGAGCACGTTCTCAGACATGGTTTTGACCTTACCCGGCAGCGTCGCGAGGCCCGGCCCCGCGCCGACGGCCGGGACCCCGGCGTCGGCGCCGTCCGCCCTCGGCCTCTCCAGTACGGTGGCCTCGTGCCCGAGACCGCCTCTCCCCTCCGTCGCGGCCGCCGCCCCCGTATCGGGGCCGCCCTCGTCGTGCTGCTGGCCCTGGCCGCGTACGTGGTGGTCCAGTACGTGAGCGGGGGCGGTGGCCCCCCGCGCTGTCTCGTGCGTGCCACGGACGCGTCGGGCGGTGACAGCCCCACGTACGAGATGACCCCGGAGCAGGCCGAGAACGCCGCGACGATCTCGGCGGTGGGCACCACGCGGGGACTGCCCGAGCGCGCCGTCACGATCGCGCTCGCCACCGCCCTCCAGGAGTCGGCGCTGCGCAATCTGGACCACGGCGACCGCGACTCGCTCGGTCTGTTCCAGCAGCGCCCTTCCACGGGCTGGGGCACCGAGGCGCAGATCCAGGATCCGGTCTACGCGGCGGGCGAGTTCTACGACCATCTCGTCAAGGTCCCGGGCTACTCGCGGCTGCCGCTGACCGAGGCGGCCCAGCGCGTCCAGCGCAGCGGTTTCCCGCAGGCGTACGCGAAGCACGAGCCGGACGCCACGCTGCTGGCCGCGGCCCTCACCGGCCGCTCCGCCGCCACGCTGACCTGTACGGCGCCGACCGGCACCGAGCCAGGGGACCCGGCGAAGGTACGGGCCGCGCTGGTGCGGGACTTCGGGGCCGAGGTGCTGCCGGGCGCCGACGCGGGCACCGCGGGCCGGGCGGGAGCCTCGGGCACGGCCGCGGAGGTGTCCGTACCGGTACCGGCCACGACCGGGGGCTCGGAGAGCGGCGGCTCCTCGTCGCTGCGCGGCTGGGAGCTGGCGCACTGGGCCGTGGCGCGGTCCACCGCCCTGCGGATCGACGAGGTGCGCTACGCGGGCCGGGTGTGGAGCGCGAAGAACACGCGCACGGCCAACCAGGGCTGGCAGCGGATCCGCGCCTCGGAACAGAAAAGCGCGGATTCACGTCTGGCGGAAGTTCGAATTCGCACTGCGCAGTAGTACGGCGGCGTCACCCGAACGGGCGAGTCCGCGTCGGCACTCATCGCATTTCTTCCGATGATTATGCCGCGCGCCCATGATCCCTCACTTCCCTGGGAGAACCCTTGGGAACAAAGGGAAGGAACGGTTCAGCAGGCTCGCACCCACGGGGCCGTTTGCCCGTTTTTATCCGTGCCCGATAATGCGACGGATTACCAACTCTTTACCCTCGCCCGCCGCAACCTCCGCCGCCCTTTGAGGGGTTGTCACTACGTCCGATCGACGGACAAGCACTGTTTCTCTCCCTTCAAAGGAGCATCATGTCCCTCCCCCTGACCCGTCGGATCGCCCGTGCCGCCCTGCTCGTCGCCGCGGGCGCGGCCCCGGTGATCGGTGCGGCCGGAGCGGCGAACGCGGCCGCCCTCCCGCAGACCACCGACCTGGGTGCGGTGAGCGCGCTGGACGGCGCCGCCCTGGGTGACACCGTCGACGGCGGCGCCCGGACGGCGACCGGCGTGGTGGGCGACGCGGGCAGCAAGGCCGTCAAGAAGGGCGTCCCCGCCGCGGGCGCGGCCGTCGGCACGGTCGGCAAGACCGCGGCGCCCGCCGCGCAGAAGACGGCCGGGACCGCCGCGGGCAGCGCCGGGCAGCTCCTGGGCGACACCGCGACGTCCGCCGCCTCCGCCGCCTCCGCCACCGAGGGCGCCGCGCCGGCCGGCGCGCTCGGTGGCGGCCTGCCGACCGGCAAGCTCCCGGTGTCGCTGCCGCTCGGCTGACACCCGGCGACGCGTGCGTGCCGCGGGCGCGCACGCGTCGCGGCACACACGAGGGGGCCGGGAAGCAGTCGCTTCCCGGCCCCCTCGTGCGTCACGCGCGTGCGGTGCGGACCTCAGCCCAGCCGCTTGACCGCCGCCTCGACGCGCTCGTCGGTGGCCGTCAGCGCCACCCGTACGTGCCGCTCCCCGGCGGGACCGTAGAAGTCGCCGGGCGCGACCAGAATGCCCAGCTCCGCGAGGTGCGCCACGGTGTCCCAGCACGGCTCGTCCCGGGTCGACCACAGGTAGAGGCTCGCCTCGCTGTGGTCGATACGGAAGCCGTGCGCCTCCAGGGCGGCGCGCAGCGCGGCGCGGCGGGCCGCGTACCGCTCCCGCTGTTCCCGTACGTGCGTGTCGTCGCCGAGCGCCGCGACCGTCGCCGCCTGCACCGGCGCAGGGGTCATCATCCCGCCGTGCTTGCGGATCTTCAGCAGCTCACCCAGGACGGCCTCGTCGCCCGCCAGGAAGGCCGCGCGGTAGCCGGCCAGGTTGGAGCGCTTGGAGAGCGAGTGGACGGCGACGATCCCTTCGTACGAACCACCGCAGACGTCCGGGTGCAGCACCGATACGGGCTCGGCCTCCCAGCCCAGCTCCAGGTAGCACTCGTCGCTGAACAGCAGCACGCCGTGCTCGCGCGCCCAGGCGACGATCCGGGTCAGCTCGTCCGGCGCCAGGACGGCTCCGGTCGGGTTCGACGGCGAGTTGAGCCAGAGGAGCTTCAGACCGGCGGGGTCGAGGTCGGTCCCCGCGGCGTCAGCCGCGAATGTCCGCGTGTCGTACGGAACGGGCTCGGCGCCGCAGAGCCGTGCGCCCACCTCGTACGTCGGGTACGCGAGCCGCGGGAAGGCGACGCGGTCGCCCGCGCCGAGGCCGAGCTGCGTCGGCAGCCAGGCCACCAGTTCCTTGGAGCCGACCACCGGCAGCACGTGCGCGTGCGTCACGCCGCGCGCCCCGAGCCGCCGCTCCACCCATCCGGTCAGCGCGTCCCGCAGCGCGGCCGTCCCCCACACCGTCGGATAGCCGGGCGAGTCGGCGGCCTCGACCAGGGCCCGCTGGATCAGCGCGGGGACGGGGTCGACGGGCGTCCCGACGGACAGGTCCACGATCCCGTCCGGATGGGCCGCGGCCGTGGCCTTGTAGGGCTCCAGCTTGTCCCAGGGAAAGACGGGAAGACGCGAAGAGACTGCGGACACGTGCTCACTCTTTCTCGTACGAATGCGCTCGTACGGATGCTCTCGTACGGTGCTCGTTCCCCCGGTGAGGACTCGCGGGCGAAACACCGCGGTCCCGTACGGCGGCGGGCCGTACGGGACCGGGGGGCGCGCTGTCAGCCGTTCTGGGGCGGCAGCGCGGCGATGAAGGGATGGTCCCGCTCGATCAGACCGAGCTTGGAAGCGCCACCGGGCGAACCGAGCTCGTCGAAGAACTCGACGTTCGCCTTGTAGTAGTCCTTCCACTCCTCCGGGGTGTCGTCCTCGTAGAAGATGGCCTCGACCGGGCAGACCGGCTCACAGGCTCCACAGTCGACGCATTCGTCCGGGTGGATGTACAAGGACCGGGAGCCCTCGTAGATGCAGTCGACCGGGCACTCCTCGATGCACGCCTTGTCCTTGACGTCGACACAAGGCTGCGCGATGACGTAGGTCACGCTGTCGTTCCTCCTCGATAGGGCGCGGCGGGCCGATCTGCGGCTCCGTCCACAGGCGCGCGGGAGCGCGGCGTCGTCGATGCCCGCATCTAGTATCTCCGTTCTCGGGCGCGATCCGAACAGGAGGGGCGTACAGAGCTGTGGAATTCACTGCGGGCGGACGGCTTGAGGTTCGTCTGACACGGGCTGACGTGGGCAAACGTGTATCAGTCAGACAGTTGACCGGCAGCGGGGCCGGCGGCGAGAAGTTCACGGACACGGTGGGCGTTCTCACATCCTGGGACGGAGATGTGCTGCTGATCACACGCAGGACCGGCGAGAGCGTCCGTGTGCCCGAGGCCGCCCTGGTCGCGGGCAAGGTGGTGCCGGCGGCCCCGGCCAGACGACGGGGGCCCTCGGCGTCCTTCGAGGAGCTGGCCGGGGTCTGCGCCCGGTCCTGGCAGCCGGTGGAGAGCGAACCACTCGGAGAGTGGCGGCTCAGAGCGGCCTCCGGCTTCACGCGGCGGGCCAATTCCGTGCTGCCCCTCGGGGACCCCGGCGTGGAGCTGGACGAGGCGCTGACGCGCGTACGACGGTGGTACGAGGAGCGGGGACTGCCCCCGTACGTACAGGCCGCGACCGGCGCGGAGGGCACCCAGGAACGGTTGTGCGCGGAGCTGGAGCGGCGCGGCTGGCGGTCGGAGGGGACGGCGGAGGTACGGATCGCCGCGCTCGCGCCGCTCGGGGACCGGGACGCCGACGTTTCCCGGGTCGTGCTCACTCGTGGCGTCGACGAGATGTGGCTCCGGCGCTACCAGCGGTCTGGTGTGCCCGGACCACATGTGCTCCACGTACTGAACAGCGGGCCTTCGGTGTGGTTCGCCACCGTGCCCGGAGAGCCCGGAGAGCCCGGAGAGCCCAGCGAAAACGGAGACCCCAGCGGCGACGGGGAGCCCGGCGTGCCTGCGGCGATCGGCCGGTGCGTGGTGGACGGGCGCTGGGCGGGGTTCATGGCGGTGGAGGTCGACCCCGCCCGCCGCCGCCAGGGCCTGGCCACCGCCGTGATGACCGCGCTCGCCCGGCGCGCCCTGGAGGAGGGCGCGTCCGCCGCCTGGCTCCAGGTCGAGTCGGACAATGAGGGCGCGCGGGCGCTGTACGACGCGATGGGCTTCGCCGTCCACCACCGCTACCACCACTTCCGATCGCCCTGAGCGGGTACGAGGCCGATATGCGACCGGAACCCCCGGAACCGGAACTCCCGGAAACCGACGACATCCGCCGGCGATTCGCCGAGGAGGCCCGCGCGGACCGTCCCGACCTGGCCACGCTCTGCCTGCTGGTGGGCGCGGAGGCCGATCCCGCCCTGGGCGAGGCCGGTATCGACGCGGCCCAGGCCGAGCTGGACCGGCTGGCGGGGCTGCTGCCCTTCGGTGTCCTCGGCGCACGCGCCTGGGCGGTCGCGCTGGCGGAGCTGCTGGGCGAGCGGTGCGGTTTCGAGGGCTCCCCGGCGGAGTACCAGCGGCTGGACTCCTCGCTGCTGCCCGTGGTGCTGCGGCGCAGGCGTGGGCTTCCCATCCTGCTGTCCGTGGTCTGGATCGAGGTCGCGCGACGGGCGGGGGCGCCGGTGTACGGCGTGGCTCTGCCCGGCCATTTCGTGGTCGGCTTCGGCGATCCGGAGGAGCGCGTCCTCGCCGATCCCTTCGACGGCGGCCGGCTGCTGACGGGCGCCGACGCGGAGTCGCTGGTGACCGGCGCGACGGGCGAGGCGCTGGAACCGGCCATGCTCGCCCCCGCGGACCCGCTCGACATCGTCCTGCGCGTACTGAACAACATCCGCGCGTGGGCCGCGACCCGCCCGGAGCGTACCGATGTGTCGCTCTGGGCGGTCGAGTTGTCCCTGCTGCTGCCCTCGCACCCGGCCAGACTGCGCTACGACCGCGCCCAACTGCTCGTACAGCGCGGGGAGTTCCGGCGGGGCGCGGCCGAGATGGACGAGTACGCCGAGGTGGTGGACGCGGTGGAGCCGTCGACGGCTGAGGCGATCCGGCGCAAGGCGCGGGCGGCACGGGCGATGCTGAACTGACGGCCCGCGGCGGTCCCGTACGTCCTGCCTGTCCTGCCTGTCCTGCCTGTCCTGTCCGTCCTGCCGGTCCCGTACGTCCTGCCTGTCCTGTCCGTGCTGGGGGATGCGATCCGGCATCCCCCAGGACGGCGGAGGCGCTAACTGGGGTTCAGATTGATCGTCTGGGTGCGCTCGGCGGGGGTCTTGCCGCGCAGTGCCGTCTGCATGGCCTGCGCCACGTCTGCGGAGGAGACGGGGTACTGCTTGCCGTCGCCCTTCGTGATCGTGATGCCGTCGAAGACGCCTTCCAGCAGCTGGTCGATGGCGGCCCTGTCGTAGACCTCGATCAGCTTTCCGTCGACGGCCTTCATGGAGAGGATCTTGGGCAGCGACTTGGCGGGGCCGAACTGGATCTGCTTGCCGCCCGCCTTGATGGTGATCAGGTCGGACATCGCGGGCTTGGCGAACTCGTTCATCGCCCGGTCGAGCTCCGCCTGCCCGACCGTCGGCTCGCGGGTGACGACGGGCAGTTCCACGTTGTTGATCTTGCCCGTCTGGACCTGGGCGCGATAGGCGTCCCGGGTCGAGATGATCGAGTGGTTGACGTCCAGCGCCTTGCCGGACTTGCCCGGTACGGCGACGGCCTTGCCCGGCTCGAACTTGATCGTTCCCTCGCTCGCCGAACCCGATGTGCCCGCCAGATCGGTGAGCGCGGCGGTCAGCTTCTCGTCGTCGACGGGGATCACCGGCTGGGCGACCCGGGCGCCGCCGAAGAGCGAGCCGATCACCGACACCGGGTTGTAGTCGCTGCCGGCCGCGGCACGGACGGTGGCCTGGGTGTCCAGGCTGAGTCCGGCCTTGTCCGGGGCGAGTTCCTCGGTCTTGCCGCCGATGCTGAGCCGCAGCGGCGCGGAGGCACGCTCGCCGAGGGCGGCCTCAAGCTTGTTGACCGCCTCGTCGCGGGTGCCGCCGCCGATGTCGACGCCGAGGACCGTGGTGCCCTTCGGCACATCGGAGTAGTTCATCAGAAGGCCGGCGCCGTAGACGCCGGCCGCGGCCACGACGACCAGGACAGCGAGGGAGGTGAGCTTGGAGCGGCCCTTTTTCTTCTTGGCGGGCGGCGCCGGGGTGGCCGCACGCTCCGGGGCCGTGCCCGCCGGCGGGGCACCCTGTGAGGAGCCGACAGGACCGGGGAAGTCAGGGGCCGAGAAGTCCTGGTCCTGGCCGAGCGGGCCGGAACCGAGCGGGCCGGGACCATGCGCGCCGGGGCCGTCGGGCCCGGGGCCGGAGTGCGGACCGCCCTGCGGACCCGGGCCGGGGAAGGGCGAGCGGTGCTCCGGCGGCACCACGGGGATTCCGCTGGTGAGCGTGTCCCCGGAGACATGACCGCCGGACGCGGGCTCGGGGGCGTGCTGCTGCGGTGTCAGTACGGCGGTGTCGTCGGACATCCGCGGCGGACCGACGTGGCCGGCCCCCGACGGGGTGCCGGGCGACGACGGCGGCGTGCCCAGGGACGACGGCGGCGTACCGAGCGACGCGCCGCCGGTGACGGGACCGCTGGTCGGACCGCTGGGCCCGCCGCCGGGAGGCCGGATGCCGAGCGCCGGGGTGGTGGGACCGCTGGACGCGAAGTCCGTACCGGATCGGCCCGACGCGAAGTCCCTGGCACCGCCCGACGTGAAGTCC
This sequence comes from Streptomyces sp. NPDC039430, assembly GCF_055639435.1. NCBI lineage: Bacteria > Bacillati > Actinomycetota > Actinomycetes > Kitasatosporales > Streptomycetaceae > Streptomyces > Streptomyces sp. NPDC039430. Next base: position 548,959 of record NZ_JBVKAK010000002.1, on the reverse strand, counting down.
GTACCGGAACCGTCGGACGCGAAGCCGTTGGAGCCGGAGCCCTGGAAGCCCGAGCCCTGCGGACCGGCACCCTGGGGCCCGGCGCCGGACGCGAGGTCGCTGAGCGCGCTGCGCGGACCGCCGCCGTTCTGCGACTGCCCGCTGCCCGGGTGGTACGGCGACTGCGGGGAGCCGCCCTCGGCCGGCCGCTGGGCGGTGGTGCCCGAGGCCGCGGCGGCGCCCGCGCCGAGACCGGCGCTCATCCCCGCGGCCGTACCGGTGCCCGATGTCGCCGACTTGCGTGGCGCGAACCAGTCGCTCGTGGATCTGTCCTCGGCCCGCGGCTCCTCCGCCGCCTCGGCCTGTCCGGCCGGTGCCGCGTCGGCGGCGTCCTGGGACGCGTCGGGCCTGGGGATGCCGCCCGTGCGCTCGCCGACCGGGACACCCCGGCCGTCGGTGCTGTCCTCGCCCATGGGCGTACGCATCACGACGGGCGGAATCGGCCGCGAGCCCGGGATGTTGATCCTGATGCGCGTGGTCAGCGTGGTCTCGGTTCTGGGCTCGTCCGGCTGTGGGACGGGTGCGGTTTCCGTCTCCTCCGGAGCGTCCTGCTGGGGGTGCGGCGACGGATACTGGCGGGATCCGTACGGCGGTGTCCCCGAGGGGTACGCGGCTCCGCCGCGCCCCTGGGGCCCGGAGGACGAACTGTCAGTTTCACGACTCAAAGCAGGTTCTCCCGGTTGGCTCCGCCGCCCGTTCTTACTGGTACGAAACTGTTCAGGTTCCCCATGCCGGAGGCGGGGGGAAGGCCCGGAGCGCGCACCACCATACTGGCCTCGGCCGACAGACTCCCGACGACCATGCGAAGCGATGCTCCGCCGACCGTACGGACGTGGTCAATTCAGCAGCAGCCGGGCGCGTCACTTCTCAAGTCGGCCGGACTTCGGGCCCGGTTGCGGCAACCGCGACATCGTGGCACACATCACAGCCACCAACATGCCGCCCAGAAGATAGACGAGCGGGCCGATGCCCGCGGCGAAGACCGCGTCGCCCTCCGGGCGGCCCAGACTCAGGAAGATGGCCGCGAGCAGCCAGCCCGCCGCGGGTGCCCCCACGCCCAGTTGGGTGCCGGTGAGATACAGCCCGCCGAAGAAGAGACCGGCCGTGGCGAGCAGGGCGAGCAGCAGTCCGCCGGGGACCCAGCCGCCCTGGACGAGCGAGCCCGCCGTACCGACGAGCACGCCGAGGACGAAGAGTGCGAGATACGCGGCGATACGTCCGGGTCTGGGGCGACTCGTAAACATCCCGCCGGACGGCCCCTGCCCGCTCATGCGTTCGCCCCGTTCACGCGGTTCGCCTCGTTCACGCCGTGCACACCGTTCACGCCGTGCACACCGTTGGCGCCGTCACCCTGGGCCGCTGCGGCGACTCCCGCGAAGAGATCGTTCTCACGTTCCCCGGCCGCCGCCCCGGACGTGCCGTGCGCCAACTGGTAGTACTCGGTCGCGAAGATGGGCTGCCCCAGATCGTTGGAGAGTGCGAAGAAGGGCCCGTCCACGGCGATTTGGGTGGCATGGGCGCGCATCGCCGCCGCCTTGTGCTCCTTGTACGGCGCGCCGTCGATCGCGGCGGTGATCTCCGCGTCGTCGATCACGCCCGGAACGTCCTCGATCGCGGCGACACCGGGGAAGTCCGCCCCGGACGCGCGCAGCCGGGCGAAACCCTCTTCGGCGACCGAGCGCGGTACGCGGTTCCAGTAGATCTTGTCGATGGCGTGCGGGGCGCCGAGGCCGGGCCGGAAGCCGGGCTCGGCGGCCAGGGCCGCGCCGCGCGTGGCGACGCGGTGGGCCTGGATGTGGTCGGGGTGGCCGTAGCCGCCGTACGGGTCGTACGTCACCAGCACCTGCGGGCGCACCTCCCGGATCACCTCGACGAGGCAGGCGGCGGCGTCGTCGACGGGCGTGTGCCAGAAGGCGCCCTCGCGGTCGTTCTGCTCCAGGCCCATCATCCCGGAGTCCCGGAATCTGCCGGGGCCGCCGAGGAAGCGGTGGTCGGTGACGCCCAGCTCCCTCATCGCCGCGGCGAGTTCGCCGACGCGATGGGCGCCGAGGCGGTCCTCGCGGTCGGCCGCCAGATGGGCGAGCTCGGGCGGGATGACCTCCCCCTCCTCGCCGAGGGTGCAGGTCACCAGCGTGACCAGGGCGCCCTCGGCCGCGTACCTGGCCATGGTGGCGCCGTTGTTGATCGACTCGTCGTCCGGGTGCGCGTGCACCAGCAGCAGACGGCGGGCGGGTAGATCGGTCATGGGGACAGCCTACGAGCCGCCACCCGAAACCCCTCGGCCAGTGGGCGACGACGGTGGCCGAGGGGCGGCGGGCAGCGGAAAGTGCCGGATATGCCCGACTTCAGGGCATGGTGAAGTTGACCGGATGAGAGCGGAAGTTGGCTAGAACTTGATCCCGCCGATCATCCCTGCCACGTTCGTGGTCAGCTCGCTGATGGTGGGAGCGATGGATGAACTGGCGATGTAGAACCCGAGCAACATGCAGACCACCGCGTGTCCGGCCTTCAGTCCGGATTTCCGGATCAGCAGGAAGACGACGATCGCCAGCAGCACCACCGCCGAAATCGAGAGTGCCACGGCGGTTCACCTCCATAAATATTCAGTCGGAAAATCGCAGCATGCATGTGCCCGGCGGATTCATACCCACCTAACGCTACGGATCATAACTATCCGTGCGGACGCATTGATCGGTGCACGGCAGCACACTGGGGGCGCACGGCCGTCGCCCAGTAGGTTCGTTCCATGACCTTGAGGCAACAGCTCTCGTTCCCGCGCCGGCACGCCAGGACCCAGCGCTTCACCCTCGGCGCCCCGAGGGCGTTCACGCTCTCCCCCGACGGCGCGCGGGTGGCCTTCCTGCGCTCCGCCTCGGGCACGGACCGGGTGAACAGCCTGTGGGTACTGGATCTTGAGGACTCCGCCGCCGGTTCCGGCGAGGGGCGCGAGCGGATCGCCGCGGACCCGGCCGTGCTCCTGGGCGGCGCCGCCGAGCGGCTCTCGCCGGAGGAGCGGGCCAGGCGCGAGCGGAGCCGTGAGGGCTCGGGGGGCATCGTCGGCTACGCGGTGGACGGCGCGGGGCAGCTGGCGGCGTTCGCGCTCTCCGGACGGCTGTTCACCGCCGAGCTGCTCGCCGGGACGACCCGCGAACTGCCCGTACGGGGACCGGTGATCGATCCGCGGCCGTCACCGGACGGACGCCATGTCGCGTACGCGGCCGGCGGCGCCCTCCGCGTGATCGGCGCGGACGGGGAGCGGGACCGCGTGCTGGCGGGCCGCTCGGCGGACGAGGGCGAGGACATCACCTACGGCCTGGCGGAGTTCATCGCCGCCGAGGAGATGAGCCGCACACGCGGCTACTGGTGGTCCCCCGAGTCCGACCGGCTGCTGGTCGCCCGGGTCGATACGGCGCGGGTGCGGCGCTGGTGGATCTCCGACCCGGCGCACCCGGAGCGGGAGCCCGTCAAGGTCGCCTACCCGGCGGCCGGCACCCCCAACGCGGACGTACGGCTCTGTCTCGTCGACGTGGAGGGCGCGGCGGACTCCGGCGGGGCCGAGGGCGCGGACGGCGCCGAGGGGGCCGGTGGGGCGCGTACAGAGGTCGTCTGGGACCGCGCCCGCTACCCGTATCTGGCGCGGGTGCACTGGTCGGCCGCGGGCGCGCCGCTGCTGCTCGTACAGAGCCGTGACCAGCGCGGCCAGCTGTACCTGGCGGTGGACCCGGCGACCGGCGCGACGAGGACCGTGCACCGGGACGAGGATCCGGCCTGGCTGGAGCTCTTCGCCGAGCTGCCCGCCTGGGCGCCGGACGGACGGCTCGTACGGATCGCGGACGAGGGCGGCGCGCGGGTCCTGATGGTCGGCGACCGGCCGCTGACCGGGCCGCAGCTGCATGTCCGGGCGGTGCTGGACATCGGTGAGCACGATGTCCTCGTCTCGGCGTCGGCGGGCGAGGCGGCGGCGGATCCCGAGATCGGCGAGATCCATGTGTACCGGGTCAACGAGCTGGGTGTGGAGCGGCTCTCGGAGGGTGCGGGTGTGCACTCGGCCGTACGCGGCGGCGGGGTGACCGTGCTGGTGTCGGCCCGGCCCGACACCCCAGGAACGTCCGCGCGGGTCCTCAGGGACGGCAAGGTGCTCGCCACGGTCGCGTCGTACGCCGAGCAGCCGGCGCTCACCGCCCGGCCGCGGCTCACCGAGGCGGGCGCGCACCGGATTCCGAGCGCCGTGCTGCTGCCGACCGGCTACCAGGACTCGGACGGTCCGCTTCCGGTGCTGCTGGACCCTTACGGCGGCCCGCACGGGCAGCGCGTGGTGGCCGCGCAGAACGCGTATCTCACCTCGCAGTGGTTCGCCGACCAGGGGTTCGCGGTGATCGTCGCGGACGGCCGGGGCACTCCGGGCCGTTCACCGGCCTGGGAGAAGGCGGTCAAGCAGAATCTGCTGCTCAGCCTGGACGACCAGATCGAGGCGCTGCACGCCCTCGCCGAGCGGTTCCCGCTCGATCTGGGGCGGGTGGCGATGCGCGGCTGGTCCTTCGGCGGCTATCTCGCCGGGCTCGCGGTCCTGCGCCGCCCGGATGTCTTCCACGCGGCGGTCTCCGGCGCCCCGGTCACCGATCTGCGGCTCTACGACACCCACTACCAGGAGCGGTACTTCGGCGGCGGCCCGCAGGACGTCCCCGAGGTCTACGCCAGGCACTCACTGGTCACGGACGACGGACTCTCGGCGCCGCGGACTCCGGTACGTCCACTGATGATCATCCATGGGCTCGCGGACGACAATGTGGTCGTGGCACACACCCTCAGGCTCTCCGGTGCCCTGCTCGCGGCGGGAAGGCCCCATGAGGTCCTGCCGCTCACGGGTGTGACCCATATGACACCGCAGGAGGAAGTCGCCGAGAATCTGCTGCTGCTCCAGGTCGACTTCCTCAAGAGGTCGCTGGGCATGAGCCGGGCAGCGGCCGAGGACGGGCCGGGCCCTCAGTGAGCACGGGCGACCGGCCGGGACCCTGGGAGTCCCGGCCGGTCTACGGCACCCGCACGGCCGTACGCTGTCCAGCCTGACGCGTTCGTATATCGGTGTCGGGTCGGCGAAGTTGCCTGCGTGTTAACGAAATTGATGCGCTTTATTACGCTTCGCCCCCCGAATGCCGACCCTCCGTGATACCTCCGCCTCCGGCCGGCACGATCCGCCGTTCCTCCGCGAAGTGGCAGGCGGAGAGGTGCGCGGCGGGCCCCTGCCGCCCCCGCAGGACCTCCGGGACGGCCAGCGCGGGCACCTCCACCGCGCACCGCTCCCGCGCCTTCCAGCAGCGCGTACGGAACCGGCAGCCGGACGGCGGGTTCGCCGGGGACGGCACATCGCCGGTCAGAATGATCCGGTCGCGGTGCTCGCGCGCCGTGGGGTCGGGCAGCGGCACGGCCGAGAGCAGCGCCTGGGTGTACGGATGCGTCGGGTGCTCGTAGATCTCCGCGTCCGAGCCGATCTCGGCGAGCCGCCCCAGATACATCACGCCGACCCGGTCGGAGATGTGCCGGACGATCGACAGATCGTGGGCGATGAAGACGTACGAGAGGCCGAACTCGTCCTGGAGCCGCTCCATCAGATTGATGACCTGCGCCTGTACGGAGACGTCGAGGGCCGACACCGGCTCGTCGGCGACGATGATCTCGGGCCGGAGCGCCAGCCCCCTGGCGATGCCGATGCGCTGGCGCTGACCGCCGGAGAACTGGTGCGGATAGCGGTTGATGTACTCCGGGTTGAGACCCACGACATCCAGCAGCTCACGGACCCGGCGCCGCCGGTCGCCCTTCGGCGCCACCTCGGGATGGATCTCGTACGGCTCCCCGATGATGTCGCCGACGGTCATCCGGGGGTTGAGCGAGGTGTACGGGTCCTGGAACACCATCTGGATGTTGCGGCGCACCGCCTTCAGCGCGCGGCCCGACAGCCGGGTGATGTCCTCGCCCCTGTACCGGATCGCGCCGGACGTCGGCCGCTCCAGGTTCACCATCATCTTCGCGACGGTCGACTTGCCACAGCCCGACTCCCCCACGATGCCGAGGGTCTCGCCGGGGGCCAGCGCGAACGAGACCCCGTCGACCGCCCGTACCGCCCCGATCTGCTTCCTGAACAGGATGCCGCGGGTCAGCGGGTAGTGCTTGACCAGGTCCAGGACCTCCAGAATGGGGTCAGCCATGGAGCGTCTCCTCCCAGAAGTAGCAGGCGCTCCGGCGCCCCTCGGCCGCGCCCGGCACGTCCCCCGCTTCGAAGAGCGGCGGCACCTCCCGGCGGCAGACGTCCTGGGCCGAAGGGCAGCGGGGGTTGAAGGCGCAGCCGGGCGGGACGCGCAGCAGATTCGGCGGCAGGCCCTTGATCGCGTAGAGCTCCCGGCCCTTCCGGTCCAGTCGCGGGATCGACCGGAGCAGACCGCGCGTGTACGGGTGGGCGGGCGCCCGGTAGATCTCGTACACCGGGGCGCTCTCCACGATCCGGCCCGCGTACATCACGGCGATCCGGTCGGCGACATCGGCGACCACCCCGAGGTCGTGCGTGATCAGGATCAGCCCCATGTTCAGCTCGCGCCGCAGCTCGGCGAGGAGATCCATCACCTGGGCCTGGACGGTCACGTCGAGCGCGGTGGTCGGCTCGTCGGCGATGATCAGCGAGGGTTCCAGCGCGAGCGCCATCGCGATCATGATCCGCTGGCGCATCCCGCCGGAGAACTGGTGCGGATAGTCGTCGACCCGTTCCCTGGCCGCCGGGATCCTGACCCGGTCCATCAGCTCGACGGCCTTCGCCCGCGCCCGCTTGCGGGACATCCCCCGGTGCACGATGAACATCTCGCCGAGCTGGGCGCCCACGGTGAGCACGGGGTTGAGCGAGGAGAGCGCGTCCTGGAAGATCATCGCCATCTCGGCGCCCCGGACCCGGCGGCGCTGCTCCTCCTTGAGCTTCAGCAGATCACGCCCCCGGAACAGCACTTCGCCGCCGGTGATCCGGCCGGGCGGCATGTCGAGGATCCCCATGACCGCCTGCGCGGTGACGGACTTGCCGGAGCCCGATTCGCCCAGTACGGCCAGTGTCTCGCCGGCGTCGACGGAGTAGCTGACGCCGTTGACGGCCCTGGCGACCCCGTCCCGGGTGCGGAACTCCACCTGCAGATCGCGTACTTCGAGCAACACGGGCGGGCTCCTCAGCGCAGCTTGGGGTCGAGGGCGTCGCGTACCGCGTCGCCGAGCATGATGAACGCGAGCACGGTGACCGCCAGCGCTCCGGCCGGCCAGAGCAGCATGTGCGGGGAGTTGCGGATGTACGGCGAGGCGTCGGAGATGTCGATCCCCCAGGAGACGGTCGGTGGTTTGAGGCCCACGCCGAGGTACGAGAGGGTCGCCTCCAGCGCGATGAACGTACCGAGCGCGATGGTCGCCACGACGATCACCGGCGCGACGGCGTTGGGCAGGATGTGGCGCAGCATCAGCCGGGGGCTGGACGCGCCGAGCGCCCGCGCCGCCTGGACGAAGTCGTTCTGTTTGACGGTGATGACGGAGCCGCGCGCGATCCGCGAGATCTGCGGCCAGCCGAGCAGCACCATGAAGCCGATCACCGGCCAGACGGTGGAGCTGGTCACCACGGACAGCAGCACCAGACCGCCGAGGACCACCGGGATGCCGAAGAAGATGTCGGTGACCCGGGAGAGGACCGCGTCCCAGAATCCGCCGTAGAAACCGGCCAGTCCGCCGAGGACCGAGCCGGCGACCGCGACCCCGAGGCTGGCGAGGACGCCGACGACGACCGAGGTCCTGGCGCCGTGGACGGTACGGGTGTAGACGTCGCAGCCCTGCCCGTTGAAGCCGAAGGGGTGGCCGGGCCGGGAGCCGTCCTGGGCCCTGGCGAGATCGCAGGAGAGCGGGTTGCCACCGGCGATCAGCGAGGGCCGGATCGAGATGATGACCAGGAAGACGATGACCAGCCCCGAGAGGACGAAGACGGGGTTGCGGCGCAGATCGCGCCAGGCGTCGGACCAGAGGCTGTGCGGGCGCCCCGTGGACTCGCCGCCGGGCCGGGCGTCGGGTCCGGGCTCGGGTCCGGCGCCGCGTCCGCCGTCGGGGCCGCCCTCAGGCCCTCCCCGCTGCTGCTGCTGCTGCTCCAGGGTGCCTCCCTCGCTGGTGGCGAGGTCCATCGCACCGCCCGCCCCGGTCGCCGCGATGGCGCCGCCGTTGTCGTCGGGGCGCGGGGACTGCGGCTCAGGCATAGCGGATCCTCGGGTCGAGTACGGCGTAGAGGAGGTCGACCAGCAGATTCGCCACCAGGAAGACGATGACCAGCACGGTCACGAAGCCGACGACGGTCTGGGTGTTCTGGCGCAGGATGCCCTGGTAGAGCTGGAATCCGACGCCATGGATATTGAAGATCCGCTCGGTGACGATCGCGCCGCCCATCAGGGCGCCGATGTCCGTACCGATGAACGTGACCACGGGGATCAGCGAGTTGCGCAGCAGATGCCGGGTGATCACCCGGTGTCGTGGCAGGCCCTTGGCGACGGCGGTACGTACATAGTCGGAGCGGGCGTTCTCGGCGATCGAGGTCCTGGTCAGCCGGGTGACATAGGCCAGGGAGACGGACGCGAGCACCAGCCCCGGCAGGATCAGCTCGTCGAGCGGCGCCGCCGGGGACACCGACGGCCGGATGAGCTGCCAGTTCACACCGAACACGAGCTGTGCCAGCAGACCGGTGACGAATGTCGGTACGGCGATGACCACCAGCGTCAGCAGCAGTACGGAGGTGTCGACGGGGCGGCCCCGGCGCAGCCCGGTGATCACGCCGAAGGCGATCCCGATGATGATCTCGAAGACGATGGCCACGATGGTCAGCCGGATGGTGACCGGGAAGGCCGAGGCCATCAGGTCGATGACCTTCTGGCCGTTGAAGGCGGTGCCGAAGTCGCCGGAGAAGACATGTCCCATATAGGTGAGGTACTGCTGCCACACCGGCTGATCGAGGCCGAACTCCTTGCGCAGCCGGGCCTCGGTGGCCGGATCGCACTGCCGCTCGCCGCAGAGGCCCGCGACGGGGTCGCCCATCACATTGACCATCAGGAAGATCAGCAGGGTGGCGCCGATGAAGACGGGGATCATCTGCAGCAGGCGCCGGATCACATAACGTCCCATGGAGGGCTCCGGGGTTCGGGGGAGGGCGCGGGCGGGGCCCCGGGCGTCAGCTGACCGTGATCTCCTCGTAGACCGGGACGCTGAAGGGGTTCAGTTCGACGTGGGAGACACGGTCCGAGTAGCCGGCGCTGCCGTTCTGGTACCAGAGCGGGATGGCCGCCATCCGGTCCCGTACGACGCCCTCCGCCCGCTGGAACGTGCGGATCGCCGACTTCGAGTCCGTGTCCGCGTTGGCCTCGTTGACGAGCCGGTCGAACCGGGGGTCGCTCCATTTGCCGTCGTTGGACGAGGCGTTGGTGTAGTAGAGCGGCTGGAGGAAGTTCTGGATCAGCGGGTAGTCCATCTGCCAGCCCGCCCGGAACGGCCCTCTGAGCTTCCGCTGGCCGATCCGGTCGCGGAAGTCCGCGAAGGTGCCGACCGGGCTGCCGGCACACGTCTTGTCGTTGCCCAGCGCGTTGTTGATGCTGTTGCAGACCGCGTCGACCCACTCCTTGTGGGAGCCGGTGTCGGCGTTGTACGTGATCGTCAGCCGGCCGCGCGGGATGCCGCCGCCCTGCCGGATCAGCCGCTTCGCCGCGGCCGGGTCGTAGTCGCAGGCCCTGCCGCAGAGTCCGGCCAGATAGCCGCCCTCGGCGCCGAGGACCGGGGAGGTCCAGTCGGTCGCCGGGGTGCGGGTCCTGCGGAAGATCATGTCGGTGATCTGCCGGCGGTTGATCGCCATGGAGAGCCCGGTCCGTACCTTGGCGGCCCCCGGGGTGTTCCATTCCTTGTCGTAGTACGGGAAGGCGAGGGTCTGGATGATGCCGGCCGGGCTGTTGATGTACCGCCCGTCGAGGTCGGACCGTACGTTCTTGAGCTGTGAGGCGGGGACGTCGTCGACCAGATCGAGGTTTCCCGCGACGAGATCGGTGTACGCGGTGTTGTTGTCCGTGTAGACCACGAGGTCCACGCCGCCGTTGCGCGGCTTGTCGGCGCCCGGGTACCCCTTCCAGGTGCGCAGGGACATCTGGGAGCCCTTGGTGTAGTTGTGCACCGTGTACGGGCCGTTGCCGACGGGTCTGGCGAGCCAGGCGGCGTGCTGGTCGTAGAACGCCCTGGGCAGCGGCGCGAACGCCGGGTACCCGAGGGTGTCGGGCCAGGTGGAGAAGCGCTGCGACAGCGTGACGGTGAACGTCCTGGGGCCGGTGACCTTCAGCCCCGACAGGGTCCGGGCGGTGGGCTGTCCCTTGGCCGGGTGGACCGTGTCGTATCCGTCGATGTACTGGAAGAAGTAGGCGTTCTTCTGGTTGTTGTCGAGGTACGCGCCGTAGTTCCAGGCGTCCACGAAGGACTTCGCGGTCACCTTCTCGCCGTCGCTGAAGGTCCAGCCGTCCTTGACGGTGACGGCGAAGTGCGTCGAGTCCGTCGTGTCGATCTTCTCGGCGAGGGCGTTCTCGGCCTTGCCGGTCTTCGGGTTGTACCGCTTGAGCCCCCGGAAGATCATGTCGAGGACCTTGCCGCCCTGGACCTCATTGGTGTTCGCGGGCTCCAGCGGATTCTGCGGATCACCCCAGGAGGAACGCACCACGCCGTTGGGACCGCCGATGACGTCGGCCGCCCCGCCGCAGCCGGACGCGGCGAGGACGACGGCCGCCGCGCAGGCGGCCCGTCCGGCGTGTACGGCTCCTCGCATGGATGCGCCTCCTCGGAGTATCTGGTCTCGCTCAGACCAAAGATCGGACCATCAGGGACGGTCCGCACACCCGGCCCACCCAGATGGGCGAAGGAGAACGGAAAAATCATCAGCACCGGTGAGGGGAGGTCACCCGGCCACCACCCGGCAGCCGTCGGCCACTGGCCGGCCGCCGGCACGCGAAGCGGCGCCCGGAACCTCTCGGTTCCGGGCGCCGCTCACTTGCTCGTACGCGTACGTGCCCTTACGGCCGCCGTACGGCTACGGGTCACGCCGCGTGGACGACGTCCCTCTCCTCCGCGAAGTGGCACGCCGACTCGTGGGCGGTGTGCTCGTCCGTGCCCTTGAAGCGCTCGGGAATGGCCAGCAGCGGGACCTCCGTGGCGCACTTGTCCTGCGCCTTCCAGCAGCGGGTCCTGAACCGGCAGCCGGAGGGCGGGTTCGCCGGCGACGGCACGTCACCGGTGAGGATGATGCGGTCACGGCCCTCACGGGCCTCCGGGTCGGGCACCGGGACCGCCGACAGCAGCGCCTGGGTGTAGGGGTGCGTCGGGTGGTCGTAGATCTGGGTGTCCGTCCCGATCTCGGCCATCTTGCCGAGGTACATCACGCCGACCCGGTCGGAGATGTGCCGGACGATCGACAGGTCGTGCGCGATGAAGATGTAGGAGAGGTTGAACTCGTCCTGCAGCTTCTCCATCAGGTTGATGACCTGGGCCTGGACCGAGACGTCCAGCGCCGAGACCGGCTCGTCGCAGATGATGATCTCGGGGTTGAGAGCGAGACCGCGGGCAATGCCGATGCGCTGGCGCTGGCCGCCGGAGAACTGGTGCGGATAGCGGTTGATGTACTCCGGGTTGAGGCCCACGACATCGAGCAGTTCCTGGACCTTGCGGCGCCGGTCGCCCTTCGGTGCCACCTCCGGGTGGATGTCGAAGGGCTCGCCGATGATGTCACCGACGGTCATCCGGGGGTTGAGCGAGGTGTACGGGTCCTGGAACACCATCTGGATGTTGCGGCGCACCGCCTTCAGCGCGCGCCCGGACAGCCTGGTGATGTCCTGGCCCTTGAAGAAGACCTCGCCGGCGGTCGCCTGCTCCAGCGTCATCAGCAGCTTGGCCACGGTGGACTTGCCGCAGCCGGACTCGCCGACGATGCCCAGCGTCTCGCCCTGGTAGAGGTCGAACGAGATACCGTCCACGGCCTTGACGGCGCCGACCTGCTTCTTGAACAGGATGCCCTGGGTCAGCGGGAAGTGCTTGACCAGGTTGCGCACCTGAAGGATCGGCTCGCCCCGCTGCGCCGGCGCCTCGATGGCGGCGACGGAGTCCTCGACCGTGACGGCGTCGGCCGTCTCGACCGTGGTGACGTTCGGGGTGGCGTCCATGGAGTCGTCACTCTTCTTCGGCTCAGCCATGGATCGTCTCCTTCCAGAAGTGGCACGCGCTGCCGCGGCCCGGCAGCGCCGCGCCGTCCCGCTCGGTGACGGAATGCAGGACCGGCACGTCCGTACGGCAGATGTCCTGCGCCGAGGGGCAGCGGGGGTTGAAGGCGCAACCGGACGGGATCCGCGTGAGGTTGGGCGGAAGCCCCTTGATCGCGTACAGCTCCTGGCCCTTCTGGTCCAGGCGCGGGATCGAGTCGAGCAGACCGCGGGTGTACGGGTGCGCGGGACGCTTGTAGAGCTCGTGCACGGGGGCGGTCTCGACGATCCGGCCCGCGTACATGACCGCGATCTTGTCCGCGACGTCGGCGACGACGCCGAGGTCGTGCGTGATCAGGATCAGGCCCATGTTGAACTCGCGCTGCAACTCCGCGAGCAGGTCCATGACCTGGGCCTGGACGGTCACGTCGAGCGCGGTGGTCGGCTCGTCCGCGATGATCAGGTCGGGTTCCAGGGCCAGCGCCATGGCGATCATGATGCGCTGGCGCATGCCGCCGGAGAACTGGTGCGGGTAGTCGTCGACCCGGTCCTTGGCCGCGGGGATCCGGACGCGGTCCATCAGCTCGATGGCCTTGGCCTTGGCGTCCTTCTTGGACAGGCCTTGGTGGACGCGGAACATCTCGCCGAGCTGGTAGCCGACGGAGAGCACCGGGTTGAGCGAGGACAGCGCGTCCTGGAAGATCATCGCGATCTTCTGGCCGCGGATGAGCCGGCGCTCCTCGTTGCCCATCGTGAGCATGTCCCGGCCGCGGAAGAGGATCTCTCCCTGCGGAATGCGCCCGGGGGGCATGTCGAGGATGCCCATGATCGCCTGCGCGGTCACGGACTTGCCGGAACCCGACTCGCCCAGCACGGCGAGCGTCTCGCCCGCGCTGACGCTGTAGTTGACTCCGTTGACCGCTTTGGCCACACCGTCGCGGGTGTGGAACTCCACGTGCAGGTCACGGACTTCGAGGAGCGGGCCGCCGTCCTCCGGCGAGCCGTGCGGAGAAGGAACGTCCGCCGTCGTGTCGTCGATGATGGTCATGTACGCCTCCCTCAGCGCAGCTTGGGGTCGAGGGCGTTGCGTACCGCATCGCCGAGCATGATGAAGGCCAGAACAGTGATCGACACCATGACCGACGGGATGATCAGGACGTACGCCGCGTTACGCAGCTGCTCCTGGCCCGAGGAGATGTCGACACCCCAGGAGACGGCCGGCTCGGCGAGACCGATGCCCAGGAACGACAGCGTGGCCTCGGCGGAGATGTAGCCGCCGAGCGCGATGGTCGCGACCACGATCACCGGGGCGATCGCGTTGGGCATGATGTGCCGGAGCAGGATGCGGCTGGTCGAGGCGCCGAGCGCCTTGGCCGCCATCACATAGTCCGCCTGCTTGATGGTGAGGACCGAGCCGCGCGCGACACGGGCGATCTGTGTCCAGCCCAGGAAGGCGAGGGACAGGATCACGACCCAGATCGAACGCTCGGTGAAGGAGGTCAGCACCACCATCGCGCCGAGCATGAAGGGCACGGCGAAGAAGATGTCCGTGAGCCGGGACAGGATCGTGTCGATCCAGCCGCCGAAGTAGCCGGCGAGCATGCCGACCACGGTGCCCAGGACGGTGACGAGCGCGGTGACGACGACGGCGACGAGGATCGAGGCTCGGGCGCCGTAGACGACACGGGCGTAGATCGACCGGCCCTGGATGTCGTACCCGAACCAGTCCTCGTCGAAGACGTGGCTCCAGTTGGGCTTCTGCAGGTAGTGCTTGGCCAGATCCGCGTAGCGCGGATCGGCGCTGGTGAACAGCTGCGGGAAGGCCGCCATCGTCAGCAGGAACAGGATCAGGACGGCGGAGACGACGAACAGCGGGTTGCGCCGCAGGTCGTGCCAGGCGTCCGACCAGAGGCTGCGGGGCTTGCCCACCTTGCCGTCGGCCCGCGGGGCGACCGGAGCCTCGGCGGGCTGGTCCTTGACGGTGTCCTTGAGTGCCTCAGGCATAACGGATCCTCGGGTCCAGGACCGCGTAGAGCAGGTCGACGAGCAGGCTGGCGACGAGATAGACGACGACGATCAGGGTCACGATCCCCACGACCGTGGCGCCCTCGCGGTGCCTGAGCGCGTCGAAGATGTTGTAGCCGACACCCTTGACGTTGAAGATACCTTCCGTGACGACCGCGCCGCCCAGCAGGGCGCCGAGGTCGGTACCGAGGAAGGTCACCACCGGGATCATGGAGTTGCGCATCAGGTGTACGCCGATGATGCGGCGGCGCGGCAGCCCCTTGGCCACGGCGGTGCGCATGTAGTCGGAGCGCAGGTTCTCCGCGATGGAGGTACGCGTAAGACGTGCCACATAGGCCAGTGATAGGGAGCCGAGTACGACCGCTGGTAGGAACAACTCGTTCCAGTTGGCTTCCGCGCTCACGTTCGGGTCCACCCAGCCGAGCTGGAAGGCGAAGAAGTACTGGCCGAGGAAGCCGAGTACGAACGAGGGAACGGAGATCAGCAGAAGCGTGAGGATCAGCAGGCCGCGGTCGCGGAGCGTGTCGGCCTTCAGTCCGGCGAAGACGCCGATGGAGATGCCGACCAGCGCGGTGAAGGTGAAGGCGAACAGGGTCAGCCTGACCGTGATCGGGAATGCCTCCGAGATGATGTCGGCGACAGGTCTTCCGCTGGCGATCTGGGTGCCGAAGTCGCCCTGGAACAGGCCGATCAGATAGTTCCAGTACTGGTGCCAGAGCGGAAGATCGAGACCGAGGTCCTTCTTCATCGACGCGATCTGCGCCGGGTCGACGGTCTGCTCTCCGGCGAGCGCGCGCACGGGGTCGCCGGGCAGGGCGTACATCATGGAGAAGACCAGCAAGGTTGACCCGATGAAGACCGGGATCATCTGGAGCAGTCGCCGCGCGACATAACGCCCCATGTTTGCCTCCGAATGGATAACTGCAGCCCCGGGGGCCGCTCCCGTTGACGCGGGGAGCGGCCCCGGGGGCCTACCGCCGTTGTGCCGGCGGCTGATGGCCGAGTGGGGGGATGACCCTCGGGCTGGTTACTTCACGACCGTGACGTCGGTGAGGGTGTAGTCACCGCGGTAGTCGACGTTCACGTTCTCCACCGACTTGCCGTAGCCGCCGTTGGTCTTGTACTCCCACAGCGGGATCGCCGGCATCTTGTCGAGAAGGAGCTTCTCGGCGTCCTGGTAAGCCTTGATCGACTCGTCCAGGGACTTGGCGTTGTCGCCCTTCTTGAAGGCCGCGTCGATCCCCTTGTCGGAGAACCGTCCGTTGTTGGCCTCGGCGGTGGTGCCGTACAGCTCCCGCATGAAGTTGACGTTCAGCGGGTAGTCGGCGACCCAGCCACCGCGGTACATCCCCTTGACCTGGTCGTTGTCACGGGCCTCCAGGTCGGTCTGGAAGTCCGGCTTGGCGTCCGGGACACAGTCCACACCGGTGGCGTTGCGGATCGACTCGCAGACCGCGGTCACCCACTCCTTGTGGCCGCCGTCCGCGTTGTACTGGATCGAGATCTTGTTGCCGGGGACGCCGCCGCCCTCGGTGACAAGCTGCTTCGCCTTCGCCGCGTTGAACGTGAACACGTCGGTGTTCAGGTTCTGGTTACCCGCGACACCCGGCGGGGTGAAGCTGGTGGCGGGCTTGCGGGTGCCGTTGAGGACGGTCTTGGTGATCGTGTCGCGGTCGATCGCCATGGACAGACCCTGGAGGACCTTCGGGTCGATGCCCTTGAAGGTCTTCGAGTAGAACGCCGGCACGATGCTCTGGACGGCCGCGTACGGCTGGTCGATCGCGCGGTCGCCGAGGTCCTGCTTGTACTTCGGCAGGTCCTTCGGGCCGACCTGGCGGATCATGTCCAGGTTGCCGGAGAGGAGGTCCTGGTACGCGGCCTCGACGGTCGCGTAGTTCTTGAAGAGGACACCCTTGTTCTTGGCCTTGTTCGGGCCCTGGTAGTCAGGGTTGGCCTTGACCTGGATGAGCTTCTTGTGGTCCCACTTCTCGAAGATGTAGGGACCGTTGCCGACCGGCTTCTGGCCGAACGCCTTGGTGTCCTTGTAGAAGACCTCCGGCAGCGGCGCGAAGGTCGTGTACCCGAGCTTGTACTCGTAGTACGGCACCGGCGCGGAGAGCCCGATGGTGAAGGTGGTGTCGTCGACGACCTTCAGACCCGACATGGCGTCGGCCTTCGGGTCACCCTTCTCCGGGTGGACGTCGGCGTAGCCGGCGATGTCCTCGAACCAGAAGGCGTTCTGCTGGTTGTTCTTGATGTTGGCGTACCAGTTCCACGCCTTGACGTAGGACTCGGCCGTGACGGGGGTGCCGTCGTGGAACTTCCAGCCCGGCTTGAGCTTGACCGTCCAGGTCTTGTTGTCGGTCGACGTCACCGACTCGGCGTTCGTGTAAACGATCTTGCCCTGGGCGTCGAAGTCCAGCAGCTGGGTGAAGAGCGACTGGATCACGTTGATGCCGAGCGACTCGTTCGTGTCGGACGGGATCAGCGGCTTCTGCGGCTCGCCGACATCGATGGAGACATAACCCGCGGGCTTCCCCTTCTCCTTCGACGCCGATTCGCTGCTGTCGTCTCCGCCGCCACAGGCCGTCGCCGCCAGAGCCACGACTATCGCGCCGACGACCCACTTGGCGCTCTTGGCACCACGCATGGGTTCCTCCTCATGAGTCCACTAGTACAAACGAGAAGGGCATTATCTACGCGCGCTGACACCCCTGACAGCGGGCTCCTCAAATGCCCTGAGTGTGCTCGTGAGTCGGCGCCCCCCATGGCGCATGACCCATTGACCCGAGCTCAATGGAAGCAACTATTAAGTACGGCAGACCTGTAAACCACACTTAAAGGGTCTCGTTTTGACAACATCGAAGCGCCCTGCCCGCCCGAAATCCGGACAAATTTAGCGCAGACAGACACACGCGAAACGGACTGTTAACACATGTTCCGGAGAGCGATGTCCGATATTCGGACAGACCGCCAGAGAAAGCGGTTGACGAACGTCGGCCCGGCCACCACGTGTCCGCGGTGACCGGGCCGTCCCTCGTACCGTCCGGGCCGCAGGCGCTGTACGCCGCGAGCCCGGTCGTGTCAAGCGTGCTTGGCGCGCGAGGCGGTACGGCCGCGCTGCTTCTGGTCCAGGACGACCTTGCGGATCCGGACCGTCTCCGGCGTGACCTCGATGCACTCGTCGTCGCGGCAGAACTCCAGGGACTGCTCCAGCGAGAGCTTCCGCGCCGGCACCACGTTCTCCGTGGTGTCCGCGGAGGCGGCCCGCATGTTGGTGAGCTTCTTCTCCTTGGTGATGTTCACGTCCATGTCGTCGGCGCGCGAGTTCTCGCCGATGATCATGCCTTCGTAGACCTCGGTGCCGGCCTCGGTGAAGATGACACCGCGCTCCTGGAGGTTGACCATCGCGAAGGGGGTCACCGTACCCGCGCGGTCCGCCACCAGCGAGCCGTTGTGACGGGTGCGCAGCTCGCCGAACCACGGCTCGTGGCCCTCGAAGATGGAGTGGGCGATGCCCGTACCGCGCGTCTGGGTCAGGAACTCCGTACGGAAGCCGATGAGTCCGCGTGACGGAACGATCCACTCCATGCGGATCCACCCCGAGCCGTGGTTGGTCATCGTCTCCATACGGCCCTTGCGGGTCGCCATCAGCTGGGTGATCGGGCCGAGGTGCTCCTCGGGGGAGTCGATCGTCATGCGCTCGATCGGCTCGTACGTCTTGCCGTCGACCTGCTTCGTGACCACCTCGGGCTTGCCGACGGTCAGTTCGAAGCCTTCCCGGCGCATGGTCTCGACGAGGATGGCCAGCGCCAGCTCGCCGCGGCCCTGCACCTCCCAGGCGTCGGGGCGCTCGGTGTCCAGGACGCGCAGCGAGACGTTACCGATCAGCTCACGGTCGAGACGGTCCTTGACCTGGCGGGCGGTGACCTTGTGGCCCTTGCCGCCCTTGCCGACCAGCGGCGAGGTGTTGGCGCCGATGGTCATCGAGATCGCGGGCTCGTCGACCGTGATCAGCGGCAGCGCGACCGGGTTCTCCGGGTCGGCCAGGGTCTCGCCGATCATGATGTCCGGGATACCGGCGATGGCGCAGATGTCGCCGGGGCCCGCCTTCTCGGCCGGCTTGCGGGTGAGCGCCTCGGTCATCAGCAGCTCGGTGATACGGACGTTGGACATCGTGCCGTCACGCTTGATCCAGGTGACGGTCTGGCCCTTCTTCAGCTCGCCCTGCTCGACGCGGCACAGCGCGATACGGCCGAGGAAGTTGTCGGCGTCCAGGTTGGTGACATGGGCCTGGAGCGGAGCGGACTCGTCGAACTCGGGCGCCGGGACATGCGCCAGGATCGTGTTGAAGAACGGCTCCAGGCTGTCGCTGTCGGCCGGGACCGTACCGTCCTCCGGCTTGGTCAGCGAGGCGACGCCGTCCCGCGCGCATGCGTAGACGATCGGGAACTCGATCTGCTCCTCGGTCGCGTCCAGGTCCAGGAAGAGGTCGTACGTCTCGTCGACGACCTCGGCGATCCGGGAGTCGGGGCGGTCCGTCTTGTTGATGCAGAGGATGACCGGCATCTTCGCCTGGAGCGCCTTGCGGAGCACGAAGCGGGTCTGCGGAAGCGGGCCCTCCGACGCGTCGACGAGGAGCACGACGGCGTCGACCATCGACAGACCGCGCTCGACCTCGCCGCCGAAGTCGGCGTGGCCGGGGGTGTCGATGATGTTGATCGTGATGGGGTCGCCACCCGTCTTCGGGTGGTACTTCACGGCCGTGTTCTTGGCCAGGATCGTGATGCCCTTCTCACGCTCCAGGTCGTTCGAGTCCATCATCCGGTCGTCGAGTTGCTCGGCGGCGTGCGCGGCGAACGCGCCGGCCTGCTTCAGCATGGCGTCGACCAGAGTGGTCTTGCCATGGTCGACGTGGGCGACGATGGCGACGTTACGGATGTCGTGGCGCGTGGGCATGCTGGCTGGCGCTTCTCTCGATCGTGGGATGCGGCGTTGTTTCCTCGTACGCCCGCCGGGCGGACACGCCACGGCTAGTGCCATGGTACGGGGCCGGGGCGTCGGGGGCTTCCCAGCCCGATTGGAGAGGCCGAAATCACGGTGTGCGGGGCCCGCGGGGTAGCGGCCGGGGCCGCGCGGGAGGCTGCGCCGGGGAGGCGCGGGAGGGGTGGAGCTGCCCGGGTCAGGGACAGGAACGAGCTTGCCCGCCGGGGAGGCCGGCGGGCAAGCCAATTGATGGGGTTCTGAGCTTCCGAATCCGCCTTGACCTGCGGTTTCGTAAACCAGCCCGTTTTTTCTTCTCGCGATCTTCGCCGAACGTACGCTTCCGTCGCCGGTTAGGTCGCCGATTCTTCACTACTTCTTCTTCGTGTCCGGGCCCGCGGCCCCGCCCTCCTTGAACCCGATGTCCTGGTAGCGAGGGGTCTGGAAGCCGAAGGCCCCCGCGTTCACCACCGTCGGCTTCACCGCGACCAGCTGCGGACGCTGGTAGAGGGGGATGGATCCGGCCGCCGCCCAGATACGGGCATCGGCCTGCCGGACCAGATCGCGGGACTTCTTCTCGTTGAGCTCGGCGGCGGCGCTGGCGAAGAGCTGGTCGATGTGGTCCGTACCGACGCGGGTGTAGTTCTGCTCCACCAGCAGCGAACCGTCGCTGGCGGGCACGGGCTTCGCGTAGATCGGCCGTCCGTCGGTCGCCGGGAAGGCGCTGGCCGGCCAGGAGTAGAGGGCCAGGTCGTAGTGGCCCGAGGCGATGTGGTCCTTGAAGTACTCGTCGTCCGAGACCTTGGTGATCTCCGTACCGACACCGATGCGGTCGAGCATCCGCGAGATCCGCTCACCGACGGCGCGCAGCGACTCCGCGCCCTCACCCGCGGGCAGGACGAAGCGGAGGCTGAGCGGCTTCCCGTCCTTGCCGAGCGGGCCGCTCGGCAGGGTCGCGGCGGAGGCGGAGGGCGACGCGGAGGACGAGGGGGCGGCCGTGCCGCGCGGGGCGTAGGCGCCCGCCACACCGCCCGGCTTCTTGTCGGAGTCGTCCACGGCGGCGGCCTGCCGGAGCAGCGCGTCCCCCTGGAGGCGGGCGACGGAGGCGGGAGACAGGACATGCGCGGACTCGGGGCGGGGGGCCGTCCTGCCCGGCTTGTTGTCACCGACGATGTACAGGCCCTCGTCCGAGGGGACGTCGTCGCCCGCGTCCTGGTCAGCGGCCTTGTCGGCCTTCTTCTTCTCCCCGGCCGCGTCCTTGTCGTCGCCCTTGTCCCCCTTCTTCTTCTCCTCGGCCGCGACCTTCTCCTCGTACTTCCGCTTCTGCTCCTCGGCCTTCTTCTTCTGGGCCTCTTCCGTCTTGGCGTCGGGGCGCTTGGCCTGGGCGGCGGCCTCCGCCTCCTCCTCGCTCAGCTCCTCGTCGCCCTCCTCGGCCTCCGCGCGCTTCTTCTGGGCCTTGCTGCCCGCCTTGGCGGTCACCTTCTTCTTGGCCCCGTCCGGCGTCCAGCCCGCGTCGGCCAGCAGGGCCTGCGCCTCAAGCGTGTCCTGCTTGCCGAGCGCCTCGCTGCTGTCCGCGTACGCCTTCTGTCCCATCAGCGCCAGATGGCTGCCGGGCGGCTTCGCCTGCAGCCCGAGCGGCTGGAGCACCGTGTCGGCCAGTTCCTGGCGGTTGATCGCGCGGGCCACCGCCCGCCGTACCCGCTCGTCGGCGAGCGGCCCGGACTCGCCGTTCAGCGCGAGCTGGGTGAACGCGGGCTCCAGCGACTTGCGGATCTCGTAGCCGCGCAGGCCCTTCTGCTCCCGCGCGTACCGCGCGATGGACTCGGCGGCCCGCTTGCGCGCCTCCGCCGCCTCCTCGGCCTGCTCCTCGTCGGAACCGTTGGCCAGCGCCCAGGACCGGAGCGCGGAGCCCGGGGTGATCGCGGCGCCGGGACCGTGGGTGAGCGGCTGCCCGCCACCGGATTCGGCTTCCTTCTCCGCCAGGGCCATGCGTCTGACCACGGTGCTGTCGATCTCGACGATGTCGGCCTTGCGGGCCGCGATCGCCCCCGCGGTCTCCTTCCTGGGGACCGTGCGCATGATCAGCTGGTCGAGCTTGGCGGGCTCTCCCCACCAGTGGGGGTTGCGCGCGAGCGTGGTCTCCTTGGCCTTTCCGTCCACCTTCTTGACGGTGAAGGGCCCCGCCGTCACCTTCAGGTTCTTCCTGGCACCGTCGTTGAACGCGTTGGGCGTCCCCGTCACGTCCTTGGGGTAGAGCGGGCTGAACAGCGACTCCCAGTCGGTGTACGGCTTGTTGAAGGTGACCCTGACCTCAAGGTTGTTGGCACCGCGCTCGATCTTCTCGATCCGCTCGTATCCGGCGTTGCGTGCCGTCCAGTACGCGGAGTCCTTGCCGCGCAGCGCACGCCACTGCGCGACGAAGTCCGGCGCCCCGATCTCCCGGCCGTTGCTCCACACCGCCTGCTGGTTGAGCTTGTAGAGCACCACCTGCTTGGGCTCGCGCTCGACGATCTTGGCGGACTCCAGGTAGTCGGGGTTCCGCTGAGGCCGGCCGCTCTTGTCGAGCGTGAACAGGGCCGGGAGTACGGCACCGGCGATCCGGCTCGTGGCCGCGTCCGCGTCGGCCTGGTAGGTGTTCAGTGTCGCGGGCATGGTGTCGACCGCCCAGCGCATGGTGCCGCCCTGGGCGACGCCTTCACGTTTCACGGCCGCGATGTCCGGGGCGGCGGCGGCCGAGGGCTCGCTTCCGTCCTCCTCCGAGGTGCACGCGGACAGGGCCCCCAGTGCCAGCACACCGGTGGTGAGAAGCGCGACGGAGCGGAGCGTTCGGGAGCGGAGCGTTCGGGAGCATGTCCTCCCGCGTGGGGCGCCGACGTGGGACATGGCTTGTACCTCTTCGTCCTGTTTGTGGAATTTAGAGATGATCACACCTATTTGCCCACTCACTGAAGGGGACCGCGACTCAGCGGTGCCGCAGACACGGCGTGACGTGCGGCCAAACCCACCCGAGCGGCCCAATGCGCCCGGTCGCGACGCTTGGCTCAAACCGCTCCAGGGACGGCCCCGCTCGCCGGAAAACTCGTGACCTACGGGTTCACAACAGGGATGTGACGCGGAACACTCTCAGGCGCACACAGAGCGCCGAGAGAACCGAGAGAGCCGAGAGAGAGCCGTCTGAGGGGACGCCCGCGGTCCCCGCATGCCACCCGAGCCCCTGGAAGTGAGGGCAACTCATGTCCCTGCAGGACGATGTGACAGCGATCAGGCGATGCCTCGACGACCTGGTCCGTACGGTCGACCGGCTGGAGCGGAATCTCGCCCTCCTGCGTGAGAACGAGTCCCGGCCCCAGCCGGCCGGCCGCGTCGAAGACCTGGTGACCATCCCCGACACCCCGTACAACAGCGCGCTGTGGACGGACTCGGACGACGAGGGCCTGGGCGTACGCGACCGGCGGGCTCCCTAGTACCCCTTCCGTCAGGAGTCCTCGTTGGCCACCGGTACCGAACCCCCAGCTGTCAGTACGGGCGCACCGGGCGCATCCGGCGGTACGGGCGTGCACGGCGCCTCGCGCGCCGCCATCGCGCCCCGCCACCTGCGGACGGACCGCTGGTGGCTGGCGCCCGCCGTGACCGCCGCCGGACTGCTCGCCTTCATCGTGTACTCGACCTGGCGGGCGTTCGCGAACAGCGACTACTACGCGGCGCCGTATGTCTCGCCGTTCTACTCGCCCTGTCTGGCGGAGAGCTGCGCGCCGATGCGGCACGGCCCGAACTGGGAGATCTTCGGCAGCTGGTGGGGCCTGTCCCCCGCGCTGCTGATCCTCATCTTCCCGCTGGGCTTCCGGCTCACCTGCTACTACTACCGCAAGGCGTATTACCGGGGCTTCTGGGCCTCGCCGCCCGCCTGCGCCGTCGCCGAGCCCCACGCGAAGTACACCGGTGAGACCCGCTTCCCGCTGATCCTCCAGAACATCCACCGGTACTTCTTCTACGCGGCCGTGCCGGTCGCGGGCATCCTCACGTACGACACCGTGCTGACCTTCCGGGACGAGGAATACGCCTGGGGCCATATGGGGCTCGGCTCGCTGATCTTCCTCGCCAACACCGTGCTGATCTGGGCGTACACCCTCTCCTGCCACTCCTGCCGGCACATCATCGGCGGCCGGCTGCGGCACTTCTCGAAGCATCCGGTGCGCTACCGGCTGTGGGGCTGGGCCGGAAAGCTCAACAACCGCCATATGCAGCTCGCGTGGGCCTCGTTGATCAGCGTCGCCGTCTGCGACTTCTACGTGTACCTGCTCGCCACCGGGGCCTTCGCCGACCCGCGCCTCTTCTGACGATCCGCGCCTCTTGTAGGGAGAGCCTTCCGATATGACGCAACTCGAACGCCGGCAGTGGGACGTCGTGGTGGTGGGTGCGGGAGGAGCGGGCCTGCGCGCCGCCATCGAGGCACGCGAGCGGGGCGCTCGTACCGCCGTCATCTGCAAGTCCCTCTTCGGCAAGGCCCATACGGTGATGGCCGAGGGCGGAATCGCCGCCTCCATGGGCAATGTGAACTCCGGCGACAACTGGCGGGTGCACTTCCGCGACACCCTGCGCGGCGGGAAGTTCCTCAACCAGTGGCGGATGGCGGAGCTGCACGCCCAGGAGGCGCCGGACCGCGTCTGGGAGCTGGAGACCTGGGGCGCGCTGTTCGACCGTACGCCCGACGGAAAGATCTCCCAGCGCAACTTCGGCGGGCACGAGTACCCGCGGCTCGCCCATGTCGGCGACCGTACGGGCCTGGAGCTGATCCGCACCCTCCAGCAGAAGATCGTCGCGTTGCAGCAGGAGGACTTCCGCGAGTACGGGGACTACGAGGCGCGGCTCAAGGTCTACCAGGAGTGCACGGTCACCCGGATCCTCAAGGAAGGCGGCCAGGGGGACGGCGGCGCGCAGGACGGCGGCGGGGCCGAGGGGGCCGGGGACGGCAGCCGGGTCGCGGGGGCCGGGGACGGCGGCCGGGTCGCGGGGGTCGGGGACGGCGGCCGGGTCGCGGGGGTCTTCTGCTACGAGCGGGAGTCCGGCCGCTTTTTCGTGCTGGAGGCCCCGTCCGTCGTGCTCGCCACGGGCGGGATCGGCAAGTCCTTCAAGGTGACCTCGAACTCCTGGGAGTACACGGGCGACGGCCACGCGCTGGCGCTGCTCGCGGGCGCTCCCCTCCTCAACATGGAGTTCGTGCAGTTCCATCCGACGGGAATGGTCTGGCCGCCGTCGGTCAAG
Organism: Streptomyces sp. NPDC039430; assembly: GCF_055639435.1. Lineage (NCBI taxonomy): Bacteria > Bacillati > Actinomycetota > Actinomycetes > Kitasatosporales > Streptomycetaceae > Streptomyces > Streptomyces sp. NPDC039430. The sequence continues at coordinate 524,381 of NZ_JBVKAK010000002.1, read as the reverse complement.
GGCATCCTGGTCACCGAGTCGGTGCGCGGCGACGGCGGGGTACTGCGCAACTCCGAGGGCAAGCGGTTCATGTTCGACTACATCCCGGACGTCTTCAAGGAGAAGTACGCGGAGTCGGAGGACGAGGGCGACCGCTGGTACGACGACCCGGACCACAACCGGCGTCCCCCCGAGCTGCTCCCCCGCGACGAAGTGGCCCGCGCCATCAACTCCGAGGTCAAGGCGGGCCGCGGCTCTCCGCACGGCGGTGTCTTCCTCGATGTCTCGACGCGGATGTCCGCCGACGTGGTCAGGCGCCGGCTGCCGTCGATGTACCACCAGTTCAAGGAGCTGGCGGATGTCGACATCACGGCGGAGGCGATGGAGGTCGGCCCCACCTGCCACTACGTGATGGGCGGGATCGCCGTCGACTCGGAGACCGCCGCGGCGCCCGGGGTCGCCGGGCTGTACGCGGCGGGCGAGGTCGCGGGTGGAATGCATGGTTCCAACCGGCTCGGCGGGAACTCCCTCTCCGATCTGCTGGTCTTCGGCCGTCGGGCGGGACTGCACGCCGCCGCGTACGCCGCCGGGCTCGGCGCGCGTCCGGCCCTGGACGAGGGACAGATCGACGCGGCGGCGGCCGAGGCGCTGCGCCCGTTCGGCGCGGGTGGGACGCCGCGGGGCGACGGGGGCGGGCCGGGGGCTTCGGGCGACCGGCCCGCGGAGAACGCCGAGTACGCGGAGTACGCCGAGAACGCCGAGAACGCCGAGAATCCGTACACCCTCCATCAGGAGCTCCAGCAGACGATGAACGACCTCGTCGGCATCATCCGGCGGGAGCACGAGATGGAGCAGGCGCTGGAGAAGCTGGCGGAGCTGCGCGTACGGGCGGGGCGGGCGGGGGTCGAGGGCCACCGCCAGTTCAACCCCGGCTGGCACCTGGCGCTCGATCTGCGGAACATGCTGCTGGTCAGCGAGTGCGTCGCACGGGCCGCCCTGGAACGGACCGAGAGCCGGGGCGGCCACACCCGGGAGGACTGGCCCGGCATGGACGCCGACTGGCGCCGGGTCAATCTGTACTGCCGGCTCATCGGTACGGAGGAGGGCGCGACCGCCGGTACGGAGAGCGGCGCGGCCACCGGTCTCGCGGCCGGCCGGATCGCGCTCACGCGCCGGACGACCGAGCCCATACGTCCCGACCTGCTCGCTCTGTTCGACAAGGAAGAGCTGGTCAAGTACCTCGCCGAAGAGGAGCTTCACGAGTGAGTGCGAGTACGGGTACGAGCGCGAGCGCGTCGACGACATACGAGGCGAAGTTCCGGGTCTGGCGAGGCGACGCCGACGGCGGGGAGCTGAAGGACTTCGCCGTCGAGGTGAACGACGGGGAGGTGGTCCTCGACATCATCCACCGGCTCCAGGCGACCCAGGCGGCGGATCTGGCGGTGCGCTGGAACTGCAAGGCGGGCAAGTGCGGTTCGTGCAGCGCGGAGATCAACGGCCGGCCGCGGTTGATGTGCATGACCCGGATGTCGGTCTTCTCACGCGAGGAGACGATCACGGTCACCCCGCTGCGTGCCTTCCCGGTGATCCGCGATCTGGTGACGGACGTCTCCTTCAATTACGCGAAGGCGCGGGAGGTGCCGTCGTTCGTGCCGCCGCCTGGGGTGGCCGCCGGTGAGTACCGGATGCGGCAGGTGGACGTGGACCGCTCGCAGGAGTTCCGTAAGTGCATCGAGTGCTTCCTGTGCCAGGACACCTGTCATGTGGTGCGGGACCACGAGGAGAACAAGACCGCGTTCGCCGGGCCGCGCTTCCTGATGCGGGTGGCCGAGCTGGATATGCATCCGCTGGACGCGGCGGAGGAATCGGGGCTCGACCGTAAGAAGACCGCCCAGGACGAGCACGGCCTCGGCTACTGCAACATCACCAAATGCTGCACCGAGGTGTGCCCGGAGCACATAAAGATCACCGACAATGCGCTGATTCCGCTCAAGGAGCGGGCCGTGGACCGGAAGTACGACCCGCTGGTGTGGCTGGGCAACAAGATCCGGCGGCGCGGCGAATGACGTAGCTGTAGATACGGGAGGGGCCCGTGGCTCCGGGCCCCTCCTGCTTTCGCGCTGTGGCGCGTCAGCTCTCTGGCGCGTCAGCCGAGGAGCTTCACGATCGCCTCGGTGGTACCGGTCTCCCCGAGCCGCGGAAAGATCTTCTCGACGCTGTTCCGGTGCGCGTCCTCGTCCATGTCGGCGACCGCGTCGACGGCGACGGTGACGTTATAGCCGTGCTCGTACGCGGCGCGGGCGGTGGACTCGGCGCCGATGCTGGTGGCGATGCCCGTCACCACGACCTGGGTGACGCCCCGGCGGCGCAGCTGGAGGTCGAGATCGGTGGCGTGGAAAGCGCCCCACTGCTGCTTGGTGACCACGATGTCGCCGTCCTGCAAGCCCAGTTCGGGCACGAGGTCGGCCCAGTCGGCGGCCGGCTGCCCACCGCGCATCGGAGCCTCGGTACGGCCGGGCGCGCCGCTGGTGACGCGGACGAACACGACGGGCAGCCCCTTGGCGCGGAAGGCGGCGGCGAGCTCGGCGGAGCGCGCCACGACCTCGGCGGCCGGGTAGGGGGCGGTCGGCAGGGCGACGACGGCCTTCTGGAGATCGACGACGACCAGGGCGGTCTTGGGGTCGAGGGTGGTGACGGTCATGGTGGTGCTCCTTGCGGTACGGAATGCGGTACAGGATGCGGTAGGGGGTGTGGGTCTCGGACGTGGTCTCGGACGGTGTCCTGGACGTGGTCCCGGACGTCGTCTCGGACGTGGTCCGGGACGTCGTCTCGGACGTGGTCCGGGACGTGGTCCGGGACGTGGTCCGGGACGTGGCGGTTATCGGTGGTGGGCGCGGAGCGCCCGGTCTGTGACGGTCAGGATGATCAGCAGCACGCAGAGGACGGCGGAGGCGCCCGCCATCAGATGCAGTCCGCTGTCGCTCGCCGCCTGGCCATAGGCGAGCGCGATCAGGCTCGATGCCGATATGGCGCCGATGTACTGCGCGGTGCGCTGGAGCCCGGCCGCGGACCCGATGGACTCGGGCGGGGCATGCGCCTGGACCGCGGCCTGGTTGCTCGTACCGATCAGCCCCTGCGGAACGCCGAAGCACGCCCCCGCGAGGAGCAGTACGGCGATCGGGGTGCTGTCGTCCACGAAGAGCAGCAGGCCCGCGCCGCCGGTGAGCAGCAGACAGCCGAGGACGAGCGGGCCGCGGATGCCCTTGGTACGGGCACCGAGCAGCGAGCAGACGAGCGCGGTCACCGACATCGGCAGCATGAGGAGTCCGCTCTCGCCGGCGGAGAGGCCGCGGCCGTCCTCCAGCCACTGCGTGAAGCCGTACATGACGCAGTAGATGACCAGATAGCTGACGCCGTGCCGCAGATAGGTACGGGCGAGCGGGCCGTTGCGCATGATCATCCGCAGATCGATGAACGGCTTCGGCGTACGCAGCTGCCACCACACGAGCACGGCCGTCAGTACGCCGAAGGGCGCGAGCAGCCACCACATCGGATGGGCGAGATCGAGCAGGAAGAAGACGAGGAGCGTCAGGGCCGTGGCGAACAGCCCGATGCCGAGTGGGTCGAGCGTGAGGCGCGGTGAACGGCCGGGGGCTCCGGCGCCGGTGGGCTCGCGCGGCGGGTCGGCGGGGATCCAGATGAGCCCGGCGACGAAGGCGATCAGCGCGATGGGCAGATTGACGGCGAAGATGCCGCGCCACCCGACCAGGGCGACAAGGAGTCCGCCGAGCGTGGGTCCGACGGCCGCGCTGCCGAGCGAGGCGAAGGAGAGCCGGGCCAGCACGGTACGCGGGGCGGGGTGGCCGACCCGTCGGCCCTCGTCACGTAGTACGGACATGGCCGCCGGATAGGCGGCGGAGGTACCGACGCCGAGCAGCAGCCGGGAGACGATGAGCCAGCCGAAGGACGGTGCCACCGCGCCGACCAGTCCGGAGGCGAAGACGATGACCAGGCCCGCGAGGAAGATCCGGCGCGGGCCGAGCGCGTCGGCGAGCTTGCCGAGAACGGGCTGCGCGACGGCGCTGGCGAGATAGAGGACGGAGATCAGCCAGGCGGTGTCGGCGGCGCCGATCCCGAAGCTGTGTCCGATCGCCACCAGCGCGGTGGAGATCATGGTGGTGTTGAGCGGGTTGAGCAGCGAGCCCAGGAGCAGCGGGGCGGTGAGCCTGCCTCGGAAACCGGGGGCCTCGGGGCCGCTGGGCTCACCGGGAGCCGTCAGCCCCGGATGCGTATGCGGTTGTGTCTGTGTCTGCCGTACGTCGGGTGCGCCTTCTTCCGTCCCGCGGGCTTCCGTGTCACTCACTCCTCTCCACCAGCCGCCCCAGCAGGGCCGCCGCCTCGGCCAGCGCGCGGCGTTCCGCGCCGTCCAGTTCGCCCGCGATCGCTTCGGAGAGCCAGCCCTGCTTGGCCGCGCGGGCCGCGGCGAGCGTGGCGTGGCCGGCGTCCGTGACCGAGACGACGGACTGCCGCCCGTCGTCGGGGTCCGGCGTCCGCTCGACCAGGCCCTGTTCCTCCAGGACGCCGAGGGTCAGCCGCATGGACTGCGGACGTACGTACTCCGCGCGGGCCAGCGCGGCCGTGGTCGACGGCCCCTCGCCGTCCAGTCGCGCCAGGACCGATTGCTGGGACGGCGTGAGCCTGCTGTCCGGCGTCGCCGTACGCAGCCGCCGCACCAGCCTGCGGACCACCGCGGTGAGATCGGCGGCGACCTGCTCGGCGGTCGGGTCTTCGGGCCGCTCGGAGTCCTCGTACATACGTCCACCGTAGGAGTTAGACAGGCAACCTTGCAAGTTTCCCTGTCAATCTTGGCTGGATACCGGCCCCGGCCAGGAGAGCCCGCCTTGCTCCGCGGACAGCGCGGCGCCTAGGGTGAATGCGCTTTCATGAGTCACGCGAGTAACAGTGCACGCGCAACAGGGAAGAAGAAGGGGACGGGTCGGTCGGGTGAGTGCCCCTACGGTCTACGACGTCGCCGAGCGGTCGGGCGTCTCCATCGCGACGGTCTCGCGGGTCTACCGGAACCCCGATTCCGTACGCGCCCAGACCCGCGACCGGGTACTGGAAGCGGCGCGCGCGCTCGGTTACGTACCGAGCGGCAACGCGCGCGGTCTGGCCAGCAGGACCACCGGCGTGCTCGGGCTCTGCTTCCCCGACTACTCCGATCCGGACGCCGAGACGGACGCCGAGGCGGACGACACGTACGACGACTCCGCGGTGATGCTCTACTCGGACCAGATCATCCGGGGCATGGAGCGGGCCGCGCGACGGCACGGCTACGCGCTGCTGATCGCCGCGTCCCTGAAGGGCGGGCCGGAGTCGCTGGTGGCGAAGGTGGCGGGGCGGGTCGACGGATTCGCCGTGCTGGCGCGGACCGTCCCGACCGAGGACCTGGAGGTGATCTCGCGCCGACTGCCGGTGGTGATGCTGGCGGGGCCACGCGAGATCGACCATCTCGACCACATCGAGGTGGCCAACTCCGACGGCGAACGGGAACTGACCCGCCATCTGATTCGCGACCACGGCCTGCGCGGACTGGTCTTCGTCGGGGGCGAGAAGGACTCACCGGACGCGGAGGCGCGGTTCCGGGGGTTCAGGGACGCCTGCGCCGAGGCCGGGCTGCCGGTCCCGGACGAACCCGATCTGCGCACCGCGATGATGACCCAGGCCGAGGGGGAACGGGCCGCGGAAACGCTGCTCGACCGCGCCGACCGGGACGGGGGCCGCCCCCAGGCCATGCTCTTCGCCAACGACCAGATGGCGATCGGCGCGCTCCACGCGCTGGAGCGACGCGGAGTACGGGTACCCGAGGACATCGCGGTCGCGGGGTTCGACGGGATCCCCCTGAGCCGCATGGTGCGCCCGGCGCTGACGACCGTACGCCAGCCGATCCGCCGGCTCGGCGAGGAGGCGGTGGAACTGCTCGTACAACGACTCGCGGAACCGACGCGCGAACCGGTCTCCCTGATGCTCCCGGTCTCGGTGGCCCGCAGGGCGAGCTGCGGCTGCGGGTAGCGGGGGGCCGGGAGAGCGAGCGGCTGGGGGCTCATCGCGGTGGCGAGTCACCAAAGATCCTCCTGAACAGCTCGGCTTCGTTCAGGTCGCTCAACTCGGGGGCGGGCAGCGGTGATTCAGCAGGTTCCGACGACGGCGACGGTCCCGGCGACCCAGACGGCTCAAGCGGCTCAGGCGGGGCGTTCTTGGGGATGACGAGCGCGCCGTTCATTCCGAATGTGGCGAACAGCCACGACAGGCGCTGCCGCGCCTCACTGGCCGTCATACGACCAACTCCTCAGCATGTGGTGCGGGACGGGGCGTGGGGATGGGGTGCGGGGGATCCGGGGAGGGAGTGGCCCCCTGTCCACGCGCCGGCATGACGAGCGGCGGACAGGGGGCAACCCTGCGACGCACCACTCGGGGCGCGATCCCGCTGAGGATCCGACCCGGAGGGGCGACGCACAGTGAAGTTAGCGTCACAGAAGAGCATGGCGCAACTGTGGGACGTACCAATTTTGGGGCCACAGACGCCAAACGCCCCCCATCCATGCAGGGATGGGGGGCGCGAGGGGGTGCGCGTTCATCAGATCAGGTGATCGAACTCCCCCGCCTTGACGCCCAGGAGGAAGGCGCGCAGCTTCTCGGGGCTCGTGGTGACGACTGCGTCCGGGACGTCGCTCTCACGCATCACGATCTGCCCGTCAACACTGGCCAGTTCGACACAGTTCGGATTGTTGTCAGCCCCTGAGAAAGAGGACTTCTGCCAGACAATGTGATTGGTCATGCCACTCACTCACATTTCTTGTGCGATACGTTGGATGAATTTACTCGACTCGGCAGCACTGAGTGAGATCGCTTCGACCGAATCGATGAGCGCCCGGTACTTGACGAGTTGAGCCTCGGCGTCCAGATAAGCGGCGTCGAAAGCGCTGTCAATCTGAACGGTGTCCAGTTGCGGTATCACGGCGCCCGCATAAAGCACCGAGTGGGCCGACCCAGTGATCCGTGCCTCGAAAGGGATGACGCGGATCGTCACACTCGGCCAGAGCGAGACGTCGTGCAGAAACTCCAGTTGCGCCCGCATGACGTCCGCGGAGCAGTACCTCATGCGAAGTGCGGCCTCATGAATGAGCGCCTCGAACTTCGGCGGGTTCGGACGGTCCAGAATCTCGCGACGCCTCATGCGATGCTCCACGCGCGCATTGACCTCAGAGGCTTGAAAACTGGTCACGCCGCTCGCGATCAGCTCACGAGCGTATTCGGCCGTCTGAAACAACCCCGGCACGTAGAGCGTTTGAACGGTGCGCATATAGGTCGCGTGGTGTTCCAGCTCCGCCTGATCCCGGAAGCCCGGTGGAAGGATCCCGCGATACTCGTCCCACCAGCCCTTGCCACGCTCCTCCGCCATGCTCGCCAGCACATCGACGAGGTGCTTGTCCGTGGCCGAGCAGTAGGCGGCGATCCGACGGACGCGCTCCGCGCTGATTCCGTACCGGCCCGACTCCAAGTGGCTGACCTGGGCTCGCTCGCCGCCGAGGAAAGCCGCGACCGCGCCTCCCGACAAGCCGGCCCGTTCGCGGAGCTTTCGCAGCTCGGTGCCCAGCCGTTTCTGACGGGCGGTCGGGTGTGGCCTGGGTGGCATGTGCCCCTCCTCGTTTCTCGTGCCCTACGAGTGTGCCGCCCCACGGCGTCCTGGGTCCACTCGTATGGGTGCGACATTCGTACCACTGTTGCGCCGTACCCATGTTGCACCCTACGGTCAGTGGCGCGAGGCACCGCGCTACCGGTCCGAAGTGCAGTCACCCGTATGCCCGTTGAAGGCTCCGGCGTGGCCAGGGACACGGGCCCGCGCGCAAGCAGCCCGCTACGTTCCGCGTGGAGAGGACGACATGGCCCCCGTGACCGCCACCGCAACTCCCGTACCCCCGCCACCCCGAGGCTGCGAGGTCTATCGGCTCGCCCTGCCTAACACCGCAAGCGCGGCCAAGGTCTCGCGTGACTTCGTCACATCGGTCCTCGGCATCGGACGGCGCCGCGACCTCGGCCTCGTCGACGACGCGCGTCTGTGCGTGACGGAGGTCGTCACCAACACCCACCGCCATACCCGCACGCCGCTGATCCGCCTGCATGTGGCCGTCGACGGCAGACAGATCACCGTCTCGGTGACGGACGACAAACCCTGGGCCGTGCCCGTACCGACCGCACCCGCCGCACTCCCTCTGCGTGCGGAGCACGACAAGGAGGAGGAGTGCGGGCGGGGACTCGCACTCTTGGACAACCTGGCCCGCGCGTGGGGGTGGACGGTCCACGGCGGCTGCTCGCCCAGGTCGAAGTCGGTCTGGTTCATGCTGACCGAGACCGACGGCGACGGCGGTTCCGGTTCCGGGCCCGGAACTGGAACCGGGGCGGTCGACTGATGGAACCCGTAACCGACCGGACGCTGTGGGGCGTTGTAGTGATCGCTCTCGCCCTCATCATTCTGGCGTGGGGAGTCATGTACGCATCGACCCCGAGCAGCAACCGGCACACGAACCCGGACCTGTCCGAGCTGCGGGTGCCAGTAGACGCGGAGAAGGGATACACGTACACCTGCCACTGCTACCGGGACCCGGTCCGCGTCACCATCCGAACCCCCCGCCCCCACCAAGTGGGCCACGCGGAGGTCCAGGCCAGGGCGGGTGGGTGGCGGGTGCGGGTCAGGACCGAGGGGTAGCTGGGAAAGCTTCCCCGTTGCGCGGGTCCAATGCCGGCCTGCGGGTCGGCGGGTGGGGCGCGGGGGTGGAGTGGGGCGGCGGGGCTCCGGCTCGGCGGGCTGGTGTGGGTGGGGGGTTGGGATGCATGCCCCGCTGGTCCGGGAGGGTTCTTCGACGACCGGTCAGGACCGAGAGGTAACCGGGGTGACCCGGGGGGTTTGGTGGCGGGTGGGGGCCGCCCCTTGGGTTTCAGTGTCGCGGCTCCGGGTCGGGCGTCAAGGGCGCTCCTTTGTCGCGTCGGCTGCGCCGATTCCGCTTCGCTCCACCCTTGACACCCAACCCTCCACCACAAGTGCTGCTTTGAGGGGGGCGGCCCGGGGGAGGGGTCCCCGGGGAAGCACCTCTGTTCCGGGGGCCGGTTGCCGACCGCAGGTCGGTGGGCCCTGCGGGGCTGCGCGGCAGTGGTGTGGGGCGGCCCGGCACCGGCTCGGCGAGCAGGGGTGAGTGGGTAGTTGGGGCGCATGCCCCGCTGCTGAGGGTCCGTTGTCGGCTGCTCCTGTAGCCCGAGGCGGACGAGACTCGCAGCTTGCACCCTATGTCCCAGTTTGGTGAGCCTTTCGGGGGGTCGTCGGGTCGGTCATGCGTCCTGGTGCCAGCTAACCGGGCCCCCTGGCGTTCCATGGCTCTCCGACCGGCGCACTGCCGTCTGCTGGCGCGCGGAGTGGAGTGGGGTGGCCTGGCACCGGCTTGGCGAGCCTGCGTGGGTGGATGGTTGGGGCGCATGCCCCGCTGGTGAGGGCCCGTTGTCGGCTGCTCCTGTAGCCCGAGGTGGACGAGACCCGCAGCTTGCCCCTTATGCCCAGTTTGGCGGGCCTTTCAGAGGCTCCTCGGTCCGGTGATGCGTCCTGCGGCCACTTGACCTGGCTCCACGGCACATCACGGTCTCTCAGAGGCCCACTCACCGCCTCTCCCGTCACACCCGCCCCACCACCCACACACCCTCACCAGCGGGGCATGAATCCCGGCTCTCCACGGGGGTCAGTCGCCGAGCCGGGGCCGGGCCGCCCCACACCACTGCCGCGTAGCCCCGCAGGGCCCACCGACCTGCGGTCGGCAACCGGCCCCCGGAACAGAGGTGCTTCCCCCGGGGACCCCTCCCCCGGGCCGCCCCCCTCAAAGCAGCACTTGCGGTGGAGGGGCGGGGGTCAAGGGTGGAGCGCAGCGGAATCGGCGCAGCCGACGCGACGGAGGAGCGCCCTTGACGCCCGGCCCGCAACCGCGAAACTCAAAGATCAGGGGCGGCCCCCACCCGCCATCACACGCCCCGGGTCACCCCGGCTACCCCCCGGTCCTGACCCGCACCCCCACCCGCCATCACACGCCCCGGGTCACCCCGGCTACCCCCCGGTCCTGACCCGCACCCCCACCCGCCGCCGCCCCGCCCCCTCACCCCAGCCTCGCCCCGAAAAAGCGTCCGTCCGCCGTCCGCAGTTCCCGTTCCTCCCGTTCGCTTCCCTCGTGCTCGAAGTGGCCGGCCGTCAGTACGTGCAGTTCACGCGGCCCCGCGAGCGCGTTGTAGACGGCGAACTGGCCCGGTGGCGGGACCGATGGGTCGAACAGGGCCGGGGCGACCAGCATCGGGATCCTGATCCGGCTCGCCGCCGTGGCGGCGTCGAAGTACGCGAGCACGTCCATGATCCCGGGGTGATCTCGGTAGTGGGCCCGTACCGCCTCGCCGCTCCCGGCGCAGGGCAGCGTCAGCCGCAGCGGATGGTTGCCGAACGTCGGTACGGTCAGCCGGCCGCAGGCGAAGCGGTCGTCCCAGGGCAGTGCCAGCGCGCCGAGGCCGCCGCCGAGGCTCTCGCCCGCGTAGCCCAGCCGGGGACCTCCCGCCGTCACCAGTTCCGGTACCAGATCGAGCAGCGCGGACGCGGCGCACCACAGGTCGGCCACGCAGTCGCCGATGACATATGTGTCACGGGACTCGACGCCGTGCAGGACATGGCGGTCGGCGTCCCCCGGGATGCCCGGTCTGCGGCTGCGCGCCCCCATCCCCCGTACGCACGGCAGGATCGCCGCGCCGCCCGGCAGTGGAAGCGGAACGTCCCGGCCGGCCTCCTGGCGTCCGCCGTAGCCGTGGCCGATGACGAATCCGTACCGCACCGGCCCTTCGGCGGGCAGGACGAGCCAGCCGCCGAGGCGCAGCCCGCCGACCGATGTGAACGACACCCCGAAGATCCGGAATCCGTCGCGCGCGTCCTCCTGGGGGCCCACCGCCGGCGCCGCCCCCACCCGTAGCGCCGCCTCGTAACGATCCCGCCAGAACGTGTCGAACCCGTCAGGCGGGGCAGGCGCCGCGATGACGAGCAGCTCATCAAGGGTCCGGCCATACGCCGGATCAAAGGGAAAGCCGTGTACGAACGCGGACATGATCACGACAGTAGCCCACAGGACATAACCGGACACGCCCGGCCGTACGACACTCGGCCGGACACAAGCGGAAGCCGCCCGCACACGCGCCGCACGTACGCCTCCCGCACGCGTGGACACACGCACGGCCACCCCACGCACAGCCGCCACCCACACCCCCGCCGTACCGCCGCCGCACCCACAGCCATCGCACGCACAGATGTCGCACATGTTGCACGAGCGTGACCAAGCGACCTCTTGCGGTTTCCCGAAGCGTGACGACAGAGTGATGTATGCGCTTACAGGCAGCGCATACATCGGGGAGCTCAAGGAGGAGCCGTCCATGCACCGCACCGCCAGAACCGCCTCTGCCGCCACCGCGCTCGCGGTGGCATTCGGACTCACCGCGTGCGGAAGCTCGGGTGGTGAGGGTGTCGCCGCCGACAAGGAGCAGACGCTCACCGTCTGGGCCATGGGCGCCGAGGGCGAGAAGCTCGCGGACGTCGCCAAGGTGTACGAGAAGGCCAACCCGCACATCACCGTCAAGGTCACCCCCATCAGCTGGGACGTCGCGCACCAGAAGCTGGTCTCCGCGGCCGCCGCCGGCACCCTGCCCGATGTGGCGCAGATGGGCGGCACGTACATCGGCGAGTTCTCCGAGCTGGGCGTTCTGGAGCCGGTCGACACGAAGGTCTTCAAGAAGGACGACTTCTTCCCCGCCGCCTGGAAGCAGGGAGAGGTGGACGGCGAGGTGTACGGCGTCCCCTGGTACGTCGACACCCGCGTCCTCTACTACCGCACCGACCTCGCCGAGAAGGCCGGCGTCGGCAAGGCGCCCGCCAACTGGCAGGAGCTGGGGCAGCTCGCCACCGCCTACCAGGACAAGGCCCGTACGAAGTGGGGCCTCTACCTCCAGCCCAGCGGCCTGGACACCGTACAGAGCTGGTACCCCTTCCTGTACTCGGCCGGCGGCGAGATCGTGTCCGAGGACGGCAAGGCGGTCTTCAACAGCCCCGAATCCATCCGGGCCATGACGGAGTACGCCTCGTACTTCGACAAGGGGCTCACCAAGAAGAGCACCCCGCCCGGCTACGAGGTGCTGAAGGACTTCAACTCCGGTGATGTGCCGATGTTCTTCTCCGGCCCCTGGATCATGACCCTGATCAATGACGACTACCCCGACCTCAAGGGCAAGTGGGGCGTCGCGAAGGTCCCCGGGGACAAGGCCTCCGTCTCGATGGCGGGCGGCTCCAGCCTGGTCGTCTCCAAGGACAGCACGCACAAGGCCGCGGCCAAGGACTTCATCACGTACCTCACGGACACCGAGGGCCAGAAGGACTGGTTCACCCGCACCAGCGATCTGCCCGCCAACACCAGCGCCTGGGACTCCGGCAAGCTCTCCGACGACCCGGGGCTCCAGATCTTCCGTGAGCAGATGGAGACCGCCAAGGGCACACCGGTCCTGGCCAAGTGGAGCGAGATCACCTCGAAGGTCGACGAGGCCCTCGGCGCGGTGACCCAGAACAAGTCCTCGGCCAAGGAGGCCGCCGACAAGGCGCAGTCCGAGATCGAAGGGCTCGTGGAGTAGCCGCCATGACCACCACGACCGAATCCGCCGCGGACGCCGCCCCGGCGCCGGCCGGGGCCAGTCCGCCGACGAGCGGCGCGAAGGGCCGTGAGCCGCGCTCCCTGGGCGTGCAGAATCTGGCCGGGTGGCTGTTCTCCACCCCCTTCCTGGTGCTGTTCTCGGTCTTCATGGCCTTCCCCATCGTCGCCACGCTCGCCATGAGCTTCACCGACTTCGGGCTGCGCAATGTGACCGACCCGCTCTCCGCGGAGTTCATCGGTTTCGAGAACTACACCAAGCTCTTCGGCGACGAGAAGTTCCTGAAGGCGCTGTTCAACACGGCGTACTTCGTGGTCATCGGCGTACCGCTCACCATCGGCGCGGGACTCGCCGCCGCCGTCCTGCTGAACAGCGGGATCGACCGGGCGCGGACCCTGTTCCGGGTCGGCTTCTACGCCCCGGTGGTGACCAGCATCGTCGCCGTCGCCGTCGTCTGGACCTTCGTCCTCGACCCGTCCGAAGGACTGATCGCGGGCCTGGCCTCCGAAGTCGGCCTCACCACCCCCGACTTCCTCGGCTCCGAGGCGCTGGCCATGCCGTCACTGATCCTGATGGCGGTCTGGCGCAACCTCGGCACGGTCATGGTGCTGTTCATCGCGGGCCTCCAGGCCATTCCCGCCGACGTACGGGAAGCCGCGCGGCTGGACGGCGCCGGTCTCTGGCAGGAGTTCCGCCGGATCACCGTGCCGCTGCTGCGGCCGACGATGCTGTACGCCACGGTCATCACCACGATCGGCTACCTCAATGTCTTCGAGGAGCCGTTCGTGATGACCGAGGGCGGCCCCTCGAACAGCACCCTCACCGTCTCGCTGAACATGTACCGCGAAGGCTTCAACTTCTTCCACATGGGTTACGCGAGCGCCATGGCGTATGTGCTCTTCGTCGTCATCATGGGCATTACGGTGCTCCAGCTCCGTCTGCTGAAGGACAACACGAAATGAGTGCCGCGCAGACTTCGGCCCAGCAGGCCACGCCGCGCCGGAACGGGCGTACCGGGCGGCGCGGGAAGACCGGCGTGTACGTCCTGCTGTCGCTCGGTGTGCTGGTCATGTCGGCGCCGTTCCTCTGGATGGCGCTGTCCGCCTTCAAGACCGACCGCGAGCTGGCGGCCAGCCCGCCGGTGTGGCTGCCCACCGAGTGGACCCTGGCGCACTTCTCGCGCCTGCTCGACCGCCTCGACCTGCCGCTCTACTTCTTCAACTCCGTGCTCGTCGCCGTGCTGGTGACGGTCTCCAATCTGGTGTTCTGCTCGATGCTGGGATACGCCCTGGCCAAGCTGCGGTTCGCCGGCCGGAACAAGCTGTTCGCGCTGGTGCTCGGCGCGCTCATGGTGCCCGGCAATCTGATGCTGCTGCCGCTCTTCGTCCTGATGAGCAAGTTGCGGCTGATCGACTCGTACGCGGGTCTGGTGCTGCCGTTCGCGGCGGGGGCCTTCGGGGTCTTCCTGATGCGGCAGTTCATGCAGTCGATCCCGGACGAGCTGCTGGAAGCGGCCAGGATGGACGGCGCCGGTGAGTGGTACATCTTCTGGCGGATCGTGATGCCGCTGGTCAAACCCGCCCTGGCGACGCTCGCGATCCTCACCTTCCTGGGCTCCTGGAACAATTTCGTCTGGCCGCTGATCGCCACCAACGATCCGGGCAAATACACCCTCCCGGTGGCGCTGGCGACCTTCGCCACCGACCCCAATCAGTCGGAGGGCTCCAACGGAATGCTGATGGCCGGCTCCTTGCTGGTCGTGCTGCCGGTGCTGCTCGTCTTCATCGTGCTGCAGCGGTACTTCACGCAGGGCATCGCCACGGCAGGCATCAAATGACCGCCGAGGCCGGCCTCACGTAGCGGCCGGCCCTTCCACGTATCTCCGGCGCGCTTTCGCGGCTCCGCGCGCCTCCGTGACTCCGCACTTCTGTGCTCCACACCCCCCTCCGAGAAAAGGTTTGTACAGTCATGACCGAAAAGTCCGCCGCTCGCGCCGACTGGGAGTCGCGCATCGGGAAGCCCAGTGACGGGCGGCTCCTCGGCATCGGGGAGCTTCCCGCCCCCGCCGGTGTGTCCGCCGACGACGGCACCGGCCATGTGCTGCTGACCTGGCGTCCGGTGCCGGGCGCGCTCGGATATCTGGTGCACCGCTCCGACTCGGCCGAGGGCCCCTTCGAGCCGCTCGACCACCTCGGCGGCGATGTGCTCGCCGTACCGCACCCGCCGTACGCGGACACGCTGGCCGAGCCGGGCCGCGGCTACTTCTACAAGGTCGCCACCTGGTCGGACACCGGTGCCGGCGCCCTGTCCGAGGCCGTGCCCGGGTCCGCCAGGGCCGCCGGCTCGCGCGCGGCCGAGGTCACCGTGGCCGTGGACGCGGCGGCCCCGGCCACCGAACTCCCCGGCGTCTGGAACCGGATGATCGGCGCCGAGCACTTCTCGCTGCTGACCTGGGACAAGCCGGGCGCGGGCGGCTCCGATGTCGCCAAGGAGTACGGCGAGGCGCTGGCCATCGTCCGCGACGAGATCGGCGTACGCTCCGTCCGCGCGCACGGCACCTTCCTGCCCGAGACCGTGACCGTACGCGGCGACGGCTCGTTCGACTTCTCCGGTCTGGACGCCGTCTACGACCGCTTCCTGGCCACCGGCCTCACTCCCGTCGTCGAGCTGTCCTTCATGCCGAGGGAACTCGCCTCCGACCCGCAGTACACGGTCTTCGACTACAAGGCCCTGGTCTCCACCCCCGCGCGGTGGGAGCGCTGGGGCGATCTCTGCCGCGAGCTGACCGTCCACCTCCAGGAGCGGTACGGCCGCGACACCGTCGCCGGCTGGGAGTTCGAGGTCTGGAACGAAGCCAATCTGGAGGTGTTCTGGAACGGCACCCAAGACGACTACCACCGGCTGTACGAGGTCGCCGTACGCGCCGTGAAGGGCGTGGACGACCGGATCAAGGTCGGCGGGCCCTCCTCCGCCGCGGCCGGCTGGGTCGGCGCGCTGCTGGAGTACTGCCAGGAGCACGACGTACCGGTCGACTTCGTCTCCACCCACACCTACGGCAACGCCCCGCTGGACTTCCGCCCGATGACGCGCGCTTTCGCCGAGGCCACGGGCAGGCCCGAGCCGAAGATCCTGTGGACGGAGTGGGGCGTCACGCCCACGCACTTCCACCGCGTCAGCGACTCCGTCTTCGCCGCGCCGTTCGTGCTGCGCGGCATGAAGAGCGCGCTGTCGTCCACCGACTGTCTCTCCTACTGGGTGGCCTCCGACCAGTTCGAGGAACTGGGCTGGCCGCCCCGGCTGTTCCACGGCGGATTCGGGCTGCTGACGGTGGGCAATCTGCGCAAGCCGCGTTTCTGGGCGCTGTATCTCCTCTCCCAGCTCCAGCTCACCGGCGGCCGGATCCCCGCGGCGGTCGGCGGGGACGGCGCGGGCGCGCTCGTCGAGTCCCTCGCCACCCGTACGGAGGACGGCTCCACCGTGGACGTCCTGCTCTGGAACGGCACCCTCGACCAGTCCAAGATCGACGGCGCGGCCGTGCTCGACCGCGCCGCGACCGTCCGCGTCACCGGCCTCGAACCGGGCGCCGTCCACACCGTCGAGTCGCGCAGGGTCGACGAGCACCATGCCAATATCCAGGCCGTCTGGAAGGACCTCGACGGCGGTGACTGGCCCGATGACCAGCAGTGGCGGAAGCTGCGCGCCGCCGACGAGCTGCCCGTCGAGACGCTCGCGCCCGTCACCGCGGACGCCGGGGGCACCGCGGTGCTGACCGTCGAGCTGCCCAATCCCGGCATCCGCTTCCTGCGGCTCGCCCGCGGCTGAAACCTGCGGCTGAAACCCGCGGCCGAAACCTGCGGCTGAAACCCGTGGCCGACACTCTCGGCCGAGCCGCCCGCCGCCACAGACCCGGGGGCCGACGGCACCTGACCGTCGTCGGCCCCCGTCCGTACCACCCCTACACGGCCACACCGCCACACGACCACACCGCCACACGACTACACCACCGCACGGCCACACCACCACAACTCCACACCCGCCAACAGGAGCTGGACTCTCATGGACCGTCGCACGTTTCTCGCCGCAGCGGGAACCGGGGCCGCCGCCCTGTCCCTCGGAGCCGTATCCACGCCCGCCCTCGCCGCACCCGCCGCACCCGTCCCGTCCGGACGAGGCGTCCCCGCGCCCTCCTCCGACATCTCCCTGCTGCACCGCTGGTTCCAGGACACCTACCGCTCGATCGAGGCGATGACGACCGACCACGGTCTCACCGCCGACAAGATCGATGTCTCCGGGTCCGGTACGCCCGTCCCCTCACGGAACACCTCACCGACCAATATCGGCTGCGGCCTGTGGTCCACCGTCGCCGCCGCGGGCCTCGGAGTCATCGGCCGGGACACCATGTACCGCAGGCTGGCGCACACCGTCTCGGCGGTCGAGCGGCTCGAACGCCACCACGGCTTCTGGCTCAACTGGTACGACGCGTACGACGGTTCGGTCCTCACCAGCTGGCCCGGCACCGGCGACCCGGTCCGCCCCTTCCTCTCCTCCGTCGACAACGCCTGGCTCGTCACCGGCCTGCGGATCGCCGCCGACGCGGAGCCGCGGCTGCGCGGCCGGGTCGCCGCGATCCTCGCGACCGCGGACTGGTCGTACTACTACACGCCGTACGACCCGGCCGACCCGGTGAAGGGCCCCGGCCAGCTGCGCGGCGGCTTCTGGACCGACACCGGCGAACCCACCGCGCACCACTACGGCGCTCTCAACACCGAACCCCGCATGGCCAGTTACCTGGGCATCGCCGACGGCACGCTCCCCGGCGAGCACTACTGGCACATGCTGCGCACGATGCTCCCCGAGCACGGCCAGGAGCAGCCGCCTGGCGGCGCGTACGAGACCATCGACGGTGTCCGCCTCTGGCAGGGCCACTACACCTACCGGGGCCGCAAGCTCGTCCCCACCTGGGGCGGTTCGATGTTCGAGGCGCTGATGGTGCCGCTCTTCGTGCCGGAGACCGAGTGGTCGCCGCGCTCCTGGGGCACCACCCACCGCCGCTACGTCCGCTCCCAGATCGAACACGGTCTGGAGGAGGCCGGGTACGGCTACTGGGGCTTCTCCCCCTCCAATGTGCCCGAGGACGGCTATCAGGAGTACGGCGTCGACGCGATCGGCATGCAGACCGACGGGTACGCCTCGAACACCGACCGCACCTTCGTCACCCACGGCGAGCCGCTGCCGCCCGCGTCCGCTTACACGAACGGGGTCGTCACCCCGCACGCGTCGTTCCTCGCCCTGCCGCAGGCGCGCGGGGAGGCCATCGCCAATCTGAAGGCGATCGCGGCCGACTTCGGCGCGTACGACGAGCGCTACGGCTTCCGTGACTCCGTCAATGTGGGGACGGGCCGGGTCAGCGACTTCGTCCTCGCCCTCGACCAGGGCATGATCGCCGCCGCGCTCGCCCAGGAGCTGCGTCCAGGACTGCTCCAGCGGCCGTTCCGCACGGGCGGGTTCGCCTCGCGGGTACGGCCGCTGCTGGCGAAGGAGCGCTTCAGCATCTGAGGCCGGAGCCAGTCGCCGGACCCCGCTCCCCGGCCCCGGACCTACCCGCCGGACACGCCCGCCGGACCTACTCGCCGGTCCTGTCCAGACGTCCCCAGCCGTCGCGGTAGGACGTCCAGTCCTTCTCGGTCGCCGCAAAGTCGACGTAGATCGCGACGCCGAAGCGGTCCCGGTCGCGGTCCGTGCGCCCCAGGCCCAGCCTGACGCCGCGGACCGCGGCCGCGACGGTCTCCGCGTGGCCGTGGTGGCTCAGGTCGTCCTCGTAGTAGAAGGGCAGCCCCATCAGCAGGTCGGTCCCCTCCGGTGTGACTTCGAGGGCGAGCGTGGTCTGCTGCGCGACATAGCCGCCGTACAGGCTCTCCAGCGGCATCGCCGTGTCGTACGACATGACGGCGATCTGGTCGACCCGCCGGGCGACCTGCGCGAAGAACGCCTGCGACCACCACTTGGGGTGCCCGGTCAGCGCGTCGGCGACGGAGTGCAGCGCGGGCAGCGGATCGATCTGGTGGGCGGCGATGGAGAGCGGCACCTTCCGGGCCCGGGTGAGGGCGCGCAGGTCGTCGAGGAGCGAGAGATAGTCGCGGTCGCCGGAGTGCAGCGGCTCCAGGTCGAAGTGGACGCCGTCGAAGCCCGCGTCCAGGATCTGCCGGGCGGAACCCACCACGGCGGCGCGGGACGCGGCCCGCTCCAGACGCAGCCCGTCGGGCGTCTCGGTCGCCAGCTTGTCGCCCAGCCAGGCATGGACGCGTACGCCCGGGATCTCGCGGTGGACGGCGTCGATCAGCCACCGTGCCCGGGGGTAGCGGGCCGTGGGGAGGGTGCCGTCGTGCTCCAGCGGCCCGGCGTGGACATACAGGTCGCGTATCCCGGTACCACGGACCCGCTTCGCGAAGGCGTCGAGATCGGCGTCCTTCTTCCGGCCGTCCACCCAGGCGTGGCCCAGCCAGATGGCGTCCTTGCCACGGGTGCGGGTGCCGTCCTGGAGGTCGCCCGCGTAGGTGAGGCGCAGGGCGGCGGCGCCGGTGAGCGCCGGAACGAGGAGCAGGACGGCGAGCGCCAGCGCGACCCGCTTGGGCCACCGCGCGCGGGGCGCGCGCCAGGCCCGTATCAGTGTCCGTCCGAATCCGCGCAGCTGTGTACGCAAAGCCGTTACCTCCCCCGTGTGCGCATGACCGGCCGGTCATGGAGACGCTCAGGCTATGTGCCGGGGGCCACCTGATGACGGCCCAGCACCCCGTTCCAGCAGGCGCTACGTCCGGTCGCGCCCGCCGGTGACGGGACATAACCTCCCAAATGTGACGTCACTCGTAAGCCGCCCCTGGCCTTGCCGCCCCGGGTCCCGTCGCCCCACGCCCTGTCGCCCCAGGACCCGTATAGCCGCCAGGGTTCTCCTGGCCACGCTGGTGACGGCGTGGTGGCTTGTCGTCCCCACCGCTCAGCGGGCGGCCGCGGAACAGCCGATCCCCCTCGACCGGCAGGGCCAGATCACCGACAAGGTGGGGGCGCTCGGCGATCAGCGGGCCGCGGTGAGCCGGGCGCTCGACCGCCTCTACAACGACCGCCGGGTGCAGCTCTTCGTCGTGTACGTACGTGACTTCTCCGGGCACTCGCCACAGAGCTGGGCCGACGCGACGGCCACCCGCAACGGCCTCGGCCGTGACGACCTCCTGCTCGCGGTCGCCACCCACGACCGGCAGTACGCCTACTCCGCGGACATCGACTCGCCGCTCACCGCCGACCAGCTCGCCACGGTCGCCGGCACCGCCGTCGAACCCGCGCTGCGGCAGAACGACTGGTCGGCCGCGGCGATCGGCGCAGCGAACGGATTCGGCGCGGTGCTCGCGGGCCGGCCGGTGCCCACGCCCGCCATCACGCCCGGGGAGGCGGACCCGGGGGGCCCGGCGGCCGACGGAGGCGCGGCGACCAATCTGGTGCTGCCCGTCGTCGTGGTGGTCGGGGCGGCGGCCATCGGCGCGTACAGCTTCGCCAAACGCAAGCGGCGGATGGCGGTCCGTACGACACCCAGGGGCGAGCGGCAGGGCTGGGGCTCCCCCGGCGGTACGGAGCGGCCGGCGCCGACTCCGCTGCCCGAGCTCGACGGCCGGGCGAAGCAGGTCCTGGTCGAGACGGACGACGCGCTGCGCACCAGCCAGGAGGAACTGGGCTTCGCCACGGCGCAGTTCGGCGAGGAGGCGGCGGCGCCGTTCACCGACGCCGTGGCCTTCGCGAAGGGCCAGCTGACGCTCGCCTTCCGGCTGCGCCAGCAACTGGACGACGCTTTCCCGGAGGACGACGAGACCCGCCGCCGGATGCTGGACGAGATCATCGCCCGCTGCGCGGAGGCCAACAGCCGGCTCGACGCCGAGTCCGAGGGTTTCGACCGGCTCCGGGCCCTGGAGCGGAACGCGCCGGGGGCCGTCGAGACGGTCGGGAGCACCTTCCGCGAGCTGACCGGGCGGGTCGCGACGGCGCGGGACACGCTCGCCACCATGCGCGCGCGGTACGCCGACTCGGCCTCCGCGCCCGTCGCGGACAGCGTCACGCAGGCCGAGGACCGGCTCGTCTTCGCGTCCACCGCCCTGGACGAGGCACGTGGCTTCACCGGCGCGGGCGACAACGGCAGGGCGGCCGTGCATGTGCGGGCGGCGGAGGCGGCCGTCGGGCAGGCGACCACGCTCGTCGAGACGGTCGAACGGCGCGCGCGGGAGCTGACGGAGGCGGCCGGGAAGCTTCCCGGCGCGCTGACCGAGACGGAGACGGATCTCGCCGACGCGCGCGGGCTGTTGAAGGGCACGACGCCGGGGGTGCCCACGGCCGATCTCCAGGGCCGGATCGGCCGCGCCGAGGCGGTGGTCTCGGGGGTACGGCGCGAGCTGGGCTCGGGACGGTACGACCCGATCGACGCGCTGCGCCGGGTCGAGGAGGCGGACGCGGTACTCGACGAGGCGCTGACCGGGGCGCGGGAGCGCGAGGAGGGCAGCCGCCGGGCCGGCACGCTCCTCGATCAGGCGATGCTCACCGCACGCTCGGCGATCGGCGCCGCCGCCGACTACATCGGCACGCACCGCGGGGCGGTCGGCAGCCAGGCCCGTACCCGTCTGACGGAGGCGCAGCGGCGGCTGGAGCTGGCGCACGCCACGTCGGTGTCGGGCGACACGCAGGGCGCGCTGGCCGAGGCGCAGCGGGCGGACGCGCTGGCCAGGACGGCGCAGGACCTCGCCGAGCAGGACGTGCGGTCGTTCGGGAGCCGGTACGGCGGCGGCGGTGTCCAGGGCACGGGGGGCGGGCTCGGTGGTGCCGTGCTCGGCGGAATCCTCCTCGGCGGCCTGTTCGGCGGCGGGGGCGGCCTCGGTGGAGGCGGCATAGGAGGCGGCGGCGGGTTCGGCGGGGGTTACGGGGGCGGCGGCGGCCCCGGCAGTTTCGGCGGCGGGGGCACGCGCGGCCGGATGGGTGGCGGCGGCCGGTTCTGACGTCATCACCTTTCCCCGCCACCGCCATTCCCCGTCACCTTTCCCCACACGGCCACACGGCGTACGGGGCCACGAGGCAACAAGGCCATAAGGAGAAGAGCCATGACCAAGCAGACCATCCTCGGCCGGGTCAGCCAGCTGGCGAAGGCCAATATCAACGCCCTGCTGGACCAGGCGGAGGATCCACAGAAGCTGCTGGACCAGCTGATCCGCGACTACACCAACAACATCGCCGAGGCGGAGGAGGCGGTGGCCGGCACCATCGGCAATCTGCGCCTGCTGGAGCAGGACCACACGGAGGATGTTGCCGCGGGCCGTGAGTGGGGCGAGAAGGCGCTCGCGGCCAGCAAGAAGGCGGACGAGCTGCGCGCGGCCGGACATACCGGGGACGCGGACACGTTCGACAACCTCGCCAAGGTCGCGCTGGAACGCCAGCTCCAGTCCGAGAAGGAGGCGAAGACAGCGGAGCCGACCATCGCCTCCCAGACGGAGGTGGTGGACAAGCTGAAGACCGGTCTGGAGCGGATGAAGGCGAAGCTGAACGAGCTGAAGGCGAAGCGCGACGAGCTGGTGGCCCGCTCCAAGTCCGCCCAGGCGCAGAACCGGATGATGGACGCGGTCAAGAACATCAACGTCATGGACCCGACCAGCGACCTCGGCCGGTTCGAGGACAAGGTGCGGCGCGAGGAGGCGAGGGCGATGGGCAAGCAGGAGCTGGCCGCCTCGTCGCTGGACGCGCAGTTCGAGCAGTTGGACAGCATCGGCGACAGCGCGGAGGTCGAGGCGCGGCTGGCGGCGCTGAAGAGCGGCTGACGGGAAGGCCGACTGACGGCGCGGCACGGCACGGGCCCGATCGTCCCGGGCCGACAGCCGACAGTTGCAGGCCGACAGCCGTGGGCCGGCAGCCCCGGGCCCGGCGTCAGAACATGCTCAGCAGCTGCTCGACGGTCGGCTCGGCCGACGAGTCACCGTCGGGCAGGGCCAGTTCGAACCAGACGGTCTTGCCGCGCGGCGTGCGGCGCGAGCCCCACGCCGCGCTCAGCAGTCCGACCAGCTGGAGGCCCCGGCCGCCCTCGTCGGTGTCACGGGCCCGCCGCCGCCTCGGCTGCACCAGCCCCGCGTCCCACACCTCGCAGACGAGGGTGCGGTCGCGCAGCAGCCGCAGCCGGATCTCCCCCTCGCCGTAGCGCATGGCGTTGGTGACCAGCTCGCTGACGAGCAGCTCCACGGTGTCCACCAGCGGTTCGAGATCCCAGGCGAGCAGTTGCGTACGGGCGAGTTCCCTGGCCCGGCCCACCGAACGCGGCTCGCGGGGCAGCAGCCAGTCACCGACCGCTTCGGCCGGCAGCCCCTGGATACGGGCCATCAGGAGGGCGATGTCGTCCTCGCCGTGCCGGGTGTCGAGCGTGTTCAGCACGTGGTCGCAGACGTCCTCCAGCGGCCGGGACGGATGGGCGAGAGCCGCGCGGAAGGCGTCCAGGCCCTCGTCCAGCGGCTGGTCCCTGGACTCGACCAGCCCGTCCGTGTAGAGCGCGAGCAGCGCGCCCTCCGTCACATCGACCTCCACCTGCTCGAACGGCTCACCGCCCACACCGAGGGGCATCCCCGGCGGCACGTCGAGCATCAGCGCCTCCTCGCCCGGTTCGACGAGGACGGGCGGCAGATGGCCGGCGTTGGCGAATGTGCAGCGCCGGGTCACCGGGTCGTAGACGGCGTAGACGCAGGTGGCGAGATAGACCTCGGCGAGGTCGGCGTCGCGCGACTTGTGGGCGACGCGCGAGGCCTGCTGGGCGCCGCTGGGCGAGCCCAGTCCACGGGCGATCTCGTCCAGCGCGGAGAGCACTTCCGCGGGCTCCAGATCGAGCAGCGCCAGCGTGCGTACGGCGGTGCGCAGCTCGCCCATGGCGACGGCGGCCCGCAGGCCGCGTCCCATGACGTCGCCGACGACCAGCGCGGTGCGGTGGCCCGGCAGTTCGATGACGTCGAACCAGTCGCCGCCCACTTCGGTGGCCGTGTTGCCGGGCAGATAGCGGCAGGCGATGTCCAGCCCCGCGGCCTCCGGGTCGCCGGGCGGGAGCAGGCTGCGCTGCAGGATCAGGGCGCGTTCGTGCTCCCGCCGGTAGAGGCGGGCGTTGTCGATACAGACCGCGGCGCGCGCGGCGAGTTCCACGGCGAGGGCCCGGTCCCGTTCCCCGAACGGCTCGCTGCCCTTCGTACGGGAGAACTGGACGAGCCCGATGACGCTGTCGTGAGCGACCATCGGGACGGCGAACGTGGACTGGACGAGGCTGCCGGTCTCGCCGGGGATGGTCTGCACGCGGCCGGTGCGCAGCGCGCCCGCGCTGAGCGAGCTGAACGGGAAGCGGTGGACGGCGCCGACCTCGGGCGGGACGTATCCGTCGCCCTCGCCGCCCGGCCCTGTCAGCGGTACGTCGGAGACGGCGCTGGCGAAGGCCACCCGGCGGAGCCGGGCGCTGCCGCCGCCGGAATCGGCCCCCGAGGAGCCCCAGCGTCCTGGCGGCGCCTCCTCGCCGGTGAGCAGGCTCTGGTAGAGGTCGACGGAGGCGAGGTCGCAGAAGCCGGGGACGGCCACGCCGAGCAGCTCGCGCGCGGTGGTCTCCAGGTCCAGGGAGTTGCCGATGCGGGCGCTGGCCTCGTTGAGGAGAGCGAGGTTGCGGCGGGCGCTCGCGGCTTCCCTGGCGGCTATATGACGGCGTGTGACATCGGTGCCGACCCCGGCGACCCCGATGGAGCGGCCGGAGCCGCTGTGGACGCGGTAGAGGTTGACCGACCAGTGCCTGCGCTCCGCGTCGCCCGGCCGGGTGCCCACGATCTGGAGGTCGGTGACGGACTCCCCGGTCTTCAGGACGCGTTCCAGGGCGGCGGTCATCCGCTCGGCCTCGGGGCGCGAGAGATAGTCGTGGACCGTACGGCCGCGGTGGTCGTTGGCCTGGCCGCCGAAGACGGTGGCGAAGCGCTGGTTGGCTCGCTGGACCTTGAGGTGCGTGTCGAACAGCAGGAAGCCGAACGGAGATTGGCCGAAAATGGCCTGCGAGGAGGCGAGGTCGGTCTCGATCCGGCGCAGCGCCCTGACGTCGACGACGATACAGAGCGCGGCGCGTTCGCCACGCTCCGTCTCGCTCGGCATCACATAGACCTCGGCGATGCCGTGCCGTTCGGTGCCGCCGTCCGTACGGAAGGGAACGAGCCCGGTCCATTCCTTGCCGTCGAGGATCTCCTTGACCTTGCGGTGGCCTCGCGACCGCTGGTCGGCCGGCATGAACACCTCGACCGGGTCCCGGCCCCTGACCTTGTCGGCACCCACTCCGAACAGCTCGGCGGCACGCTCGCTCCACTGATCGACCAGCCCGTCCGGACCGATCGAGAACGAAGCGACCTTGATGTAGTCATAGATCGAGCCGGGCGGACTGCTCTGCCATACGACGTCGCCCGCCGCCCCAGATATCTCGCTCACGCGACCGTCCCCTCCAGCTCACGCACCGGACCGGCCATGCCCGCAGTATTCAGCACTACGGCCCCAGCCGACACGGCGTTCACGATCACAGCACGGTCTCGTTCTTTTTGAGCCGAGCCCGTCGTGATCGTTCTCCCTCCCAGACTTCTAACCAGGGAGGGGCAGCTCGAACCACACGGTCTTGCCGGTCTTCCCACGGCGTGTACCCCAACGCCGGGCGGAAACCGCCAGAAGCTGGAGTCCCCGGCCTCCTTCGTCGTCGGGACCGGCGGGACGTTCGGTCGGCGGATCGGGCAGCGGGTCGGAGACTTCCACCAGCAGCGCGGCACGCTCCGTGACGGCGGCGGCCTCGGCGCCGTCCGGACCGCCCGGGTCTCCGGGCCCCGGCTCGACGGGGCGGACGGCGAGCCTGACCCCGATCGGCCCCGAGGTGTAACGCAGGGAATTGGTCACCAGCTCGCTCACCAGCAGGACCGCCATATCGCCGACCGACGGCGGCAGACGCCAGGCGCGGAGCGTGTCACGGACGGCATGACGGGCGGAGCGTACGGCATCGAGTTCGGCAGGGAAGGTCCATTCGGCACATGCGTCACCCTCTGTGTCGATCAAGCCGATCACTTCCCCAGACCGACGGCAGACCCGCGTCCCGTTTAGGGGGGTTAATCAGCACATACCCGATATCCGTCGCGGCTACCGTCACAGCCGCCGTCGCAGGGGAGGCCGCACCGGCACAAACGGACTACGCCCCCTCCGCACATGGCGTACCGCACGTCACGCCGCCGCGCACTCCTCACGCGCCCCTGGCGGACTTCACACAGACGTGGCACGGATTTCGCACGGCCTTCGCACGGATTTCCCGCGCACTCCTCCGCTCGTTCTCCGCGCCCCGGCCGGTGCCCAGTTCAGGGGATCCGGGGGTTCCGCGCGGGGGCGGTCGACAGCCTGCGGGCCGCTTCGGCCACGGCCGGACGGTCCTGGTCGAGCCAGTCCACGGTATGGATCTCGTCAGGGCCCAGCCAGCGGAGTTCGTCGTGGTCCTCCAGCGGCCGTGGCTCGCCGGAGAGCAGCCGGGCCGTCCACACCTGGAGCACATAGCCGGGCTTGAGCGGCCATTCGCCGGGAATCCGCTCCACCGGCTCGCTCTCCACGCCGAGTTCTTCCCGCAGCTCGCGCACCAGCGCCTCTTCGGGGGCCTCCCCGGGCTCCAGCTTGCCGCCCGGCAGCTCCCAGCGGCCGGCCAGCTCGGGGGGCGCGCTGCGCCGGGCGGCCAGCAGCCGCCCCCGGTCGTACACGGCGCCCGCCACCACCACACGATCACTCATGCGCCGGAGCGTAACGCGCGCTCGGCCAGGGGCGTGACGTACGGCCACGGGAGACCGGCCTACCCTGCGGCCTGGCTGACGCGCTCCACCCAGTAGATCCGCTGTTGTCCGCGGCCGTCGAGGCTCTCGACTATCTTCTGCGCCTCGTCCTGGGTGGCGTATCTGCCGACGCGATAGCGGTTGCCGTTGTCGTCCTCCCGTATGACGAGCCACGGGAGCATGGCTCCGCCGTCGTTCATCGCGCTCCTCCCTGCGCCGACCTGCATCTCTCCGAAGATCCTCGGGAAACCGCATTCCGCATATGCCGGAGCCTACGCCTGACCTTCACAGAGCGGATACAGGTTTGTACAAAGAGATACGCATCCGGCCAAGAAAACGCCGAAAAACGGAGGCGGCAACCGGCCGCGCGCGCCCCCTGCCGCCCCGGCGCGCCCGATCGGGCCCTGAATCATGCCCGTACGGCCGGACGCGGGCAAGTCCGGCCGGCCCGTACGCGCCGTCGGCTCCCCGCGCGTGCCGGGCCGTCAACTCCCCTCGCCCGCCGGGCAGTCAGCTCTCTGCGCGCCGGGCCGCCGGTCAGGTCAGGTCAGGCAGGACGGCCGGACCGACGGACCGACGGACCGACGGTCACTTGACGGAGAGGTGGTACGCGATGCGGTACCGGTCCGCGGGGACGACGACCTCCGCGGTCTCCACGGCCCTCCCCGACGCGTAGTACGTCCGCTCCAGGACCATCACGACATGGCCGGGCACCCCGCCGAGCGCCATGAGCTCCTCCGCCAGCCCGGGGCGCGCGCCGACCTCCTCCAGCACGTTGTCCACGACGATGTCGATGGCCGCCATCCGCTCGACCACCCCGCAGCCGCCGAGCGGCCCCTCCTCGGGCAGCATCACCGGCGTACGCCCCGTGACCGCGAGGGGCTCCCAGGAGGTGGAGAGCATCATCGGCTCGCCCGCTTCCCGGAAGACGTAGCGCGTACGCATCACGCGGTCGCCCGGCTCGATCCCCAGCCGGGCGGCGATCTCCGGCCCGGCCTCGTCCTGCTCACTGCGGGACTCCCAGGTGCCCCGCGCGCCCGTCGCCGCCTGCTCCTGACGGAACGGACTGGAGCCGGACGGCGGGCGGTACCCGGACCGGGCGATCCGGCGGGGGACGGGGCGCTCACGGACGTACGTACCGGATCCGGAGCGGCCCTCGACCAGCCCCTCGGCCATCAGCACCTTGCGCGCCTCCAGCGCGACCGTGTCGGAGACGCCGTACTCCTCGCGGATACGGGCCTGCGAGGGAAGCCGGGTATGCGGCGGCAGAGCGCCATTGGTGATCTTCTCGCGAAGATCGCTCGCGACGCGGAGATAGGCGGGCTGCTCACCGAAGGCCACGGGCCACTCCCATCAGGTTGACAGACAGCAACAGCGTGGCAACCGTCGGTTGATCACCGCAAGCATGGGCCAAAGTTTCACCCGAAGTGATTACTCGCGTTTAAGCAGGCCTTTACCGCAGGTGCGCCCCATCGCGCCCTGCTGTCACGCCGGGCGCACCACCGCGCGACCGGGCCCGCCCCGGGCCGTGCGGCCCGGGAAACTGCAATGCTGACGATCATGACCACGATGTACGTCTGCCCGGCCGACGGCACCCGCTCACCCGTCGCCTCGCTCGCCTGGTGCTGCCCCGTCTGCCGCGGGCCCTGGGATCTGGACTTCGAGGCGTCCCCCGTACCCCTGAAGTCCCTTTCCTCCCGGGTTGATTCGCTCTGGCGGTACGCGGAGGCACTGCCGCTCGCGGCGCCGGTCACCACGCTCGGCGAGGGCCGTACCCCGCTCGTACCGCTGACCTCGTCCGTCTCCGCCAAGCTCGACTTCCTGATGCCGACGCTCTCCTTCAAGGACCGCGGCGCCGTGATGCTCGCCGAGCTGGCGCGACGGCTCGGCCCCGAGCGTGTGATAGCCGACAGCAGCGGCAACGCGGGCACGGCGATCGCCGCGTACTGCGCGCGGGCGGGGCTGCCCTGCACGGTGTACGTGCCCGAGACCACCTCGCCCAAGAAGACCGAGCAGATCGGGGCCCACGGCGCGCGTCTCGAACGCGTCCCCGGCGACCGTGAGGCCACCGCGCGGGCCGCCCGCGCCGCAGCCGACGAGCCGGGCACGTTCTACGCGAGCCATGTGTACAACCCGTACTTCCTGCACGGCACCAAGACCTATGTCTACGAGCTGTGGGAGGACCTCGGCGGACGGCTCCCGGAGACGATCGTCGTCCCCGTCGGCAACGGCACCCTGCTCCTGGGCGCGGCGCTCGCGATCGACGAACTGTCCTCGCACGGGCTCATCGGCGAACGCCCCGCGCTGATCGCCGTCCAGGCCGAGGCGGTCTCACCTCTCGCGACCGCCTTCCGCGCGGGCGCCGAGGAGTTGCCCGCGCCGGCCGGGAGCGCACCGACCCTGGCGACCCTGGCCGAGGGCATCGCCATCCCGAACCCGCCGCGCGCCCGGCAGATCCTGCGGGCGGTGCGGGCCTCCGGCGGCACGTTCCGTACCGTGACCGAGGATCAACTGCGGGCAGCCCAGCTCGATCTGGCATCCCGGGGGCTGTTCGTGGAGTCCACGGCCGTCGCCTGCTGGGCGGCGGTACGCGACGGGACCGGCGGTGCCGACGGGACCGACGGCGCGGACGGGACCGACCGGGCGGACCGGGCCGGCCAGGCCGCTCGCATGGACCTCTCCGTCGTCGTACCGCTGTGCGGGGCGGGCGCGAAGACCGGGCTCGCGCCGGCCGCCGGGGCGGGCGGGGCAGTTGGGACGGGCGGTCAGGCCGCCCCGTAGGCGCCGTGCCGGACGGGGAAGGCCGTTCAGCCGTTCACCACGCGCCCTGCCCGCCCCCCACCCGCACCGTACCGACGTTCCTACGGTCGTACGGTCGTACGGTGAGCCTCTCGCGTACCGACGTCCTCGCGCGCCTCCTCACGCCCCTTCTCGCGGGCGCGCTCGTGGTCGCCGTCCCCCCGGTCTCGTACGCCGACGGCGGGACCGGCGCCCCGCGCTGCGGGGAGGAGGCCGACCCCGGCTGGTCCCCCGCCGCCACCCGGCTCGACTCCGCCGACGGCTACCACGCGTACACCGGAAACGGCTGTCTCGGAACGCGCGTACCACCCACGGGCGCCGGTTACGCCGAGACCGGCGCCCGACCGCCGGCATGTCCGGGTGACGGTGCACGCGCCGGAGGGCGGAGGCCGATCGGGGATCGGCGAACTCACGGCCGGTACGGCTGACGGAGCCCGCTGACGGTGAGCGCGTACGACGGCACGCCAGGCCATGCCGCCTCGGCGGCCGGCTCGCCGGCCGCCGGCCGGTAGCGGCGTCTCCGGCGACAGAACAGCCACGGCTTGCGTGCCGGACATACGGACGCTGTACTGGACGCTGTACTAAAAGCGACAAATCGCACACCCTCGGATACCGGTCATGCCGCGGCGCGCGAAAGAAGGGTGACCATGCGGTGTCCACATCCCACCACCATCAGACAGCGTTCTCTGCGCGCGGCAGGGGGCACGGCCGCCCCGGGCGCCGGGCGCACCAACGCCGGGCTGCTCGCCCTCCGCGTCGTCGTGGGAGGGCTGATGACCGCCCACGGACTGCAGAAGACGACGCACTGGCTGGGCGGAGAAGGCCTGGCGGGCGGCGCCGAGGAGTTCCGGCACGACGGCTTCCGCGGCGGGCGGCTCACCGCGGTCGCGGCGGGCATCGGCCAGACCGGCGGGGGGTTGCTGCTCGGGGCCGGGCTTCTGACACCGCTCGGGGTGGCGGCCGTCGCCGGCGTCATGACCGTCGCGGTCACGGTGAAGCTGCCGCACGGGCCGTGGGTCCAGAACGACGGATACGAGTACCCGCTGGTCCTGATCCTGGCCGCGGCCGTCACCGGGCTCGCCGGGCCGGGCGACTGGTCGCTCGACCGGCTGGCAGGCGTCAAGTGGCCCGCGGCGGCCGGGATCGTCGGGTGTGCGGCCGGGGTGCTGGGAGGCCTGGCCACGCGGCGTGCGCTGTGGCGGGCGGGCCCGCGGTACGGGGAGCCGGAACGAGCGAACGGCGCCTGAAAGGCACGTCGAGTGCGGGCCAGCCGCGGAGTGAGGGCCAGTCCCGGAGTGAGCGCCAGCCCCGGAGTGAGGGCCAGCCCCGGATCAGCGCTCGGTCCGCGCGAGCAGTTCCCCGAGGTGGTCGCACCACATCTCGGCGACGTGCAGCGTCTGGTGCCCTCGCGTTTTCGGGCCGGCCGGAAGGGTCATGCCTCGTCCGTGCGGAACCTTCGCGACGGCTCGCTCAAGACCTCCGAGTTCGACGGGGTTGAGCCCGTCGTCCTCGAAGTTGAGAGCCAGCAGCGGTGCCCGTATGGCCGGGAGTCCGGGCGCCGGATCGTAGTCACGGGACGCG
Organism: Streptomyces sp. NPDC039430; assembly: GCF_055639435.1. Taxonomy (NCBI): domain Bacteria; kingdom Bacillati; phylum Actinomycetota; class Actinomycetes; order Kitasatosporales; family Streptomycetaceae; genus Streptomyces; species Streptomyces sp. NPDC039430. The sequence goes on along the minus strand of NZ_JBVKAK010000002.1, from coordinate 493,398 downwards.
TCGAACTCCCAGATGACGTCGTTGGCGTCTTCACTGTCCAGCGCCTGCGTCGCGGTTCGGTCGATCTGCGTGTCGGCGGCGTCGATGGAGGGCAGATCGCAGGCCATGCGCCCCGCGCTTCCGGCCATGAGCTGGAACAGCGCCATCGCGTGGCCGAGTCCGGCCGGCTGCTTGTTGTAGCGGCCGTCGGCGTATCCGGGATCCGACTCGATCAGATGGATGAGCATCCTTCGCCAGAGCAGGTTCCGCCCGGTGATGCGCTCGGGCAGGCTGGCGATCGTCATCAGCGCCCGCGGAACGTCGGGATACCGCTCACCCCACATCCATGTCTGCATCCCGCCCATCGAGGTGCCGAGCAGCAGTCGCAGGCGCTCGACGCCCAACCCCTGCACCAGCAACCGGTGTTGCCCCTCGACGATGTCGCCGTAGCCGTAGCGCGGGAAGTCGGGCCCCAGCCCGTCGCGGGGGCGGCTCGATCCGCCGTGCCCCATGGCGTCCGGCATGATCACGAAGAATCTGCCCGCGTCGAGGGGCCCTCCGCTCCGGAACAGGAAGTCGGCGATCGACGGCTCCAGGAACTGCTGTCCGGAGCCGGTCGTACCGTGCAGAAGCATCACGGCGTTGCCCGCGTCCGTGTCCAGGGACCCGAGTGTGTGATACGCCAGGGTCACATCAAGGTGGCGTCCGTCATCGAAGCGGAAGTCGCCGACCGTGTGCCGGCCCGGCTCGGCTTCGCTTTTCCAGTCGGTCATGGCGTGGCCTCTCTAGAAGAACGAGAGGGTCTCGATGCCGACGCCTGCTTGCACGGTACGCAGAACCTCACCGCGTTCGAGATTGCACACGGCCAGCGAGCCCTCGTTGTGATTCGCGATGAGCACCGTTTCCCCGTCCTCGTGGAAGGCCATGTTCATGGGGCCCTGGCCGAGGTGCAGCAGCGTCTGGGATTTGAGGTCTTCGGAGAAGACCGTGGCCAGCGGCTCCTCGAAGTTCGTGACCACGAGGTATCTGCCGTCGGGGCTGTAGCGGGCGATCTGGGCCGCCTTCTCGTGCCCGTCGAGTGTGACCGTCGCGCGGGCCTCGTCCGAGGCCGTGTCCACGATGAAGAGCTGCGGCTGCTGTGCGTCGACCAGGACGAGCGTCTCCCCGTCGGGAGACATGCCGATTCCCGCGGAGCCGTTCGGCGTCGGAATTTTCTTGATCACACGTTTCGTTTCCAGATCGACGACCGACGCGAACGGGTCTTCCTCGTTCTCGGTGTAGAGCTTGCTGTTGTCCGGCAGCACCTCGACGCGGTGTGCCTTGTTGGATCCCACCTCGATCACATTCTCGATCTCGCCGTTGCCGGGGTCCATTTCGAGCACCACACCGCTGTTCTCGCAGACGCAGTACAGCTTTCCGTCCGCGCCCCAGCGCAGGCCGTGCGGGGCGAGATGCGGAAACGTGCTGAGGTCGCCGACGTGCTTCCGTTCCCGCAGGTCGAACTTGGCGACCAGATGGCCGGGATGGGGGTTGTCGCCGTGAATTCCGGCGCCGTATATGGGGACATACGCGAAGCGGCGATCGGGCGAGACGAGAAGCTCGTGCACCCTCGGCGCGAAGCCTTCGAGGGTCAACTCGACCTCGTAGGTGTCCGGATCGAGGAACAGGATATGATTCCCGACCTTGTCGACCGCCACGAGACCATTGCTGCCTGTCAGAAAATTCGCGTCCGGCATGACGCCCTCCTGTTCACGTACATCGACGAGGCACCGTCGTCCGGCGCCTCTCAGCCGCCGACTTCGATACCGAACTGCCTCCCGACGGCCGTCATTCGGTCCAGATCTCCGTCCGGGTCGCTGTCCGGCCCGGGAGCGGGGCGGCACGCACCGCGGTAGTACTCCTCGATGCCACCGGGCACCGTCAGGTCGAACAGCCGCGCCGTGCGATCGGTGCGGTTCAGCACCGAGTGATGAACGCCCCAGGGCACGAGCACCACCGCTCCGGCGGAGGCCTCGTATTCCTGGCCGTCGACCAGCGCGGTGACGGTTCCCTCCAGGACGTAGAAGGCCTCCTCATAGCGGGCATGACGATGGGCGGGCATGCCGCCGCCCGGCTCAAGCGTGATCTCGGTGACCGTATAGGCGCCCGCGGTCGCGAGCCCCGCCGCTTTGATGGTGTACGTCGCTCCGGCGGCGTACCGGCGGTCGCCTTCGCCCGGCAGCACGAGCGTGGGCCCACGCCCTTCCCCGATCGGAAGGGGCCGCGCCGACCCATCGGCGCCGTTCTCCAAGTAGGTGACGCCATAACGCGGAGTCCGGGCGTTGATCTCCCGCACCGGCATGGTCCCGCGTTTCCCCGGAGGCCCGTCGCCCGGTTCGCCCAGCTCAAGGAAGAAGCCCTCATTACCGCCGGGGGTGGTGAAGGTGAGGAGTTGCGCGCTGTCCTCTCCGACATTGCGCCATTCATGAGCGATCCCACGGGGCGCCGCGAAGAACGTGCCGTCACCAACGGTGGTGTGTATTCCCCCCGCCTTCAGCTCAAGTTTCCCGCGGAGCAGGTAAAACCCCTCCTCCTCCCGCGAATGAACATGCCGGGGCGGACCGGTTCCGGCCGGCGGATAATCGACCCAGAACGCGTACTCGCTTCCCGTGTCCTCACTGACAGCGGCGAAGGTGATCAGGTCATCGCCCATCCACCAGATGGAAACGCCCTCGCCCGGCTTCACCAGCTTGCCGCGTCTGAGCAGAGGGGCATCTTGCTCGATCGGCCTGTTCAGGTCCTGTGGTGTCCTGGCCTTGGCCATCGCTCAACCGTCCCATCCGAGGTCTGAGCGCCCTCCATCCACACGTGGCGGGCGATTCCGTGACCTGTTCGATGGGCCAGATCCCGGACCCCGTTGTCGCACACCACATCAATTTTCGCCCGGTACGAGTCGTTGTCAAAACGTACGGACCGGGCTGCTCCTGCATGCTTGAGCAGGCACTAAACGCTGCACCGGAACGCGTAGCACAGGGCTCCCACCTGCGGAAACGTGGTTCTGAGGGGTCCGAGTCAGCACAGAATCAGCACGGGATCGCGTCATCCATCACGCGAGAGCGTCGCCATCACCCAGCGGCTCCACGGGGATCTGCTGGACGGCGGACTCCAACCGCTCTCGCCTGACGTCGGTTGTAGACGAGGGCCCAGAACGCGGCCGTCGTGGAGAAGACGAGGGCCGCCACGGAGATGACCACCGTTGCAATCTGGACCGATGAGTCGCTCATGGATACCAGGTGGGTGGCCGGTTGTAGTGCGGCAAGTTGCCGAAAGGCCTCCGGGGGATCGTTGACTCTCCGGCCTCAGCTGCGGGCCGCTACCGTGAAGCCATGACCGCACTGCCCGACTGGATGCGCCCGCCGCGCGCGGAAGGCTGGTTCGCGGAGGACCTCGACCGCCTCCCCGAGGCACCGCGCCACACCGAGCTGATCGATGGAGCCCTCGTCTTCATGATGTCGCCCCAGAGGTGGTGGCACGGCCACCTCGTCACCATGCTCACCATCGCGCTCATGGAGCAGGTGCCCGCCGACACCAGAGTCGGCCGCGAAATGACCATCAAGCTCGACCCGCGGAACCGTCCCGAACCGGACCTGCTGGTGACGACGGCCGATTTCGACGGCGACCGTACCTGGTTCGCACCGGAGGACGTCCAGCTCGTCATCGAGGTCGTCTCCCCGGAGTCCGCCCATCGCGGGATCTTCCGGGGCACCCTCCAGCGCCCGGTGCCCTTCCAGATCAGCCTGGACCTCGACACGCTCACACCGCCCCTGAGCGGCTGAAAAGTCAGCACGAAACTACCTAACGTAAAGTAAGGAAACGGCTACACGTTGAAGCGGAACATGTAGTACAGGGCCGCGACCTGCGGAAACGAGGTTCACCGAGGTCGTATCCAGCACCGATCCAGCACCGCAGGAACTCATCCAGCACATCCAGCACGTGGAGCTGAGACGAAGGATGCCACCCGGCATTCCCATACCCGCTGTGTACACATGGGACACTTGGTACGCTTGAGCGCATGACACAGCCGCTGCCCATAGAGACCATCCGCGATGTGCGCGCGCATTTGGCGGAGGTCGTGGAGCGCGCCGACCGCGATGACGTACCCACCGTGATCACACGCCGCGGCAAGGAAGTCGCCGCCATCGTCTCCATCGAGGTACTGCGCAAGTACCAGGAGTGGGAAGAGCGCGAGATCAATCGGATCATCGACGAGCGCATGGCCAACCCCGCACCCGGCATCCCGATCGAGGACATCATGAGGGAGACGCTGGCGCGCAGTGACTGAGTACCGAACCGTCTTCCGCCCCGAGGCGCAGGCCGAGCTTCGGAAGATCCCGCGCGAGATGGCGCTGCGCATCCTGGCCAAGCTGACCGAGCTGGAAAGCGATGCGCTCGGCTTCAACACCACCGCACTCGTGTCCCAGCCAGATCGCCGGCGCCTACGGGTTGGCAACTACCGCGTCGCCTACACGATCGACAACGGGGAACTGATGGTCTGGGTCGTTCACATGGGGCACCGGTCCACCATCTACGACACCTGACCCCCGCTGACCACGCGTCAGAATATCCAGCACCCATCCAGCACGGGGACGACGAAGGGGTCGGGCTCGACAGAGCCCGACCCCTTCTGACGTGTACGCTTCACTCAACACGTAACATGCAGTAACCGCATGGCTACACGTTGAAGCGGAATTCAACTACGTCGCCGTCCTGCATGATGTATTCCTTGCCCTCCATGCGGGCCTTGCCCGCCGCGCGGGCGTCCGCCACCGAGCCCGTTTCGACCAGGTCGGCGAAGGAGATGACCTCGGCCTTGATGAAGCCCTTCTGGAAGTCGGTGTGGATCACACCGGCCGCCTCGGGGGCCGTCGCGCCCTTTTTGATCGTCCAGGCGCGGGATTCCTTGGGGCCTGCCGTGAGGTAGGTCTGCAGGCCCAGGGTGCGGAAGCCGACGTGGGCGAGGGTGGCGAGGCCCGGTTCTTCCTGGCCCACCGACTGGAGCAGTTCGAGGGCCTCGTCGTCGTCCAGTTCGGCGAGGTCGGACTCCAGCTTGGCGTTGAGGAAGATCGCCTCGGCGGGGGCGACCAGGGCGCGCTGTTCGTCCTTGAAGGTGTCGTCCGTCAGTTCGTCCTCGTCGACGTTGAAGACGTAGAGGAACGGCTTCGTGGTGAGCAGGTGCAGCTCGCGCAGGGGCTCGGCCTTCTCGGTGCCCTGGAGGATGCCGGCCGAGAAGAGGGTCTCGCCGGTCTCCAGGATGGCCTGGGCCTCCTCGATGGCCTTGACCTGGCCCACGACCTCCTTCTTGATGCGCGACTCGCGCTGGAGGCGCGGGAGGACCTTCTCGATCGTCTGGAGGTCGGCGAGGATCAGCTCGGTGTTGATCGTCTCGATGTCGTCCTTGGGCGAGACCTTGCCGTCGACGTGGACGACGTTCTCGTCCTTGAAGGCCCGGATGACCTGGCAGATCGCGTCCGATTCACGGATGTTCGCCAGGAACTTGTTGCCCAGGCCCTCGCCCTCGGAGGCGCCGCGCACGATGCCGGCGATGTCGACGAAGTCGACCGTGGCCGGAAGGATCTTCTGCGAGCTGAAGATCTCCGCGAGCTTGTCGAGGCGCGGGTCCGGCACGCCGACCACGCCGACGTTGGGCTCGATGGTGGCGAACGGGTAGTTGGCCGCCAGCACGTCGTTCTTGGTCAGGGCGTTGAACAGGGTCGACTTGCCGACATTCGGCAGGCCGACGATTCCGATCGTGAGCGACACGTTGGCGACTTCCTGAAGTGAGGACTGGCTGATGGCCTGTGTGACCCGGGCGGGCCGATCTCCCAGTTTACGGGCGGCCCGAAGCCGCCACCGACGCGCGCCGGGCGCCTCGGTCCCGGCGCCGGACGTCGAACTCAACGCCAAGCTCGCCCAAAGGGCGTGTCCAACGCCCGCGTGGTCGCCCCGGGCCACCTACGTTGGTCCGGTGGAGCAGCACAGGACACGTCAACCGCAGCAACGTCGGCAGCGCCCCCCGAGCACCTTCGCCGGGACCAGACCCGGGACGACCGGCGGCTACCGGGTGCCGGTGACGCGCCGTCCGCGGGTGTCGCCCCTGGCGGCGCGGCGGCGCGGACTGCCCAATCCGCGGTTCACCGGGCTCGGCGCGGGACTGTTCGCCACCGCGACGATGCTGGCCGTCGCGTTTCTGGACCGGCTGCTCCTGGACGGCGCGCCCGTGGTCTACGGGGTGCTGTTCCTGCTGGTCAGCGCGGTGACCGCGCTCTGGGTACGTACCGCCGACCTGGTTACCGCGCCCATCGGCGTGCCGATCGCCTTCGCGGCCGGCGCGTACCCGATCGCCGGTGGCACCGGCGGCTTCGGCGGGCAGGTGATGGCGCTCGTCACCACCCTGGCGGTGCACGCGGGCTGGCTGTACGGCGGCACGCTCATCGCCGGGCTCATCGCGACCGTACGGAAGGTACGGCAGATGGGCCGACGCCAGAGCGCCCGGGACTCGGCGGCCAGGGCGGGGGTGACCCGGGCCGGGGCCACGGCGTACCGAGCCGCCGGTCCGCGCCCCGGCCCCGGGACCAGGGCTCCCCGCGCCACCGTGCCCAGGGCCGCGCGACGGGGCTAGGGCGTGCTTCCCGGGGTCTTGCCTTCGGATCAGGCCGGACAAGATCCAAACGAGAGGCCCTGGAGCGCGTCCGGCTCTGTTTACCTTCCCGCCGCCGCCATCGCCGCGCCCACGATCCCCGCGTTGTTCTGGAGCTCCGCCGGGAGGATCTCCGCCCTGATCCCCTCGATCAGGGGGATGAACTTGTCGGCCTTGCGGCTCACCCCGCCGCCGATGATGAACAGCTCGGGCGAGAACAGCATCTCCACATGGGCCAGATACTTCTGGACGCGGTGGGCCCAGTGGTGCCAGCTCATGTCCGCGTCGTCCTTGGCCTTCGTCGAGGCGCGCTTCTCCGCCTCGTGGCCGTCCAGCTCCAGATGGCCGAGCTCGGTGTTGGGCACCAGCTTGCCGTCCACGAAGAGCGCGCTGCCGATGCCCGTACCGAAGGTCAGCAGGAATACCGTGCCCTTGCGGCCTCTGCCCGCGCCGAAGGCCATCTCGGCCACCCCCGCCGCGTCCGCGTCATTGAGGACCGTGGTGCGCAGACCCAGCCGCTCGCCGAGCACCTGCCCCGCGTCCGTGTCGATCCAGGCCTTGTCGACATTCGCGGCGGTACGGATCACCGAGCCGGTCACCACCCCGGGGAAGGTGATGCCGACCGGGCCCGACCAGCCGAAGTGCCGCACGACCTCCACCACTCCGTCGGCGACGCTCTCGGGCGTCGCCGGGTGCGGGGTCAGCACCTTGTATCGCGGTTCGACCAGATCGCCGCGCTCCAGGTCCACGGGCGCACCCTTGATGCCCGAGCCACCGATGTCCACTCCGAAGACGTTCATGGACACAACGTTACGGGCAGATGCTGACAGCGACTTCCCGGACGGCGGCTTTGGCCTTGTCCACGTACCAAGTCCACGTACCAAGTCCACGTACCAAGTCGGCGTACCGCGTACCAAGTACCGCGTACCGAGTACCGTCCGGGGGCTACTCCCCCGAGAGCGCCGCCGCCTCGGCGCGCAGGTCGCGGCGCAGCTCCTTCGGCAGCGAGAACGTGATCGACTCCTCGGCCGCCTTGACGATCTCGACATCCTCGAAGCCGCGCTGCGCGAGCCACTCCAGCACGCCCTCGACCAGGATCTCCGGGACGGACGCGCCCGAGGTGACACCGACCGTGGAGACGCCGTCGAGCCATGCCCCGTCGATCTCGTCGGCGCCGTCCACCAGATGGGAGGCGCCCGCGCCGGCGCCGAGGGCGACCTCGACCAGCCGGACCGAGTTGGAGGAGTTCTTGGAGCCGACGACGATCACGAGATCGGCGTCGGCGCCCATCTGCTTGACCGCGATCTGGCGGTTCTGTGTGGCGTAGCAGATGTCGTCGCTCGGCGGCGAGATCAGCTGCGGGAACTTCTCCTTGAGCGCCCCGACCGTCTCCATCGTCTCGTCCACCGACAGCGTGGTCTGCGAGAGCCAGACGACCTTCGACTCGTCGCGCACCTGGACGTTGGCGACATCGTCGGGGCCGTCGACCAGCGTGATGTGGTCCGGGGCCTCGCCCGACGTACCGATGACCTCTTCATGGCCGTCGTGGCCGATGAGCAGGATGTCGTAGTCCTCGTCCGCGAACCGGACGGCTTCCTTGTGCACCTTGGTGACCAGCGGGCAGGTCGCGTCGATGGTGGCGAGCCTGCGGTCCGCCGCCTCCTGGTGGACGACGGGCGCGACGCCGTGGGCCGAGAACATGACGATCGAGCCCTCGGGGACCTCCGCCGTCTCCTCGACGAAGATCGCGCCCTTGTTCTCCAGGGTTTTGACGACGTACTTGTTGTGGACGATCTCGTGACGGACGTAGATCGGCGCCCCGTACTGCTCCAGGGCTTTCTCCACGGCGATCACGGCGCGGTCGACACCGGCGCAGTAACCGCGGGGGGCGGCGAGCAGGACGCGTTTGCCGGCGCGGCGCACGGCGTCTCCACTGGGGGTGGCGGCGGGCGACGGGCGGGACGTTGCAGTCATGTCTCCCATCGTAAGGCGTCCACAAGAGGCGGAACGGCGGGCGGCGGCCCGAGACTGGGCCTACGCGGATCGACGGAGGGACGCGATGGCCGAGACCGGCACCGGTACGGACGGGCCGTCAGAAGAGCCGTCAGGAGGACCGTCAGGAACTACGTCGGGAGGGCCGTCCGGAGGGACGCCGAAAGGGACGTCAGGAGAGACCCCCCAAGACCCGCCGGACGCCCGGTCCGGGGCGCTGACCGGGCGGACCGAGGGCGGCGAGCTGCGGCGGACTCTGGGCTTCCGCGACCTCGTCGTCTACGGACTCCTCTTCATCGCCCCCATGGCGCCCGTCGGGGTCTTCGGCACGCTCGACGCCAAGTCCCATGGCGCCGTGGCCCTGGTCTACGTCGTGGCGACCGTCGCGATGGCGTTCACCGCCTTCAGCTACGCGCAGATGGTGCGGGTCGCCCCGCGGGCCGGCTCCGTCTTCGCGTACGCGCGCAAGGGGCTCGGCGAAGGGGCCGGATTCATCGCCGGCTGGATGGCGATGCTCGACTATCTGCTGATCCCCGCGGTCGCCTATCTCTTCGCCGGGATCGCCATGGAGGCGCTGGTTCCGTCCGTGGACCGCTGGGTGTGGACGACGATCGCCGTCGTGATCACCACCCTGCTCAACCTCTGGGGGGTACGGGCGGCGGCCCGGGTCGGGATGGCGGTGCTCGCGATGGAGATCGTCGTCCTGCTGGTGTTCGTGGTGTCGGCCGTCGCGGTGCTCGCGCAGGACGGCGGGACGCGCGGCTGGTCCACCCCGTTCACGAGCGACGTGGGCTTCTCCCTGGCCGCCGTGCTCGGCGGGGTGTCGGTGGCCGTGCTGTCCTATCTGGGCTTCGACGCGATCGCGTCGTTCGCGGAAGAGGTGACGGGCGGATCGCGGGAGGTGGCGCGCGCCGTGCTGTTCTGTCTGGTGCTCGCGGGCGCGCTGTTCATCGCGCAGACCTATCTGGTGGCGCTGCTCGAACCGATGTCCTCGGCGGAGCTGGCCGCGGATCCGGCCGCCCAGGGCTCCGCGTTCTACGACGCGGTGGATACCTCGGTCGGCGCCTGGCTGCACGATCTGGTGGCGGTCAGCAAGGCGATCGGCGCGGCGTTCGCGGCGCTGGCCGCGCAGGCGGCGGCCGGCCGGCTGCTCTTCGCCATGGGCCGCGCGCGCCGGCTGCCGCGCGTACTCTCCCGTACGGACTCGGGCGTGCCCCGGGTGGCACTGCTGCTGGCCGCGGTGGTGACGCTGCTGGCGGCCGTGTGGGCGGCCCGGCGCCCCGACGGGCTCGACCGGCTGGTCTCGGTGGTGGACGTGGGGGCGCTGACGGCGTTCGTGCTGCTGCACGCGTCGGTGGTGGGGTGGTTCGCGGTGCGGCGCCGGGAAGGGCCGGTGCGCTGGTTCACCCACGTGGTGCTGCCCGTCGTCGGCGCGGCGATCCTGATCGCGGTGATCGTGGAGGCGGCGGGCTCGGCGCGGCTGGCGGGTGCGATCTGGCTGGCCCTGGGGCTGGTGGTGCTGCTGGTGCAGAGGGGACGCGGCCGGCCGGCCTCGCTCCTCGACACGTAGCCGAGGCCGGCGGCGGACAGGCCGTAGCGGCGGGTCCGTGCCCGTCATGCCGCTTTCGGAGCGATGTCACAGGCGGCCGATACGCTCCCCGGTATGGCTCTCAATACGTCCGCGGACGCTCCGCTGCCCGTCGGCGAGGTGTCGCGGCTCATCGGCGGGTGGATCGACCGGCTCGGCGCCATCTGGGTCGAGGGGCAGATCACCCAGCTCTCGCGCAGGCCGGGGGCGGGCGTCGTCTTTCTGACGCTGCGCGACCCGTCGTACGACATCTCGGTGAGCGTGACCTGCTACCGGCAGGTCTTCGACGCGATCGCGGATGTGGTCTCCGAGGGCGCGCGCGTCGTGGTGCAGGCCAAGCCGGAGTGGTACGCGCCGCGCGGGCAGCTGTCGCTGCGGGCCACGGAGATACGGCCCGTCGGAATCGGTGAACTGCTCGTCCGGCTGGAGCGGCTGAGGAAGTCCCTGGGCGCCGAGGGGCTGTTCGCCGCCGACCGCAAGAAGCCGCTGCCCTTTCTGCCGCAGCTGATCGGGCTGGTGTGCGGGCGGGCCTCGGCGGCCGAGCGCGATGTGCTGGAGAACGCGCGGCGGCGGTGGCCCGCGGTGCGCTTCGAGGTCCGCAACACCGCGGTGCAGGGGGTCAACGCCGTGGCGCAGGTCGTCCAGGCGGTCAAGGAGCTGGACGCGCTGCCGGAGGTGGATGTGATCGTCGTCGCGCGCGGCGGCGGCAGCGTGGAGGACCTGCTTCCGTTCTCGGACGAGCAGCTGGTACGGGCGGTGGCCGCGTGCCGTACGCCCGTGGTCTCCGCGATCGGCCATGAGCCGGACGCGCCGCTGCTCGACCTGGTGGCGGACGTACGGGCCTCGACGCCGACCGACGCCGCGAAGCGGATCGTGCCGGACGTCGGGGAGGAGCAGGACCGCGTACAGGCCCTGCGGGACCGTGCGCTGCGGACGGTACGGGGGCTGCTCGACCGGGAGGAGCGCGGTCTCGCCCACGCGCTGGCGAGGCCCGTGATGGAGCGGCCGCACCGGATGGTGGACGACCGTGCGGCCGAGGTGGACGCGCTCGCCGACCGCGGCCGGCGCGTGCTGCGGCATCTGCTGGACCGCGCCGACTCGGAGCTGTCGCACACCTGGGCCCGGGTGGTCGCGCTGTCGCCGGCGGCGACGCTGGAGCGCGGGTACGCGGTGCTCCAGCGGCCGGACGGGACGGTCGTACGTTCCCCGGAGGAGGTCACCGCGGCCGAGGAACTGCGGGCCAGGGTGGCGGAGGGCGAGTTCACGGTGCGGGTCGCCGAGGGAGCCCGGGAGTGACGCTGACGTGAGTGACGCTGACGTGATCGCTGATGTGATCACTGACGGAAACGTTGTCGGACCGCGCGTTACGCGCGCGTAACTAGGGTGGATCACATGGCCAGGACGGACGAGGGCACGACGACGCTCGGTTACGAGCAGGCGCGGGACGAGCTGATCGAGGTCGTACGGCGGCTGGAGGCCGGCGGTACGTCCCTGGAGGACTCGCTGGCGCTGTGGGAACGGGGCGAGGAGCTGGCGAAGGTGTGCCGCCGCTGGCTGGAGGGCGCCAGGGCGCGACTGGACGCGTCCCTGTCCGACGAGTCGGCGGAAGCGGAACAGGAAGGCGGCGGCGCCGAAGCGCGGTGATCTGACGTGGAGGGCTTGCGTGGCTCCGGGACCCCCGGGGAGCTCCGGGACCTCCGGGGACCTCCAGGGCCTGGCACTCGCGACACTTCCGGCGCTTCCGGGCGGCTGTGAATCGGATCACCCCGATCCGGTTTTAGTTGAAGGTTCACACATCCGCTTGTACGGTGAAGCTGTTTGTGTGATCCATCGCGCCCCGGAAGGTACTTCAGATGTCCCTCGTTCTCGACCCCGCCGCTCAGGACCTCCTCTTCCGTGAGGCACGTACGGCCAATACGTTCTCCGAGGAGCCGGTGACCGAGGAGCAGGTTCAGGCCATCTACGACCTGGTCAAGTACGGCCCCACCGCCTTCAACCAGTCGCCGCTGCGCGTCGTCCTGGTCCGCTCCGCCGAGGCCCGCGAGCGTCTCGTGCCGCACATGGCCCAGGGCAACCAGGCCAAGACCGCCACCGCGCCGCTGGTCGCGATCCTGGCCGCCGACAACGAGTTCCACGAGGAGCTCCCCCAGCTCTTCCCCGCGTTCCCGCAGGCCAAGGACGCGTTCTTCAGCGAGCGCCCGGCCCGTGAGCAGTCCGCCTCGCTGAACGCCGCCCTCCAGGCCGGCTACTTCATCGTCGGCATCCGCGCCGCCGGTCTCGCCGCCGGCCCCATGACCGGCTTCGACGCCGCCGGTGTCCAGAAGGAGTTCCTGGACGGGGACCACACCCCGCTGGTGATCGTCAACATCGGCAAGCCCGGCGAGAACGCCTGGTACCCGCGCTCCCCGCGCCTCTCCTTCGACGAGGCCATCACCACCGTCTGAGCCGGCCCGGAGCCCGCCGGACGACGAGGCCGACGACGAGGCGGCCGACGAGGCCGCCGTCCCGTGCATGACGAGGCCGCTGTCCCGTACATCCCGTACAGGACAGCGGCCTCGCCCGTCAGGACCCTCCGGCGCCGGGCTTCCCGGCGACAGGCTTCCCGGCCTCAGGCCTTCCCCGACTCCGGGTTACCGGCCTCGGACGTTCCGGCGTCCGGCTTCCCGGCCTCCAGCGCCGCGGCCATCTCCGCCAGTCGCTCGTAGGACGCCGTACCCGTCACCACCGTCGTCGCGTCACCTTCCGTCCGGACCAGGGCGTCGTACTTCGGCCCCTCCCAGCGCTGCCACGTCTCGCCCGCCACTTGCTGCGTCTTGCCGGTGTCCGCGGCCTGCCGGCTGACCTCCGCGGCGTACTTCTCCGGCGCTCCCGTCGACTGCTCGACCGCGACGTACTCGCCGTCCGGGGCCAGGTAGCCGAGGTGCCAGGCGTTGTCGCTCTCTCGCTTGTACGAGACGGACGTCGGCTTCCACGTCTCCGCCAGGCCCGTCGGCGCCAGCACCGGGTACGGCGCCGCGCGCCGCGCGGTCAGCAGCTCGACCCGGTAGTCGACCGCCTTGACCGGGATGCCCTTCTCGTCGTGCGGGATGAACACATAGATCCCCGCGACGACGACCCCGATGACCGCCATCGACAGGAACAGGTCCCGAACCGTCTGTTTGCCTCGCTTACTCGCCACCGCACCATCGTCGCATCACGGCGTGGCGCTCATCCGTGGGGCCCTCTGCTCAATTTGTCGATGTACGGATAGAGTCGGATCACCCTCTTTTCCGGCCGTCGCCGTACAGAAAGGTGCGCTCCGATGACCGAACATCAACTACCTCACCCGCTTGAGGTGTCTCCCGAGGCACCCGACCGCAACCTCGCGCTGGAGCTGGTCCGGGTCACCGAAGCGGCCGCGATGGCGGCCGGCCGGTGGGTCGGGCGCGGTGACAAGAACGGCGCGGACGGCGCCGCGGTGAACGCCATGCGCACGCTCGTCTCCACCGTGTCGATGAACGGCGTGGTCGTCATCGGCGAGGGCGAGAAGGACGAAGCCCCGATGCTGTTCAACGGGGAGCATGTCGGTGACGGCACCGGCGCCGAGGTCGACATCGCCGTGGACCCCATCGACGGCACCACCCTGAACGCCAAGGGCATGCCGAACGCGATCGCCGTCCTGGCCGCCGCGGACCGCGGGGCCATGTTCGACCCGTCCGCGGTCTTCTACATGGACAAGCTGGTCACCGGCCCCGAGGCGGCGGACTTCGTCGACATCAACGCGCCTGTCGCGGTCAATATCCGCCGGGTCGCCAAGGCCAAGCACTCGTCGCCCGACGATGTCACCGTCGTCATCCTCGACCGCCCCCGCCACGAGGGCATCGTCAAGGAGATCAGGGAGACGGGCGCCCGGATCAAGTTCATCTCCGACGGCGATGTGGCCGGTTCGATCATGGCCGCGCGCGAAGGCACGGGCATCGACCTGCTGATGGGCATCGGCGGCACGCCCGAGGGCATCATCTCGGCGTGCGCCATAAAGTGTCTCGGCGGCATCATCCAGGGCAAGTTGTGGCCCAAGGACGAGGCCGAGCGGCAGCACGCGATCGACGCCGGGCACGATCTGGACCGCGTCCTGTCCACGGACGATCTGGTCAGTGGCGACAATGTCTTCTTCGTCGCCACGGGCATCACGGACGGCGAGCTGCTGCGGGGAGTGCGCTACCGCTCGGAGACCGCGACCACCCAGTCCCTGGTCATGCGCTCGAAGTCGGGCACCATCCGGCAGATCGACTCGACCCATCGGCTCTCGAAGCTCCGCGCCTACAGCACGATCGACTTCGACCGCGCCAAGTAGTCATCGCACGTCACGTATACGGTCACGTATACGGAGGGGGCGGCCCCAGCTGTGCGGCGGGGCGCCCCCTCCGTATACGTACCGCGACGCTTCAACCGGCGGCGGCGATCCGGTCGCCCGCCGCGGCGGCCTTCCGCAGCTCCACCTCGCGCCGCCGGCGGCGGGCCAGCACCACCCGGCGCTCGGCAGCGGTCAGGCCGCCCCACACGCCGTACGGCTCGGGCTGGAGCAGGGCATGCTCCCGGCAGTCGACCATGACCGGACAGCGGGCACAGACCCGCTTCGCGGCCTCCTCCCGCGCCAGCCTCGCGGCTGTCGGCTCCTTGGAAGGGGCGAAGAACAATCCGGCTTCGTCCCGGCGGCACACCGCCTCCGAATGCCAGGGCCCGGCCTGATCCTCCCGAGCGGGACTCCGCTGGGGCGGTACGGCGGCGACCTGCAGGGGCTGATGCGGCAGTTGCAGCACGGTCTACTCCTGACGACGGCTTCGCGAGCGAGAGACGATGAAGCTTTCCCTACCCGCTGTACGCACGCCTATGCACTGAGTGGCAGCCAGTTCGGAGTCCGGAACGCGGTACGGCATTCCGGACGCGCCCCCGCGGCGGGACGTCTTCGGCCAGAAGCGGCCGAGCCGGACACGTCAGTGACCGAAGTGCTTGCGGAGCTGATTGCGGAGATCGGCGATGAACTTGCCGCGCTTCGGCTTGGCCTCGACATTGCCGAACACCGAGTAGCCGTTCACGATCACCGTCGGCGCGTCCCGCTCCTCGGCCTCCAGCGTGATCACCTCGAAGTTGCCGAAGATGCCGGTGCCGTTGCCGCGCAGCGAGATGTTCTCGGGGACCGTGATCTCGACATTGCCGAAAATGGACGTCGCGTTGATCACGGTGGTCCGCTGCCCGAAGAGCGCCTCGGTCAGGTCGATCTCGATATTGCCGAAGAGCGAGAAGGCGTTGGTCTTGCGGCCGATACGCCAGCGGCCCCTGCGGGTCGAGCTGCTGAAGATAGCGACGAGGTTCTCGGCGGGTGCCGAGGGGTCCTCCGGGCCGTATCCGTACGAGCCCGACACGGACTCGCCCGGCGCGGCCCGGCGGCCGTCGGCTCCGGGGGCCGGCAAGTCGCGTACCAGCGGCTCCAGTTCGGCAACGGTCTTGGCCCGGTAGACGGAGTCGATCCGCTCGGCGTGCTCCTCGGCGTCCAGCCGGCCCTCCGCGAGGGCCTCTCGAAGGATGTCCGCGATCCGGTCACGGTCGGCGTCGGAGGCCCGGATGGCCGGCGGCTCCGCCGACGCGACCGGCTTCTGCGCGACCGGCTTCTGAGGGTGCTTTTCGAGGTCCACGGACCCAGGGTAGCGAAACGCGATAGATCGCGACTAGGCCCTGTCGCGTCGCGCGTCGTCGCGCGTCGTCGCGACCGAGCCTTGCTCCAGCCCTGCCCCACGGCACTGAGCCTTACCTCACAGCATCGCTGTCGGTATCGCGCCCTAGTCTGGAGAACGCGTCGCGCGTCGCCAATGGAGGCCACGCCGCTGTCTTTCGAGTGAGGAATGGCCGTAATGCCGGAGTTTGCGTACTCGGATCTGCTTCCGCTGGGAGAGGACACCACGCCCTACCGGCTGGTGACCGCCGAAGGTGTCTCCACCTTCGAGGCCGACGGCCGTACGTTCCTCAAGGTCGAGCCGGAGGCCCTGCGTACGCTCGCCGCCGAGGCGATGCACGACATCTCGCACTATCTGCGCCCGGCCCATCTCGCCCAGCTGCGCAGGATCGTGGACGACCCCGAGGCGTCCTCGAACGACAAGTTCGTGGCGCTCGACCTCCTCAAGAACGCGAACATCGCGGCCGCCGGCGTGCTGCCCATGTGCCAGGACACCGGTACGGCGATCGTGATGGGCAAGCGCGGGCAGCACGTACTCACGAGCGGCGGCGACGAGGAAGCCCTGTCGCACGGCGTCTACGACGCGTACACGAAGCTGAATCTGCGCTATTCGCAGATGGCTCCGCTCACCATGTGGGAGGAGAAGAACACCGGCTCGAACCTGCCCGCGCAGATCGAGCTGTACGCGACCGACGGCGGCGCGTACAAGTTCCTCTTCATGGCGAAGGGCGGCGGCTCCGCCAACAAGTCGTTCCTCTACCAGGAGACCAAGGCGGTCCTCAACGAGTCCTCCATGATGAAGTTCCTGGAGGAGAAGATCCGTTCGCTCGGTACGGCCGCGTGCCCGCCGTACCACCTGGCGATCGTGGTGGGCGGTACGTCCGCCGAGTTCGCGCTCAAGACCGCGAAGTACGCCTCCGCGCACTACCTGGACGAGCTGCCGTCCGAGGGTTCCCCGACCGGCCACGGCTTCCGTGACAAGGAGCTGGAGGAGAAGGTCTTCGAGCTGACGCAGAAGATCGGTATCGGCGCGCAGTTCGGCGGCAAGTACTTCTGCCATGACGTACGGGTCGTGCGGCTGCCGCGGCACGGCGCCTCGCTGCCGGTCGCGATCGCCGTCTCCTGCTCGGCCGACCGGCAGGCCGTCGCGAAGATCACCGCGGAGGGCGTCTTCCTGGAGCAGCTGGAGAAGGACCCGGCGCGTTTCCTCCCGGAGACCACCGACGAGCACCTCGACGAGGGACAGGTCGTCCGGATCGACCTCAACCGTCCGATGGACGACGTTCTCGCCGAGTTGACGAAGTATCCGGTCAAGACGCGGCTCTCGCTCACCGGCCCGCTCGTGGTGGCCCGTGACATCGCGCACGCCAAGATCAAGGAGCGGCTCGACGCGGGCGAGGAGATGCCGCAGTACCTGAAGGACCACCCGGTCTACTACGCGGGCCCGGCGAAGACGCCCGAGGGGTACGCCTCCGGCTCGTTCGGCCCGACGACCGCCGGCCGGATGGACTCGTACGTGGCGCAGTTCCAGGCGGCGGGCGGCTCGAAGGTCATGCTCGCCAAGGGCAACCGCTCGAAGCAGGTCACCGACGCGTGCGGCACGCACGGCGGCTTCTATCTCGGCTCGATCGGCGGCCCGGCGGCCCGGCTCGCCCAGGACTGCATCAAGAAGGTCGAGGTCGTCGAGTACGAGGAGCTGGGCATGGAGGCGGTCTGGAAGATCGAGGTGGAGGACTTCCCCGCGTTCATCGTCGTGGACGACAAGGGGAACGACTTCTTCACCGAGCCGGCCCCGGCACCGACGTTCACGAGCATCCCGGTCCGCGGCCCGGGTCTCGCCTGACGCCCCGCACCGGCCAGGCCCCGCACGGCCTCTTCGACGCGCCCTCCCCGGCCTTCCTCCGGGGAGGGCGCTCCCGTCTCCACCACACTCCCGGGGGAACGTCGCTCGGGAACGTCCCACGGGAACACATCGGATCAGCCGGGCGCTCACCCTTGCAGGAGGTACGACGACGATGACGACCGACGAGAACCAGTACCGGACCGAGCACGACTCCATGGGCGAGGTACGGGTCCCCGCGCACGCCAAGTGGCGTGCCCAGACGCAGCGCGCGGTGGAGAACTTCCCCGTCTCGGGACAGCGGCTGGAGCGCGCCCATATCGAGGCCCTGGCCCGCGTCAAGTCCGCCGCGGCCAAGGTCAACGCCCAGCTCGGTGTGATCGACAAGGACATCGCGGACGCCATCCAGGACGCGGCGGCCGAGGTCGCGGACGGCCGCTGGGACGAGCACTTCCCGGTGGACGTCTTCCAGACGGGCTCCGGCACCTCCTCGAACATGAACACCAATGAGGTGCTCGCCACGCTCGCCACCGAGCGTCTCGGCCGTGAGGTCCACCCGAACGACCATGTGAACGCCTCGCAGAGCTCCAACGACGTCTTCCCGTCGAGCATCCACATCGCCGCGACCGCCGCCGTCACCGGCGAGCTGATGCCGGCGCTCGGCCATCTCGCCGCCTCCCTGGAGCGCAAGGCCGAGGAGTTCCGGGATGTCGTGAAGTCGGGCCGTACGCATCTGATGGATGCCACGCCCGTCACCCTGGGCCAGGAGTTCGGCGGCTACGCCGCGCAGATCCGGTACGCGGGCGAGCGGCTGACGGCCTCGCTGCCCCGGCTCGCCGAGCTGCCCCTCGGCGGTACGGCGGTGGGCACCGGCATCAACACGCCGCCCGGCTTCTCCGCGGCCGTCATCGCCGAGGTCGCGCGCGCGACCGGGCTGCCGCTGACGGAGGCCCGTAACCACTTCGAGGCGCAGGGCGCCCGCGACGGGCTCGTGGAGACCTCGGGCCAGCTCCGTACGCTCGCCGTCTCCCTCACCAAGATCGCCAACGATCTGCGCTGGATGGCCTCGGGCCCGCGCACCGGTCTGGCCGAAATCAGTCTCCCCGATCTCCAGCCCGGCTCCTCGATCATGCCCGGCAAGGTCAATCCGGTGATCCCGGAGGCCGTGCTGATGGTCGCGGCCCAGGTCACGGGCAATGACGCCACGGTCGCGACGGCCGGGGCCGCGGGGAACTTCGAGCTGAACGTGATGCTCCCGGTGATCGCCAAGAACCTCCTGGAGTCCGTACGGCTGCTCGCGAACGTCTCCCGGCTGCTCGCTGACCGTACGGTCGACGGCATCACGGCCCATGTGGAGCGGGCCCGCGCGTACGCGGAGTCGTCCCCGTCCGTGGTCACGCCGCTGAACAAGTACCTCGGGTACGAGGAGGCCGCGAAGGTCGCCAAGCGGTCCCTCGCGGAGCACACGACGATCCGCGAGACGGTGCTGTCGGGCGGCTACGTGGAGCGCGGGGTGCTCACCCTGGAGCAGCTCGACGAGGCACTGGATGTCCTGCGCATGACACATCCGTAACACGTGAGACGTGCCGTGGCGCCCCGGACACCACCACCTGGGTCCTGTCCGTAGGATCTGCGCATGACAGCGACGGTGAGGGCGACGAACGGGCAGCACTGGGCGCCCGGCACACAGATCCTGTGGCGGTACCGGGAGAACGCCGGGGACCGCGTGCACATCTGCCGTCCTGTCACGGTCGTGCAGGACACCGACGACCTGCTCGCGGCCTGGCTCGCGCCGGACACGCCCTGCGTGAAGCCGGCCCTCGCGGACGGCACCCCGGTCAACCGCGAGCCGCTGGCCACCCGCTACACCAAACCGCGCAGGGTGGTGCGCGACCGGTGGTACGGGATGGGCGTGCTGAAGCTGGCCAGACCCGGCGAGCCCTGGTCGGTGTGGCTGTGGTGGGAGCGCGGCTGGCGGTTCCAGAACTGGTACGTCAACCTGGAGGAGCCGCGTACCCGTTGGGCCGGGGGTATCGACTCCGAGGACCACTTCCTCGACATCGACGTCTATCCGGACCGCAGTTGGCGCTGGCGCGACGAGGACGAGTTCGCGCAGGCACAGCACGACGGCCTGATGACACCGGCGCAGGCACGCCGGGTCGGGGAGGCCGGGCGCGCGGCGGTCGAGGTGATCAACGCGTGGGGCGCCCCGTACTGCGACGGCTGGGAGCACTGGCGGCCCGAGCCGCACTGGCCGGTGCCCGAGCTGCCGGCGGACTGGGACCGTACGGCGGCGCGGCTGACGCCCTGAGGGAGCCGCCGCCGCACGACCGTGGTGAAGTGACCGATTCACGTCCGGGAACGCGCTCGGGCGCATACGACCTCGTGAGATCCTTGATACGCCCCCGGGGTTGAAACGTAGGATCGTCCTCCGGAAGACCGGAGTGGGGCAACAGGCCGGTGCGGAAAGCCGGCTGACCGTTGGTCACACCGGACACGACACCACACGTCACACTGTTCGACATTATTCGACCCGACACTGTTCGCCCGCAACGACCGCACAACAACGACCGTGAGCCACTACGAGGGGGTGGAGCCGTGCGTAAGGGCTGCCGCCCTGTCGACGCCGCCTGCCGCGCGGTAGTTTCGCCTGTCGGAACGATCGCATCGCACCCCCGGCCCGGACGGACGGAATCCCACGCGTGACGGAGCATCCCCCCTCCCACGAAGGCCGGCAGCCACTGGTTGCCCGGTCGCAGGAACGCACCAGGCCGCGGCAGGAGGCCGGCGCCTCCGCCGTGCCGCAGCCCGTGGTGCCCGCGCCGGCGCCCGACCCCGTCGCGACGGCGCGGCGCGAGGGCGACCGGCTGCGCTTCGTGGGGGCCGCGACCCGGCGTATCGCACGCGGCATAGACCTGGACGAGATCGTGCTCGGGCTGTGCCGGGCGACCGTCCCGACGTTCTCCGACGCCATACTGGTCTATCTGCGCGACCCGCTGCCCGTCGGTGACGAGCGCCCGGTGTCGCCGTTCGTGCTGCGGCTGCGGCGTACGGACCGGCTGCGGCTGACGGACGACGACACGGAGGGCACCGGCGGTATCCCGGTCCAGATCAGCGAAGGTCTGCGGCTGCCGATCCTCGACCCCCAGTCGGATGTGATGCCCGCCGCCGAGCTGTGCGAGGTGCGCTCGGGCGGCGCGCTCTCCGAGGTGCTGCGGGGCGTACGTCCGGTCTTCGGCGACTCGGCCGCGGCCCGCGCCGCGCTGCCCGAGCTGCTCGGCGCCGACCGCACCGTCCCGTCGGGGCACCGCGCGATCCTCGCGCCGCTGCGCGGCCGGCGGCGGGTCATCGGCGCCGCGGTCTTCCTGCGCAGACCGGACCGCGCCGCCTTCGAGCCGAACGATCTGCTCGTCGCGGCGCAGCTGGCGACGCATACGGCGCTGGGCATCGACAAGGCGGTGCTGTACGGCCGCGAGGCGTATATCGCCGATGAGCTGCAGCGCACGATGCTGCCGGAGAACCTGCCCCAGCCGACCGGTGTACGGCTGGCCTCCCGCTATCTCCCGGCCGCCGAGACCGCGCGGGTCGGCGGTGACTGGTACGACGCGATCCCGCTGCCCGGCAGCAGGGTCGCGCTGGTCGTCGGCGATGTCATGGGCCACTCCATGACCTCCGCGGCGATCATGGGCCAGCTGCGGACGACCGCGCAGACCCTCGCCGGGCTCGATCTGCCGCCGCAGGAGGTGCTGCACCATCTGGACGAGCAGGCCCAGCGGCTCGGCACGGACCGGATGGCGACCTGCCTCTACGCGGTGTACGACCCGGTCTCGCACCGGATCACCATCGCCAACGCCGGTCACCCGCCGCCCATACTGCTGCACCTGGGCGGCCGGGCGGAGGTGCTGCGGGTACCGCCCGGGGCGCCGATCGGGGTCGGCGGGGTGGATTTCGAGGCCGTCGAGCTGGACGCGCCCGCGGGAGCGACCCTGCTCCTCTACACCGACGGGCTCGTCGAGTCCCGGCTGCGGGACGTGTGGACGGGGATCGAGCAGCTGCGGGAGCGGCTCGCGGCCACCGCGCAGCTGACCGGACCGGACCATTCGCCGCCGCTGGAGGCGCTCTGCGACGACGTCCTCGACGTCCTGGGCCCCGGTGACCGTGACGATGACATCGCGCTGCTCGCCGCCCGCTTCGACGGGATCGCGCCCAGTGACGTCGCGTACTGGTTCCTGGAACCGGAGGACGCCGCTCCGGGGCGGGCCAGGCGGCTGGCACGGCGGGCGCTGGCCCGCTGGGACCTGGAGGATCTGAGCGACTCGGTCGAGCTGCTGATCAGCGAGGTCGTCACCAACGCCGTGCGGTACGCGGAGCGCCCGGTGACGCTGCGGCTGCTCCGTACGGACGTACTGCGCTGCGAGGTCGGGGACGATTCGCCGCAGCTGCCCCGGCAGCGGCGGGCCCGCGACACCGACGAGGGCGGCCGTGGGTTGTTCCTGGTCAACCGGCTGGCGCGGCGCTGGGGAGCGACCCGGCTCTCCACCGGCAAGGTGGTCTGGTTCGAGATCCCGACGCGAGCCTAGGGAAGACCCAGGGACACAGTGGACAAAAAGTACCAAGGGCACATGTTGCCAATGAGGTGTCGTAGAGGTTAGCTGGGGCAGGCGGCCGTAGTGACCGCTGTCCCAGCCCGGGACAGGGCCTGGGATCGCTCCCCGGTTCCTGGTCCCCGCATCTCCCGGGCTCTATCGACGGGAGGCCCGCTCGTGTCCGTGTCATCCCCCAACACTCCCTACACGACGAACAACGCCGGCATTCCGGTGGAGAGCGACGAGCACTCGCTCTCCATCAGCCCCGACGGCCCGATCCTGATGCAGGACCACTACCTCATCGAGAAAATGGCCCAGTTCAACCGGGAACGGGTCCCCGAGCGAGTGGTCCACGCGAAGGGCGCGGGCGCGTACGGATTCTTCGAAGTGACCAATGACGTCAGCCAGTTCACCAAGGCCGACCTCTTCCAGCCGGGCAGGCGCACCGACATGCTGGCCCGGTTCTCGACGGTCGCGGGCGAGCTGGGCTCGCCCGACACCTGGCGCGACCCCCGTGGCTTCGCGCTGAAGTTCTACACCGAACACGGCAACTACGACATGGTCGGCAACAACACGCCGATCTTCTTCGTACGCGACCCCATGAAGTTCCAGGACTTCATCCGCTCGCAGAAGCGCCACCCGGCCACCGGACTGCGCAACAACGACATGCAGTGGGACTTCTGGACGCTCTCCCCCGAGTCCGCGCACATGGTCACCTGGCTGATGGGCGACCGGGGCATCCCGAAGTCGTTCCGGCATATGAACGGCTACAGCTCGCACACCTATATGTGGGTGAACGGCGCCGGTGAGCGGTTCTGGGTGAAGTACCACTTCAAGACCGATCAGGGCATCGGCCACCTCACCCAGGCCGACGCCGACGCGATGGCCGGCTCGGACGGTGACCACCACCGCCGTGATCTGTACGAGTCGATCGAGTCCGGGAACGCGCCGACCTGGAGCCTGAAGGTCCAGATCATGCCGTTCGAGGACGCGGCCGACTACCGCTTCAACCCGTTCGATCTGACCAAGGTGTGGCCGCACGGCGACTACCCCCTGATCGATGTCGGCCGGATGACGCTCAACAAGAATCCGGACAACTTCTTCATCCACATCGAGCAGGCCGCCTTCGAGCCCTCGAATCTGGTACCGGGCATCGGTCCGTCCCCGGACAAGATGCTGCTCGGCCGGCTCTTCTCGTACCCGGACACACACCGCTACCGGATCGGCCCGAACTACGCCCAGCTGCCGCCCAACAGGGCGCGCTCGCAGGTGAATTCGTACGCCAAGGACGGTCCGATGCGGTACGAGGCGGCGAACGCGGCGCGGCCGTACGCGCCGAACTCGTACGGCGGCCCGGCGGCCGATGTGGACCGGTTCGGCGACCCGGCGGGCTGGGCCGCGGCCGGTGAGATGGTGCGCGAGGCGTACAAGCTGCACCGCGAGGACGACGACTGGGGCCAGGCGGGTACGCAGGTCCGGCAGGTGCTGGACGACGCGGCGCGCGACCGGCTGGTGTCGAACGTCTCCGGGCATCTGGCGCAGGGGGTGTCCCGTCCCGTCCTGGACCGGGCGCTCCAGTACTGGCGCAATATCGACAAGGTGATCGGCGACCGGATCGCCAAGAAGGCGAACGGCGGCTGACGCGGGGACGCGGGGGGGGGGGGGGGGGGGGGAAGGGGGGGGGGAGGGGGGGGGAGGGGGGGGGGGGGGGGGGTGGGGGGGGGGGGAGG
>NZ_JBVKAK010000002.1:0-469288 GCF_055639435.1 Streptomyces sp. NPDC039430 | reverse complement strand
GCCGGAAATCGTAGGAACCGGCGGGGCCCGGTACCGCCATGATCATGCCGCTCAGCACCACCTCCCCCCCCCCCCCCCCCACCAGACCCCCCCCCCCCCCCCCCCCCCCCCCCCCCCCCCCCCCCCCCCCCGCGTCCGTGGGGAGAGCGCGTGTTACGGGCGGCCCCGCGGCGGCCCGTCGCCGGGGGTGTCCGCGGCCGGCGGGGCGTCGCTGGACTCACCGCCTCCCGGGCTGCTCGGGTCTCCACCACCGGGCTCGGTGCTCGGTGAGCTGTCCCCGGCCGACTCGGAGGGGGGCGGGCTGGACGCCGACTCGGACGGACTGGGCTCCGTCGGCTCCGACCGCGAGGGCGTCGGGGACGGGCTCTGTTCCGGGCTGCTCGGGGCCACCGGTGCCGACGGCGTCTCCCGCACGGGCGCGGCGATGTCCAGGTCGAACCTCGCGTCGGAGCCGCCGTTCAGCGCGCTCAGGGTGTAGTCCGCCCAGATCCTGGCGGGGAACCCGCCGCCGTTGGCCCGGCCGGAGTTGGCGGTGCCGGTCAGGCTGACCTGTCCGCCGCCCTCCTTGGGGGACTCGCCGAACAGCGCGACGACCGTGGTGAGCTGCGGGGTGTAGCCGGAGAACCAGGCGGACCAGTTGTTCTCCGAGGTACCGGTCTTGCCCGCCGCCTCATAGGCGGAGGTGCTGGCCTCGAAGCCCGTGCCGTTGTCGACGACGCCCCGGAGGACATGGGTGACGGTGTCGGCCGTCTCCCGGCTGATCACCTGCTTGCCGACCGGGTCGGGGATCTCGACCGTACGGTCCTTGTGCTCGGCGGACTTCACGATCGTCGGCGTGATCTTCCTGCCGTGGTTGTCGAGCGTCGCGTACACGCCCGCCATGTCCCAGGTGGAGGCGTTCATCGTGCCGAGGGTGATCGCGGGCCGCTCGGGGAAGCCCTTGTCCCGCATCCCGAGGTCCAGGGCGGTCTTCTTGACCTCGGGCGGGCCGACGTCCACGACCATCTGCGCGAAGACGGAGTTGATGGACTTGTTCATCGCGGTCTGGACGCTGACGCGGCCGTAGTCACGGCCGTCCTCGTTCTGCGGGGCGTAAGAGGTGTCGCTGCCCTCGACCGGCCGCTTGCTGGTGCCGTCGTACCTCGTATTGACGCCGATCTTCCGGCCGTCCTGGGTCTCGGAGCCGTTCTCCAGCGCGGAGGCGAGCACCACCGGCTTGAAGGTCGAGGCGGGCTGGTAGTCGGTGCGGGTGGCGTTGGATATCCAGTGCTCGGTGGCGCCCGTACCGCCGTAGAGCGCGACCACCCGGCCGGTCTTCGGGTCGACGGAGGTGGCGCCGGCCTGCACGGTCGCGTCCGTCTTGTTGTCCTTGCGGTCGAGCTTGCTCTCCAGCTGCTTGTCGACCGACCGGGCAAGCTCCTTCTGCCGCTTCGCGTCGATACTGAGGGTGATCGTCCAGCCGCCCTTGGCGATCTCCGCCTTGTCGACGCCCTGGCGGGCCAGTTCGTCGTTGGCGGCCTCGACGAGGTAGCCGGCCTGGCCCTCCATCCCCGGGGCGGCCTTCGGCGTCCGCGGCACCGGGAACTTCAGCCCCGAGCGGGTGGCGGAATCCAGCCACTTCTGCTCGACCATGTTGTCCAGGACGTAGTTCCAGCGCTCGGTGACCAGCTTCCTGGCGGTGGCGGTGGCCGCCGTCCAGTCGTACTGGCTGGGGGCCTGGAGCAGCGCGGCGAGATACGCGCCCTGGGCGACGTTCAGCGCGGAGGCGTCGATCCCGTAGTACGCCTGGGCCGCGGCCTGGATGCCGTACGCGCCGCGGCCGTAGTAGCTGGTGTTGATGTATCCGGCGAGTATCTCGCTCTTGCTGGTGTTCCGGTCCACCTTCAGGGCGATCACCAGCTCCTTGAGCTTGCGGGTGACCGTCTGGTCCTGGTTCAGGTAGTAGTTCTTGACGTACTGCTGGGTGATGGTCGAGCCGCCCTGCTTGCCCTTGCCGGAGAGGGTGTTGATCAGGCCGCGGGTCGTGCCTTTGATGTCGACGCCGGAGTCCTGGTAGAAGGACTTGTTCTCGGCGGCGACGAAGGTGCGCTGGACGTCCTTGGGGATCTGCTCCAGGCCGACGATCTCGCGGTTGATCTCACCGGTGCGGGTGAGGATCGTGCCGTCGCTGTACTTGTAGACGTTGCTCTGCATCTCGGCCTGCGCGTTGGCGCTCGGCACGGGGACCAGCACATAGAGCACGATCAGCCCGCCCATGGCGAGCAGACAGAGCCCGAAGAACGCTCCGAGCAGTTTTCTGAGCGTGAAGAAGCGGCGTATGCCGCCTGGTGCGGCGGCGCGGCGCGCTCCGTGCCGGCTCGCCCTTCTGACTTCCGCTCGGCCCATCGCCGTCCACGCCCCGTTCTCTCATCCGCTCCGTCAGGACTCGTCCGTAGCTGCTCACCCACCGGAATCAGCTCAGAAAGCTAACACCGCTCGCTGTGACAAAGGGCATCGATCTGGTCTTTTGGGGCGTGACAATCAGCACCTATCCCACCTGAACCGACTCCCGGGAGCGCCGGAGGGTTGCACTGGGACGTAATGTGTAATCACAATGCTAGCTACCGCCCATCGGCGGCAGTGAACCGAAAACGGGGACAGAACATGGCTTCCACCAGCACACCCACGGCTACGACCATGACGGACGACATACCGGAGATGCCCGCACCGCGGGTCCGGGAGAATCCCGCCCACAGCATCGGCGGCGGGCTCGCGCTGCTGCTCGGACTGCTCGGCCTCATCGCCGGGGGCGCCCTGTGCGTCCTCGGAGCCATGGCCGGCCCGGCCGGGCTGAAGGCGGCGCTGATCACGGTCGGCGTACTCGTCGCGATCGCCGCGTTCTTCGCGATGTGCGGACTGAACATGGTGGCGCCGGGCGAGGCCCGGGTCGTCCAGCTCTTCGGCCGCTACCGCGGCACGATCCGCACGGACGGACTGCGCTGGGTGAACCCGCTCACCTCCCGCACCAAGATCTCGACGCGGGTACGGAACCACGAGACGGCCGTCCTGAAGGTGAACGACGCCTACGGCAACCCCATCGAGCTGGCCGCGGTGGTCGTCTGGAAGGTCGAGGACACCGCGCAGGCGATGTTCGAGGTGGACGACTTCCTGGAGTTCGTCTCCACGCAGACCGAGGCGGCCGTACGGCACATCGCCATCGAGTACCCGTACGACGCCCACGAGGAGGCCGGCCTCTCGCTGCGCGGCAACGCCGAGGAGATCACCGAGAAGCTCGCCGTCGAACTGCACGCGCGGGTGGAGGCGGCCGGCGTCCACATCATCGAGTCCCGCTTCACGCACCTCGCCTACGCGCCCGAGATCGCCTCGGCGATGCTCCAGCGCCAGCAGGCGGGCGCCGTCGTCGCGGCCCGCCGGCTGATCGTGGACGGCGCGGTCGGCATGGTCGAGGCGGCGCTCACCCGCCTCACCGAGCAGGACATCGTGGAGCTGGACTCCGAGCGCAAGGCCGCGATGGTGAGCAATCTGCTGGTCGTGCTCTGCGGGGACCGGGCCGCCCAGCCGGTCGTGAACACGGGCACGCTCTACCAGTGACCGAACGCAAGCAGGTTCTCCTGCGACTGGACCCGGCGGTGTACGACGCCCTCGCGCGGTGGGCGTCCGACGAACTTCGCAGCGCGAACGCGCAGATCGAGTTCCTGCTCCGCCGGGCCCTGGGCGAGGCGGGCCGGCTGCCCACCGACGCGGCACCCATCCCGCGCCGGGGCCGGCCGCCGAAGACGGCGGAGCCGGGGCCGCCCGAGGGGGAGTCGGAGGACGGAACACCGGGCGGGCCGTCGACCGGGCGGACTGCTTAAGCGTCACGCCCTGCTCAAAGCGCCGATCCGCAGCGCCCATGTGGGCCCCCTGTCACCGAGCCGGGCAGACGTACTCCCTGCGCTCACGGTGCGGACTGCAAGCGATCAGGTTGACGGACAGGAATCGGCCGCCGGTCGCCCACCATCCGCCGACGATATCCGCGCGGGCCGCCAGGCGCCGGGCGATCTCGTCGGGGGCGGCAAGGGGGGCGTAGCTGCCGGTGAACGTCTCGGCGTGTCGTGCCAGTTGTGCCATGTACCAGTCCGTCGCCTCTTGGGGTTCAGTGAACGTCGCCTCGATCCTGGACGCGCTCTTGAGTAGCCAGTCCGCGCTTTCCAGCGGCATTACCTGCGCCGACGCGAACTCGGGATGTCCAGGGCGCCGATGAGCGTCGCCCGGCTTGACCAGTACGCCGCCGTGACCGAGCCATACGTACGCGTGGTGGTGCGGCATCATTTTTCTCCTCCGCCAGGAGTGGGCGGCCCCGCCCGGAGAAGGGGCCGCCGCGTTTGAGGATGTGCTGTTACCCGCGACCGCAGCCGTCGCCATCGCCACAGCCGCCGGAAGGATTGCCGCCCTGTCCGTCGTCGCCGCTGCTTCCGCTGCTGCCGCCGTTGTCCTCTCCGCCGTACTTGACCAGGTCGATGAGGTGTCGCATGGTGACCTCCTGTGCCGTGTCGGCATCCGGTCCGTCCGGACGGCTCGACTGGTGCGGTGCTGGGCCCTGGTGGCCCGAACCCGTTCCGGCCGGCCTTTCCTTCGCCGGGAGTCCGGCCGGAAACGGGGGTTCTATGGGGCGAACTGATCGCCGGCGATCGTCAGGACGAACACGAGAAGCGCGGACAGCGCGATGACGAGAACCGTCAGCGGAGGCAGGGGACGTCTCGTCACTAGCGGGTTCGCACGCCGGTGGCGCCCACGAGCGCTCTTCCGGCCGAGGCGGACCGCCGTATGTACATACCGATGGCATCCCGGCTCGCGCCCAGCGGCATGGAATCGAGTCCGAGGGTGATGCATGCGAGTCCGCCCCCGGTCAGGTGGGCGCGCCAACGAGGGCCGGGGTCCGGAAGGCGCAGGAGGCAGTCGTGGTGGCCGTAGTCGAGAGCGGTGATCGGGCCCCGGATCAGCAGGCGTTCACCGACGTACGGCACGGTCCCGACGGCGCGCCGCAGCCCCATCGCAGCGGCAACGCTCCGCAGTCCGGCCTCGACATTCCCCGCCGTCTCACCGGGGCGACGCGGCGGCGGATGTCCGAGCAGCAACCACGCCACCGGGCCCGCCGGTGTGACGTCGAGCCATGTCGATACGACACACCCCGCGACGAACCCTGCGCTCGGGACAGTGGATTGGCCGGTCGGTGACTCCGTCACCGTGCCACCACTGCCCATACGGTCTTGCCGAACGGCTGGTCGACCACGCCCCAGCACTCCGCCAGCGCCTCAACGATGAACAGCCCACGCCCCCGGTCGCGTTCATGTGAAACGGGCTTGAAGGACGGTCGACGCCGTACGGGGTCCCGCACCTCGATACGGACACGGGTGGCCGTGCCGCTCAGGCCGAGGAGCACGGAGTCGCCGGGCTCGGTCCCGTACCGAACGGCGTTGGTGACCAGCTCCGAGACGACAAGT
This sequence comes from Streptomyces sp. NPDC039430, assembly GCF_055639435.1. Lineage (NCBI taxonomy): Bacteria > Bacillati > Actinomycetota > Actinomycetes > Kitasatosporales > Streptomycetaceae > Streptomyces > Streptomyces sp. NPDC039430. The sequence goes on along the minus strand of NZ_JBVKAK010000002.1, from coordinate 463,805 downwards.
TCGACGTCGGCCGTGTGGTCGGGTGCCACATCCGGCAGGTGGTACGCGATGAACTCGCGTACGTAGGCACGAGCGGCCCGGACGGACTCCGGGGAACCGACGAGCATGAGCTGGGGCGGAGGCCCCGCCGGTGGCCGACAACCGGTTTTTTCGTACTGCTTCGGGAGCATGGTCACCATGCGATTCCCCTCGGTAGTCCTGTACTGACCAGCACTCACCCCACTCGCACTTCGGTTACTTTCCGTGGCGAACTGGGCACATGAGGTGGTGGGTGTCGATCGTCGCAACGCGGCCCACGCAGATCTACCGACAGATCCACGTCATTCCTGCGCGAGCAGAGCGAGGAAGGAGACAAACCCTCGACAGAGTGACGACAGAGTTCCGACAGATTCGTCAGGAACCCAATGAACAGGCCTAGTTACAGGCATCGCGGGCGTAACGTCGCCCTATCGCGCTGGACAGCACAGGGGGATTCCATGGCCACGCTCCTCCGGTCCCTGATCGACGAAAGGGGATGGAAGGACTACCGAACCTTCATCGATCAGTACCACCAGCCAGCACAAAGCTTGGCTGCGAAGGTTCGGGACTCTTCTCTCACCACGCACACGGTCTCGGACAGGACCTATGAGCGCTGGTACTCGGGGAGAGTGACGCCTCAGAACGATGCCCGGAGAATTCTCGCGCACCTGTTCATGAGGCCGATCCAGGAACTCTTATCCGAGGCTCCAGCCAAGGAACGTCTACTCATGGGGAACAGGTTTTCTGGGCAGTTCAGCTTGTCGGACACCAACGTCCGCGCCGCTTCCGGCGCGGAACAGCAGAAGATGGGACGGGACGCAGCTATGGCCGCACGACGCGCCATTGAATTCGCCATGGGGGCGGAGCACAACGAGGTAGGGCCGGAAACCATGGCCTACCTTCAGGACGAAACCCGACGCATTGCCGGCATCTATACACGCGTCCCCCTGGGCGCTGTCCTGGACGACTTGACCCAACTCCAGGATCGCGCCTTTCGGTTGCTGGAAAGCGGCCGCGCGAAGCCGTCGCAGACCAGGGACCTCTACTTTCTCGCCTCACTGCTGTCCGGAATGCTGGCCAAGGCGAGTCACGACCTCGCTGACCCGGCGTCGGCCATGATGCAGGCGCGAACAGCGGCTGTGTGTGCGGACAAGGCCGAGCACATCGGCATGAGCGCTTGGGTTCGGGGGCTCCAGTCCCTCATTTCGTACTGGGCCGAGCGTCCGGAGGACGCTCTGCACTTCGCTCGCCAAGGAGCATCGACCGCGACGGACCTCACGGGAAGCGTGACCGTATGGCTCGCCGGTCTGGAGGCCCGAGCCGCTGCCGTGCTCAGGGACCCGGAAAGCGTGGCCGCCGCCAATCTCCGTGGACGCGAAGCCAGAGACCGGACGGCGAGCGATGACCTCGACGAGTTGGGCGGCAACTTCGTCTTTCCCGCTTGCCGACAGGACTACTACGAGGTGGAGGCAACCGTGCTCCTCGGCCACTCCGACGCCGTGCCGGGCCTGGTGACTCGTGCTGAGCAAGCCGTACAGGGATTCAGTGATCCGGACGATCCGCACTGGGCATTCGGCGACGCGGCGGGCGCGCAATCCAATCTTGCTCTCGCGCGTCTCGGCTCAGGCGACGTGGATGGGGCCGCCGCCGCGGTTCAGCCCGTGCTGGATCTACCTCCCGCGCAGCGCAACGCCGGCATCATCGGCTCCGTGGACCGCGTACGGGTAGCGCTCCTGCGTGAACCGGTGCGTGACGCCGTGGTCGCGAGGGATCTGCGCGATGAAATCGCCATGTTCGGTCGGCAACTCCCGCTTGCCCTGCTCCGTTGAAGCACGCCTGCCGAAAGGCCTGTCGGCGCCGCCGTGCCCTCAAGCACGGAAGCGTCGGCGGGCTCGTGCACTGTTCGAGTGCAACGGCCAAACACCTCTCGTATCAAGCGCGGCTTGCATGCCCTCGGCCTGCACTAGCATCGGTCAGCATGTATCCGGTCGATCGTCACAGCGCGCGTCTCTCGCTCCGCGAACTCGTCATCGATGACGTGGAAGCGGTCCATTCCATCTACGGCAGCCCCGAAGTCACCGAGCACCTGAGCTTCGCGCCGCGCTCACGCACCGAAGTCGAAGGAATCGTCTCTCGTTCCATAGCGTCCGCGACGGCCTCGCCACGGGACGAGTACGCCCTCGCCCTTGTCGCGCGGGACAGTGGCGAACTCACCGGATACGTCCGTCTCGCCCTCGACCCTCATCAGCAGCGCGCAGCCACGATCGGAGGCGCACTGCGATCCGATTTCTGGGGACGCGGCTACGGTAGAGAAGCTGTGCGGCTACTCCTGGCCCTGGGTTTCTTGGACCTGGACCTTCATCGCGTCTGGGCAGCTCGCGCTCCGATGAACACCGCGTCCGCGAAGACACTCCTGGCCTCAGGGATGACCGAAGAGGGAGTAATCCGCGGACACGTCCATGTCCATGGCGCCTGGCGGGACTCCATCACCTACGGAATCCTTCGCGAAGAGTGGTCGGCAGGCGACGAGCCGTAGTCGCAAGGCGGGACTGGACTCCTCCACACATCTATACACCGCGTGTACAGTGAGGGAATGTCCATCGGTCACACCCTCCTCGGGCTTCTGGAGTCCGGGCCGCGCCACGGATACGACCTCAAGCGGTCCTTCGACGATCAATTCGGCCGCGACCGCCCCCTGCACTACGGACAGGTCTACTCGACCATGTCCCGGCTGCTGAAGAACGGGCTCGTCGTGGTCGACGGCGTGGAGGCCGGCGGCGGCCCCGAGCGCAAGAGATACGCGATCACCGACGCCGGTGTCACCGATGTCGGCAAGTGGCTCGCGCAGCCGGAGAGCCCGGAGCCGTACCTCCAGTCGACCCTCTACACCAAGGTCGTCATCGCGCTGCTCACGGGCCGCAGCGCCGCCGATCTGCTCGACGCCCAGCGCGCCGAGCATCTGCGGAAGATGCGCGAACTGACCGCGCGCAAGCGCCAGGGCGACCTCGCCGACCAGCTGATCTGCGATCACGCGCTGTTCCATCTGGAGGCGGATCTGCGCTGGCTGGAACTGACCGCCGCCCGGCTGGACCGGCTCGCCACGGCGGTACGCCGATGACGCCCGTCGGCTCCCTGCTCATCGCCGACGATCTGCGCAAGTCGTACGGACCGACCCCCGCGCTCGACGGCGTGACGTTCTCGATCCACCCGGGCGAAGTCGTCGCCGTCATGGGCCCGTCGGGCTCGGGCAAGTCCACGCTGCTGCACTGCCTCGCCGGGATCGTGCCGCCCGACGCGGGCACGATCACCTACCGGGGCCGTGTGCTGACCGATATGCCGGAGGCCGAGCGCAGCGCCCTGCGCCGCGGCGAATTCGGCTTCGTCTTCCAGTTCGGCCGGCTCGTACCGGAACTGACCTGTCTGGAGAACGTGGCGCTGCCCCTGCGGCTCAACGGCGTCCGGCGCAAGGACGCCGAACGCGCCGCGCGCGAGTGGCTGGAGCGGCTGGAGGTCGCCGGCATCGGGTCCCAGCGCCCCGGCGAGGTCTCCGGGGGACAGGGCCAGCGCGTCGCGGTCGCCCGATCCCTGGTCACTTCTCCGCGCGTGATCTTCGCCGACGAGCCGACCGGCGCGCTCGACTCCTACAACGGCGAGCGGGTGATGGAGCTGCTGACCGAGGCGGCCAGGTCCACCAGTGCCGCCGTCGTCCTGGTCACGCACGAGGCGCGGGTCGCCGCCTACTCGGACCGTGAGGTGATCGTGCGGGACGGCAGGGCCCGCGAGGCGGAGTTCACCGTATGACGCTCCTCGATCGCGCCAGACCCCCCGCGTACGCTCCCCCGGTCCCGAAGCGTGCGCCCGGCCGGCTCCGCACCTGGGCCCGTGACCTCGGGCTCGGGGTACGGTTCGCCGCCGCGGGCGGACGCGAGGGCTGGATCCGTACGCTGCTGACCGCCGTGGGGGTCGGGCTCGGGGTCACACTGCTCTTCCTCGCCGCGTCCGTACCAGGGGTGATCGACGCGCGCGCCGAACGGACGGCCGCCCGCACCGTCGCCGAGATGGCGGACGGGGCTCCGGTGCCCCGCTCGGACACGACGATGGTGTGGATCAACGCGGAGACCGAGTACCGCGGCGACACCGTCGGCGGCCAGCTGCTGCGTCCGGACGGCGCCAGCCCGCCACTGCCGCCCGGTGTCACGAAGGTCCCGGGGCCCCGGGAGATGGTGGTCTCCCCCGCCCTGCGGGAGCTGCTGGACTCGCCCGACGGCGCGCTCCTCAAGGAGCGGTTCGGCAACCGCGTCGTCGGCACCATCTCCGACGCCGGTCTGCTCGACCCGGAGGAGCTCCGTTTCTACGCGGGCAGCGACAACCTCACCACGGCCAAGGGCGGCCATCGGACGGCCGGTTACGGCTCCGGCGGCCGGCCCGATCCGATCAATCCGTACCTGGTCGTGCTGATCGTCCTGGTCTCCGTGGTGCTGCTGATGCCGGTGGCCATCTTCATCGCCACCGCCGTCCGATTCGGCGGCGAGCGCAGGGACCGCAGACTCGCCGCGCTGCGGCTGGTGGGCGCCGATATCGCGATGACCCGGCGTATCGCGGCCGGGGAGGCGCTGTTCGGCGCGGCGCTCGGTCTGCTCGCCGGATGCGCGTTCTTCCTGGCGCTGCGGCCGCTGGCGGGCGGGGTACGGCTGTGGAACCTCAGCGCCTTCCCCGGCGACCTGGTCCCGGCGCCGGCGCTCGTCGCGCTGGTCGTGGCGGCCGTACCGGTGGCGGCGGTCGGGGTGACGCTGGTCGCGCTGCGCTCGGTCACCATCGAACCGCTGGGGGTCGTACGCGAGGCCCGCCCCCGGCGTCGGCGGCTGTGGTGGCGGCTGCTGATGCCCGTCGCCGGTGTCACCCTCCTGAGCACGGTCGGCACGATCGGCGAGGCGACCGCCGTCGATCCGTACCCCATCGCGGCGGGCGCGGTGCTGGTGCTGACCGGTCTGACCACCCTGCTGCCCTGGCTCGTCGAGGCCGTGGTGGCGGGGATGAGCGGCGGACCGGTGCCGTGGCAGCTCGCCGCCCGCAGGCTCCAGCTGAACAGCGGCCCGGCGTCCCGGGCGGTCATGGGAATCACCGCGGCCGTGGCGGGCGCCATCGCCGTCCAGATGACGTTCGCCGGGATGCACGAGGACTTCGTCAGGCCCCCCGGTCAGGATCCGACGCGCGCGAACATCACCGTCGAGGCGTTCTACGGCAGCGGGCGGCTGGCCCAGGAGATGACCGACGGCTTCCGCGGCACCAAGGGCGTCACGGGGGTCGTCGCCGTGGCCGAGAGCTACGTCGTCAGGCCGGGGCCGGTGGCCCCGCACGAGATCCAGCCCACCACCATCCTGACCGTCGGCACCTGCGCCACCCTGCGGGAGCTGGCGAGGCTGCCCTCCTGTGAGGACGGGGACACCTTCGTGGCCCATATCCCCGGGCGGAAGCGGCAGAACGAGTGGGTCGACAAGGCGGCCCGGCCGGGCGAGCCGGTCGACCTCGGCAGCCGTACCGTGAACGGCGTCGCGGAACCCTCGCTGTGGACACTGCCCGCGTCGGCCCGGACGGTCGAGGCCAGGACCGACCCGGTGGGCCGCCTGAACGACGGCATCCTCGCCACCCCGGGCGCCCTCGACCCGAGCCGTATGCCCGACGCGCGGACCAGCGCCACGATCCGGCCCGACGAACGGGTCGCGGACGCCGAGGAGTACGTACGCAACACCGCGGCGGCGCTCGATCCGACGATGCGGATCAACACGTTCAAGGCCGTGGAACGCGACAAGCAGTACGCGAGCGTGCAGACCGGTCTGCTCGTCGGCGGCACCGCCACGATGGCGCTGATCGCCGCGAGCATGCTGGTCTCCCAGATCGAGCAACTGCGCGAGCGCAGACGCCTGCTGTCGGTCCTGGTGGCCTTCGGGACGCGCCGCTCGACACTCGCGTGGTCGGTGCTCTGGCAGACCGCGATCCCGGTCGCGCTCGGCACACTGCTGGCCATCGCGGGCGGACTGACCCTCGGTGCCGTACTGCTGAACCTGCTCGCCAAACCGGTCGCCGACTGGTGGGTGTTCGCGCCCTTCGCGGGCGCGGGCATCGCGGTCGTCCTGCTGGTGACGGCGGCCAGCCTGCCGTCCCTGTGGCGGATGATGCGGCCGGACGGCCTGCGATCGGAGTGACCGTACGGCGGGTGCGGCGCCGGCTCGCGGTGTCAGCTCGTGATGTCGGCTCGTGATGTCGGCTCGCGGTGTCAGCTCTGCCGCGGCACGCGCGGAGGCCGCGGCGACGGGGCGCTCAGGCGTACCGGGAGCGTGCTCAGGGACTCGCGCAGCGCGTCCGCGAAGGTCTCGAACTCGCCGCCCCGCGCCGCGCCCGTGCGCATCGCCAGCGCGATCCTGCGCGCCGGGGCGGGCTCCGCGAAGTATCCCGTGGCGAGCCGGTCGTTGCGGCCGGTCTCGACCTGTACGGCCGTACGCGGCAGCAGCGTGACCCCGAGACCGCCCGCGACGAGTTGCACCAGCGTCGACAGTCCCGCCGCCGTGGTCGTCACGGGCACGCCGTCGGCGCGGCCGGCCTCCCGGCAGATGTCCAGCGCCTGGTCGCGCAGGCAGTGGCCCTCGTCCAGGAGCAGCAGCGGCAGTTCGCGCAGCGCCTCGCGCGGCAGTTCGCGGCGGCCGCCGAGGGGATGGTCGTCGGGGGTGACCAGGACGAAGTCCTCGTCGAACAGCGGCAGTTCGGTGACCGAGGGCTGGCCGAGCGGTACGGCGAGCAGCAGCAGATCCAGCCGGCCGGCCGCCAGACCGTCCAGCAGGGAGGAGGTCTGCTCCTCGTGCACCTGGAGGTCGAGCTCCGGGTAGCGGTCATGGACCAGCCGGAGCACGGCCGGCAGCAGATACGGGGCGACGGTCGGGATCACGCCGAGCCTGAGGACTCCGGTGAAGGGCGCCCGTACCGCCTCGGCCTCGTCCACCAGCGCGCCCACCGCGTCCAATACGGCCATCGCCCGGGACGCCAGCCGTTCACCGGCCGGGGAGAGCAGCACCCTGCGGGTCGTACGTTCCACGAGCTGTACGCCGAGGACCTCCTCCAGCGCCGAGAGCGCGCCGGAGAGCGCGGGCTGGCTCATCCCGATCGCGGCGGCCGCGTCCCGGAAGTGCAGATGTTCGGCCACGGCCGCGAAGGCCCGCAGCTGGGAGAGGCTGGGCTGTTTGGCCCGCGGGCCGGACGGCCTGACGTGCTGCGTCACCGACACCGACACCACTGAACCGACCCCACTGATAGGCACCTCCGATCACGGCGACCGAGTCTAGCTATTTCTATGATCAATGCCGACTGTGCCACCATCGGTGAGCCGTCCAACCGCCCGGAAGACCTCAAAAAGGGACTTCCCACCCCCACAAGGAGAGCCTGTGCTCACCGTTGGTGACAAGTTCCCCTCTTTCGAATTGACCGCCTGTGTCTCGCTGGAGAAGGGCAAGGAGTTCGAGGAGATCAACCACAAGACCTACGAGGGCAAGTGGAAGGTCATCTTCGCCTGGCCCAAGGACTTCACCTTCGTGTGCCCGACCGAGATCGCGGCCTTCGGCCGGCTGAACGACGAGTTCGCCGACCGTGACGCCCAGGTCCTCGGCTTCTCCGGCGACTCCGAGTTCGTGCACCACGCCTGGCGCAAGGACCACCCGGACCTGCGCGACCTGCCCTTCCCGATGCTCGCCGACTCCAAGCACGAGCTGATGCGCGACCTCGGCATCGAGGGCCAGGACGGCTTCGCGCAGCGCGCCGTCTTCATCGTGGACCCGAACAACGAGATCCAGTTCACGATGGTGACCGCCGGTTCCGTGGGGCGTAACCCCAAGGAGGTCCTGCGGGTGCTCGACGCCCTCCAGACCGACGAGCTGTGCCCGTGCAACTGGAACAAGGGCGAGACCACCCTCGACCCCGTCAAGCTCCTGTCGGGCGAGTGATTTCCGATGGCCCTCGATGAACTGAAGTCGGCGCTGCCCGACTACGCCAAGGACCTGCGGCTGAACCTCGGTTCGGTGATCGGCAACAGCGGGCTGCCCGCGCAGCAGCTCTGGGGCACCGTGCTGGCCTGCGCGATCGCCTCGCGCTCGGCGCGGGTGCTGCGCGAGCTGGAGCCGGAGGCCAAGGCGAACCTGAGCGCCGAGGCGTACACCGCCGCCAAGTCGGCCGCCGCGATCATGGCGATGAACAACGTCTTCTACCGGACCCGGCATCTGCTGTCGGACCCCGAGTACGGGACGCTGCGCGCCGGTCTGCGGATGAACGTCATCGGCAACCCGGGGGTGGAGAAGGTCGACTTCGAGCTGTGGTCGCTCGCCGTCTCCGCCGTCAACGGCTGCGGCCAGTGCCTCGACTCGCACGAGCAGGTGCTCCGCACGGCCGGTGTGGACCGCGAGACGATCCAGGAAGCCTTCAAGATCGCCGCGGTGATCCAGGCGGTCGGCACGACGCTCGACGCCGAGGCCGTGCTCGCCGAGTCCGTACTCGCCGAGTAGAGCCCGAACGGAACAGGCCCCCGCACTCCACCATGTCGTGGAGCGCGGGGGCCCGTTATGTCCGGGCCGTCCGCGGTCACTTCCTGACCGCGGCCATCAGCGCCTTCATGTCCTCGACCATCGCGGGTTCGAGGACGGCGGGATCGACCGGTTTCGCTTCCGGTGGTGTCACGTGCCCGCCACCGGGCGGGCCCTCCGTGACGGACTCGCTCGCGACCTCGATCGAGAGCACGGCCCGGCCGTCCAGGACCTTCAGCTCGGGGCCGTACCCGTCGGAGTCCGTCATCAGATAGGCGCGCTCGCCCAGTTCCGGTACCCGCTTGGTCTTGCGCTCGACGACCTGGGAGAGCGCGAGCGGGGTCAGCGTCGCCTCGAACTCCGGTTCCGGATCGGTCTCCTTGTGCAGGGCGTAGTGGACGGTGACGGACGCGTACGACCTCGTCAGGACGTCGTCCTTCGCCTCGGGCGGCCGTCCCGGCGCCATCGTGACCTGGCAGAAGGACCGGTCGACGGTGCGCTGTTCCTCCACCGCGGGCCGCGGGGACCGCTTGCCGCCGAGGAGCGCGGAGAGCGCGGACAGATCGGCGTCCCGGCAGAGGTCCTCGCTGATCCGGTAGCCGCGCAGATCCGGCCCCGTCCGGTCGTACGCGTACAGTCCGCCCGCCCAGACGGCGGAGGCGACGACCGCGCCGCCGAGGGCCCAGAGCCATCGCACGCGGTGCGGCGGTGGTGCGGGGACGTCGTCGCCGACGACCGTCCCGGGCCCTTCGGGCGGTTCGGGAGCCGCCGGGGACCGCGGCGGCAGCGGGGAAGGCGAGGACCGCGGGCCGCTGTGCCCGCCGTCCTCGCCTTCCAGTTCCGGTTCGGATATCACTCCCGGCCGTCCCCGGCCTCGGCGGTGGCGGGCCTGGCCGCCGGCGCCACGGCCGGGGCTTCCGGAGCCTGAGCCTCCGCCGAGGACGGGGACGGGGACGAGGAGGAGGACGAGGACGGGGAGGAGGGCGAGGACGCGGACGAGGCTGACGAGTCGGCGGGGTCCTGCGACGTCGGGCCGGGCAGGGCCTGTTCCGCGCTGTACGCCCGGAGATAGCCGACCACCGTATTCGTGACGGCCACCACCGGCACCGCCACCACCGCCCCGCCGATGCCCGCGACCAGACTGCCGATCGCGACGGAGAGCACGACGGCGAGCGGATGCACCCGTACCGCACGGCCCAGGATGAGGGGCTGCAGCACATGCCCCTCGATCTGCTGGACCCCGAGGACGACGCACAGGACCATCAACGCCGTGAACACGTCCTGTGTGACCAGCGCGACGACCACGGCCAGCGCGCCCGAGATCAGCGCGCCCACCAGCGGGATGAAGGCGCCGAGGAAGATGAAGACGGCCAGCGGCACGGCCAGCGGGACATTGAGGAAGTAGAGCCCGAGACCGATGAAGAGGGCGTCGATCAGCGCCACCAGTACCGTGCCGCGCACATACGCGGTCAGGGTGCGCCAGGCGCGCGGCCCGGCTCCGGCGACGCCCTCACGGGCCTGCGCCGGGACGAGCTTGAGCGTCCAGTGCCAGATCTTCCTGCCGTCGTACAGCAGGAAGAGCGTCGAGAACATCGCGAGGACGATCCCGGTCAGCAGCTCGACGATCACGGTCAGGCCCTGCAGCCCGGCGGACGTGATCTTCTCGGTGTTGGAACCGACCGCGTCGCTCAGGGTCTTCGCGATGTCATTGATCTGGCCCTCGGTCACATGGAACGGGCTGTCGAGCAGCCAGCGCTTCAGCTCGTTGATGCCGTCCGTGACGCGGTTGGAGAGATCGTCGATGTTCTCCATGACCTGCCACACCACGAACCAGCCGACCAGCCCCATGAGGACGAACCCGGCGACCGCGGTGAAGGCCGTGGCCAGGCCACGCGGCATCCCGTGCCGCTTGAGCCAGGCGACCGTGGGCTGGAGGAGCGCCGTGATCAGCAGACCGGCGGCGAAGGCCATGACGACCAGCTGTACGGCGCCGATGACCCGCATCAGCACCCAGAGCAGCCCGGCGAGGACGAGCAGCCGCCAAGCCGCCTCCCCCGCGACCCGCATCCCCCAGGGGATGGCGGAGACGGGGTCGGGCTTGGCCGCGACGGAGGGAGCGTACGCCGGGGGTGGGGGCACTTTCTGGGGCGCGGTCCGCGCGGCCGGCCGGTCGTCCTCCTCGGCCTCGGCGCGGCGCTGGTCCAGACGCTCCCCGATACGGGTCAGTTCGGCACCGACCTGACCGAGCCATGCGGGTACTTTCGACATGAAGTTTCCTCTTCCCCCTGTGCTGTCCCCAACTCACTCCCCCGGGGAGCACGGAGCGCGTTCGAATCGACCGTACACGTGCGAAGCCCCCCGCCGTAGGACGGCGGGGGGCTTCGTGAGGTTGAGCGCCGGGAGAACCGGTTTCAGCCGGTCACGCCCTAGTACCAACCGTTGGCCTGCCAGAACGCGAACGCCTGGCAGGGGCTGCCGTAGCGGTCCGAGTTCATGTAGTTCAGGCCCCACTTGATCTGCGTGGCCGGGTTGGTCTGCCAGTCGGAGCCGACCGAGGACATCTTGGAGCCGGGAAGCGCCTGCATCAGACCGTAGGCACCGGAAGACGGGTTCTGCGCCCGGTAGTTCCAGGTGGACTCGCGCTCCACGATGCTGCTGAAGCACTGGAACTGATCGGCGGGAACGATCTGCCGTGCTATCGCCTTGACCTCGGCGACGGTGTACGAGGCCTGCTGGGGGAAGGACCCGGTCGAGGACTGGGAACGGACCTCGTCGCGGCTCGCGCGCTCCTTGGCCTCCTTGGCCTCGCGCTCGCGCTCGGCCGCGTCGTCGGCGGCCTCCTTCTTCGCCTTGGCGTCCTTGGCAGCCTGGATACGGGCCGCTTCCTCCGCTGACTTCTTGGCGGTCGCGTCGGCGGCGGCGGCCTGTACATCGGCCTGCTGCGTCAGCGACGCGGTCTGCACCTGGGCCTGCTGGCCCGCGGGGATGTCAGCGAGAAGCGTCATGTCGGCTGCGGTCGCCTCGAAATTGTCGTTGGAGACCTGGGGGTCGCCCGAGGCGACACCCACGACAGCGCCGACGGTGGTGACCGCAGTGGCAGATGCCACGGCGAATCCCCGGACCGAGATCCGGCTCACACGGTGTCCTTCCAGCAACATCCGCGTACGTGACCTCGCGGACGCAATCGTGCCCCTGGCACTGGTCTCCGTACTACGGCGTCACGGGAGACACGGGCCCGGTGGGCAACCCCCCTGCGGGGACTGCCGCGTGGTGCGCGGGCGGCATGCGGCGGCAGTTGTTGAGTTATGTGGTGCCACATCACTGAAGATGCGCGTGTGCCGCATGCGGGGCCTGACGGAAGCAAGACTCTGCCGGAAGGTAACGGCGCGAGGCAATTCTTCGTTGCGTGGGAAAGCTCACACTCCGTTTGCGTCAGGAGAATCGAGGAAACAGCGGCGCGGCACAGCGCCGCCCGGCTAAGCTGCTGCGCTTTCGCCGGGCGGCGCCAAGTGTGGTGATACGGGGTTAGATCTGACCGTCCTCCAGCATTTCGGTCACGAGAGCGGCGATCGGTGAACGCTCGGAGCGGGTGAGCGTGACATGCGCGAAGAGCGGATGCCCCTTGAGCTTCTCGACGACGGCGACAATTCCGTCGTAACGCCCCACCCGGAGATTGTCGCGCTGGGCGACATCATGCGTGAGCACCACCCGGGAGTTCGCCCCGATACGGGACAGAACGGTCAGCAGTACGTTCCGTTCCAGGGACTGGGCCTCGTCGACGATGACGAACGCGTCGTGCAGGGACCGGCCTCGGATATGCGTGAGCGGCAGCACTTCGAGCATGCCGCGCCCCAGCACTTCCTCGATGACCTCGCGGCCGGCGACCGCGGAGAGCGTGTCGAAGACGGCCTGCGCCCACGGGCTCATCTTCTCGGCCTCGGTGCCGGGCAGATAGCCCAGCTCCTGCCCGCCGACCGCGTACAAGGGACGGAAGACCATCACCTTCTGATGCTGTCTGCGCTCCAGGACCGCCTCCAGCCCCGCGCACAGGGCCAGCGCCGACTTGCCGGTGCCCGCCCGGCCGCCCATCGACACGATGCCGATGTCCTGGTCGAGGAGGAGATCGAGGGCGATGCGCTGCTCGGCGCTGCGGCCATGGATCCCGAACGCCTCGCGGTCGCCGCGGACGAGCCTGACATGGCCCTCCGCGGTGATCCGGCCGAGCGCCTTGCCGCGCTCGGACTGGAGCACCAGCCCCGTGTGCACGGGCAGATCGCTCACCTCGGGCACGAAGAGGGAGTCCTCGGTGAACAGAAGGTCCACCTGATCCGCGGCGAGCGACACCTCGCTCATCCCCGTCCAGCCGGAGGAGCCGGCGGATTCGGTGATGGCGAGCTCGGCGCGGTACTCCTCGGCGAGGAGCCCGACCGAGGACGCCTTGATACGCAGGGGCAGATCCTTGGAGACGACCGTGACGTCGTACCCCTCGGCCTGCAGATTGCGGGCCACCGCGAGAATCCGTGAGTCGTTGTCCCCCAAGCGGAAGCCGGCGGGCAGGATGCCGGGATCAGAGTGGTTGAGCTCGACGCGCAGCGTGCCTCCCAGGTCGCCCAGGGGGATGGGGGCATCGAGACGGCCGTACCGGATCCGGAAGTCGTCGAGCAGGCGCAGCGCCTGCCGGGCGAAGTAGCCGAGCTCCGGGTGGTGCCTCTTGGCCTCCAACTCCGTGATCACCACGATCGGGAGCACCACTTCGTGCTCGTCGAAGCGGGACATGGCGTTCGGATCGGCCAGCAGGACGCTGGTGTCGAGAACGTAGGTGCGCCTGTCGGGCATGCGGCGCTTTGTGCTGGTCACCACGGAAGGACGTACCCCCTCGGATGAGGTCGGGGTGCGACGGCGTCGCGGGCGGGTGGGCCGGGTCCTGACCCCGTGCGCGGGCCGGACTCCGGCCCTCCATGTCGCCCGTACGACTCGGCGCACGGTCGTCCTGGTGCAAAGGGCCTCCCGGGCGGACGGCCCCATGCCGTCCGCTGAGATGCGACGCCCACTGACTTGTTTTGGACGTCGACCTGGGGGAGGTATTCCCTCGAACACGCGCCGCCATGCCAGGGCATAGGACGGACGGTGGATGAACCGTGGGTGAAGCGGGCGGTCCCGCCCGGCGGAATCGGCCGGGCGCCGGCCGGCGCCGAGTCGCCGTCTCGCGGCGTCCTTACGGGAGAAGGGGGAGGTCAGGTCCCGTAGCGCCGATGACGTGCGGCGTAATCGCGCAGCGCTCGCAGAAAGTCGACTTTACGGAAGGCCGGCCAGAAGACTTCGCAGAAGTAGTACTCCGAATGGGCGCTCTGCCAGAGCATGAAGCCGGAGAGACGCTGCTCGCCGCTGGTGCGGATGACCAGGTCCGGGTCGGGCTGGCCGCGCGTGTAGAGATGAGAGGAGATCAGATCGACGTCCACGATCTCGGCGAGTTCCTCGAAGGAGGTGCCCTTGCTCGCGTGGTCCATCAGCAGGGAGCTGACCGCGTCCGCGATCTCCTGCCGGCCGCCGTACCCCACGGCGACATTGACGAGTATTCCCTCATTGCCGACGGTGGCCTGTTCCGCCTCCTTGAGAACGGTCTGCGTATGGGCGGGCAGCAGATCGAGCGTGCCGACGTGGTGCACCCGCCAGCGGCCGTCGGCCGCCAGATCGCGGACCGCGTTCTCGACGATGCCGACAAGCGGGGTCAGCTCGTTCTCGGGACGGTCGAGGTTGTCCGTGGAGAGCATCCAGAGGGTGACCACCTCCACCTTGGTCTCGGAGCACCAGCCGAGCAGTTCCTGGATCTTGTTGGCGCCCGCCTTGTGTCCTTGCTCGGCCGTGCCGCCCGCCGCCCGCGCCCAGCGTCGGTTGCCATCGAGGATGACACCGATGTGCTTGGGCACCTGGGTGTGGTCGAGGCGGCCTTCCACCCGGCGTGCGTAGAGCCGATACACCAGGTCGCGCAGGTTCACTGAGTCCACCCTCTCGATTCCATGGGGACCGGCGCGCCCACTGACGGGATCCTGGGGCCGGCCCGGGGACCCCGAAGCCGTCACATTACTGCGCGGGCCCCACAGGGACCCAACCCGGTCTGTCACAAGTACGTGATAAGGAGAGAAGCGTGACTGATTTTCCCTCATACCTCGCAGCCGACGACCGGTACGACTCCATGGAGTACCGGCGCAGTGGACGCAGTGGCCTGAAACTGCCCGCCATCTCGCTCGGCCTCTGGCACAACTTCGGCGACGACCGCACCCTCGATTCGCAGCGCGCGATCCTGCGCCGCGCCTTCGATCTCGGCGTCACGCACTTCGACCTGGCGAACAACTACGGTCCGCCCCCGGGATCCGCCGAGCTGAATTTCGGCAAGATCTTCGCGCAGGACTTCTCGGCCTATCGTGATGAACTCATCATTTCGACCAAGGCCGGTTATTTGATGCATCCCGGCCCTTACGGCGAATGGGGTTCCCGTAAGTACCTGCTGTCGTCGCTGGACGCGTCCCTGAAGCGGATGGGGCTCGACCACGTCGATATCTTCTACTCCCACCGCTTCGACCCGAACACCCCGCTGGAAGAGACGATGGGGGCGCTGGCCTCCGCCGTGCGGCAGGGCAAGGCGTTGTACGTCGGTGTGTCGTCGTACACCGCGGAGCAGACCGCCGAGGCGGCCGGGCTGCTGAAGGAGATGGGCGTGCCCGCGCTCATCCACCAGCCCTCGTACTCGATGATCAACCGCTGGACCGAGGACGACGGACTGCTGGACACCCTGGAGGCGGCCGGGATGGGCTGTATCTCCTTCGTGCCGCTCGCCCAGGGGCTGCTGACGGACAAGTATCTGAAGGGCATCCCGGAGGGCTCGCGGGCCACCCAGGGCAAGTCCCTGGACCCGGATCTGCTGTCGGACGAGGTCGTGCGGCGGCTGACCGGGCTGAACGAGATCGCGCGGCGACGCGGTCAGTCGCTGGCGCAGCTGGCGCTGACGTGGGTGCTGCGTGACCCGCGTATGACGTCCGCGCTGATCGGGGCGTCAAGTACGAAGCAGCTGGACGAGAACGTCGCGGCGCTGGCCGCGCCGGAGCTCTCCGCCGATGAGCTGAAGGAGATCGACAGCTTCGCGGTGGACACGGCGGGCACGAACATCTGGGCCGGCCGGGGCTGACCCGGGCGGGGCTGGCTCCGGGCGAGGCTGACTCGCCGAGGCGGGGCTGGCTCCGGGCGGGCGGGGCTGACACAGAAAACGGGCCGGTCCGTGGGGGGGGATACGGACCGGCCCGAGGGGGGGTTTCCACCATAACCCTTCATAACTGATGGTGGGCGTCGCGACGGGCCGTGCCGGGGCTCCGAAAACCACGGCCGGCCGCGCGAGGCCCGTGGTACCAGGCATTTCGGGGGTTCCGGCGGCCGGAGTGGCGAGTAGTTGCCACCCCGCGCCGTTACCCTCGGGAGCGACCCTCGCGCTTGACCGCCTCGATGAGGAAGCGCGTCGTGGTCGCGACGAAGGGCCCCTCGGCCTCGATGCGGCGGTGCAGCGCCGCCAGCCTGTCGCGGTACCGCTCGACGGTGAAGCCGGGCACCATCCAGATCACCTTGCGCAGGAAGTAGACGACGGCCCCGATGTCGTGGAACTCCGTACGGAGCGAAGCCGTGCGCAGATCGACCACCTCCAGGCCCGCGGCCCCGGCCGCCTCCCGCGCCCGCTCGGGGTCGCGGGCGGACCGCGCCTCGGGAGGCTGCGGCCCCAGGAAGTACTCGACGAGTTCGAAGACGCTGGCCGGGCCGACCTCCTGGGAGAAATAGCGGCCGCCGGGGCACAGGACCCGTGCGATCTCCTCCCACCAGGCGTGTACGGGGTGGCGGCTGACGACCAGATCGAAGGCGCCGTCCGCGAACGGCAGCGGCGGCTCGTCCGGGTCGGCGACGACCGCGACGCCGAGCGGGTGCAGCAGGGCGGTGGCCCGCGCCAGATTCGGCGGCCAGGACTCGGTGGCCACGGTGAGCGGCGGGCGCGCCGGTACGGACGCGAGCAGCTCGCCCCCGCCGGTCTGGATGTCCAGGGCGGCGGTGGCCCGGGACATCCTGTCCGCCATCGACCGGGCGTACCCCCAGGCGGGGCGCTCCTCGGTGGCCCGGCCGTCCAGCCAGGAGAAGTCCCAGCCGTCGACGGAGACGGCAGCGGCCTCGGCGATCAGCTCTTCGAAGGTGCGGGAGTGAGCGGAGGGCATGGGGCGATCGTGACAGTGGCGTCCGGGGTCCGCGAACGCTTTTCGGACCGTACGGTCGGCCGCGCGGCGTGCGTCACACGGCGGCCGGTCGTACGGGGTCGATCGCGTGGCGGTCGATCGCGTGGCGGGCGGTCGTACGGCGGGCGGTCGTACCGCTTCCGTCACGCGGCGGCGAGAGCGCCGAGGAGGATGCCGATCAGCGCGCCGACGATCATGAAGGGGCCGAAGGGGAACGCGGACTTGCGCCCGGCCCGGCGCAGCAGAATGAGCCCGAACCCGTAGAGGGAGCCCAGCAGGAACCCGGCGAAGGCCCCGACGAACAGGACCGTCCAGCCGTACCAGCCGAGCGCGACGCCGAGGGAGAGGGCGAGCTTGACGTCTCCGAAGCCCATCCCGTTCGGGTTGATGAGGAAGAGCACGAAGTAGCAGACGCCGAGGGCGAGTCCGCCGAGCAGCGCGGTCGGCCACGAGCCGCCGGGTCCGCCGGGTCCTGTGCCGTCGCCGCCGCCGTCGGGCAGCAGCGCGGCCAGCCCCAGCAGTACGGCGGCCGCCACCGCGAGCGGCAGGGTCAGCTGGTCGGGCAGCCGGTGCACATTGCGGTCGACGAGCGCCAGCAGTACGGCGAAGGGCGCGAGCAGCAGCCATACGGCGAGTTCGGGGCGGGGGCCGGTGGCTGCGGCGAGGACGGCGCAGGCGAGGGCGGTGAGAAGGGGTACGGGGAGGGACAGCGCGTAGCGGACGCGGGCGCCGGAACCGCCGACCGCCGGTTCGGCCACTGAGCCGGCGGAACCGACCCTGGAACCGGCCGCGGAACCGGCAGAACCGACCGCGGCTCGCACCACCGGGCCGGCCGCGGAACCGGTCTCGGAACCCGTCTCGGAACGACTCGCTGTACTGACGGGAGTGGCTGCACTGGCGCCGGTGGCGGTGTGGCCGGTGCCGGGGCTTTCGACGTCGGCACCGGGGCTGTCCGCCGTACCGGCGGGCGCGGCCGCCGCGCAGCCCGTACACCTCGCGACGCCGAGCCACCCGCCGAGGGGCCCCGTGATCGGGTGCCCGGCCGGGCAGCTGTCCCGCCACGCGTCCTCCGGCTCGACGGAGAGACGGTAGGCGGCACGCGGCAGGAGCAGTCCGGTGGCCGCACCCCAGAGCGCGGCGACGACGATCAGCGTGGCGTACACAGCACTGACCTTAAGGCGCGCGCCAGACCCGGTCATGGGTCCAGGGGCCCACTCCGCCCGTCCCAGGACCCAGCGCGCCCCTCGGGTGACGCGTGGCAGGACCACGGGCGCTACGGTCTACGGCCATGGGCACTTGGCGTAACGGCACAGGGCAGTTGACGGTCGCGGGGCAGGACGTTCCGGTGGAGCTGGAGATCGCCGCGTCATACGGGACACGGCGGCGTGGGCTGCTCGGGCGCGAGGGGATCAGCGGCGCGCTGCTGATCACTCCGTGCAACAGCGTGCACACCTTCAGGATGCGCTTCACCATCGATGTGGCGTATCTGGACAAGGAGTTGACGGTCATCGATGTCCATACCCTGAAGCCGGGCCGGCTCCCCCTGCCGCGCTGGCGGGCCCGCCATGTGCTGGAGGCGGAGGGCGGGGCGATGGAGCGGTGGGGGCTGCGGCCCGGGGTGCGGCTGAGTGTGAACGTGAACGCGGAGCGCGCTGCGTGAGTCCCGGAGCGCGCCACGTGGGTCAGCGGAGCGCGCCGCGTGGGTCCGCGCGCTAGGTGAGCTTGGTCGCCTGGGCGGCGAGCAGGACCGGTGGCATCCGCGGTGTCGCGCCGTTCTCGAAGTTCGCGGTGTAGAAGGTGGCTACGGTGCCGCCCACCCGTACGAGATGGAAGACCAGCGGGACCGGATCGCCCTCGAAGTCCCCTGTCAGCTGGTAGGCGAGCGCGTCGTCCCCCGCCTTGACCGTGCTCAGCCGCTTGACGCCCGTGTACGTCGAGGGGCCGTCGCCGCCGGAGGCCGTAAAGCCGTCCGCGCAGGCCGTGACGGCGGCGCGCAGCCGGTTGAGCAGGGTGCTCGCGTCCCGTACGCCGTGGGTGGTGAGGAACTCGGAGACGGCCGGGCGGTCGTTGTCGGGGCCGACGAGCTGCCGGTACGCGACGGCCTTCCCGAGCGGTTCCGGCTTGCCGTTCAGTACGGCCGTCAGGGGCAGGCACTCGCTCCTGTCCGCGGTCTCGCCTCCGGGCGGCGGGGCGTCCATCGGACCTGCCCTGAAGCCCGGCACATCGCCGTCGGCGAGGATGGCACGGTTCAACTCCCCCGGCGTGAGGGCCTTCCCGCCGCTCGCTCCGATGCCGGTGAGATCCGGGCGCGGGGTCGCCGCGAGTGAGGGCGCCGCCGACGAAGGAGCGGCCGGCGAGGAGGCGGCGGACGAAGGGGCGGTGGACGAAGGGCGTGAGGTGGCCGGTGCCTCGCCGCCGGCTTCCTTCGCGCCGGTGCGCTCCCCGCCGCCACAGGCGCCCATCAGCCCGAGCGAGAGCGCGGCGGTCACGGCGGCCAGGCAGACACGCCGTACCGTCCCCGGCATGTCCTGCTCGTGCCCGCCTTCGGTGCGTGTGCTCATCCGGTCACTCCTCACTGGCTCGTGCCGCCGTGCGCGTTCATGCCGGCCCGCGCGTCGGTCGGCATCACGGCCCGCTCGCCGAGCGGTGTCACCTCGGCACCGGGGAAGGCGGCCACCGCCGTCTCCACGGCGTTCACGGTGTACACCGGCCGCCCGTCGGCCGCGGTCATATCCGAGGCGGCCTCCGCGGCCACCAGCCGCGCCCGGGTCACCACCGGGGCGGGCGATCCGCCGGCCGGGGCCGCGAGCCAGTACGTCTCCGGGTCGACGTGGTCGTCCGGATAGAGCACCGCGGCCCCCGTACGGGCGGCGAAGGCCGCGGCCAGTTCCGCCTCTGTCTCGGGCGCGCCGTACGCGACGGTCGCGGGCTGCACCTGTACGTCCAGGCTCATCACCACATCGCCCCGTACCCGGTGGTGCGTACAGAGGACGAACGCCTCCCAGTCGCGTGCGTCCTGGCCGTCCTCCTCGGCGCACACGTCCACCTGGCCGGGCCGCACGCCGGTCGCGTGCGCCAGTGCGGCGATGAGTTCGGACGGTTCGAGCCGTTGGCTGATCAAGAAGTTGCAGAGCATGTGCACGTTCCCCCGTCGACGACTCCGGCGGCTCGCGCGTGGGCGTCCGGGTTCTGTGTCCTGGACGTACGCGACTCCAGCGATGCGGACGTTATGCGGTCCGGGGCACGTGGTCATGGGCCCTGGGACCCGGTACACGCGTGGGTCCGGGCCCAAACTCGGCTCCTGGTCGGCCTGATCCGTGCTCGTCCGATGTGTGCTTGTCCTATGCGTGCTTGTCCTATGCGTGCTTGTCCTGTGCGTGCTCGTCCGGTCCGTGCCTGCTCGTCCGTGCCGGCCCGCTCACCGGCCCGGCACGAGCGTGGTCTCGACTCCGCACGCGCCGTCCCCGTACAGCTCCACCCAGCACTTCTCCTGCGCCTCGTTGCCGAGCCGGATACCGAACGTCCAGGTGGGGTCGAGGAAGAGCGTGTGGCCGCCCTCGAAGTCCAGGGCGAGGCATCTGCACTCCGTCCCGCCCCCCGGATAGACCCGGATCCGCGTACAGCGCCACTCGCTCCTGCCGTCGCCGAAGAGCTGTTCGCCGTACGAGGCGACGACCACCTCGTCCTCGGCGTCGGCCAGTACCTCGATGTCCGCCCAGCTGACGGCCGGCACCCGGGCGGCGGCCAGCCGGTCGTACTGGCCGACGGACTCGAAACGCAGCAGTCCGTCGTCCAGCCGCAGCCATACGGCCATCGGCTGCGGCCGGAACTCCGGTACGTCGCCGTCCCGGTCGATCCAGCCGGGGACGAGCACATCGCGGACATGGTGGGCACGGAGCGCCTCTTCGACCGGCCGCCACTGGCTGCTCATCCCGGCTACCCCTTCTCCGCCCACGCTTCTGCTACGTCTTCGACTTCTTCGACTTCTTGCGCGTCCGCTACTTCTTCTTGGGCACCTTCTGGGTGATCTCGATCGAGGTGTCCAGTCCCTCGCCGCTCTTGAGCGCCGTCCAGAAGTCGCCGTTCTCCCGCAGGACGACCGTCACGCCCTTGCCACGATAGATCAGTCCCTCCGGCTCGCCCTTCTTCAACGTACCCTTCCCGACCAGCTCGAATGTGCCGTCCTTGATGGCCTTTCCGATGTCCTCACGGAACCGGGGGCCGTCCTCCTTCAGCTTCTTGTACTTCGTACCGAGAGCGTCCTCGATGAGCTTCTTGTGCCGCAGGAAGTGGTCCTTGAACTTCTTGGCGTCGCCCTCACCGACGTTCGGCTTCCTCGCCGCGTCGACGTCCTCCGAGGACATGTCGCAGTCGTTGTTGTGGACGAGCGCGGCGGCGGAGCCGATCCCCACGTAGTAGGTGTGGATGCCCGCGACGGTCAGGTCGTAGGTGGTCTGCCGCTGGGTGTAGCGGGTGACGGCGGTGACCGTACGCGTCGAGCCCGTCGGCGTGCGCAGTTCGTCGCCCGGGGACAGCTCGCCGGCTTCCGCCCAACGGCGCTCGCCGCTCAGCCAGAACGGGTGCGTGTCCGTGGCCGTGAGGCGCGCCGGTACGCCGCCGTCCAGGACTGTGAGCCGGGTGAAGTGCTTGTCGTCGTACGTGATGATGGTCCGCCGCACCGGGCGCGGCTCCGTCACGCCCGTCACCGGGTCGGTGGCCAGGACGCGCGTGCCCACGGGGATACGGTCGATGGCCCGTCGCGTGCCGTCGGCGAGCAGGACCGGCGTACCGGGCAGGAAGCTGTGCCGGACGGGGCACGTGGTGGGTTTGTCGCCTGGTTTGTCGCCTGGTTTGTCGCCTTCTTTGGGTTTGCCCTTGTTCTCGGCGTCGAGTTTCCGCTTCGCGTCGGCGAGTCTGTCCTCGGCCTCGCTGACGCGTTTGCGGTTCTTGATCAGGCCCTTGATGCCGTCGTACAGATCACCACCGTGCTTCTTCAGCTTTCTGACCAGCTCGACGGCTTTCTTCCACTTCCATGGCGCCCCGTACTTCGCCGCGAGCTTGCCCACGGCCCCGCCGATGAGGCTGAGCAGTACGTTGACGAGCGTCTCCGTGCAGGCGCCCATGTCGCCCTTGGTGACGCAGTCCAGGGCGTCGGTGATCCCCAGCTCGTCGGCCAGGATCTTCGCCAGCTCCTTCGCGGCCTCCTTGGCCTTGTCGGAGTCGGACTTCTCGGCGGCCTGGGCGTCCTGGAGTTCCTTGAGGGCGGCCTCGTAGTCGATCTGGGTCTGGGGCTTCTCACCGCCGGTGCCACCGCTTGTGCCGCCTGCGTCGCCGGTGCCGCCTGCGTCACCCGTGTCGTCTGTGTCGGTGACGGGATCGCCCTGTTCGCCCTCGTCGCCCGCGGCGTCGGTGGTGTCTCCCCCTCCGCCGCCACCACAGTTGTCGCCGCCGGTGATCCGGCACACCTGCGTGCTGAGCCCCTCGGCGATCGTCGGCCCCACGCCGGTGACGACCAGCGTGCCGACGATCGCGGCGACGACCGCCACGAGACCGACGTACTCGACGGCCCCCTGCCCCCGCCCCCGCCGCGCCCGGCGCAGCCCGAGCAGCCTGGCGTCGGTACGCGGCATGGACCTCCGCACGCGCCGACGCACACGATTACGCACACGACGAAACTGACGCACTACCCCCGATGGCGACATACGCCCAGGCTATGCCCGCGCACTTCCCCAGTCTTGAGCCCCAGGGCCCAAACCCGGACCCGTCCGCGGCAAGTGAAGTACGCGGGTTCGATAGTTCGCTTCGCCACACGTCGTCACGGGCCCCGGGGCCCGACGCCACGGAGTCGGTTCAGCGGCGCGCCCCGCGACCGTCCAGGCGCCGACACGGCAGTACCGCCCAGGACTTGACGCCGCGCTGCGGCGGCTCCGCCTCGGCCGTGCCCCACTCGCCCCCGCACTCGCTGACGCACGCCGCGAGGAGCCAGAGCGCGTCCCGGCGGCGGGCCGCGCAGAGGGTCACGTCGTCGGGGTCGGTATGGCGCGGGTGCTGGTCCCAGAGAACGAGTCGGAGGACGCCCGCGCGGTGGCGGAGGGAGAGGTGCAGCTCCCGGCCCGGCGTCAGTCTGACCGCTGTGCCGATCAGTTCCGTGGCGGCGAGCGCGGCCAGGTCCGCGTACGGCGCGAGCCCGTGCACGGAGAGCGCGGACCGGATCGTGGCACGTGCGGTCGCCGCGCAATGCGGCTCACCGGGAAGAGTGAGGCTGTAGGCCAGGCCCTCGGGCCGGGGCGGCCGGTTGCGGCGGCGGCCGGCGAGCCCCGCGTTGGCGAGGACGGGTTGGGCCACCGGGCAGTGCGTGGCGCGCGTGAGCGGCATGGATGTCTCCCTCGGACGGGGCGAGTTGGATCGTTCTCCGCAACGCGGCTGAGCAGTGGCTTTGTCTCCCTGACGCGGGACCGCCCCTCCCAGGGAAGGAGCTGCGGGCAGGATCGCGTGATGCGCTTCCCACTCATCCGCGTGAGCGTTGCGTTACCCAACGTAGAGTGCGGAGTGGCACGAGTGCCACTCACTACGGAGTATTGCCCCCTATTGGATGGACCCTGCGGGCCGTCCCAGGGCAGACTGGCCACACCGGGCCGGAGGAAGAGACGTATGCCTACGAGAGCAACACCGACCGAGCGTCAGAGGCGACTGGGCGCCGAACTGCGTCGGTTGCGTACGGCGGCGGGACTGACGACGGAATACGCGGCCGGTCTGCTCGGCCTCGACCGCACGAAGGTCTCGAACATGGAGTCCGGCATCCGGGCCACTTCACCTGAGCGCGTGCGCATACTGTGCAGCAACTACGACTGCCCGGACGAGAAGTACATCGCCGCCCTCGCCAACATGGCCGCGAACCTGCAACCGGGCTGGTGGGAGCAGTACCGGGGCAAGTTGCCGCAAGGGCTCCTCGATGTCGCCGAGTTGGAGTGGCGTGCCACACGACTACGCACTCTCCAGACCGTCCACCTCCCGGGGCTGCTGCATCTGAGCGGGTACGCACGTGCCGTATTCGCCTCGGCCATCCCTTCGCTGCCCACTTCCGAGGTCGAGCTGCGCGTCTCCCACCGCCTTCAGCGTCAGCAGGTGCTGGAGCGCGACAACCCTGTCCAGTACGTGGGATACGTACACGAAGCCGCCCTGCGGATGCAGTTCGGGGGCCGCCGGGCCACGCGTGAACAGCTTGACCACCTCTGCGCCGTGTCCGAGCGCGAGAACATCGAGGTGCGCGTACTGCCAGTTGCCACCGGAGAGTTCCCAGGCGCAGGGCACGCCGTCCTGTACGCCGAGGGTCCGGTCCCGCAACTGGACACCGTTCAGCTCGACTCGGCCCACGGGCCCGAGTTCAGTCACACCGAGGGACAACTCGCCAAATACCGCGCCCACTTGGACTGGATGGAGAACCACACACTCAACTCCGAGCAGTCGCGTGACTTCATCCGCGCGATCGCGCACGAACTTTGAGAGAGGTCAACATGTCAGAGATCCATTGGGAAGAGCCATTCTGCGCCGAGGGCAACAACTGCTTCCGCATCGGCACGGACGACGACGGCAACGGCTACATCTCCGTACGCGGCCAGGAGGACCACTACCTCACCGACAGCCGCGACGCCCTGCGCAGTCTGATCCGCGAGATCAAGGCCGGCAAGGCCGACCACCTGCTCTGACCCCGCACGCGACGAGGGGGCGGGTCCGCGAACCAGTCGCGGACCCGCCCCCTCGTCAGCAGGTGAGCCGGAAGGCCGGCTATGAGCCTTCCCCGCGCGGGAAGGAGACCTCCACGCGACGGTTCTTCTTGCGGCCTTCTTCGGTGCTGTTGTCGGCGATCGGGTACTGCTCGCCGTAGCCGCGGATCTCGAAGGTGATCCCGGCGGAGGTCAGTTGCTGCTGCAGGACACCGTGCACGGCTTCGGCACGCTGCTTGGAGAGCACGTCTCCGTGCGCCGAGGAGCCGAGGTTGTCCGTGAAGCCGAAGACCCGGACCTTCGTCGCGCCCTGCTTCGTGATCTCCTCGGCGATGGCGGCGATACGGGAGTTCGCGGCGGACGACAGCCTGGCGCTGTCCTTGCCGAAGAGGACCTCGGCCTGGAGCGCGAACTTCACGTTCTCGTTCGTGTCCTCGCGGCGCTCTTCACCGCCCTCGGACTCGATGACCGAGATGATGTCGAGCACCTTGGCCGGCGCGAGGGTGGCGCCCGCGCGGAGCTTGAGGCCGGAGGCGTTGCCGTCGACCTGGGGTGGTGGCGAGGTCGACTCGGTGCCGGGTGGCGTACTGGGGGTCTCGTCGGCGTGCGCGCCGGGCGCCATGGTGAACTGCACACCGACGAAGAGCACGACGGCGGCGAGGGCCGTGGCCGCCGGGCGCCTGGATGCCCTGCGCGCGCGGGGCGTCGTCGTGGCACGCATCAGGAGATCTCAATCGTCGCGGAGGGCATCAGCGGCAGTTGGAGGTCGACCTGGGTCGTGGACGACGGCGGGGCCGGGAACTGGGCGAAGAACGTCACGCTGGCCCCTCCGTCCACACGGGTGATGCCGGTCGTGGTCAGGGGGTTCCCGTCGGTGTCCCGCAGGACGTAGTAACGCTTCTTCTCCGCCTTGTCGACGAGCGTCATACCGCCGAACGACCGCCCCTTGGCCTTGATCTGGGACTCCAGACCGTTCCAGTGGATCGGCACTGACTGGTTGGAACCGGAGGTGTTCTTGAGCGTGCCGGTGACGGTCAGGAACCCGCCCTCGTCCCGCACAGCCGTGTGGATGAGGACCTGGAAGCCGTTGGTGCCGTTGATCGTCGCCAAGGTCTGGCTGGTGTCGGGGACGGTGGTACCACCGCTCTCCGCACCCTCCTTGGGCTTCTCGTCGCCAGGAGCGGAGGACGACGCCCCGGCGCTCTGCTTGTTGTCCGCGTCGCCGCCCCCACAGGCTGTCAGGGAGATGCTCAACGCCACGACAGCGAGAGCGGCCCCGGCCGCCCTACGGGCCTTCGCCCCATGCCACAGACTCATTAATCCTGTTCCTTTGCGTTCACTCGCGGTGGTCAGTCCTGGGCCAGTCGGACGGAGAATAGATCGGCCGAGTCCGGGAGCAGGTCGAGGTCGTCGAGATGCTCCGGATCGATCTCCCACGTATTGTCGCCACCACAGTCCAGCGAGCCGGGCGACACCGGCTCGGTGTCGCCCGGATTGTCCTCGTCCGGCGGCGGTTCGTCGCCTTCTGTGGGCGGATTCTCCTCATCCTCAGCGGGCTTGAAGGTGCACCGGGGTTCCACGACCGCCGTGGCCAACGCCTCGGCCTTCTTGTCCGCGATTCCCGGCAGGATGGTGGCACCCATCGGCTTCTGGGTCCTGACATGGACCCTGAAGCCCCACCTGTCCCCCACGGGTCGGCAGCCGTCGGCTTCGGCCAGAACAGCCTCGTTCCGGTCGGCGAAGCGCGCCGCTGCCTCGCACCCGATATCGGTGCCCATGGGGTTGCCGTTGAAGATGTCGTCCAAAAACTCGGGGTTCAGCAGATTCCCCAGATTCCCCAGGATGTTCACGCTGACGAAGTCGTCGCGGGACTCCTGGGCTGCCGCCAAGGCCGCGGCGTCCGCCGCGGACTGAGCACCACTGTGTTTCGCACCGGCCTGACCGACCGCGAAGAGCGCGAGCGCGAGAAAGAGCAGGCCCGCCACCATCGTGATGTAGATGGGGGCGGCCTGCCCTGACTCGCGAGAATCGCTCATGATCAGCTGGCGTCGAGGATTTCGCTGACCTTGTCCGACAGGCCGGTGGCGATGTCCTCCGCCACGCCCGTGCCGACGATGGCCACGATGATCAGCGCCACCAGAACGATCACGCCCACGTACTCGACGGCGCCCTGACCCTTGTCGCTGCGGCGCTTCATCGCCGTGACGGCCGTGTTCGCCCAGGTGCCGACGTAGAGCTTGGCGTTGGTGGCGGCCTTCAGCGTGATGTTCGACATGGTGTTCTCCTCCGGTGTCGGCCGGCCGTGTACCGGCCGACTCGTACGAGTCTTTGGTGTCGTTCGCGTTTCCGGCTTCCTCCCGGCCGGTCTCGCTGGCGACATGAGAAACGTACGCCGGGGAAGCACCCCTCAGCATGGGCCTGAGGGCCCAACCCAGGGCCCAACCCGGGGATTGGGCCCCGCCGGATATCGCGGAGCCCGGCAGCACGGAGCCCGGCAGCACAGAGCCCGGCAGCGCGGAATCCCGCGGCGCCGTGCCCGGTATCCCGGAGCCCCGCATGCCGGAGCCCGCCGTCCCGGTCGCCTGGTCGTCTCGCGCGCGTTCAGCCATGGCTCGCCGACCCCCCGCGCGTGATGCCGTGCCACAGGGCGATGGCCTCCCCGCGGCTGCCCGCGTTGAGCTTGGCGAAGATGCGATTGATGTGGTTCTTGACGGTCTTCTGGCTGATGAAGCAGGCGGCGGCGATCTGCTGATTGGTCATTCCCGACCCGATCAGGTCCATGATCTCCACCTCCCGCTGGCTCAGTTCGGAGTACAGGGCCGCCGAGGCCCCGGACGATTGCCGCCCCTGAAGAGAATGTCCCACATTCGCTTGCGAAAGCGAAGGGTCTTGAGCAAATTGTTGTGCGTTCAACTCCGGATCAACTACGCCAGCCTGGACATTGCTTGACGGAAAGTACGGCGGGCGCCCCGAAGGCATTGCATGTGCAGACGCAGACGTTTGCTCGGGAACGCTCGGCAAATATCCGGGGCCGGTGAACGCCGTCCCCAGGCCCTCCGGCAGCTGCCCGCCCTCCGGTCGCCCGCCGGCGCCGCCCCGTACCGTCGCCAGCAGCGCGCTGGACGCGGAGTAGGTGAAATGGGCCCTGCCCTGCTTGATGTCCCGCACCGCTTCGACCAGTTGGTCGGCCGTGAACTCGCCATGGACGAGATAGCCGCCGGCGCCCAGCCGCAGCGCCTCGTGGACGATCTCGCTCTCACGGCTGTACGTCATCATCAGCACCGGCGCCAGCCGCACCAGATGAGGCAGGGCGGAGATCCCGTCCACCCCCGGCATACGCACATCGAGCAGGATCACATCGGGCCGGTGCTGTACGGCCTGTTCATACGCCTGGCGGCCGTCCCGCGCCTCCGCGACGACCTCGATGTCGTCGCGTCCGGAGAGCAGGACGGTGAGGCCCGCCCGTACCACGGGGTTGTCGTCGGCGACCACGACGCGCAGGGCCGGCGCGGCCGGCATCGTATGGGGGAAGTCGGGGAGTTCTCCGGATGCCGCCGGCGGTGCGGATGCGGGGGCTCCGGCGGTCTGTTCCGAGCTGAGCGGTGTGGCGTGCGAGGACGTGTGCTGCGAGGCATGGGCCTGCTGCGTCCAGTGTTGCCCGGAAGTGCTGGAGATGTCGTCCGGCATGGCTGCGGCCTCCTCTCAAGTGTGGGGACGAATGACGTGTGGTTCAGATCTGTTCGGGTCGGGTCCGTCGGTTCAGGGTCAGTTCAGCTGCGGGACGGGGTTCTGCGGCCGCAGCTCCTCTCCTGTAGGTCGCAGAGCGTTGAGCGGCAGTTCCAGCCGTACCTCCGTACCCTTCGCGGCCCGGCCCCTGCCGATGCGGATACGCGCCCCGATGGAGGCGGCCCGCTCGACCATGCCGACCAGTCCGAAGTGCCCGGCCCGCCGCAGGTCGTTGAGGGTGGTGCCCGGCGGCAGGCCCTGGCCGTCGTCGTAGACGCTGATACGCAGTACATCCCCGGCCACGCCCGCCGAGACGGTGACGGATTCGGCCTTCGCGTGGCGCTGCGCGTTCTCCATCGCCTCGGTGGCGATGGTCAGCGCGTGCCGGGCCACGGCGTTCGGGATCGGCGGTACGGACGTCTCGCCGAGCCGCCGGAACGTGGCGGTCATGCGGTGGCGGCGGCCGAAGTCCTCCGTGCGGGACTGGAGTTCGCCCAGGACGTCGATGCCGCCGTCCAGCCCGGACTCCCGCCGCAGGTCCGAGAGCAGCTCCCGCGATTCGGCGGCGGCCCGGCGCGCCGAACGTGCCACCAGTTCGGCCTGGTGCTTGACGGTGCGCGGCTCCATCCGGTCCGCCGAGCTCGCCAGACCGTCCGCCGCCATGGCCAGGCCGTGCAGGGTCTTGGCCACCGAGTCGTGCATCTCACGGGCGAGCCTGGCGCGTTCCTCCTCGACCGCGCCACTGACCGCGAGCCGGGCGCGGGCCTCGGTCAGCGCCTGGCTCGCGGTGCCGAAGCCGAGCATCAGATTGCGCAGGGTGCTGCCGATCGCGCCCGCCATGACGCACAGCCCCGGGAGCAGCAGCGCGTTGAAGCCGGCCTCCGCCTCGTTGTTGACGGCGTACGCCCCGGCGACGATCAGCGACTGGAGTACGGCGAAGAGCGCGGCGCCGCGCCAGCCGTACACCAGCCCGGCGAGCAGCGGGGTGCACATGGTGACGTACGCGAGCGTCGAGTCCGGGGACGCCGTCACCAGCAGCAGAGCGCCGAAGAACGTGTCCGCCGCCAGAAGCAGGGGGTGGCGCAGCAGGAACGGGCCGAAGCGCTCCCAGTCGCGCAGCAGGACGTACGAGCCCATGAAGGTGACGAGGACCGCCAGGCCGACGAGCCAGATCGCGAGACCCGGTTTGGTGTTCCTGAGGGCGAAGGGCGCGGCGAGCGCGATCATCGCCAGGCGGAAGCCGAAGACCTGCCGGCACAGCGCCTGAAGGGCGTTCACCTGGATCGGCAGTGCCGGCACGTGCTTCGGGTCGGCGGTGGCCGAACGCGGCACCTCACTGCTGTTGCCACCCGCGAGGACAAGGGTCTTCTGGGCCATGATGGGGGTCACCTCCCGTACTGGGGATCGGGTTCACGCTTCGTCGGTCGCTGGTGCTCAGGCCGCCGGTGCCGGGGTCGCCGTCGTGGGATCACTAGCCGAGGAGGTCCCCGAAGTCCACACCGGAGCCGTAGTAGAAGCTCAGGACGATCAGCAGCATGGTGGCCGGGAGCATCACCATCGTGACGACGAGCGTGGTCTTCGGGATGGCCTGGGCGGCCCGGCGCCGCGCGTTCTGCGCGTCGGTGCGGCGCATGTCGTTGGCGATCTGTATCAGGGTGTCCACGATCGGGGCACCCAGCTCCTCGCCCTGCTGGAGCGCGGTGACGAACATCGACACCTGTTCGGAGGCGTTGCGCTTGCGCAGCTGGTCGAACGCCTCGCGCCGGCTGACGCCCATGTCCATCTGCCGCAGTGTGATGCGCAGTTCGTCGGACCACGGGCCCCTGTACTTCTCCGCGACGCGCTCCAGCGCCTGGCGGAAACCGAGACCGGCGGAGACGACGACGGCGAGGACGTCGAGGAAGTCGGGCAGGGTGCGCTCGATGTCCTCTTTCCTGCGGGCGATGTGCGAGCGGATGATGACGTCCGTCCACACCAGGCCGTACGCGAGCGCGATGAGGGCGATGATCGGCTGGCCGCGCATCACCAGCGCGAGCGCCGCGAGCACGCCGAGGATGCCGTAGACCGCGCGCCGGGCGGCGTAGCGGTCCACCGTTATACCGCCGGGGTTGCCGGCCATGTCGAGGCGGCGGCGCA
The DNA here is from genome assembly GCF_055639435.1 of Streptomyces sp. NPDC039430. Lineage (NCBI taxonomy): Bacteria > Bacillati > Actinomycetota > Actinomycetes > Kitasatosporales > Streptomycetaceae > Streptomyces > Streptomyces sp. NPDC039430. Next base: position 433,376 of record NZ_JBVKAK010000002.1, on the reverse strand, counting down.
GCGCGTCGACGCGCTTGGGCCCCATCATGCGGAGCACGGACGGGGCGTAGCGCATGCCGAGCCGGTCTATGCCGGAGCCGACGGCGGTGGTGCGGGTGGCGCCGACCTCCAGCGCGATGGCGAGGTCGCTGGGGAGTTTGGCGTCGGCGCGATAGAGGCGGACGCCCTGGAACGCGCCGTAGACGGACAGTCCGACAACGACCGCGAGCAGTAGACCCATCATGTTCTCTCTCCTCCTTCCTCGGACCCGGACTCAGACCTGGACGCGGGACATGCGCTGGATCAGGAAGAAGCCCACGCCGTACATCGCGAAGGCCACCACGACCGCGGCCTGCCCGAGCACCGTTCCCGTCATCTTGTCCAGCGCTCCCGACGACATGGCGTTGATCACCAGCAGGAAGCCGAGTCCGAGCATCGGTACCGCCACGGCGGTGACCTTGATCTGGGAGAGCATGGTCTTGACCTCTCGGCGGGTTTCCTTGCGCTCGTCCAGCGTCTCGGTGAGGTTGCGCAGCGAGCTCACCACCTGGCCGCCGGCCCGGCTGGAGAGCACCAGCGTGGTGACGAGGACGACCAGTTCGCGTGAGGGCAGCCGTTCGGACAGCTCGCCGAGCGCGTCGTCCATGGACTGGCCGACGGCGAGCTGGTCGGCGACCTTGCGCAGTTCCTCGCCCGCCGGGTCGTCGAGTTCCTCGGCCGCCATCGCCAGCGCGGTACGCAGCGCCAGTCCGGCCTGGGTGGCGTTGGCGAGCACGCGGGTCAGCTCGGGGAGCTGGTTGATGAAGGCTTCCGTGCGCTTGGTGCGCTGCCAGTTGAGGAAGGCGTTGCCGCCCCAGACGCCGATCAGCGCCGCCAGGATGCCGAAGAACTGGGCGAAGATCGCGCCGATGCTGAAGTACAGGGCGAGCAGCCCGGCCACGACGTAGACGAAGTACTCGCCGGGTGTCAGGTCGAGGCCGGTCACCGCGATCTTGCGCTCGATGCGCCTGCCGAGTTTCGTCGTACGGAGCCACTGGTCGATGCCGACGAAGCGGCGGCGCCGGCCGGACGCCGTGGTGATCTGTCCCGTCTGGGACATGCGCGCGACGAGTACCTGCCGCTGGGCCTTGCCCGACGAGTAGACGTGCACGCCGATAACGGCGAGCACACAGGTGAGCAGCGTGACGCCGATCGTCAGGAGCGGAAGATTATCCATGTCGTGCGGGACCTTCTCGGTGGACGAGGTGGAGAGTGGAGAGGGGACTGTGCGGGGCGGGGCGGATCAGGGCGAGGTGAGATGAGGTGGGGGGGTGGGGTGGGGGGGGTGGGGTGGGGTGACGTCGGATCGGTTCAGGCCGCCGATTTGCGTACGGCCAGTTCCTCCTCCGCGACAGCCACCCCGAAGGCCGGCGGGACGGGTTCGCTCTTGAGGTAGAGACGGTCGGCGATCCGGCGCGGCAGCGGGTAGTACTCGAACTCCCCGTGCACCCGCCCGTCCGGGGACATCGGCTGGGCGATATAGCGGCAGACGGAGACGATCCGGTACTCCTCGCGGCCGTGCGAGTCCACGATGGCGATCTCGGTCACCCGGCGGGAGCCGTCGGCGTGCCGGGTGAGCTGCACGATGACATCGACGGCGCTGTTGATCTGGTCCTTGATCGCCACGAACGGGATCTCGACCTCCGACATGGAGGCCAGGGTCTGGAGTCGCATCAGCGCGTCCTCGGCGTTGTTGGCGTGGACGGTGGCGAGCGAGCCGTCGTGACCGGTGGACATCGCCTGGAGCATGTCGAGCGTCTCGCCGCCACGGACCTCACCGACGATGATGCGGTCGGGGCGCATACGCAGGGAGTTGCGCACGAGGTCGCGGATGGTGACCTGGCCCTTGCCCTCCACGTTCGAGGGGCGGCTCTCCAGCGTGATCACATGGGACTGCTGGAGCTGGAGCTCGGCGGAGTCCTCGATGGTGACGATGCGCTCGCCGTCGGGGATGAGTCCGGAGAGGGCGTTGAGCAGCGTCGTCTTGCCGGTGCCGGTGGCGCCGGAGACGATCACGTTGAACTTGGCACGTACCAGACCGGACAGCAGGACCATCATCTGCTCGTCCAGCGAACCGAGGCTGATCATCTCCTGGAGGGTGAAGGCCCTCGGGAAGCGCCGGATGGTGAGGATCGGCCCGGTCAGCGAGAGCGGCGGGATGATCACGTTCACACGTTCGCCGGACGGCAGCCGGGCGTCGACCATCGGATTCGCCTCGTCCACGCGGCGGTTGACCGTGGAGACGATGCGCTCGATGGTCTGCATCAGCTGCTCGTTGGAGGTGAACCGCATCGGCAGCTGCTCCAGCCGGCCGCCGCGCTCGACGAAGACCTGGTCCGCGCCGTTCACCATGATCTCGCTGATGGAGGCGTCTTCGAGCAGGGGCTCCAGGATGCCGAGACCGAGGGCCTCGTCGACGACCCGGCGGATGAGCTGGGACCGCTCGACGGTCGAGAGGACCGGGCCCTCCCTGCTGATGATGTGGCTCAGGACCCGCTCCAGGCGGGCCCGGCGCTCGGCCGCGGCGAGCGCGGACATCTCGGCGAGGTCGATCTCCTCCAGGAGCTTGGCGCGATAGACCCCGACGAGGAGACTCTCCTCGCTGTGCCCGTTCGTCGGCTCGGGGCTGTTGATGCGCGCCCGCAGGCTCATGTCCTCAACTCCCAGGTTCTGCTGGTGTGCTCGGGTGGTGCGGTGATGCGGTGGTGGTGCGGTGGTCGCGTCGGCGTCCGTGACCAGCGTGCGGCCGGACGCCCGGGTCAGTCGAGGGGCATGGTCGCGCTCCTCTTGGCCTTGGGAAGGTCCATGCCGGGGAGGATGGCCGGGATCGTGACCTCCGCGGTGACCGTCACCTCGTCGCCGCTTATGTTCGGCTCGGGGATGTCGACCGTCAGCCAGTCGCTCGTGGCGGCCTCGCCGGCGGCTTGCGGTGACAGGTTGACATCGTTGTACGTGGCGGCTCGGGCCGCCGTCCGCGCCGCCGTGCTCGCCTGCTGTACGGCGTACCCGGCCAGGCCGAGCTGGATCGCGGCGAGGGCGAGGACGAGGAGCAGGGTGATGACGCCGACGTATTCGAGGGCGATCTGGCCCCGTTCGCGCGCGTCGCGCGCTGTGCGCTTCACCATGGGTCAGCTCTCCCTTACGGCCGAGGCCTGGCCCGGGACGGTGACGGGGATGTTGAAGCCGGGGAAGAGCACCGGCACTTCGAGGTCGACCTCGGCCTTCACCAGACCGGTTTCGACGTCGTCCGAGCAGCGGATCGTGGCGTTCCAGGCCCCCGGGAGGTTCTCGGTCCCGGCCCGCTCACAGGCCGCGGCGAGCGTCTCCGTCTCGGCCACCGTGCCCGCCCGCACCGCCTCGTCCGCCGCGTTGCCGGCCAGCGAGAAGGTGTAGCCGACCAGGGCGGCCTGCCAGAGCAGGATCACCGTGCCCAGGATGATCGGCACCATGCCGACGAACTCGACGGCGAGCTGCCCCCGGTCGTCACGAAGCCGCGCGCCGCGCGGCCCTGTGGAGCGCGGCCCCGCGGAGCGAAGCCGCACAGAGCGCAGCCGCACAGAGCGCAGCCGCACTGGGCGCAGCCACGCGCCACGCGGCCGGTCGCCGCGCACATGGCCGGCGCGCACATGGCCGGCGCGCACATGGTCGCCGCGCACGTGTTCACCAACCAGGTGGTCGCCGCGGACATGTTCACCACGCACATGGTCGCCGCCGCTCGGCCGCTCAGCGCGTGAGCCGCCGTCGCCCGGCCGCGCGGCCGGGCCCTCTCCGTATCGTCGTGCGTCTGTTCTTGGGACACTCATGCTTCAACGCTCCCCCTCCGGCGGGTGGGCTGGCCTCATCAGTCGTGCTGCTTCGATCGTCCGCGCAGGACCCCGACCGATCCGCGGTCTCCCTTGAACTTGCTGTTTTTCTCCCCGCCTTCGGGCGTTTTCACCAGGCCCAGTTCGCCGGCCAGTCCCCACATCGCCTGCTTCACCGTGGACCTGGACTCCAGGTCCTGCATCCGGCCGGCGTCGACGGCGGACTGCAGTTCCTTGAAGTTCGCCGGGATCGTCACGCGCGCGACGCGGGTGCTGGTGATCCGTTCGATCAGCGGCGGCTGGATCTCGGTGTTGCGCGTATGGCGGTTGACGACGATCACGGTCTCCTCCGCCTTGCGGATCTGGAGCCGGTCCCACAGCCGCACCATGCGCTTCGCCGCCCGGACCGACACCACGTCGGGGGTCGTCAGCAGCAAGGTGGTGTCGGCCATTTCGATCGCGGCGGCGTTGGCGCTGTTCATCTGGGTGCCGCAGTCGATGATGACGACCTCGTAGCGGTTGCGCAGCGCGCTGACGATCTGCCGTACGGACCGTTCGTTGACCTCCTCGCCGCGCTCGCCCTCCCCCGGCGCCAGCAGCATCCCGATCCCGCTCGGGTGGATGTAGACCGCGTCCTGGAGCACCCGGGGCGATATGTCCTGGATGGTGGCGAGATCCACGATCGACCGCCGGAACTGCACATCCAGGTACGAGGCGACGTCGCCGGCCTGGAGGTCGAGGTCCGCGAGCGCGGTGTTCATGCCGGACGCCCGCGCCGCCAGGGCCAGCTGGACGGCGACCATGGTCGTACCGACGCCGCCCTTCGCGCCGCTGACGGTGATGACCGTACCGCCGGGGCCGGTGAACACATCGGCGCCCTGGCCGAGATGGCGCCGTACGCCCACCGACCAGGCCGCCGCCGCCTGTACGCGCTGGGCGAGTTCTTCGTACGAGAGCGGCAGTCCGACCAGACCGCGGGCGCCGGAGTCCATCGCGGCGGCGAAGAAGCCGGGACCGGCGTCCGTGGTGACGAGGATGACCCCGACGGCCGGGAAGCGCAGGGCCACTTCCCGGATCAGTTCGAGCGCCGGTACCGGACCGATCCGCTCATGGACCAGGACCACTTCCGGCAGCTCGTCGATCGACTCGGCGGCCAGCCTGGCCAGGGTGTCGATCAGCGAGGTGGAGTCGCCGACCGGTGCGGCCGGCTCGGCGTCAGGGAGCTGACTGAGCAGAGTCGTGATGGACCGGGCGGCGTCGGCGTCCCCGACGACCGGCAGGATTCTGGTGCTCATACGTCCCTCACTTGTCCCCTTCGAGGGTGTAGGTGTTCTCCCCCGGGCGCAGCGTGGTGGGGCTGCCGTCGGCGAGGAGCGCGAGGCGCACGTGCTTCGCGAAGGACTCGGCGTACGCGACGCGCTGGGCGTCCTTGGTCTTCAGCGCGAAGGTGATCGGCACCGCTTTGGTGGCCGCGCTGCGGTTGTTGTTGCTCTCGTCGGGCTGCAGTGCGGTGAGCTTGCCGACTTCGAGGACCTTGGCGTTGGGGACGATGATCCGGGACTGGGCCCGGGCGTCCTGGTTCTCGGCGGCGAAGGTCGCGAAGATGTTGACCAGGTCGCCCGGGAGGATCTTCCCGGCGACACCGGTCGACGCGTCGATCATGATCGCGATTTCCTGCTCGTCGTTGGCGAGCGCGGGCCGGTTGACGATCATGTCGTCCTGGAGCAGCGAGCCCTGCTTGAGCTGGGTGACGGCGATCTTCCCGTTGACGACGGCCAGATCGGTCACCGCGTTCTCGGAGAGCCAGCGCTTGGGCATGCTGATCTTCTCGAACTGCCCCTCGGTGAGCGGGGTGTACGGCGCGACGTCCGCCTTCAGCCGGTACGCGGACACCTCGGGTCCGACCTTCGAATTTACGTCGCTGATCACGGAGAGGACACCGGCGAACGCGGCGAAGGCGCAGAGGACCGAGAGAAGAAGGAGTATGACGCCGCGGCGTTGCCGTGAATTCATGGGCGGAGCAACCTCGTTCGGTGACGTGAGTGTGAGGGCGGAGTGTCAGGGCTGAGAATGGGACCGACGTGTGAAATCGGTGTGTGAAATCGGTGTACGACGCTGGAGCGGGGAGTCTGGCGAGCGGATCAGGGTATCGGCGGTCGGGGAAGGAAACGGGGCCCGGGGGCTGCGGGAGCGCGCGTGAGCCGCCACGCTGTGTGCGGCGCCGCACACGCGGGGCGTACGTCTAGGTGGATGTTCCGTGGTGCAGGACACCCGTGGCACCCATTTGGTTCTCGGGCGGTGTCAGCGGAGCCGAACAGAATCCGCAGCGATCACCTATGAGTTCGATGCCGCACCAGGAGCACACCTCTCTTCGTACGGAGGAGACCAGCTGATAGAGGACGGAGATGTCCGGCAGGAAAGCGGCGAACTCGACCATCTTGGAAGTCCCCCACCAGCGCGGTGAATCCGCCGGCAGAGCGCTTTCCTGGATCCCCTGGACGCGCCACGCGGGCGCGAGGGTTTTGGTCACCCAGTCGGACTGCAACTGCCCTTTTCCAACGATGAGTTGAGTCCCGAAGTCGGGACCTGTGAGTTCTCCGGACCCGCCGATTTTGATCAGTTGGGGCGACGGGTTGGCGAGCACCCCGAACTGGGATCCCGGCACCCAGGACTTCGCGTGGGTCTTGAGGCTCACGGGCACCCGGTCGAGCCTGGTCACGGAGTTGAGCTGCGCCCCGGCGTAGATGTAGTGCGAGAGCAGCCGGGCCGCGGACGCGACGATCCCGGCGCTGAAGTCACAGATGGACAATTGCCTCAGCTGGCGCACCAGTACGGCCACGCCGAGCGGCGGCAGATCGAGCTTGAGAAGCGCGATCCGGTCGGTCTCCAGGACCGACCGGACGGTATGCAGGCGTCGTTCATGCGCCGCGGTGATCGACGCGGGGTAGAGCGCCACGACATAGCCGTGCTGCTCCACGAGAACTTGCATGTCGGCGAGCGCGGCGTCCAGTGGCTGGGCGTCGGGTGACTGGAGCAGCGCCGCGGTCGGCGTCTGCTGGTCAGTCGGAGGTAGCACCAGATCAGGGCTGGTGACAGCAATCGCGGTCGGCACGCTGGTTCCCCGTTCGGCTCCGGCCGTCGGAGTCCCGACGGCCGCAGTTCTCTCTCCTGCTCCGTGCTTCTGCTTCAGCACTTTATCCACCTCGTACTGCGCAGAGAACACCTATCAGATGACGATGCCAGGGATACGGGTGGCAGCCACCGGCAAAGCGGGCGAAGCAGTCAGTTGTTCACTGCCGTTTCAATTAATATTCCATTTGGTCGAATTCTGCATCCAATCGCTCCAGTTTGGGCCCGAGTTGGGCCCAGGGGCCCACGAACGGGCATCACCGGGGCCCGTACGCTCCCCTTCCGATTCCGTGTGCGAGAGGCACTCGGTCACCGAGGGGGACGGGCCGGATGAGACGACAGAAGCCGCCTGACGGCGCGCGTGACCGAGGGGCCACGGCCACCGAGTACGCGGGCGTGATCGTGGTCGTGGCGGCGGTCGTCGGGGCGCTGGTCGGTACGGGAGTCGACCAGACCCTGGCGGACGGTCTGCGCTGTCTGGTCACCTTCAGCGGCCCCTGCGACGCGGGCGGCGGCGGCGACCAGGACCGGGCCACGCCCAGGACCGACGCCGACTACGAGCCGCCGCTCTGCCAGATCTCCTCGGTCACCGACAAGGCGGGCGCCAAGGCGAAGGTCCTCTTCATCGAGTGGGGCGAGGAGTACGGCTTCCAGCAGACGACGTTCCAGTCCAACACGGACCTCAACAAGGACGGCAGGGTCGACGCGAACGACCAGCAGGTCATGATGACGTTCACCGACGCCGCCTCCGTCGCCGCCAAGAAGGACTGGAAGCCGGGCGCGAAGATCGGCAAGTTCGGCGCGGACAAGGTCGAGCTGGGCGCCGGGATCAAGGTCACCAACGGCGACACCTGGGTCTTCGACAGCGAGGAGCAGGCCGCGTCGTTCCGTGCCGACATCGAGGAACTCAAGACGTACGAGCTGGCCAACCGCAACACCAACGCGCGCGGCGGCGGCCTCGGCAGCAGCATCCTCTACCTCTTCGGCAAGGGCCCGATGGCCAAGGAGGAGGAGCTGCGCGACCGGATCGAGGAGAAGCTCGGCAACCGCCACATCAGCTACGGCAAGGTCGGCCTGGAGGCCGGCGCGGCGGGCGGACTCAAGCTGTCGGCGGGTGACGAGAAGAAGCTGAGCGCCACCCTCGGCGGCAACTTCAAGTTCTCGCCCGAGGTGACCTGGACCGACAACAACTTCAAGGGCACCAAGGCGTACACGTACAGCGCGGCCGTCGAGTACGGCGGCAAGGTCGGGTACGAGGCCGGGCCCCTCAGCGGCGAGTCCTCCGCGTCCACCACCCAGACCGGCACGATCACCGTCACGCACGACAAGAAGACCGGCGAGCTGCTGCGCATCGACATGACGCGCACGGTCGAGAAGGGCGCCACGAAGGACGGCGCGAAGGTCGGCGGGGACAACGGCAAGGACGGTGACGACAAGCGCGGCGGCAGCGGCGGGGCGAAGGGCACCGACGGGTCCACCGGTATCGAGGTCGTCACCAACTCCGTCGTCATCCCGCCCGGCTCCGACGGCGACGAGCAGCGCCGGATCGCGCAGGAGTGGCTGGACGGACACGGCGACAACGCCGCGCCCTTCACCTACATGTTCGACGACCACGCGCCGACGAAGCGCCCCGGCGCGGACGATCCGTTCGGCCGGCTCCTCTTCGACGAGGGGCTCTCCAGCCGGACGAACTACACCGGAAAGACGGAGGCCGCGGAGTACGGCTTCGAGCTGAACCTGGGGCTCAGCCTCGGCTTCTCGGTCTCCACCGAGAAGAAGGAGGAGACCCTCGACGAGGCGCGGTTCCTGGGGGCACCCCATGGGGACAGCCGCACCTATCTTCCGTACAGCTACTGTGCGAACTGACCCGGCCGGCGACAGGAGCACACCAGCCATGAGGACACCCGCCATCACCATCCCGACCAGGCCGGACAGCGCGAGCGACGGAAGCGGCCCGAGCGACGGAAGCGACGGAGGCGGCCCCAGCGGCGGGGGCGGCCCCAGCGGCGGAGGCGGCCCGAGGAGCGGGAGGACACCGCGCCGGCCGGCCGCCGCCACCGCCACCGCCGTCTGCGCCGCCGTCGTCGCGCTGGTGGCCGGGTGCGGTACGGACACGACGGCCGGCGTGGTGCCCGAGGGCTGGGGCACGCTGAAGACCCCCGCGGTCACGGTCGCCCACCCGCCCGCCTTCACTCCCCAGAGCGCCGGCGAGCGGAGCGAGTACAACGCGGCGGCGGCCACACTCGCGGCGGGCGGCAAGGACGTCGGAATGATCACCGTCCAGCTCGACTTCACCAACGCCGACTCGGTGGAGGAGGCGGCGATCGGCGCCGAGGCGGGCATCGCCCTCGGCTCGACGCTGGGAAAGCAGCGCGAGGTCGAGGTCGCGGGGCCCGAGGGCAGGACCGAGGCCCGGCGCATCGACTTCGAGTTCACCGAGAAGGGCTCCCGGATCAAGGGCGTGATCGTCGCCGGTCTCGACTCCGCGAAGAAGGCGTACGCGGTACGGATCGACGCGGCCAAGGGAAGACTCGGCGACGGCGATCTGACGAAGATCATCGACTCGATCACTCTCAAGTAGGCGGCCACCATGAACATCCCGGGCGGTGACTACGTCTTCTTCGGCGGCATGACGCTGCTGTTCGGCTGGCTGGCGGCCCACTACGCCCGGCGGCTGGCAGCGGTGACCCGCGCGCTGCGGGCGGGCGGCCGGGCGGCCGGTGTGTGCGTACGGATCGAGAGCGAGCCGTACAACCGCTCGGACGCGCGCCGGTACGTCTTCTCCTTCCGCACCCCGGACGGGCGGAGCGTCGAGTTCGAGGACCTGGCGACGGGCGCGGTGCGGGTGGGCTCGCCGGTCACGGTGGCGTACGACCCGGCGGCCCCCGAGCGCACCGCGACGGTCGCGGGGCGGGGCAACTGGTCGCCGGTGGCGCAGTACGTACTGCTGGTGACGGGGTGCGGGCTGGCGGCGGCCTGCTTCGCGGCGGTGCTGGTGTTCACTGCGATCTGAACCGGGGCGGTCCTGGGCACCGCGGCTCCCGGGCGGCACCGGGCACGGCCGGCACCGGGGACGGGACCCGGCCCGGCCCGGGAAATGAATCAACAGCGAAACGATCTGAAGTACGAGGATTTGATGCACGGCGATCTGTTCAGCCATCCGTTCGGAGGCGAAAGGCGATGACGCGGTACGACTACCCGAGAGCGCCCGCGCGCCGGGACGGCGGAGGCGGAGCAGCGGTCTTCGCGCTCATGCGCGCCTGGGCGGCCGGCATCGTCATGCTGCTCATCACGGAGTATCTCCAGGCCACGCTGGTCTACGACCATCTGGCGTCGGACGAGAAGCTGGAGACGTTCACCGGCCGTCTGCTGCTGATCCATCTGCCGAACGCCATCTGCATCGCCGTCGCGGCGTGGGCGGCGGGACGCTTCCACCATGAGCCGTTCCGCGACGCCACGGCGCAGCATCTGACGGCGGTCCTCACCGTGCCGGTGGCCGCGCAGGCCCTGAACATGTCGCTCCAGTGGCAGGACCTGGCGGCCGAGGGGCTGCTGATGTCGAACGCGGTGCTGGTGGTCGGGTGCGTGACGGGCTACGCGGTGGAACGGCTCCAGGAGGAGTGAACGGTCCGACCGCTGCCGCCCACATACGCTCGGCGCATGACTCCCCAACGCCCCCAACGCCCCCCGCGATCCCAGCAGGCCCAGCCGCTCCAGCAGGCCCAGCCGCTCCAGCAGCCCCCACGGCTCCGGGACCTCCTTGAGCGCGCACGGCGCCTGGCCGCGACCGGCACGGAGCGTACGGACGACACGGACGAGACGGGCAGCGCGGGCCGCTCGGGCAGCGAGGGCAGCTCAGGCGGCTCGGGCAGCGGGGGCAGCGCGGGCGGCTCGGGCAGCGGGGGCAGCTCAGGCGGCTCGGGCAGCGCGGGCGGCACCACCGGCCGCCCCGGTCGCCGCCGGATCCTCGGCATCGCCGGGCCCCCCGGCGCGGGCAAGACCACGCTCGCCGCCCACATCGCCGGTGCGCTCGGCCAGGACCGCGCGGTCCTGGTCCCGATGGACGGCTTCCATCTCGCCGACACCGAGCTGCGCCGGCTGGGACTCCTGGGCCGCAAGGGCGCCCCGGAGACCTTCGACCCGTACGGCTACACCGCCCTGCTGCGGCGGCTGCGGACCGCGCGGGCGGGCGAGACGGTGTACGCGCCCGGCTTCGACCGGGAGTGGGAGCAGCCGGTCGCGGGGACCATCCCCGTCCCGCCCGATGTGCCTCTCGTGATCACGGAGGGGAACTACCTCCTGCTGGACGACGGTCCTGACGGCCCCTGGAGCGAGGTGCGCGGGCTGCTCGACGAGACCTGGTGGGTCGATCTGGCGGACGGGGAACGGGTACGGAGGCTGATCGCCCGCCACGAGCGGTTCGGCAAGCCGCCCGCCGACGCGCGGCGCTTCGTCCTGGAGTCCGACGAGGCCAACGCCCGTCTGGTCGCCCCCGGCAGGTCCGCCGCCGACCTCGTGGTCACCTTCGCGGCCGGCGAAGCGCCGGCGGACGCTCCGTAGCGGGATCGGATCGCCCCTCTCCCACCCCCTTCGTATACGGCCTGCTGCCACAGGTCTTGACAACTTGATTGGTCTGGACCAGTTTTACGCCCGACGGTGGCCACCGTTCCCCCTCTCACGTACCTCCATCCCCGAACCCCAGCCGGAGGCAGCAAGTGGAACGCGCACCAGGCGGCAGACGACGTATCAGAACCTGGATCGGCGGGACGGTGGCCGTGCTGGCCGCCGGCGCGCTGAGCCTGACCGGGCTCACCGGCACCGCGCAGGCCGCCGACGTCAACGTGGCCAAGAACGCGGGCTTCGAGTCCGGGCTCACCAACTGGACCTGCTCGGCGGGCAGCGGGGCCACCGTCGGTTCTCCCGTGCACGGAGGCGCCGCCGCGCTCCGGGCCACCCCGGGCGGCCAGGACAACGCCAAGTGCACCCAGGCGGTCGCCGTCCAGCCCAACTCGACATACACGCTGAGCGCCTGGGTCCAGGGCGGGTACGCGTATCTCGGGGCCGAGGGGACGGGCACCACCGATGTGTCGGCCTGGACCCCGGACAGCTCCGGCTGGAAGCAGCTGACCACCACCTTCAGGACCGGCGCCTCGACCAGGTCCGTGACCGTCTACACGCACGGGTGGTACGGCCAGAGCGCCTACTACGCGGACGACGTGTCCGTCTTCGGCCCCGACGGCGGCGGGGGCGGCGACCCCGGGCCCCAGGTGCCCGGCGCGCCCTCCGGGCTCGCGGTCGGGTCGGTGACCTCGTCGTCCGTGACCCTCAACTGGAGCGCGGTGTCCGGCGCGACCGGCTACAACGTCTACCGGGCCGGTACGAAGGTCCAGTCGGCGAGCGGTACGTCCTCGACCGTGACGGGGCTGGCCGCGAACACCTCGTACGACTTCCAGGTGACCGCCACCAACGCGGCCGGTGAGTCGGCGAAGTCCGCGACCGTGACCGGCAGGACCGCCCAGAGCGGCGGCGGCAACCCGGGCCCCGGCGTGCCCAAGCACGCGGTGACCGGCTACTGGCAGAACTTCAACAACGGCGCGGCCGTCCAGAAGCTCCGTGACGTGCAGTCGCAGTACGACATCATCGCCGTCTCGTTCGCCGACGCGACCGCGACGCCCGGCCAGATCACCTTCAACCTCGACCCGGCCGTCGGCTACGCCTCCGTCGCCGACTTCAAGGCGGACATCGCCGCGAAGAAGGCCGCGGGCAAGTCCGTGATCATCTCGGTCGGCGGCGAGAAGGGCAGCGTCTCCGTCAACAGCGACGCCTCCGCGACCGCGTTCGCGAACAGCGCCTACGCGCTGATGCAGGAGTACGGCTTCAACGGCGTCGACATCGACCTGGAGAACGGTCTCAACTCCACCTACATGACGAAGGCGCTGCGCCAGCTGTCCGCGAAGGCGGGCGCGGGCATGGTGCTGACGATGGCGCCGCAGACGATCGACATGCAGTCGACGGCCGGTGAGTACTTCAAGACGGCGCTGAACGTGAAGGACATCCTCACCGTCGTCAACATGCAGTACTACAACAGCGGCTCCATGCTCGGCTGCGACGGCAAGGTCTACTCACAGGGCTCCGTCGACTTCCTCACCGCACTCGCCTGCATCCAGCTCGAAGGCGGCCTCGACCCCTCCCAGGTCGGCATCGGCGTCCCCGCCTCCACACGCGGCGCCGGCAGCGGCTACGTAGCACCGTCCATCGTCAACAACGCCCTGGACTGCCTGACCAAGGGCACGAACTGCGGCTCCTTCAAACCCTCCAAGACCTACCCCGGCCTCCGCGGCGCCATGACCTGGTCCACCAACTGGGACGCCACCGCGGGCAACGCCTGGTCCAACGCCGTCGGCCCCCACGTCCACAGCCTCCCGTAGGTCCGGCCGCACCCCTAGTCCGCACCACCGCCCCGAGCCCCCCACAGGGCCGGCAGCGCCGTCGAACCCCACCCGACGGCGCTGCCGTGTGTCCGGGGGCGGGGTGCTTGCGGTAAGAAGGACCCTCAGATGCGACGCAGTTCAGGGATTCGGGGATCCGGGGGGATTCATGTTGGCCGAGGCGGTGACGGCGGCAGCGGCGGCCGGTGGGATCGCGGTCGTGGAGGGCGCGGCGTCGGCCGCCGGTACGCAGGCGTGGGAGTCGTTCCGTACGCGCGTCGCGGGCTGGTTCGGGCGGGGCTCCGGGAACGCGGAGCTGGAACGGGTGACGCTGGAGCGGCTGGACCGTACGGCGGCGGAGCTGGACGGGTCGGACGAGGCGGGCCGGACACGCCAGGCGGACAGGTGGGAAGACCGCTTCGTGGACGTACTGGAGGCCGCGCCGGAGGACCTCAGGGCCGAACTCGCCCTGGAAATCAAGAGGTTCAGCGACGAACTGCGGGCCGAGCTGACGTCACGCGGCGCCGGCACGACGATCACGGGTACGGGCGCGGGCGCCTGGGTCTCCACCGAGAAGGTGGACATCAAGGGCGGCGGCAGTGGCGGCACCGCGGGCGTCATCAACAATTTCTACGGTACGAACGGGCCCGCCCCGGCAAACCCTCCCGCGCCGGAGCCGGGCCAGGCCTGACCGGTTCCGGCTTCTCGACGCGGGAGAGCGACCAGATCACTCTCGCGGTCCCGCACGGCACGGCCTCCCGGCGCACGCTGTGGGGCCGGGACGAACTGCTCGACGAGCTGCTCGCCGTCGTACGGGACGAGGGCCACAAGCAGGGCGCCGGGGCGGTCCACGTGCTCCAGGGCCTCGGCGGGGTCGGCAAGACGAGCGTCGCCGTGTCCGTCGCCCACCGCCTCCAGCGGGAGACCGACCGGGTCTGGTGGATCGGTGCCCAGGACGCGTCCCGGTGCACCGGCGGCCTGACCGCGCTCGCCCGCCAACTCGGCGTACCGGACGAGGAGATCGCCGTCGGCCGGCTGGCCGACCAGCTCTGGCGCCGGCTCTCGGCGCTGGCGGATCCCTGGCTGCTGGTGGTCGACAACGCGGACGACGCGCGGCTGCTCGACGGCCCGGGGCGGCTGGCGCTGGGCACGGGTCTCGTCCGTCCGCACCGGTCGCCGCGCGGGCTGGTCCTGGTCACGAGCCGCGACGGCCGGCCGGGCACGTGGGGCGGTCACGCGGTCCTGCACCGGCTGACGCCGCTCGGCGACGGGCACGGCGCGGATGTCCTGCTGGACCTCGCGGGCCCGTCGGCCGGTTCACGGGAGGAGGCCGCCGAACTGGCCCGCCGGCTGGGCGGGCTGCCCCTCGCGCTCCACACCGTGGGCCGCTATCTGGCGGCCGTAGGACAGCGCCCGGCGCGTTTCCGGGATGCCGGGGAGACAGCGACCTTCGCGGAGTTCCGCGCGTCACTGGACGACGGCGGGGCATTCCCGCACCCGGGCACGGCCACCGCGCTGGCGGGCATCTGGCGGATGTCCCTGGACCTGCTGACCGAGCGCGGTCACCGCTGCGTACGGCCGCTGCTGGAGGTCCTGGCCAACTTCGCGGACGCACCGGTGCCGTTGATCCTGGCCGACCCGGCGGTACTGGGCGAGGACGAGGCGTTCGAGGGGGTGAGCGGGGCCGAGATCTGGGCCGCGTTGCAGGCGCTGGCGGGGCTGGGGCTGGTGGACCTGGCCGCGGCGAACGGGGTGGACACGGTCGCGCTGCACCCCCTGGTACGGGACGCGCACGGGAGCCCGGGGCGGTACGCGCTGAACGCGCGGCTGCTGGACGAGGCGGCCGAGAGCGATGAGACAGGCGTGCCGGAGGACGTGGAGCGGTGGCCCCTGTGGTCGGCGCTGACACCGCATACGGTCCACGCGCTGACCTTCGAGTCCGGCTCGGATGACAACGAACTGTTCCTGGTCACCTGGACGGCGGCCATGCTGGCGGCCCGAAGCCTGTACGCCCAGGGACAGCTGAGCCAGGCCGGAAAGGTGCTCGAAGAACTGGTGTCCCGGCTGGGCGGCGCCCTCGGCGAAGACCATCCCAACACCATCCTGTGCCGCCACAACCTCGCCCGCATCCTGGACGACCAGGGCGACTACGACCAGGCACGCACCATCTTCGAAGACATCCTCGCCACCCAACGCGACACCCTCGGCGAACACCACCAGAACACCCTCATCACCCGCAACAACCTCGCCCTCGTCCTCCACAGCCAGGGCGACTACGACCAGGCACGCACCATCTTCGAAGACATCCTCGCCACCCAACGCGACACCCTCGGCGAACACCACCAGAACACCCTCGTCACCCAGCACAACCTCGCCCTCGTCCTGGACGACCAAGGCCACCTCGATCAAGCACGCACCATCTACGAAGACATCCTCGACATCGAACACAACACCCTCGCCGAGAACGCCCCCTCCACCCTCATCACCCGCAACAACCTGGCAGTCGTCCTCCACAGCCAAGGCCACCACGACCTCGCGGCGGCCGAGATGGCCGCCGTGCTCTCCGCACGACGGCGCGTACTCGGCCCCGAGCATCCCTACACGCTCTCGACCCAGCGTTGGCTCGACGCCATCAACGCCGCCCGAGGCGAGCCCTGAGCCCCTACCAGGGAATGTCCCGCACCTGCTGCACGCACAGCACCACGAACAGCAGCCCCGCCGCCGTCAGCATCACATTGCTCAGGATGCCGTTCCGCCATTCCTTCGGCGTGCGCGACGAGTTGAGCAGCCACACCAGCGTCAGCGCCAGGAACGGCATGAAGAAGGCGCCCAGCACCCCGTAGACGACGACCAGGCCGAACGGCTCGTCCAGGAAGAGGAGCGAGATGGGCGGGAAGGTCAGCCAGAGCAGATACGCGCGGAACGGCACCGAGCGTTCGCGCTCGCCGGAGGCGACCTCCTCCGTCGTCTTCCCGGCCTCGTCCGCCGCCGCCCCCACGCGTTCCTTGCGGATCCGCTCCACGAAGTCCGCGAACATCAGGCTCACGCCGTGCCAGACGCCGATCAGCGACGAGAAGGACGTGGCGAAGAAGCCGACCAGGAACAGCTTGGCGGTGGTCGGGCCGAAGCGGTCCTCCAGGATCGTGCCGAGGTCGATCAGGCCGCGGTCGCCCTTGGTCAGGGCGATCTGGGAGGAGTGCAGCAGCTCGGCGCCGATGATCAGCATGGCGACGACGAAGAGGCCGGTGGTGATGTACGCGACCCGGTTGTCGAGGCGCATCACCTTCATCCAGCCGGTGTTGGTCCAGCCCTTGGCGTTGACCCAGTAGCCGTACGCGGCCATGGTGATCGTGCCGCCCACCCCGCCGATCAGGCCGAGTGTGTAGAGCAGTGAGCCGTCCGGCAGGACCGGGAGCAGGCCGGCGAAGCTCGCGCCGACGTCGGGGACGACCCGGATCGCGACGTACATGACGACCACGAACATCACGCCGATCAGGACCGTCATGACCCGCTCGAAGACGGCGTACTGGTTGAACCAGACGAAGACGAGCCCGATCAGGCCCGTGATGACCGCCCAGGTCTTGAGCCCCGGCCCGTCCGGGAAGAGCGCGACGATCGGCAGCGCGCTGGAGGACATCGCCGTGGCGCCGTAGACGAAGCCCCAGACGAGGACGTACACCGCGAAGTACACGGTGGTCCAGCGGCCCAGGCTGCGCCAGCCCTCGAACAGGGTGCGGCCGGTGGCGAGATGCCAGCGGCCGGTGGCCTCGGCCAAAGAGATCTTGACGACGCAGCCGATGACCGCCGCCCACATCAGGGTGTGGCCGAACTTGCTGCCCGCGATGAGCGTGGCGACCAGATCGCCCGCGCCCACACCGGTCGCCGCGACGACGATGCCGGGCCCGATGTACGTCCAACTCGACTTGCGCGGACGGGAGACGGCCTCATCCATGCCGGTGTCCGTGGTGTCTGCCATACGTGTCGTCGCCTCCCGCTTGTCTCTCTACGTGACCCGAGTCACCAAAGCGGGGTGACGGTGATCGCGCAAGAGGGCCTGCGGTGAGGGTTCGGTGGCGGGCGGGCGCCAGCTCCCGCGTCGGCGCCACGGGAGACAGCGGGCGGCACCGAGGGGGCCGGTGATCAACCGGCGGATGAACTCCTGGGCGCTCAGGGCCGCCGGACCGCGGTCACCAGCAGCGTGTCGGCGGTGTGCGGGCCCTCGGCCATCGCCGGTAGTACGTCGACGCTGATCCGGGTGAACCCGTACTCGTCCAGGGCCTTCGTCCAGACCTGCTCCTGGAGCACCCAGCGGTGCATCGTGGTCGCCTCCCCGTCCGGCGTCCTCGCCGTGACCTCTGCGGGCACGACATCGGGCTGTGCGGGCGCGCCGTTCAGATAGTGGCCGAGGCTGGAGAAAACCAGCCGCCCGCCGGGCCGCAGCGCGACGGCTGCCGCGGGCAGCAGGTCGCACGGGTCGGTGAAGTCGACCGCGCCGAAGACGCTGTAGAGCACGTCGTAGGTGTCGGCCATCATGTGCAGATGCGGTACGACATCGGATTGCACGATGTGCAGGCGCGGCACGATGTGGCCGTACAACTCGGTGGCCATGACGCACTGCGCGGGCGAGGCGTCGACCGCGACGACCCGGGCGGGCATGTGGTGAGTGGCCAGATGGGCGGCGTGCCGGGCGGCCCCGGCGCCGAGGTCGCCGACGACTCGCCCGGACAGGTCACCGAGGACTTCCGCGCCGGGGCCCGCGTCCTGACTCCAGATCCAGTGGAAGGACTCGGGGACCGCACGATCACGCTGAGCGCGGGAGCGGCCGTAGTGGTACCAGAGGTCTGTGGTGGTGGTTGTCACCCGCCCCATCCTGGCGGGCGTGGCCTGATGCCGGGCCGGTTCCGTGGAATCGCACCCGGGGGTGCACGGGGCTCCGGTCAGTGGCCGGCCGGAGCTCCGAGGTACCCGTCCGGTTCGGTCAGTGCGAGTCGTTGCCCGGGTGGCACGGGCCGCATTCGGTGGCGGGCGGGCTCCAGCTCCCGCGTCGGCGCCACGGGAGACAGCGGGCGGCACCGAGGGGGCCGGTGATCAACCGGCGGATGAACTCCTGCCGGAACGACCCCGGCTGGGCCCCCGGCTGGGCCCGTGGGCCCCCGCATGGGCCCTCGCCCGTTCCTAGGCTGCTCCCGCTCGGGGGGTCACGACGACGGCGTGAGCTGGGAGAACAGGTGAAGGACGCCGGTAGGTTCCACAGTTGGTACGGGCGTGGGCATGGGCACGCGCTCGGGCTCGGGCATGCCCGGGGACGGAGCGACAGGGGGCAGAGCGGGGCCGAGTACGCCGCGATGGTCGGGGTGGTGTCCCTGGTCGTGGCGGGGATAGTCGGCCTGAGCGTGCCCGCCGACGAGGCGACCGGGCTGAAGAGCGCGGTGTGCCGAATACTTCACCCGCTGAGCGGGGCCGAGGCGTGTTCTTCCGGCGACTACGCGGGCGGTGGGGACGGGGGCGGCGGAGGCGACAGCGGCGGAGGCGGCGGCGGCGATCCCTTCGTGCCCAACGGGGATCCGTTCGAGCCCGCTCGGTGTCTGCTGTCCCAGGACCAGACCAAGGACACCGTCGTCATCCAGGTGGTCTTCATCAAGATCAGCAGCTCGGAGACGGTCAAGCTCCAGCAGTGGTCGGACGGCACCGTCACCCTGGAGCGGGTGAACGAGACCTCGGGCGGGGTCACCGCGAGCATCTCCGCCGGCATCCCGGGTCTGAAGGAATGGGGCGGCAGCGCCAAGCTGAGCGGCACCTACCTGGCGGGCAGCGGCAACGGCGGGCAGTGGCTGTTCAACGGGAACAAGAGCGGCGACCCCCAGGCCGACCTGGCGGCCAACCTTGAGGACGCGCAGAAGTTCGCCGCGTACCTCAAGGCGAACGACGGCTGCAAGTTCCAGAGCGGCTACAACCCCGGTGCGGCGATGGGCGCCTGCCAGCAGGACGCGGCCACCAAGAAGCCCGATCTCGATCCGGAGCTGGCGCCGGACGTCGACATCACCAAGACCTCCACCGAGGCGTCCGGTTCGGTGAGCTTCGGCGGAAAGTTCACGGGCGGCAAGGGCGGCAAGTTCTCCGGGGAGCTGGCCTCCGGCACGATGACCGAGGACGTGGTGGTCATGCGTTCCCACAGCGGACCGAACGCCGGGAAGATCACCTTCATCTACACCTTCACCGTCAAGGGCACGGCCGGCGCGCTGGGGGTCGCCACGGGCGAGCGGATGCAGCAGGTCTCCGTCACCTACGACGCGGCCGCCTACGACCAGGAGGAAGCGGACGGCGCCGCACACCACCCGGAGAAGCTGCTGATCACCACCAGCCAGGAGGCCGGGGAAGGCGTCGGCGGCAAGGTCGAGGCAGGCGCCAACGCCGGTCCCGTCACCATCGATGTCGGCGGTGGCGGCGGATCCACCGAGTCGCGGATACACACCGAGTCCGCCGAACTCATCCTCGACAACGACGATGACAGCACCACCGTCGAGGACTGGCTGCGCGGAAACGGCGACCCGGCCGGCAATCCGCTGCCCTCCCCCACGGACGCGGCCGAGGTGCCCGGCCCCGACGCGAGCCCCCTAGAACGGCTCCTCCACGACAAGGGAAAACTGAGCAGGCTCGACTACGAGGCCAACACCGACTGGTGGAACGCCTCCCTCGGCATCGGCTTCGGCCTCTCCGCCGGACAGGTCAGCCTCGGCTTCAAGCTCTTCGGCATCGAACTCACCCACGAGTCCAAGGAACAGACGATCACCGGCGACCCCACCTACGCCACCGGCCCCAAGAACGGCGGCGCCCGGCCCTGGGTCGAATGGAAGAACTGCACGCGGACCAAGCCCATCCCCACCTGACCACGCGCGCTGTCGCGGCTACGGGTGGTCCTCGACGTGCTGCTGCCCTCGACGCTGCCGTTCATCATCGCGGGAGTCCAGGTGGCGGTGGGCAGGGCCCTGGTCGGCGCGGTGGCGGTGGAGTTCCTCGCGAGCCTGCCGGGGCTCGGCACCTACATCCTCAGCAACGCGCACTCGTTCGAACAGGATGCCGCGTTCGTCGCGGTCCTCGTCCTGGCCACGCTCGGCATCGTCGCGCGGGCGGGTACGGAGACGGCGCTGCGCCGACTGGCCCCCTGGCATCCGCACGTCAACCGCTGAAGTACCGAACTTTGAAGTACCGAACTTTGACGTACCGACCACTCAGAACCGACCACTGAGGCAAGGAGCGAGGACACGCCCGACGACGGCGGCCCGGAGCCGTTCCTTACGCAGCTCATCGACGGAATGCGCGTCGAGTGGGACGTACCCGTCGAGATGGACGACGGGATCGTGCTGCGCGCGGACGTGTTCCGGCCGGTGACCGACGAGCCGGTGCCGGTGATCATGACGTACGGCCCGTACGCCAAGGGGCTGCCCTTCCAGCGCGGGTATCCCAGCGCCTGGGAGGCGATGGCCCGGGACCACCCCGACGCGGTCGCGGGCACCTCGAACAAGTACCAGAACTGGGAGGTCGTCGATCCCGAGAAGTGGGTGCCGCACGGATACGCCTGCGTACGGGTCGACTCGCGCGGCACCGGCCGCTCGCCGGGCCGGGTGGACCCCTTCTCACCGCGTGAGACCCGTGACTTCCACGACTGCGTCGAATGGGCGGGCACCCGGGAGTGGAGCAATGGGCGGGTGGGCCTCAACGGCATCTCGTACTACGCGATGAACCAGTGGCACGTCGCCTCCCTGCGCCCGCCGCACCTGGCCGCGATCTGCCCCTGGGAGGGCGCGGCGGACTTCTACCGGGACGGCGCGTACCAGGGCGGTATCCGCTCCACCTTCTGGGACAACTGGTACGACATGCAGGTCAAGACGGTCCAGTACGGGATCGGTGAGGCGGGCGGCCGCGATCCGAACACCGGTCAGCGGATCTGCGGCGACGAGGTCCCCCAGCCGGCGGAGCTGGCCGCGAACCGTACCGACCTCGGCGCGGACATCAGGGCGCACGCCTTCGACGACGCGTACCACCGGGACCGCTCGGCGCACTGGGACGCGATCGACGTTCCCGTGCTGAGCTGCGGCAACTGGGGCGGCCAGGGGCTCCATCTGCGCGGCAATGTGGAGGGGTTCGTACGGGCGGCGTCCACCCGCAAGTGGCTGGAGCTGCACGGCCACGCGCACTGGCCGCTCTTCTGCACCGACTACGGCGTCGACCTCCAGCTGCGCTTCTTCGACCGGTATCTGAAGGACGAGCGCGACGGCTGGGAGGACCGGCCCGCGGTGCAGTCGCAGATCCGGCGGGTCGACGGGACCTTCACGGAACGCGGCGAGGACGCCTGGCCGCTGCCGTCGACGCGCTGGACCCGGCTGTATCCGACCGCGGACGGCGCGCTCGCGCGGCAGGCGCCGGCGGCCGGTGGAACGGTCCGGTTCCTGGCGTCGGGCGACGGTGTGGAGTTCAGCACCCCCCGCTGCCGGAGCGCACCGAGATCACCGGCCCGCTGGCGGCGAAGCTGTTCGTCTCCTCCACCACCACCGACGCCGATCTGTTCCTGGTCGTACGGGTCTACTCGCCGAGCGGCGAGGAGGTCGTCTTCCAGGGCGCGCTGGATCCGCACACCCCCGTCGGCCAGGGCCGGCTGCGCGCCTCCCCTCGCCGTCTCGACCCCGGGCTGTCGACTCCGTACCGCCCCTTCCACCCGCACGACCGCGCCGAGCCGCTGGAGCCGGGAGCCGTCTACGAACTGGACATCGAGATTTTCCCGACGTCCCTGGTCATCCCCGCGGGCTACCGTCTCGGACTCCAGGTGCGCGGCCGGGACTACGTCTACCCGGGTCCCAGCGCCCGTCTCTCCAACCTCAAGAACGACCTCACGGGCTGCGGCCCCTTCCTCCACGACGACCCCGCCGACCGCCCGCCCCATGGCGGGCGGGCCCGGCCGGGGCCGCCCGCCGGAACGGTCACCTGACCGACCGACCGGACAACGTCTAGATGACCAGGCTCAGCAGCGCCGCCACCACGAAGCCCGCCACGGACAGCACGGTCTCCAGGACCGTCCAGGACTTCAGGGTGTCGCGCTCCGATATGCCGAAGTACTTCGCGACCATCCAGAACCCGCCGTCGTTGACGTGCGAGGCGAAGATCGAGCCCGCCGAGATCGCCATGATGATCAGGGCGAGATGCGCCTGCGAGAGGTCCTGGCCCTCGACGAGCGGCACGACGATGCCGGCCGTGGTGACGATCGCGACCGTCGCCGAACCCTGGGCGACGCGCAGGACGACCGAGATCAGCCAGGCCAGCAGGATGACCGGCAGGCCGACGTCGTTGAAGGTGTCGGCGAGGGCGTCCGCGATCCCGCTGCCCTTGAGGACCGCGCCGAACACACCGCCGGCGCCGACGACGAGCAGGATGTTGCCGACCGGCTTGAGCGAGGCGGTGGAGACCGTCTCCAGGGACTTGCGGGACCAGCCGCGCCTGATGCCCAGCAGGTAGTACGCGAGCAGCAGCGCGATCGTCAGCGCCACGAAGGGGTGGCCGAAGAACTCGATGACCGAGCGGCCCGTCGACGGGTCGAGGGCGATCGACGAGAAGGTCGCGAGGAGGATCAGGATCAGCGGGGTGCCGATGATGGCCAGGACCGTGCCGAGCGCGACCGGCGTCTCCCTGGGGGTGACGCCCGAGGCGCGCTGCTCGGCGGCGACCGCGGCCTTGGCCTCCTCCGCCGCCTCCACCATGTCCTGCGGGACGTCGACGAAGAGGCGCTTCCCGATCCAGGCCGCGTAGGCCCACGCGGCGAGGACGGCCGGGACGCCGACGACGACACCCATCAGGATGACCCAGCCGAGATCCACCTTGAAGAGTCCCGCCGCGGCGACCGGGCCGGGGTGCGGGGGCAGGAACGCGTGGGTCATCGAGAGGCCGGCGAGCAGCGGCATCGCGTACAGCAGGATCGATTTGCCGGACCGCTTGGCGGCGGCGTACACGATCGGCGCGAGCACGAAGATGCCGACGTCGAAGAAGACCGGGATACCGAAGACGACCCCGGTGACGCCCATGGCGAGCGGGGCCCGCTTCTCGCCGAAGAGGTTCAGCAGCCGGGCGCTCAGCACCTCGGCGCCGCCGGACACTTCGAGGATCGCGCCGAGCATCGTGCCGAGTCCGATGATGATCGCGACATGGCCGAGGATGCCGCCCATCCCGGTCTCGATCATCGAGACGGCGGCGGACTTCTGGACCGTACCGAAGAGTTCGGTGACGGAGAGGCCCGCCGCGAGGCCGACGGCTATGGAGACGCCGAGCAGCGCCACGAAGGGCTGGAGCCTGACCTTGATGATCAGGAAGAGGAGCAGGACGATGCCGAGGGCGGCGACGGTCAGCAGACCGGCGGTGCCGTCGATCAGGAGCAGCAGACCGCCTGTGCGGGGCGGGGTCTCCGGTGGTGCGTCAGCGGCGAGCAGCATGGGGAGCCTCTGGTCGTGGGCATGGGGGGGATCGGGCATGGGGGGATCGCGGCACGGCGCCCGGTCGGCGGGCGCCGTGCCGTGGGGCGGCGCGGGTGCGCGTAAAGCGATCAGCGGTGGGGGTTCCCGGTACGGGGGCGAGAGGACGGGCCGGGGCGACGGCTCAGCCGAGGACGGCGAGCGCGTCGATCTCGATCAACAGCCCCTTGGGCAGGCCCACATACACCGTCGTACGGGCGGCGGGCGCTTCCTTCAGGCCCTGCTCGCCGAAGTAGTCGTTGTAGATCTCGTTCATCTCGGCGAAGTGGTCGACGTCGGTGAGGTAGACGCGCACCATCATGACGTCGTCCCAGCTCGCGCCGCCCTCCTCCAGGATCGCCTTGACGTTGGCGAAGGTCTGGAGGGTCTGCTCGCGCAGGGTCGGGCCCGCGACGGTGGGCGCCTGGCCCTCGACGGCCGGCAGGAAGCCGACCTGGCCCGCGACCTGGAGGATGTTGCCCTTGCGGACGCCGTGCGAGAACTTCGCCGGCGGGGTGGTGTGGGTCGACGGGGTCAGTGCGGTTTTGTCGGTCATGAAGCGTCCTTGCTGGGATAGGTGGTGCCGGAGTACTCCCCGCTGATCGCGTCGGCGGTACGACGCACCAGCGGGAGGAGGGTGAGGAGTTCCTCCGCGGTGACGACGACGTTCGGCGCGGAGACCGACATGGCGGCGACGACCCGGCCGTCCGCACCCCGGATGGGTGCGCCGACGCAGTTGATGGACTCCTCGTGGCCACCGAGATCGGTGGCCCAGCCCTGTTCGCGTACGGTCGCCAGCTCCTTGAGGAAGGCGGCCGCGTTGGGGCTCGAACGGGGCGTGTACATGGGGTAGTCGAGGCGTTCGGCGAGCGCGCGGCGCTCCGCCTCGGGGAGGTCGGCGAGCAGCAGCTTGGCGACGGCGGCCACGGTGATCGCCACCGGTTTGCCGATCCGCGAGTACATCCGGACCGGATAGCGGCTCTCGACCTTGTCGATGTAGACGACTTCGCCGTCCTCGTACACCGCGAGATGGACGGTGTGGCCGCACTGGCTGTTGAGCGTGACGAGATGAGGGTGCGCGATGTCGCGCATGTCGAGATTCTCGACGGCCTCCTGGGCGAGCGCGAAGAGGCGTGCGCCGAGGCGGTAGCGGTTGTCCTGCTGGCGGTAGACGAGCCCGTGCTCATGGAGCGTACGGAGCAGCCGGAGCGCGGTGGACTTGTGGACGCCGAGCCGGTCGGCGACCCTCCCGAGGTCGGCGGGGCCCTGGGCCAGCAGCGGCAGAATGCTCAGTGCCCGGTCGACGGTCTGGCTCATGGGGTACGTACCTCCTGCTCCGTGGCCGCCGTCCACCCGGGGCCGAGACGAAGTGTCCCCCAGGCGGCGTCGTCGAGGTCCACGAGGCGGTCGGCGTCCGCCCGGGAGGGTGGCGCACCGAGGTCTCCGGGGACGGTGAGGGTCGCCGCGGCCATCAGGTGGCCGTGCCGGAGCCGGGCGGCGGCGGGCAGGCCGCGGAGGGTGGCGGAGAGGAATCCGGCGGCGAAGGCGTCCCCGGCGCCGACGGGCGCGACGACATCGACGCGCAGCGCGGGTACGGACGTGACGGTGTCGGCGCCCCCCTCAGGACCGCTGCCCACGCCGCCGTTCACGCCCCCGTCAGGCCCGCTGCCCACGCCCCCGTTCGCGCCCCCCTCAGGACCGCTGCCCACGCCGCCGCTCGCGCCCCCGTCCACGGTTGCGCCGGGGCCGGCCGCGCCCCGCTCGTAGACCGTCGCCCCCGCGCTCCCCCGCTTCACCACCAGCGTCGCCGGCTCCGGGAGCGCGGCCCGGATCGCGTCCCCGCCGTGCAGGCCCCACGCCTCGGCCGCCTCGTCCTCACCGACGAAGACCAGATCGGCGCCCCGGGCGAGCTCCAGCAGGACGCGCGCGCCCGAGCCGTCGCGCCAGAGCCCCGGCCGGTGGTTGACGTCGAAGGAGAGCAGCGGGCGTCCCGGCGCGCGGGTGGTCAGCTCACGCATCAGGGCGAGGCAGTCGTCCGAGAGCGCGGCCGTGATGCCCGATACGTGCAGCACGCGCCCGGCCCACAGGTCGTCGTACGACAGGCTCCCCGGCGCCATCGCGGAGGCGGCGGAGCCCGCGCGGTAATAGGCGACCTCGTGCGCGTCGGTGGCGCGGTCCGTCGCCGTACGGAAGTAGATGCCGGTGGGCCGGTCCGGGTCGCGGCGTACGCCCGAGGTGTCGACCCCGTACGCGGCGATCGCGTCGACGAGATGGTCGCCGAAGCCGTCGGCGCCGACCCGGCTGACCCAGGTGACGGTGTGCCCGGCGGCGGCCAGCGCGCAGGCGACATTGGATTCGGCGCCGCCGATCGTACGGGCGAAGGAGGGGACGTCGGCGAGGCGGCCCGGGAGCGAGGGCAGGAAGGTGACCATGGATTCACCGAGGCAGACGACATCCACGCCGGGGTGGAGGTCCGTGTCTACGGTTCCGGTCACTCTGGGGCTCCTCGCCGCTCGACCGACCTGGGTCGGTCACCGTGACGGGTCACCATTGACCCGCTGTCGGCTCGGATGTTAGACAGCCCTCAGCGATATGCGCAATGGCCATTGCATGTACTGCAACGAGCTGCAACGAGATCGACATAGGGGAGGCTCCATGGCCGCCGGCCGACGAACGGACGAGCTGAACGAGCTGAACGAGCTGGACGAGTCCACCGGGCTCAGCGGGCCCGGCGGGCTCAAGGGACTCAAGGGCCTCAAGGAGCTGAGCGACGAGCGCGTCGACCACCGCTTCAAGGCCCTCCCCCCGGACGCCGACGGCCTCACCGTCGGCGCGCTCGCCGCCGAGCGCCGCTCCCTGTTCACCGGTGGCTTCACCACTCCTGTCCTCGCCCTCTCCGCCGAGTCGGTCGAGCACAACCTCGCGCTCCTGGAGACCTACTCCGAGCGCCACGGCCTCGCCTTCGCGCCGCACGGCAAGACCTCCATGGCGCCGCGGCTCTTCGCGCGCCAGCTGGAGCGCGGCGCCTGGGGCATCACCGCCGCCGTGCCCCACCAGGTCCGCGTCTACCGCGCGTTCGGCATCCAGCGGATCTTCCTCGCCAATGAAGTGGTCGACGCGGCGGCGCTGCGCTGGCTCGCCGCCGAGCTGGACCGCGACCCCGGCTTCCGCTTCATCTGCTACGTCGACTCCGTGCGCGGCGTCGAGCTGATGGACGAGGCCCTGCGGGCCGCGGGAGCCGGCCGCCCGGTGGAGGTCGTGGTCGAGCTGGGCGCCGGTGAGGGGGCGCGTACCGGCGCGCGTACGGAGGCGGAGTGCGCGGCGGTCGCGGACGCGGTGGCGGCCGTACCGACCCTGCGGCTGACCGGGATCGCCGGTTACGAGGGCGAGGTCCCGGGAGCGGACGGCGAGACGGTCCGCGCCTGGCTGCGCCGACTGGTCGCGCTGGCGGCGGAGTTCGACGCGGCGGGGCGGTTCGGGGACACGGACGAGATCGTGCTCAGCGCGGGCGGCAGCGCCTGGTTCGACGCGGTCGCCGACGTCTTCGCGGAGATCCCCGCGCTCTCCCGGCCCGTGCTGAAGCTGCTGCGCTCCGGCGCGTACGTCTCGCACGACGACGGCCATTACCGCCATCTCACCCCCTTCAACCGCGTCCCCGAGGAGGGGTCCCTCCAGCCCGCCTTCCGGCTCTGGGCGCAGGTCGTCTCCCGTCCGTCGGCCGGGCAGGCGTTCGTCAACGCCGGTAAGCGGGACGCGGCGTACGACCTCGACCTGCCGGTGGCGCAGGTGGTACGGGACGGCCGCACCGGCGAGATCCGTCCGGCGACGGGGATCACGGTGACGGGCCTGTCCGACCAGCACGGCTGGCTGACCACGACGCCGGAAGCCGCCCTGGAGGTCGGTGACTGGGTGGGGATGGGGCTGTCCCACCCCTGTACGTCGTTCGACAAGTGGCAGCTGATCCCGCTGGTGGAGGCGGACGGCACGGTCATCGACCTCATCCGCACGTTCTTCTGACCGCTGCCGCCTGAACCCCGAACTCCGAACCCTGAACCCTGACGACCTCCGACCACCCACCACCGACCACCCACCTCCGACCTCCGACCTCCGACCTCCGACCTCCGAAGGGCCTTCGCACATGGATCTCGTCATTCGCGACGTACGGGTCGTCGACGGCACGGGCGGCCCTTCGTACCGCGCCGATGTCGGCGTCCAGGACGGCCGTATCGCGGCGATACGGCGCGAGGGCGAGCCGCGCCCGTCCGGCGCCCGCGTCCTGGACGCCGCCGGGCTCGCCCTCTCCCCCGGCTTCATCGACATGCACGCGCACAGCGATCTCGCCCTGCTGCGCGACCCCGACCACTCCGCGAAGGCCGCGCAGGGCGTCACGCTCGAAGTGCTCGGCCAGGACGGGCTGTCGTACGCGCCCGTGGACGACACGACCCTCGCGCAG
Source organism: Streptomyces sp. NPDC039430 (assembly GCF_055639435.1). Classification (NCBI taxonomy): domain Bacteria; kingdom Bacillati; phylum Actinomycetota; class Actinomycetes; order Kitasatosporales; family Streptomycetaceae; genus Streptomyces; species Streptomyces sp. NPDC039430. The sequence continues at coordinate 405,052 of NZ_JBVKAK010000002.1, read as the reverse complement.
GTCCGGCGGGCGATCACCGGCTGGAACGGCGACGGTTCGGACATCGACTTCGACTGGCGGACGGTCGGCGGCTATCTCGACCGGCTCGACCGCGCCTTCGAGGGCCAGGGCTTCGACGGCGGGGGCATCGCGGTCAACGCCGCGTATCTGATCCCGCAGGGCACGGTCCGTATGTACGCGGTCGGCTGGGACGACCGGCCCGCGACGGACGCCGAACTCGCCCGTATGAAGCGGCTGGTGGCGGACTCGATGGAGCAGGGCGCGGTCGGGATGTCCTCGGGACTGACCTACACGCCCGGGATGTACGCGAACGATTCGGAGCTGGCCGAGCTGTGCCGGGTGGTGGCGCGGTACGACGGCTACTACTGCCCGCATCACCGCTCGTACGGCGCCGGGGCGCTCCAGGCGTACGAGGAGATGGTGACGCTCACCCGGGACGCGGGCTGCGCCCTCCATCTCGCCCACGCCACCATGAACTTCGGCGTGAACAAGGGCAGGGCGCCCGAGCTGCTCACGCTGCTCGACGAGGCCCTGGACGCGGGCGCGGACATCTCGCTCGACACGTACCCGTACACGCCCGGGTGCACGACGCTCGTCGCGATGCTGCCCAGCTGGGCGAGCGAGGGCGGCCCCGACGCGATCCTGGAGCGGCTGCGCGACGAGGCGACCGCCGAGAGGATCCGCCACCACATGGAGGTCGTCGGCGCGGACGGCTGTCATGGCGTGCCCATCGAGTGGGACACCATCGAGATCTCCGGCGTCTCGGTGCCCGGTCTCGCGGACCATGTGGGCAGGACCGTCGCGGAGTCGGCGGCGCGGGCGGGCGAGGCCCCGTGGACCGCGGCGCGCCGGCTGCTGATCGAGGACCGGCTCGGCTCGACGATCCTCCAGCACGTGGGACACGAGGAGAACGTCCGGCAGATCATGCGCCACCGCGTCCACACGGGCGGCAGCGACGGCATCCTCCAGGGCGCGAAGCCGCATCCGCGCGCCTACGGCACGTTCCCGCAGTATCTGGGCCGGTACGCGCGGGAGTTGGGCGTCCTGTCGCTGGAGGAGTGCGTGGCGCACCTCACCGGGCGCCCGGCGGCCCGGCTCCGGCTCCCCGACCGGGGCCTGGTGCGCGAGGGCTACCGCGCGGACCTGGTCCTCTTCGACCCGGACACCGTCGCGGCGGGCTCCACGTTCGAGGAACCGCGGACGCTGCCGGTGGGCATCCCGCATGTGCTGATCGACGGCCGGTTCGTGATCGAGGACGGCCGCCGTACGAACGTCCTGGCGGGCCGCGCGGTACGCCGCACACCCTGACGTACGGGCGTACTGGGCCTGGGCCTGGGCCTGGGCCTGGGCCTACGCCTGGACCGCGGCCGGCCCCGTCACCTCGGCCGGCCCCGTCACCTCGGTCGGCCCCGTCGTCTCGGCGGGTGCGTCGCGCAGCCCGAGTCGCAGGTGCTCGACGTGGAAGAGGGCCTGTTCCAGCAGTTCGGCCACGTGGTGGTCGTACAGGGCGTAGACGATGGAGCGGCCCCGGCGTTCTCCGGTGACGAGTCCGAGGTTCCGCAGCAGGCGCAGCTGGTGGGAGCAGGCGGAGGCTTCCATGCCGACGGCCTCGGCGAGGTCGCCGACCGAGCAGGGGCCTTCCTGGAGGCGGGCGAGGATATACAGCCGCGAGGGGGTGGCCAGGGCCTGCAAAGTGGCGGCGACATCGGTGGCCCCCGCCGCGTCCAGGCGTTCGCGGGGGGTGGCGTGGTTCCTGTCGTCGGCTCCGTGACCCATGCCGCCCATCCTACCGACGACACATGAAGACCTGTTCATGTGTTCCTGTATGGTGGATGTGTCGCCGTCCTCCGCCCTGAAGGGTTGCTCTGCCGTGCCTTCCGACCTGATCCAGTGGCCCGAACACGTAGCTCCCGCCCCTTCGCGTACGGCGCCGAGGCGGCGTACCCGGGTGTTCGCCCTGGCCGAGGCACGCTGGGCCGCCGCCGCGCTGGTGTTGTTCCTGACCGCGCTGCCGCTCCAGCTGACCGGCGCGCCCGCCTGGTCGTGGGGCCCCGTCTATGCCGCCGCCTATGTCACGGGCGGCTGGGAACCGGCCTGGGCCGGGCTGACGGCGCTCCGGAACAAGACCCTGGACGTGGACCTGCTGATGATCGTCGCCGCGATCGGCGCGGCCTCGATCGGACAGGTGATGGACGGCGCGCTGCTGATCGTCATCTTCGCCACCTCCGGCGCCCTGGAAGCCCTGGCCACCGCCCGCACCCAGGACGCGGTGCGCGGGCTGCTCGACCTCGCCCCGGCCACCGCCACCCGGCTGGGTGACGACGGCGGCGAGTCGACGGTCCCGACCGAGGACCTGGTGGTCGGGGACACCGTCCTCGTCCGCCCCGGGGAGCGGATCGGCGCGGACGGCCGCGTCGTGGACGGGGCAGGCGAGGTGGACCAGGCCACCATCACCGGCGAGCCGCTGCCGGTCGCGAAGGAGACCGGTGACGAGGTGTTCGCGGGCACGCTCAACGGCACCGGCGCCCTGCGGATCAAGGTCGAGCGCGACCCCTCCGACTCGGTGATCGCCCGGATCGTGGCCATGGTCGAGGAGGCTTCCGGGACCAAAGCGCCCACTCAGCTGTTCATCGAGAAGGTCGAGCAGCGCTACAGCCTGGGCATGGTCTTCGCGACCCTGGCGGTCTTCCTGGTCCCTCTCGCGCTCGGCGCGGACCTGACCGGCTCGCTGCTGCGGGCGATGACCTTCATGATCGTGGCCTCACCGTGCGCCGTGGTCCTGGCGACGATGCCGCCGCTGCTGTCGGCGATCGCCAATGCCGGACGCCACGGCGTCCTGGTGAAGTCCGCCGTGGTCATGGAGCGTCTCGGACAGGTCGACGCGGTCGCCCTGGACAAGACGGGCACCCTGACCGAGGGCACTCCCCGCGTCACCGACATCCGGCCCCTGCCCGGCTCCGGCCTGACCGAGGACGCCCTGCTGGCGCTGGTGGCCGCCGCCGAGCACCCCAGCGAACACCCGGTGGCCCGCGCGATCGTGGACGCGGCCCGCACCCGTGGCGTGGCCGTCGCGGACATGCGGGACTTCGCCTCCGTCCCCGGTGTCGGCGTCACCGCGGGCGTCGGCGGACACACGGTCGCGGCCGGGGCCCCTGCCCGGCTCCTCGCCAACAACGAGGGCAGCTTTCCGGCCCACGCCGTCGAGGTGGTGGCGGAACTGGAGGACGGCGGGCGCACCGCCGTCCTGGTCCTGCGCGACAGCGCCCCGGTCGGAGTGCTGGGGATCGCCGACCGCCTGCGCCCCGACGCCACCGCCACCGTCTCCTCGCTGGCCGCGCTGACCGGCAGCACCCCGATGCTGGTCACGGGCGACAACCCGCGCGCCGCCGCCCGGCTGGCCGCCGAGGTCGGCATCGCCGGAGACGATGTCCACGCCGGACTCCTGCCGCAGGACAAGGTCGAGGCGGTACGGCGTCTGGCGGCCCGTGGCCGCAAGGTGCTGGTCATCGGTGACGGCGTCAACGACGCCCCCGCGCTGGCCGCCGCCCACACCGGCATCGCCATGGGCCGCGCCGGCTCCGACCTCGCCCTGGAAACCGCCGACGCCGTCATCGTCCGCGACGAACTCGCCGCCGTCCCGGGGGTGATCGCCCTCTCACGAGCGGCCCGCCGCCTGGTGGTGCAGAACCTCGTGATCGCCGCGGTGTTCATCTCCGGCCTGGTCATCTGGGACCTGGCGGGCCATCTCCCCCTGCCGCTCGGCGTTCTCGGCCACGAGGGCTCCACCGTCATCGTCGGCCTCAACGGACTGCGTCTGCTGCGCGACGCCGCCTGGAACCGCGCGACCGGGGACGTACGGTGAGCCGGCCACGCCAGGAGAGCCGCCCCACACAGGGGCGGCCCGGCTCACCGACGGCGAAGAGCGCCCGGCTCACCGCGGTGGCCGGGCGCTCCTGGTCATGAGCGAGCCGCATGCGATGACGATCAGCTGAACTCGCCGTCCGCCGCGCCACGCACGAACGCCTGCCACTCGTCCGCGCTGAACAGCAGCGCGGGCCCGCCGGGGTTCTTGCTGTCACGTACGGCACGACCGCCGCCGGACGGCACGGCGACCTCGACACAGTTGTTGTTGACTCCCGAGTACGAGGACCTCACCCACTCCAGGCCGGCGGCCGAAGCGGACTCGATATACGGCTTCATCAGCTATCCCATTTCTTGATGGCGCCTTGGATGAGCGCCCTTGACTTGGTGACATTCGCCGCGGCCATATTGAGACGACGGAACAGCGTCGTATACGTCTCGACCTCGGGTGGCTCTTCGAAGTACGTCGTACTGGTCGGAGAATCCGCGTAGATGATGTCGGTCTCGGCCGAGGCCGGGAAACTCATGATGACGAACGGGCCGAAGAGACAGGCGTTCATGGGGTCCTCGTCCGGCAGCACCTGCAACTGGATGTTCGCCTGCCGGCTGTCCTCCACCAGGGCTTCCAGCTGCGCTTTCATCACGGCGGAGCTGCCGACGCGATGGCGCAGCGCGCCCTCCGAGATGATCACCCACAGCTGAAGCGGATTCTTGCGGGTCAGGATGGTCCGGCGCTCGCTCCGGACGTTGATCAGCACTTCCACCTGTTCGGACGTGGCGTCCGGCGCCTGCAACTCGATGAGCGCCTTCGTGTACTCCGGAGTCTGCAACAGCCCGGGGATGAGATTGGTCTCGACGTTGTAAATCTCCGACGCGTCCCATTCGACGGCGACGTACGCCGCGTACCCGGCGTCGACGACATTGGCGTAGCGCGACCACCATCCCTTCTGCTTCGCCTCGCGCGACAGGAGTTCGATGTCGTTTCGCTCGTCGGGATCGGTGACGCCGTAGGCATCCATGAGGGCACGAAGATCCGGCAGCCGGATTCCGGACTGCGCGTTCTCGATCCGGCCGACCTTCGATTCGGCTGAGCCAAGCACCTTGGACGCGTCGGCATGCGTCAGTCCGGCCGCCGTTCGCAGATCGCGAAGCCGCCTGGCCAAGCGCCGTTGACGCATCGTCGGGTTGCTGTTGATGGGCACGTTCGGGCCGCCTCCTCCTTCTTCTTGCAGGTCAAGTGTGCCGCCCGTCGACTGTGAGGGCAACAAGCTTTCGATGACCGCCAAAGTAGGTACTTGACACTTTGCAGGGTCCCAGGTGCAGAGTACTCACCATGGCGTCTCGTGACTCTACGAATCAGACACGTGAGGCACGTCATCGCCACCCGAACCCGCCCCCCAGGGAGTGGCAATGACCATTCAGCGAACGAAGTTGACGCAATATCGCCGTTATCGACCGGCAGTAGCGATCGCCCGTACACACGCTCGCGAGTTAGCCGAGAAGTGGGAACTCCTCGCAGTACGTGACTCCCTGGAGATGGCAGTCTCCGAACTGGTCACCAACGCGGTGGTGCACGGCCGCGCCGCGAAGGGCAGCCGCGTCACGGTGACGTACCGCCTGGACGAAGACCGTCTCCGGGCCGAGGTACGCGACTGGGCGAGCGGCATGCCCAGGATCAACCGTCAGTCAGCGCGCGGCGTGTATGCCACCGGCGGCCGTGGCCTCCAGGTGGTCGCCGCGATCACCGATCGCTGGGGCGTGATTCCCCGCGTCATCGGCAAGAGCGTGTGGTTCGAGTTCAAGCGGATTTCCGCTCCCACGGACGCGGCCTTCGACGGAGAAGCGTCATGAACCCCGAAACGGACGAGCAACGGCCGCTGGCCTACGGCTATATGCGCGTCTTCTCCGACGCGGACGACCACGAGGCCTATGCGCTCGAACGGGACATGAAGCGCTTCGCGGACGAGCGGGGCCTGCAACTGACCGCCATCTACCACGAGTTCGTTCCCGGTTCGCTCGACGCCTTCAACGAGCTGGTCGAAGTGCTCCGGTCCACCGGCGCGGTCCACGTCATCCTCCCGTCCCCACACGCTCTCTGCGAGAACGACGTGCTCCGGAACGCGCTGCTCGACCGGCTGGAGTTCGGCTTCTCGGCCGAGGTGCACGTACTGGACGAAGAACGTCCCCGCCCAGCGGATCCGGCCGACACCGCGCTCACGCGGCGCGTCCTGGAAGGACTGCGCGAGCTGTGACGACGAAGACCGAGGGCGATCCGATCCACCGCGTCGGTTCGCTGGTACTGCGCACGGACACCGGTGACGACAAGCCCGAGGCGCGGTTCATGGTGGAGTGCGAGGACTGCAACGACACCTCCGACCCGGTGGACGACGTCCGGCGGATCACCGAGGCGTGGGCGGTGAACCACACGGCGGAGAACCCGGGTCATGAGCGGTACCAGCTCACCACTCATCAGTTCTGGCGAGTGACCCGTGGACCGAGCCGCCCAGGGCGACGGTAGACCCCCGCAGGACGAATGCCCCGGCGACCGCATGCCGGTCGCCGGGGTGTTCGGGTCGCTCCCGGGCCGCTCAGGCCGAGGCCAGCCGTAGCACCAGCGCGGCGACGGCGAGCAGGAAGAGGACGACGACCGGCGCGATCGCGTAGTCCTTGGCCCGCAGGTGCGTGAGGGCGGCGCCGATGAAGTACAGGGCCACGCCTATCGCGGCGGCGGCGCCGAGCAGTGGCACCCAGAGCCCGACGACCAGGCCGACGGCGCCCGCCGCCTTCAGGGTGGCGAGGCGCGGCAGCCAGCTCTCGGGCACGCCGAGGCCGAGCATCGAGCCGACGATCTTCTCCTGCCGGGTGAAGGTGCCGACGGAGGAACCGGTCAGGGCGGCGGCGAGCAGGATGCCGACGACGGCATAGGCGATGAACACGATGACCTCTCGGAGGACGTAGGCAGAAGACGTAGGCGGAAAACCTTCAGTACCTTACTTTAAGTAAGCTGGCACCGCCAGACTCCGGCGTCGCCGCGCACGATCGAACATCACATGCGTTCGCGAATTGGCATTTCGAACACACCTGATGTTCAATGTGGGGCATGAGCGCAGACCGACGCACTGACCGCGGCCGGTGCCACCGAGCAGAAGGCGTGATCGCGTGACCGACACGGTCCTCTTCGATCTGTTCGGCGTCATCGCACGGCTTCAGTCCCCGGCGGGGAGGGACCGGCTGACCGCGACGGCCGGCGTGCCCGACCCGGCGTTCTGGGAGACCTACTGGGCGCTCCGCCCCCCTTATGACCGCGGCGAGGTGACCGGTCCCGACTACTGGCGCCAAGCGGCCGGCCGCCTCGGCACCCACTTCGACGACCGCCGGATCGCCGCTCTCATCGAGGCCGACCTCGCCGGCTGGAGCGCCGTCGACGACGACATGGTGGCCCTGGTCGGCGAGTTGGCGGCGGCCGGCCGGCGGATCGCGCTGCTGTCCAACATCCCCGAAGAGCTCGCCGTTCACTACGAGGAACACCACCGCTGGCTGAAGCACTTCGAGGTACGCGCCTTCTCCTGCCGCATCGGCCATGCCAAGCCGGAACCTGCCGCGTACGCGTGGTGCCTCCGCGCCCTGGGCCTCGAACCCGGCCGCGTCCTCTTCGTCGACGACCGCGACGAGAACATCCGGGCCGCCCGGGACACCGGCATGCACGGCCACCTCTTCACCACCCCCGCCCGGCTGAGGAAAACCCTCGCCCAGCGGGACGCCGCCGAGCCGCGAGCATGAGGAGCACGTCCGCCCGGCCCGGCCCCGTCCCCACCCCCTGAGCGCAGAGGTCCCGGCTCCTGACATCCGGGGCCTCTGCTTTTCCCGCGCGTTCCCCACCGCGCCGTTCGCGGTCCGGCGGGGGGCGAAGCGGTTCGGACGTGGCCAAAACCACCGAGCACCCCCGCCCGTGGCGCCGTAAGGTGGCCGCCATGCAGGTCATCCAGTCGACGAAGCTCGCCAACGTCTGTTACGAGATCCGGGGCCCGGTCCTCGATGAGGCGATGGCGCTGGAAGCAGCGGGCCACCGCATCCTCAAGCTCAACACCGGCAACCCCGCGGCCTTCGGCTTCGAGTGCCCGCCGGAGATCCTTGAGGACATGCTCCGCAACCTGTCCGGCGCACACGGCTATGGCGACGCCAAGGGGCTGCTGTCCGCGCGGCGCGCGGTGATGCAGCACTACCAGACCAAGGGCATCGAGCTGGGCGTCGAGGACATCTATCTCGGCAACGGCGTCTCCGAGCTGATCCAGATGTCGATGCAGGCGCTGCTGGACGACGGCGACGAGGTGCTCGTACCCGCCCCGGACTATCCGCTGTGGACCGCGTCGGTCTCGCTCGCGGGCGGTACGGCCGTGCACTACCGCTGCGACGAGCAGGCCGACTGGATGCCGGACCTCGCCGACATCGAGCGGAAAATCACCGATCGGACCAAAGCGATCGTGATCATCAATCCGAACAATCCGACCGGCGCCGTGTACGGCGAGGAGATGCTCGGCGCGCTCACCGAGATCGCCCGCCGCCACAACCTGATCGTCTGCTCCGACGAGATCTACGACCGCATCCTCTACGACGGAACGACCCACACCCCGACCGCCGCCGTCGCGCCCGATCTGCTCACCCTCACCTTCAACGGGCTCTCCAAGAACTACCGGGTGGCCGGGTTCCGCTCCGGCTGGCTGGCGGTCTGCGGGCCGAAGGCGCACGCCGCGTCGTATATCGAGGGGCTGACGATCCTGGCCAATATGCGGCTGTGCGCCAATATGCCGTCGCAGCACGCGGTGGCCACGGCGCTGAACGGCCGGCAGTCGATCCAGGACCTGGTGCTGCCGGGCGGCCGGATCCTGGAGCAGCGGAACACCGCGTACGACCTGCTCACCTCGATCCCGGGCGTGACCTGCGTGAAGCCCAAGGGCGCGCTCTATCTCTTCCCCCGGCTCGACCCCAAGGTCTACAAGATCAAGGACGACCGGGAGATGGTGCTCGATCTGCTGCGCGCCGAGAAGATCATGGTCGTGCACGGTACGGGGTTCAACTGGCCGGAGCCGGACCACTTCCGGATCGTGACGCTGCCCGCGGCCCAGGATCTGGCGGACGCGGTGACCAGGATCGGCACATTCCTGGAGGGGTACTCCCAGCCGTAGCCCGGTCACGATATTCTCCGGACCGCACTCAACTTTAGACTGAATCCAAGGTAGGATGGTCTCCTGACCATGCCAGGAGGCCCTCCCATGTACGAGCCGATCCGTACCAAGTCGGTCCACGCGCTGGCCGACACCGCGGACTTCCCCCACCGCACCCGTGAGGAAGAGCTGAACATCCAGCTCGCCGGGCATCTCTCCGCGCTGCTCGCCGTCACGGACGAGCTGGGTCTCGGCGAGGCCGCCGAGTCCATCGCCGCGCAGATCGCCAGGCTGCGCGGGGCCCCGCCGGCCCGGCACGCGGCACTCACCGGCGCCGATCCGGCCGCGCTGCACCGCCGCGCGCTCGCCCTCGCGGGCCGCGCCCTGGTCGTCGCCGCCTCGCGCGCCGACACCGCCGCGGCGATCCTCTCCGCCGAGCGCATGGACGCGCACACCGCCGCGCTGCGCGAGCCGCGGCTCGTCGCCGCCCTCTGACGGCCCCGGTCCACGGGCCGCGGAGGCGCGCGGACCGGGCGCCACACCCTCCGGCGACACACCTTCCGGCACCACACCCTCCGGCACCACACCCTCCGGCACCACACCCTCCGGCGCCACATCCTCCGGTGATGAACGGATCCCTCCGGTTCCGCACCGGGATGGGCCCTTCACCTTACGTACATCCAACTCACCCCAGAACATAGGCTTCTGGGAGCACGCTTCCCTCGTGAAACGCATCGTGGGAATCGTTCTGGCGGTGCTGCTGATCGGCGGCGTGGCAGCGGCCGTCGTAGCAGGCCGGGAAGGCGCGGGAACGCGCACGGGAACGGGCACGGCAACGAAGACCGTGCGAGGAGTGATCGGTTCGGAGAAGAGCGAGTTCTTCGCCGATCCCGACGTGGTGAAGGCCCTGGCGGACAAGGGCCTCGCCGTCACAACGGAGACCTCGGGCTCCTGGGCCATGGAGGAACTGCCCCTCAAGGGCTACGACTTCGCTTTTCCCGCCTCCGAGGCCCCGGCCACAGCGCTGGACGCGACGTACAAGGTCCCGGGCAGCCCGCTGCGGCCCTTCTACTCGCCGCTGGTCGTCGTCGCGCACCGCCCGGTCGCCCAGGTCCTGGCGCGCAACGGACTGGCAGCCCTCGACGGGAAGCCGGGCGCGGAGGCGCGCGGCACGCTGCGGATGCGCCCGTTCCTCGACGCGGTCCGCGCGGACCGTACCTGGCAGCAGCTCAAGGGCGCCTCGGCGCACGCCGAGCTGAACGGGACGGTCTTCATCAGCAGCACCGATCCCGAGACCTCCAACTCCGGCGCGCTCTATCTCGCCGCCGCGTCCTTCGTCGCCAACGGCGGACTCGTCACCGACGCCGCCGGGGTGGACCGTACGGCGCCGCTGCTCAGGAAGCTGATCGCGCCGCAGGGCGCGCAGCAGACCAGCTCCGACGCGCCGTTCCGTGACTTCATCAGCGGCGCGGGCAATCCGCTGGTGCTGGTGTACGAGTCGCAGGTCGCCTCGCTGCTGCTGCAGAAGCAGGACGTCGGGGACCTGGTGGTGCTCTACCCGGACACCACGGTCAACAGCGCCCACACCCTCGTCCCGCTCACCGGCGAGGGCCGCGCGCTCGGCGAGTTGCTCACCACCGACACACGGCTGCGCGAGCTGGCGGTACGCCATGGCTTCCGCCCGCAGGGAGCGGCGGCCGAGTTCACGTCGGCGACCGCGGCCCACGCGGCCTATCTCAACCAGACGCTGGCCGGAGTCCACCAGGCGCCCGTGCCCACCACCGAGTGGCTCCAGGCGATGGCGCGGCGGAGCCGGTCCTGATGCCTGCCTTCCCGGCACCCGCACCCGCACGCGCACCGGCACATGCTCAGGCTCAGCTCACATCCAGGGGGACCAGATGACCACAGAGAGCACGGCGGGAGCGCCGAGCGAGCTGATTCTCACGCCGCCCGAGCCCGTCGCCCCGGTACGTACCGAACAGGCGGCGGGGCTCGTACCGATCGACGCCTCCGTACGCGAGGAGATGACCCGGCGCGCCACGGACTATGTCGGCTCGCTCGCCGGTCTCGACGCGCGCTCGCCCGAATTCACCACGCGCGTCGGGGAGATCGCGGCCCTCGGCTCAGGTGAGATCCGCGGCGCCGCCCAGCAGTCCAACCGGATGCTGGACCGTACGGTCCGCTCGCTCGCGTCCGGCGGCGAGGACGCGCAGTCCCGGGTGTCGTCCTCGCTCGTCGAACTGCGCCGTACGGTCGAGGACCTGGACCCGCGCGACACCCCGGGCAAGGGCGCGCGCAAGCTCCTCTCCAGGCTGCCCGGCGGCAACAAGCTGCGCGACCACGCCGCCAAGTACGCCTCCTCGCAGGCCACGTTGAACCGGATCGTCAGCTCGCTCAGGGGCGGCCAGGACGAACTGCGGCGCGACAACGCCGCGCTGCACACCGAGCGCACCCGCCTGTGGGAGACCATGGGCAAGCTCCAGGAGTACGCGGTCCTCACCGACGCGCTCGACACCGCGATCGTGGAGCGCGTCGCGGCGGCCGACCTGACCGACCCCGCGCGGGCCGACGCGCTGCGCGCCGATGTCCTCTTCCCCGTCCGGCAGAAGCACCAGGACCTGCTGACCCAGCTCGCGGTGTGCGCGCAGGGCTATCTGGCGATGGATGTCGTACGGCGCAACAACGAGGAGCTGATCAAGGGCGTCGACCGGGCCGCGACCACCACGGTCTCGGCGCTGCGGATCGCCGTGATGCTGGCCTCGGCCCTCGACAACCAGCGCAAGGTGACCGAGCAGGTGAACGTGTTGCGCTCGACGACCGAGGACCTGATCCGGGGCAACGCGGAGATGCTCGCCACGCAGAGCGGGGAGATCCAGCGCATCGCGGCGGACCCGGCGGTCGGGGCGGAGACGCTGCGGTCGGCGTTCCAGCAGATCTACCGGACGCTGGACGCGATCGACACGTACAAGATCCAGGCGACCGAGTCGATGGCGACGACCGTGGAGTCGCTGACGGCGGAGCTCCGGACCGCGAGCACGCATCTGGAGCGGACCCGGTCGGCGGGCGCGCTGGAAGGCGGCCTTCAGTGACGCGATGGCGCCCCTCGGCGACGGGAAGACGGCCTTCAGTGGGACGACGGCCGAGGCTCACGGCCGTGCTGATCGCGGCGCTGCTCACCGCCGCCGTCACCGTCACCGCCTGCACGTCGGGCGGCGGTGCGAAGGATCCCGGGACCGGCGGCGCGGACACCGCGTACCATCCCGGCACCCTGCGGGTGCTCGCCTCCAGCGAACTCGCCGACATGCGGGGCGTGCTGGACGAGGCGGAGCGGAAGACCGGGGTGAAGGTACGGCCCACCTGGACCGGCACGCTGGACGCCGCCGAGCTGATCGCGTCCGGCAAGGCCGACGGGAAGTACGACGCGGTGTGGCTGTCGTCCAACGACTATCTGCGGCTGCATCCGGGCACGGCCCAGCGGCTCACCAACGAGACCTCGGTCATGTCCTCCCCGGTCGCCCTCGGCGTCAAGGCTGCCACCGTCGCGCGGCTCGGCTGGCGGCCGGACGAGGTCACCTGGTCGCAGGTGCACCAGGCGGTGCTGGCGGGGAAGCTGACGTACGGGATGACCGACCCCGTACGCTCCAACTCCGGTTTCTCGGCGCTGATCTCGGTCGCCTCCGGGCTGTCGGGCGCGCAGTCCGCGCTGACGGACGCGGATGTGCGCCGGGCGGCGCCCAAGCTGAAGGAGTTCTTCGCCGGCCAGAAGCTGACCTCCGGTTCCTCCGGCTGGCTGGCGACCGCGTACGCCCGGCGCGGCAGCGTGGACGCGCTGGTCAACTACGAGTCGGTGCTGCTCTCCATGAACCGCGACAGCCACACCGGGCTCACCGTGATCCGCCCGAAGGACGGCGTGGTGACCGCCGACTACCCGCTGACGCTGCTGACGTCGGCGCCCCAGGAGGCGCGGGAGTCCGGCCAGGCCCTCACCGCGTATCTGCGCGGCCCGGAGGCGCAGCGGGCGCTGACCGAGGAGACGTTCCGCCGCCCGGTCGTGCCGTCGGTGAAGCCCGCGGCGGGTCTCGGCGCCGAGAAGCGGCGCGAACTGCCCTTTCCCGGCTCGCGTTCGGTCGCGGACGGGCTGCTCGACTCGTACGAGAACCAGCTGCGCCGGCCCTCGCGCACCGTGTACGTCCTGGACACCTCGGGCTCGATGGAGGGCGCGCGGCTGTCCCGGCTCAAGGCGGCGCTGGCCGGGCTCACCGGCACGGACGACTCCGCGACCGGGGAGCGCTTCCGGGACCGTGAGGAGGTGACGCTGATGCCGTTCGGCTCGTCGGTGAAGCGGATCCGTACGCATACGGTGGACCCGCGCGACCCGGCCGCCGCGCTGGACGGGATCCGTGCGGACGCCGGGTCGCTGACCGCGTCCGGCGACACGGCGATCTACAGCAGCCTGCGGGAGGCGTACGCGCGGCTCGGCACGGGCGGCGCCGACGCCTTCACCTCGATCGTGCTGATGACGGACGGCGAGAACACCGCGGGGAGCGGCCCGGCCGACTTCGACGCCTTCTACGCGAAGCTGCCGGCGGACCGGCGGGCCACGCCCGTCTTCCCCATACTCTTCGGCGACTCGGACCGCGCGGAGCTGGGGCATATCGCGGAACTGACGGGCGGGCGGCTGTTCGACGCGACGCGCGGCTCGCTCGACGGGGCCTTCGAGGAGATCCGTGGCTACCAATAGATTCCTGGGATACCTGGAGTCCCGGAAGAACCTCACCGGGAGCGCGGCGGGGCTGGCGGGACTGGCCCTCACCTTCACGGGACTCGCGGGCGCGTACTGGCCGGTGGTCGTCGCCGGGCTGTACGGGGCGGGCGCGCTGCTCGCCCCGCCCGAGCGCCCCGAGGCGCCGCCCTTCACCGACCCTTCCGAGCAACTGGAGGAGCTGCGCGGCGACTTCGGGCAGCTCATGGCCTATCTGGGCGAGGTGGACCTGCCTCCGGCTGCGGCCGGCCGGCTGACGGAGCTGACCGAAACGCTGGCCGCCCTGCTGGAGCCCGGCTGGGTCACGGACGCCCTGACCGTGGACCCGGAGGCGGTCCACACCCTGTCCAGGGCGGTCCGCCAGGACATCCCGGAGTCGGTGGACACCTTCGTACGCACCCGCTGGTGGACCCGTCTCCAGCCGGGCACCGAGCCGCCGGAACGCCATCTGGAACGTCAGCTGGCGGTGCTGTACGACGAGGCACACGCGCTGGCGACGGCGCTGCGGGAGGCGGAGTCGCGCAGGCAGGAGACGCACACGCGGTACCTGGAGGACCGGGGCAAGCACTGAACAGCGGCATGCGCCGACCCGGAACCCGCCCCATGAGCGGGAGGACAACCGGACCATGCGGTCCGTGACGACCGCCCCGACGACAGCGGCGTCCCCCGGAGCCGTGCGGGGGCTCCGGGGGTGCGGGGCAGCGGGTGCCGGTGCGGGGGCGCGGGGGCGCGGGGGCGTCAGCCCAGGCGCTCGACCAGGGCGTGGTACTCGTCCCACAGTTCCTTGGGCGCGTGGTCGCCGAAGGTGTTGAGGTGCTCGGGGACGAGCGCCGCCTCCTCGCGCCAGACCTCCTTGTCGACCGAGAGCAGGAAGTCCAGCTCGGGCTCCGACAGCGCCAGGCCCTCGGTGTCCAGGGCCCCCTTGGTCGGCAGGATACCGATCGGGGTCTCGACGCCCTCGGCCGTGCCCTCCAGCCGCTCCACGATCCACTTCAGGACGCGGCTGTTCTCACCGAAGCCGGGCCACACGAACTGGCCCGCGTCGTTCTTGCGGAACCAGTTCACGTAGTAGATCTTCGGCAGCTTCGACTCGCGCCCTTCCCGCGCGGCGTCCGCGCCGACCTTGACCCAATGGCCCATGTAGTCGCCCATGTTGTAGCCGCAGAACGGCAGCATGGCGAACGGGTCGCGGCGCAGCTCGCCGACTTTGCCCTCGGCGGCCGCCGTCTTCTCGGAGGCGACGTTGGCTCCGAGGAAGACGCCGTGCTGCCAGTCGAAGGACTCGGTGACCAGCGGTACGGCGGAGGCGCGGCGGCCGCCGAAGAGGATCGCCGAGATCGGGACCCCCTTGGGGTCCTCCCACTCGGGCGCGATGATCGGGCACTGCCCGGCCGGGACGGTGAAGCGGGCGTTGGGGTGGGCGGCGGGCGTACCGGACTCCGGGGTCCAGTCGTTGCCCTTCCAGTCGGTGAGATGCGCGGGCGGCTCCTCCGTCATGCCCTCCCACCAGATGTCGCCGTCGTCGGTGAGCGCGACGTTGGTGAAGACGGAGTTGCCCCACATGGTCTTCATGGCGTTGGCGTTGGTGTGCTCGCCGGTGCCGGGAGCGACGCCGAAGAAGCCCGCCTCGGGGTTGATCGCGTAGAGCCGGCCGTCCTCGCCGAACCGCATCCAGGCGATGTCGTCGCCTATGGTCTCCACGGTCCAGCCCGAGATGGTGGGCTCCAGCATGGCGAGGTTGGTCTTGCCGCACGCCGAGGGGAAGGCCGCGGCGACGTACTTCGGCTCGCCCTGCGGCGGCGTGAGCTTGAGGATCAGCATGTGCTCGGCGAGCCAGCCCTCGTCACGCGCCATGACGGAGGCGATACGGAGCGCGTAGCACTTCTTGCCCAGCAGGGCGTTGCCGCCGTAGCCGGAGCCGTACGACCAGATCTCGCGGGACTCGGGGAAGTGCGAGATGTACTTGGTGGAGTTGCACGGCCACGGCACATCGGCCTCGCCCTCGGCGAGCGGCGCGCCCAGCGTGTGGACCGCCTTCACGAAGAAGCCGTCGGAGCCCAGCTCGTCGAGCACCGGCTGTCCCATGCGGGTCATGGTGCGCATGGAGGCCGCGACATACGCGGAGTCGGTGATCTCGACGCCGATCGCGGAGAGCGGTGAGCCCAGCGGGCCCATGCAGAACGGCACGACGTACATCGTCCGGCCGCGCATGGAGCCGCGGAAGACACCGTCGTCCCCCGTGAAGATCTCGCGCATCTCCGCCGGCGCCTTCCAGTGGTTGGTCGGGCCCGCGTCCTCCTCCTTCTCGGAGCAGATGAAGGTGCGGTCCTCGACGCGTGCCACGTCGGAGGGGTCCGAAGCCGCGTAGTAGGAGTTCGGCCGCTTGATCGGATCGAGTTTCGTGAAGGTGCCCTTGGCGACGAGCTCCTCGCACAGGCGCTCGTACTCGCTCTCGGACCCGTCGCACCAGACCACCCTGTCCGGCTGCGTGATTCCTGCGATCTCGTCGACCCAGGAGATCAGCTCCTGGTGGTTGGTGGGGACGGTGCTGGTGCTGGGAGCCGCGATGTCGCGCGCCACGATCGCTCCTTGATGAGGGTTCTTTGAGGTTGTGCCCCTTGGGGGCTGCGACCCGGATGCTTCGTAGCCGCTCATCCGGTGCCGACCGCACTCATTTGATCATCCGACTGATCCGCCCATCTGTCCAGAGGGCCTCACACGTGAGCATCGCCACTCGCGCGGCACGCATACGTCATCTCGACGGCACGCGCACGGCACCCCGGATCTTCCGTACCAGGGCGTAACTTACGGCTCCGTAGGTAGCATGACCTCATGACTAACGCCGCTCCCGATCCCCTCGACAGCTCCCCGCGGACAGACCCCCCGCGCTCGGAAGGGGGGCCGGTCGAGATCCAGCTGCCGAGTCCGGTCAAACCGAAACTGCGCGGCTGGCTGCACGCGGGAATGTTCCCCGCCGTGCTGATCGCGGGGCTGGCCCTGATCGTCCTGACCGACTCGACCCGCGCGCGGGTCGCGTGCGGGATCTACGTCTTCACAGCGTGCCTGCTCTTCGGTGTCAGCGCGATATATCACCGCGGCACCTGGGGCCCGCGCGGCGAGGCCGTCCTGCGCCGGCTCGACCACGCCAATATCTTCCTGATCATCGCGGGCACCTACACCCCGCTGACCATGCTGCTGCTGCCCGACTCGACCGGCCGGACCCTGCTCTGGGCCGTGTGGGCCGCCGCCGCCGCGGGCATCGCCTTCCGGGTCTTCTGGGTCGGCGCGCCGCGCTGGCTCTACACCCCGTGCTACATCGCGATGGGCTGGGCCGCCGTCTTCTTCCTGCCCGACTTCATGCGCGCCGGCGGGATCGCCGTGCTCGTGCTCGTGGTCGTCGGCGGGCTGCTCTACAGCGCGGGCGGCGTGGTCTACGGGCTGAAGCGCCCCAACCCGTCACCGCGCTGGTTCGGCTTCCACGAGGTGTTCCACTCCTTCACCCTCGCCGCGTTCGCCACGCACTTCGTCGGCATCTCGCTGGTGGCTTACCAGCACTCCTGACGACGACGGATCACGGTCCGCACAGGGTCCGGGTGCCCGGGGATGCCCGACAATGAGAAGCATGGCCGCCATCTCACACACCCCCCTCACGGCGCAGCAGCCCCAGCTCGGCCTGCGTGAACGCAAGAAGCTCAAGACCAGGACCGCGATCCGCAGGGCCGCCTTGGGGCTGATCGCGGAGCAGGGGTACGAGGCGACGACCATCGAGCAGATCGCGGAGGCGTCGGAGTTCTCCCCGTCCACCGTCTTCCGGTACTTCCCGACCAAGGAGGACATCGTCCTCACCGACGAGTACGACCCGGTCATGGCGTCCGTACTGCGCTCCCGGCCGGCCGGTGAACCCCCGCTCGAATCCATCCGGTTCCTCTTCGACCAGACGCTCCAGTCCATCCTGACCAACGAGTACGACGAGGCGATACAGCGCACGAAGCTGATGATCGAAGTCCCGGCCGTCCGCGCCAGGATGACCGAGACCATGGCGGAGTCGGCGAAGCTCCTCGGCGACGTCCTCGCGGAGCGCACCGGCCGCGCCCCGGACGATCTGGAGCTGCGGCTCTTCATCGCGGCCATGCTGGGCGTGGTGCGCGAGGTCACCCTCTACTGGGGCGAGCACGGCAACCAGGACGATCTGCGCGTCCTGGTGCGCCACGCCCTGGACAGCGTCGCCGACGGTCTGCGCCTCTGACCGGTACGGGAGAACGCCCCGGACCTGCCTACCGGTCCCAGGTTTGGCACCGCCCGGCCGCGCTCCTAGCCTGAGGCCATGCGGACAGACGCGGGGGCGGCCAGGGGCGCGGCGCGAGGGACGGGCGGCGGGAGTGGGACGGGCGGCGAGGCGGCGCGGGGAACGGGCAGCGGGACGGCGCGGGGAACGGGCAGCGGGGCGGGCGGCCGGGAGGCGGGCGCGGAGGTGTTCCGGGCGCGCACTGCCCCGCCCGGCATCCGCCCCGGCATCCGCCCCCGGGCGATGGTCCTGGACGAGGTGTGGCGCGAGCTGGACGGTGTCGGTCCGCTCAGCGGCCCCCAGGGCGGCCCGCTCAGCCGTACGGTGAAGCTCCTCCTCGATCCGCTGGTGATCCGCCCCGTCCTCCATCCCCGGTGCGCGGGCCCGTTGGTGACGGCCGAGGGTGCGGCGCTGCTCGCCACGCTCCTCCACGACTCCGCCGACGCGCTGCGCGCCACCGCCGCGTGGTTCACCCTCCTCAAGCGGGTGCGCCGGGGCATGCGGATCACCGAGGGCAACCCTCAGGACCTCTACTTCCAGCTCTGCTTCGAACTGGCCACGACCAAGGGCCCGCCCGCCGCCGCGACCGGGGAACAGACCGCCGAGGAGGCGCTGCGCGAAGCGCACGGCTCGGCCCAGGGGCGTACGACGCAGGCGCTCAGGGAGTATCTGACCGATCCGGCGCACACCCGCGCGCTGACCGCCGCGCTCGACACGGCATGGGCGGCACGGACCCTCGAACCCGTGCCCGGGACCCCGGCGGAGATACGGGCCGTACTCGACGCCTGCCCCACCGGGGTCGCGGACGCCGGGGCCGCGCTGGCGCGGCTGGCCGCGGATCACGCGGGCACGGCGGCGGGCCGGGCCCTGTGGGGCGCGCGGCCCGAGTCCGCGCCCCCGGCCAGGGAACTGGGCCTGACCAGACACCCGCTGCCGGTCAGACCCGGTCTCGGCGGCGGCTCGGCGTCCACGTCCGCCCTCGGGCTGCCGTTCGACCGTACGGTCCACGAGCGGGTCTTCACCGTCCTCCAGACATCGAGCGACCGCGCCGCGCTCGCGCCCGTACCCGAACTGGTCCGCCGCGAGATCGCCCGCAGCTGCGCCCCCTGGGCACTGACCGACGAATCACTGCGGGTCGCCGCCACCGTCGGGGTCCATCTCGCCCTGGGATTGAGTCCGTTGGGCGGAGAGCCCGGAGCGGGCGGCGGGACCGGCGCGCACCGGGCGGTCAACAGCCGCTGGCGCCGCGAGGCTTATGTACTCCAGGCCCGTCGGCTGGCCGTCGACATCTCCGGTGCCTCTGCTGCTTCTGCTGCTTCTGCTGCCTCTGGTGCTTCTGGTGCTTCTGGTGCTTCTGGTGCCTCCGACGCGTCCGGTCCCGGCGGCGGCCCGGCCAATGTCGCCGAGCCGCTCGCGCGGATCGCGCGGGAGCTGCGCACCCCGTGGCGGGCGTATCTGCGGCGGCTGTGGGTACGGCTGCACGGACGCGACGTACGGGGCGCCCCGATGACCGGCGTCGAGGAACTGTGGAACGTGCTCGACGGCGTGGCCCGTTCGGTGATCCTCGACCACCGCGGCCGGGTCAGACACGCGCTCAGCGCCCACCCCGCCGCCTCCGAGGGGAGAGCCTCATGACCGCCGTCGTACGGATCGGACACGCCGAGGACGGGCTGCTGCGCGTCATCACACCGCCGCCCCGCGACGGAGGCCACGCGCCGAGCGTGCTGGATCCCGCGCCGGGCGTGGACGTGACCGTGCTGGAGGTGGCGGGCGGGCTGCTGACCTGGAGCGTGCTCGCGCTGGATGCCGTGCCCGTGGCGGTACTTGACGATGTCGAGGCGGCCCAGGAGTGGGTCTGGGCGGTGTACGGCGAACAGGTCGCGCTGGCCCTGGCCACCGACACACTCACGGTCGCGGTCGCGGTCACGGAGCCGGCATCCGGGCGGCCCGCGCAGGACGAGGCACCCGGGACACCCGGGACACCCGGGATACCCGAGGTGACCGCCGTACCCGTGCTGCCCGCGCTGCCCGCACTGGTGGCGAGCGCCCGCCAACTGGCCTTCGCGCACTGGGCGGCGCGGTGGTGGCCCGCCTCGGTGATCGATGACATCCCGCCGCTGGACGAGCGGCTGCTCGACCGGGAGATCGGCGAGCTGACCGAGGAGTGCGACCTGCTCTTCGCCGGCATGGAGACGGCGGACTCCCGCTCACCGGACGCCCCGGGCGCCGGGTCCTCCGGCGTCCAGGAGCCGCCGCGCGCGACCGATTACGCGCTCGCCGCCGGTCCCGCGCCCGGAGCGGGCGGTCCGGCCGGGGGTCCCGAGGGCGGTCTCACGCTGGCACGCGGCACGGGCGGTTCCGACTGGCGCCGCTATCCGCCCGGCCTGGTCGACGCCTCCGAACGGGCCGTCTCCTGGGAGGTCGTACGGGCCGCCGCGCGCACCACGGTCTCGGTCTCCGTCGTGGCCGCGCCCGGACCGGCCACCCTGCCGGACGAGCTGACACCCCGCGCGGCCGTCGGCGGCGCGGCCGATCCGCTCGATCTCCCGCTGCGGCGGGTGGACGACGCCTGGCTGGGGGACGCTCCGTTCGACACCGTACGGACCGGAGAGACGGCCCCGGGCGGCGCGGGTCTGGCCGTCGACATCTACCTCCCGGGTTTCGGTGCCCCCCGGCCCCATGACCGCTACGGGGACGGCGACGGGGCTGCGGCCGAGGTCCGGGCCCGGGTAAGGGCGCTCGTCCGGTCACGGCTGGCCAGGGCCACGGACGAGGACGGAGACGGGGACTGGGACGGGGACGGGGACAGTGGTGCCTTGGGGCCGCTGCTCCGCACGGAGATCGCGGCGGCGACCGCCGAAACGGACTTCTGATGACGACCACCGACCGTGGCGTCGGCCCCGAGCCCGGTCCTGAGCCCGGTCCCGAGCCCGTCCGCGTCGCCGCCCTCATCGACCAGGGCAATGACGCCTTCCTCCAAGGCGAGTTCCGTACCGCCCACGCCCTGTTCGACCAGGCCGTCGACGCCGCCGCGCCGTTCGACCAGGCTCTCTATGTCCATACGAGCGCCCTGGTCAACCGGGCGAGCGCGGCCGACCGGCTGGGCGAACATCCGGCGGCGGTCGCCTCGTACCGCGAGGCACTCGGTCTGTGCGACCGGCTGGCGGAAGCCGTCACGGGTGACGCGGCGGGCTCGGAAGTCATCGTGGTGCTCCGGGCCGGCGTCCTGGTCAATCTGGCCCAGGCCCTCCAGAACACCGGGGACTTCGACGCGGCGCAGGCGTCGCTGGAGCGGGCCCGCGCGCTCCTCGTCGTCACCCCGGAGAACGGAGCCGACACAGACACCGCCGAGCTGCTCGTCGGCTGTCTGGTCTCGCTCACCGCCCTCACCATCCAGCGCGAGCAGTGGGCCAGGGCGCACGAGCTGGCGACCGAATCCCTGGACGTGGTGACGCGCCATCACCCCGGGCTCACCGGGCGGCCGCTGCTCAACCTGGCCACGATCCACGAGGCCACCGGACGGCCGGATCTCGCCGAGGACTTCGCGCACCAGGCCGTCGCCGCGTTCCGTGCGTCGGACACCCCCGCCGGAGTCGCCGAGGCGCGGCAGAGCCTGGCCCAGACGTATCTGCGCTCCGGCCGCCTCGACGAGGCGGAGGAGCTGCTCACGGAGGGGCAGGAGTACGTCGAACGGGCCGGTATGGCCGCTCAGTCCGCCCTCGGCCTCGACCTGCTCGGGCTGCTGGCCGTGCTGCGCGGGGACCCGGTACGGGCCGACGAGCTGTACGTACGGAGCATCGCGCGGTTCGAGGAGTCCGGGGCGGTGGTCGCTGCCGCCGAGGTACGCGTACGGCTCGCGGCCGCCCTGCACGCCGAGCGCCGCTACGAGGAGAGCGAGGCCCAGATCCAGGCCGCCCTGGCCGTGTTCGCCGCGGGCGGGCTCGGACTGCGCTGCGCCCAGGCGGACTTCTTCCATGCCACGCTGCTGGAGGACCGCTGGGTCAACGGGCCGGGCACCGCCCCCGACCCCGCGCTCCTCGGCCGGGCCGTCGGGCTGGCCGTTCCGGCGGCGCTCGCCATCGACGCGGTGCGGTTCACCCTGGTGAGCGGGCAGCAGCGCGAGCGGTGGACCCGGGAGTTCGCGGCCCCCGCGATGGCGCTGGCGTTCCGGCTCGCCGCCAGGGCAGGCGCCGCCGAGCTGGTGAACGAGCTGATCGAGTCGCAGTGCGCCGGGACGCCGCTGATGGACGCCTCGCCTGACGCGAGCGCGGCCGACGGCCGAGCGGGCGCCGCTTCAGTGCGAGCGGGCGCCGCGGGCACCGCCGCGGAGCCCTCGCTCGCGCCCCCGCGTTTCCTGGGCCCCTCGGCGTTCCCCGCCGCCTCGGCCTCCTCCGGCCCCGCAACCATCCCTGCCACCTCGGCCTCCCGCGACCCCGCGTCCGGCGGGCGGCCCGATCCCCCGTCGCACCCCCTGTCGCACCACCCGTCGCACCCCCGGCCGCCCGGCCCCGCGGACACCTTCCGGCTCGGCACCGCCCTCGCCGCGGTCGCCGCGAGCGCCGGCCTGCGGGTCTCGCCGCCGCCCCGGCTGGCACTGCGCCCAACGGGACCGGTGGCCCTGGACCCGTACATCAGCCATGCCGAGACCCGCTACGGCGGCCGGATCCGTGACGACCGGGTGGTGCCGACATGGTGAGCACGCGGCCCCGCGCGGACCGGCCGACGGCCCTGGTGCGGATGGCGGACGCCGGGGATCTCCATATCTCCTGGCGCTGGACCCACGATCTGTCCGCGACGGGCATCGGACTGGTGCCTGCCGCTCAACTCGCCACCGCGCTGGCGGCGTTGGAGGACGCCCTGCCGGGCGAGGCGCTCGGGCCCGCGCTGACGACGGGCGCCCTCGCCTCGTACGAGAGCGAACTCGCCCTCGCCGAGACGCTGTCGCGCACGCTCCTGCCGTACGGACTCGCCAAGCAGTTGTACGAGCTGTACCAGCGCGGGGTACGCCCCCACCTGCGCATCCAGCCGTCGCCGCGTGTGGCGCAGGTCCCGTGGGAGCTGCTGGCGCCCGACCCCGGGGTGCGGCTGGTGGAGATCGCGGACATCAGCCTGCTGGCGCCGGTCAGCGTCGTGCACGCCCCCGCCCGCCCGTCCAGGCCGTGGGCGGCCACCCGGCACCTGCCGGTCGTGGGCGTCCTCGATCCGCGGGTGCCGGGGTTCCGCGCGGACTCCGCCCTGGGCTCGGTGCTGGGGCGGATGCGGGCGGACGCGCCGGTCGCGCGGAGGGTGGGACGGTATCTGGCCGAGGGCCGCTGGTGGCCCGCCGTGGACGATCCGGTCGAGGCGTTCCGCCGTACCGACCTGGACCGGGACCGGCTCGGCGCGGCGCTGCGCGAGGGCGCCTCACGGCTGCTGTACGTCGGCCATGTGACCGCCGCGGCGCCGGCTTCCGGGCAGAGCGAGAACGCGCGGCTGCATCTGGCCTGCACAGCGGAGACGGCGGGCTTCGCCGATCCCGTACGGGCCCATCGCCCGCTGTCCGCCAAGGACTTGCTGCTGGGGACCCATGGTCTCGACAGCGACCCGGAAGCGGGCGGGGCACGCTGGCCGATTCCCAGCCGGGTCGCGCTCATCGCCTGCGAGAGCGGCGGCGATCTGCGCTTCGGCGAGGCGCTGGGCCTGGCCACCGCGATGATCCACGGCGGCGCCGAGACCGTCACCGCGGGCCGCTGGACCCTCCCCACCGATCTGGCCTTCCACCGCCTCGCGGACGCCGACCCGGCGGCGCGCCCGCTCCAGGACGCGGTCTGCGCGATCGACGCGGCGCACGAGCGGGAGGACGCGGTCCTCGCCCATGGCGACTGGCAGCGGGAGCGGCTGGCCGCCTGGCGGGAACTGCGTACGGTCGAGCACTCCCCCGTGCTGTGGGGCGCGTTCGCCACGATCAGCACGGTCTGACCGGTGGGGGGGAGTTACGGAGTTCGACGTCCGGGCGAGCTGCCGCGTATCCGTCCGGTACGGGGGCCGGTGGACCCCTGGAGGTTCGGCTCAGTGCTCGGCCCGGTGCTCGGCTCAGTGCTCGGCCCGGTGGTCACGGGGTCCTCCATCAGCTGACGTCGTAGGCGCGCAGCCACAGTTCGAGGGTGAGCACGAGCCAGAGTTTGCCGCCCTGCCTGGGCAGCAGCGTGCCCTCCCCTCGCATCCACGCGCGCACCGTGTCCGGCCGGAACAGCCCGCGGGCGCGCGCCTCCCGGCCCAGCAGCAGATCGCCCGCCAGCTCCCGCAGCGGTCCGCCGAGCCACTGCTGCACCGGCACCCGCATACCGCTCTTCGGCCGGTCCACGACCGTGTCAGGCAGCAGATCCCGCACGGCCTCCTTCAGCACCCACTTCTCGACCGCCCCGTTCAGCTTCCACCGGGGCGGCGTGGCGAAGGCGTGGTCCACCACCCGGCGGTCGAACAGCGGAGCGCGGCCCTGGATCCCCTGGGAGGCGGTGAGCCGTTCGACCTTGGTGAGGATGTGATGGGCGCCCTTGGTGCGCAGATTGCAGTGCAGCAGCTGGTTGAGCAGCTGGTCCATCCTGCCGTCCCGGGGCGCGGGCGACAGATACGGGGCGACGAACCGCTCCGGGGCCGGCGCGGTGGCCAGGGCGTCCAGCGCGTCGGCGGTGAGCAGCTCGGGCAGGTCGGTGAAGCATTTGCGGTACGAGCGCAGATACGCCGTCTCGCGCGCGTCCTCGGCGTCGCCGCCCGCCACCTCGCCGCGGTGCATCTCGTACACCAGCATGGGCAGGTTCTTCGGCCCGCCGAACACCGGGTCGCCGCCCTCCCCGTTGAGCACGACGCGGGGCCCGTCGCCCGCCACGGCCTCGGCGAGCATCAGATTGGGCACGGTCAGCGGATCGCCGACCGGGCTGTCGAGCAGCGCGGCGGCCTCCGCGAGCCGCGCGGCCACGGCCTCGCCCGACACGGTGAGGACGCGGTGGCGGGTGTGGCAGTGCTGGGCGACCAGCCCCGAGTAGCCCAGCTCATGGGGGAGTTCGTCGCCGAAGCTGATGGAGTACGTGTGCACGGGATGGGCGTGCAGTTTGGCGGCGAGCGCGGTCACCAGCGAGCTGTCGACCCCGCCGGAGAGCAGCACGCCCACGGCCTCGGCCTCCGGCAGCCTGCGTGCCGTCGCCTCCTCCAGCAGCGCGCGCAGGCGCAGGGCGTAGTTCTCGGGCGGCGCGCCGTCGTCCTCGATCAGCTCCTGGGGCTCCCAGTAGTGCTCCTCCGTGACGGCTCCGTCCGCCGCGAGCCGCAGACAGCGCCCGGGGAGCACTTCGCGTACGCCGCGCAGCAGCGTCTCCTCGCCGGGGAGGTAGGCGAAGGTCAGGAAGGAGCGTACGGCGGCCAGTTCGAGGCCGGTGCCGAGTGCGGGCCAGCGGCGCAGGGCACGCAGTGAGGTGGACGCGGCCCAGCAGCCGTCGGCGCGGGCGTAGAACAGCGTGCGAGCGCCCATGTGGTCGCGGATCAGGACCAGTTCCCCGGTCTCGTGCACGGCGAGCGCGAACATGCCTTCCGCCGCCCGGATCCCGGCGGCGCCGAGCCGTACCCAGCAGCGCAGCAGCAGCTCGCCGTCCGGGCAGTCGGGCGGGGCGGGGGCGCCGGCGTCCGCGAGCGCGGCGAACAGCTCGGGCCGGTTGTGGAGGGTGACCTCGCCGACGGCGGTACGGCCGTACGCGGTGAACGGGCCGGTGGCATGGCCCGGTTCGTCCCGGACCAGCGCCGCGCCCGGCGCACCGGCGTCCACGGCGGCGCCCATCGCCGCCAGATGCTCCGCCGCCCGTTCCGGCGTCGCCGCCAGGCAGGCACAGAAACGCGCCATGGTCGCCCCTCCTCTCGGTTCCTTGTCGATTCCTTCTCGGTTCCTCTCGACGCACGCGCCGTTCTCGGCGTACGCGTCGACAGACGAATTCCCGTGGTCCGGCCGGCGGTCCGGACCCTCCCGGCTATCCGAAGTCGTCGTCGCTCCAGCCGCCGTCGTCGTCGGAGTTCCATCCGTCACTGGAGTCCCAGTCGCCGCCGTCGCCGCCGCCCACGTCCCCGCCGCCGGAGGAGTTCTGGGCCGCCGCCTGCTGTTGCTGCTGTCGTAGCTCCTCCTCCTCTTCGGGCGTGAGTTCCTCGGGCGGGAGCTGGGCCGCCGTGACCGCGAGGGCGACGAGCCCGAGCCCGCCCAGCAGCACGCCCATGCGCCCGCCGAACGAGGTCTTGTTGACCAGCACCGTCTCGCCCCGGTCCCAGACCGTACGGCCGTAGCCGATGTCCCGGCCGTAGGTCACCCTGCCATCGGAGTACAGGCGCTTGATGATGCGTCCGCCGAGCTGCTCGTCGGTACCGGACGCGCCTTGGTTGTCGTGCCAGCGCACGCGCGTGCCGCCGTCGCGCCGCCGCCACTCCTCGCGTCCGTCCTCGTAGCGGCGGTGGACGCTGCCGTCGGCGAGCAGCTCATCCCTGTACGGGGTTTCGCGTGGCCGGTTTATCACCTTGAGTCCTCGTATCCCCTGGTCGGTTCGTCGGCCATGTCATGAATCCCGCCGTACGCAGCTCACGCAGCCCGGTCCACACCGAGTGGCCGGGCGTCCTCGGTCCGCGTACGAGCCGCAGTACGGTGCGCAGCAGCCGGGCCGGCGCGACGGACTCCACCTCGGCGTAGCGGCCTTCGGCGAGCCAGTCCCGCTCGCGCGGTTCGAGCGCGGCGGGCAGCGCCGGCGGACCGGATCCCGGTGCCGGACCGCGCGGCGAGATCAGGTGGAGCGCCGTGGCGTGCCGGGGTACGAGGCCCATCGAGGAGACCCGTACGCCGGGGACCGCGTCACGCACCCGCGCGGCGAGCGCGATGCCGTCCACGCTCGCGTCGTGCAGTACGTGCACGGTCGCGCCGTCGACCCTGCCGAGCCCGGTCACCAGCCGGGGGTCGAGCGGCAGGTCATCGGCGGCGAACACCGGGCAGGCGGCCTCCAGATGCACATCGTTGGCGAGGAGCATCCGGGCCACTTGGCGGCTCTGGCAGACGAGCAGCCGGGGCAGTCCGTAGTCGTAGAGATCGGGCTCGGACGGGGCGGACGGGGCGGACGGCCCGGAGGGGTCGCGAGGAGCATCGGCCGAAGCCGGGACCGGGGCCAGCAGTCCCGGCACCGCGCCGTGCCGCCGCAGCGCCTCCTCGAACCGCTCGTACCGCACGGGCGGCGCGGGCGTCAGCGGAAGCCTGCGCGGGACCGCGTGCGACGGGCGCAGGACACGGCACAGCTCGTAGTACAACTGCCGCTCGGTGAACCGGATCCGGCCGGGCGCGCCCGCGCGCGCGACGGCGGTGGCGAGGGCACGGTCGAGCAACCGGTCGCCGATGCTCGCGGCGACGCGTAGGGTCATCGGCCGGCCTCGCCCGGCCAGGTGAGGAACCCGACGGACTCCGCCTTCCGCCGCTCGGGATCCTGACCGGTCGCGGCGCCGACGCGTTCGACGGTCCTGCTGACGGCCGCGAGGAGCTTGGCGGGGCGTATCGCGACGAGGGCGACGGTCCAGCCCTTGGCCAGCCACTCCAGCTCGTCCTTGGTGAGCGTCCCGCTCTCGCCCAGCCACTCGACGAGGTCCTTCGCCGGCTTGTCGCCGCGCCTCGCCGGCGCGCCCGGCGTCCGCATGACGGCGCGCGGCGGCAGCCCCGCGTCGATCACCGTACGGCCGGGCAGCGCCTCACGCGTCCGCATGACCAACCGGCAGCCCGGGGCGCTCGCGTCGTGCAGGACGACGACGGGCAGCGCGTCCGGCACCTGCTCGACCTCGGTGGCGATGACGGCTCCGTACCGCTCCGGTATCTCGTTGGCGACCAGGAAGGCGGCGATGGCCCGGTCAGGACAGAGCACCGCGAGGCGCGCCCCCTCCGGTATATAGACGCGGCGGTACGGGAAGTCGTCCACGATCCCGGCCGGGAGCGCGCCGTAGACGTCCACCCAGTCGCTCAGCAGAATCGCACGGAAGCCACTGAGCGGATTCGGCGTCGGTTTCCTCTTGCTCGTCAGGGCCATGGTCACGCCGAGGACGAAGATGCCGATCAGGATCGAGCCGAAGATGGTGAACCCGTCCATGTCACCGGCGCTCACTCCGACGACGACCATGATGATGCCCACCAGCAGGGGCACCCACAGACAGCCGAGGGCCTCCACGACCGGGCTCTGGCTCCTGGCCGACGCCGTCCTGGGCAGCGCCGCGGCCCCGAGCTGATGGACGGAGATCTTCAGCCGCCCGCCGTCGGTGAGCTTGGGGAGGAGACGGCGGACCCGTGCGTCGCTCATCCCGAGCGAGTTGGTCTTGGGGTCCAGGGCGAAGCGGCGCTTGCAGTGGGAGCAGGTGCGGTTGGGCCGCTCCTTCAGGAGAAGGTTCTTGTTGCAGAAGGGGCAGATCATCGTGGGCCCTCCAGTACGGACGCGGCGCGCCGGAGTCCGGCGGCGAGACGCTCCCGTACGGTGGTGGCGCCGACGCCCCGGACGCGCTGGATACGTTCGATGTCGCGCAGCGCGGCGGCCAGCAGCCCGTAGTCGGTGCCCACCCGCGTGATGGTGCCGAGCGTGCCGCGGCCGTGTGCGACGCGCCGGTCGCCTGCCGTGGCGCGGCGCTCGGCCTCGTCGGCGGTGATCGCGTAATCCTCGTGGTCGATACCGAAACCGGTGTTGGCGGCGAGGACGTTCAACGGCTTCGCGCCGCGGTTGGCGAAGGAGTGGGGCATCATCCCGGGGATCCGGATCATGGCCCCGGGAAACAGCCGGATCTCGGTGACCCGGCCGCGCGCCGCGTCGTAGAGACCGCAGGCGGCGTGACCGAGGCTGAACACGACGTGCGCGCCGCCGTGCGCGTGCGGGGTGGAGGCGCTGCGCGGGCCGACGACCCCGAGCTTGAACGTGGCGTTGGACGGGCGCTCGGGCGAGGTGTGCGCGTCACCGACGAGGTAGTGGGCGAACTGCCCGTCGTCGATGAAACGCGGGAACTCCTCGCTCGGGCCCAGCTCGCGCGCCCCGTCCCGGTCGGCGAACAGCACGCTGCCCCCGGGCTTGAGATGGAACAGCTCCACCCCGTGGGGCAGGTCGCGCGAGAGCCGCTCCATACCGCGCAGCCCGGGTGTGCCGGAACCGGTTTCCACGTCGGACATCAACGCCCCCCTCGCGTTGTGGACCACGATCGCATCGTAGAACCGCGACCGGGAATACCTGGCACAGATGATATGGCGGAGCACTGACATCGCGATGAAGTGCGTGCCCCGCGTGCGCCGTTGAGGCCCCTGCGCCGCGCACGCGGTTGAGCCCCCTGTGCCGCGCACGCGGTGAGGAAAGTCCGCGAAGCCCGCGTACGCGACACATGGCCCCCGGGTCAGCGCCGCCGCACGTCCCCCTTCCCGCACGCCACTCCGTCGCCGTCCGGATCGAGCCGGAGCGGATCGTCCCCGCCGTTGACCTTCAGCCGCCCGTAGTCGTTCGCCGCGAGCCAGTCGCACCGCGCCCTCGTCGTCGCCGCCCTCGTACTCCCCCGCACCGTCTCGGGGAACACCGTCGGTACGCAGACGTTCGCCGAGCCGTAATGCCGGTCGCATCCCGCGACCTGCGGGCTCACCGGCGCCGAGGTCCGCTTCTTCCGCGGTTTCCCGGGGCTCTTCGCGAGATCCCCCGCGAAGTCGTGGACGTGCGCCGACTCCGCCGCCTTGTCGGCGAGCGCCGCCGGACCGCCCAGACGCACCCACTCGGCCACCGACGGAACGCCGTTGGCGTCGACCGCGAAGAGCATGTACCAGCCGGGGGGCGCCAGATTCGGGTTGCTCGTGACATTGAGGTCGACGTTGTTCCCGTCCACCGAGAGCGGCAGGTCCACGAACCGCTGGTTGGGGTCGGAGGAGTGGGTGACCGCGGCCGGCCGGATCAGTTCGGCCTTGGCGATCGGCCGGTCGACCGTGATCCGCTGCGTATCGCCGTACAGCCACTGGTTGTCGATCAGTGACGTGATCCGCGGGCGTGGCCCCTTGAGGAGATACGGCGGGGTGTAGAGCGACACCTGATGGTTCCAGGAGCCGTTGCCCGGGTTGTCGCCGGTCGTCATCACCCGGCCGTCCGGCAGCAGGAACGCCGAGGAGTGGTAGCCGCGCGCCTCCGGGTCCACCGCCACCGGATCGAAGGTGTCCGTCACCGGGTCGAACAGCGAGGACTCGTAGACGGGGTTGGCGCGGTTGTGCAGCGCGCCGCCCGTCTCCAGGACCTTGCCGTCGGGCAGCAGCACCGCGGAGCCGTACATCTTGCCCTGCGCCCCGGACTGCGGCTGCGGGCCGTTGCCGAGGTCGACCGTGCCCTGCGGCAGCAACGGGCCCGGGGTGTACCGGGGGTTGGGCTGCTTGAGGTCGATGAGATCCGTCAGCCGGTTCGCCTCCGGGTTGGAGTCGATGTTGCCGCCGCCGATCGTCAGCACCCGCTGGTCCTGCGCGGGCGGCAGCAGCACGCTCGCCGACTGGTCGCGCTCGTCCTTGTTCTGGAGACCCTCGATCTCGGTCACCGTGTTGGCGTCGTAGTCGTAGACCGACGAGCCGGTGCCCGGCGTGCCGTTGCCGAAGACATGGCTGCCGGAGTAGAAGAGCCGTCCGTCCTGCATGAGGATCATCGACGGGTACAGGCCCCAGTACGACCAGGTCTGGTTGACCTGTCCCGCCGGCAGCCACTTGTCCTGCGCCGCCGACCAGCGCTCGGCGGTCACCGAACCGCTGGAGTCCTCGCGCAGTCCGCCGAAGGACATCACATCGCCGTTGCCCATGATCGTGGCCGACGGATACCAGTGCCCGTCGTTCATGTCGTTGGTCCTGGTGTACGTCTCGGTGGCGGGGTCGAAGACGTACGAGTCCTTGTAGCCCTGGTAGCCGACCGTACCGTCCGCCGACGGATAGCCCTTGTTGCCGCTCATCACCAGCACCCGGCCGTCGGAGAGCTGGACATGGCCGGAGCAGAACATGTCGTCGGGGGTGGGGACCGTACGGTACGAGCCGTCCGCCGGGTCGTACACCGCGGAGGTGAACGTACCGGCCTCGAACATCTCCGGATCGTTGCCGGAGCCCGCGATCAGCAGGACCTTGCCGTTGTGCAGCACCACCGAGTGCATCGAACGCACCGGGTTCTCCGTCGGCAGCACCTCCCAGCGGCCGTTGGCGCACTCCTCGGCGGTCCCCGCGCACTCCGGTTCGACGGGCGGCGGGGCGACCTCCTCCATCACATAGTCATCGGTGGTCACACTGCCCGTGCCGTACACCGACACGCCCCAGGTGATCCGGTCGGTGCCGGGCGGAACGACGGGCGTACGGACCTCGGCCCGCTGGTAACCGGCGCTCAGGTCCAGGGTCTTCAGATCGGTCCAGTACTGCCAGCCCGCCGTGGCGTCATGGCGGAAGAGCGTGATCGCGGCGTCGGGAGTCGTCGACTTGTACCAGAGCGACAGGTCGTACTGCCGCTCGGGCACCACCGCGGGCGCGCACTCCGCGGACTCCGTGATCAGCGCCTTGCGGTCGCCCTCGGTCCGGCGGGTCAGCGTGACCCTCAGCGCGGCGGTGCCGGAGTGGGCGTCGGCGACGGTGTCGAAGGAGAAGTCGTTGTCCCCCCAGCCGGACCGCTCCCAGCAGTACGGCAGGTCGTCCGTGCCGGGCGGGCCCGGCGTCTCGAAGCCGGGGTTCTTGACGAGGTTCGCCCCGGCCGCGGCGGGCTGCTGGGTGGCGTACAGCATGCCGCCGGTCAGCGCGAGGAACGTGAGGAAGGTGGTACGGCGCGACGTACGGAACCGGAAGGGGCGCGTACGGGATCCGCGCGACGCACGGAACCGGCGTGACGAGACACGCGGAAGGACACGGGGCGGGACGCGTCTCATCGGCGCACGCTCCCGTCGGTACGGCCGGCCACCGCCGCACGGTCCGTCGCGCGGCGAGCACCACGCCCCGCGCCACGCCCCGCCCGCTCCCGTTTCGGCTCCCGCTCCCGCTTCGGCTTCGGCTTCGGCTTCGGCTTCGGCAGATAGACCAGCGCTTCCGTGCCCACGAACCGCAGCACGAACGTCGCCAGCAGCGCGCACGCGGTCGCCGTCAGCACCCCCATCCCGAGCTGCGCGACGAACAGCGCGATCAGCGGGATACGGAGCAGCAGGTCGGCGTTGGCGAGCAGCGCGAACCGGCCGACCCGGTCGGCCCAGTGCCGGTGCGCCCGCCGGTCGCGGAAGAGCAGCACCTCGATCAGCAGGAAGTTCCACAGGACACCGAACTGGTTGGCCACCACCTCGGCCGGCAGATAGTGCACCCCGGCCGCCGTCAGCCCGTGCAGCGCGAGCAGGTTCGGTACGAAGCCGGTGAGCCCGATCAGTCCGAAGGCGATCATCCGGGCGAGAGGCGCGGCCGTCCGCAGCTCCACGAGGTGGCGCAGGAAGCGCAGCCCCTCCTTCGCCGTCGACTTCGACTCGCCCGCGAACCGGTCGCGGAAGACGAACGGCACCTCGGCCGGCTGCTCGGGCCGGCAGCGTACGGCCAGCTCCAGCAGGATCTTGTAGCCGAGCGGTCGCAGCGCCTCCGCGGTGACGGCGGAGCGCCGGATCGCGAAGAACCCGCTCATCGGGTCGCTGATCCCGCGCAGCCCGGCCGGGAAGAGCCCCTTGGCCAGCCAGGTCGCCGCGCGGGAGACGGCGACGCGGTAGCCGCCGGCCAGCCCGGCCCGGCTGCCGCCCTCGATATAGCGGCTCGCGACGACGAGATCCGCGGAGGTCCGCTCCCCGGCCGCGACCAGCTCGGGGACGAGCGCGGGCGGATGCTGGAGATCGGCGTCCATGACCACGATCCAGTCGGATCCCGCGGCCCTGAGCCCTTCGACGACCGCCCCGCCGAGACCGCCCTCGGGCTTGTCCCGGTGGATCACGCTCACCGGGAACGGGCAGTCCTGCGCGGCGGATTCGATGACCTCGGGGGTGTCGTCGGTCGAGTCGTCGACGAAGATCACCTCGCAGGGCAGCCTGGCCGGTACGGCGTCGGTGAGCTGCCGCAGCAACTCCCGTACGTTCCCGGACTCGTTGAAGGTGGGGATGATGACGGTGACGGCGCCGGGCTCGGCGACGACGGTCGCCTCCAGCTCCGGTTCGCCGCGCTCCCCGGCACCGATGGGGGGAAGAATGCTCATCGCTCGTCGCCTCCCGCGATCCGGCCGTCGCCCGCGCTTCCGGCGCGTGCGGCGCTTCCCGCGCTTCCGGTGCGCCCCGTGCTTCCGGCAGTTCCCGTGCTTTCCGTGGTCCCCGCAGTTCCCGCGCTTCCCGTGCTTCCCGTGCTTCCCGTGATCCGCCGGATCTCGATGCGGTCCTCGCCGTCCCCGAAGACGGCGACGGCGGTCGAGTGCTCCAGCGCGTCCCGCACCTTGGGCAGATCGCGCGCGTCGCGCCGTACGGTCGGGGACGCGACCACATAGTCCAGATCGCGCCAGCCGTCCGGCATGGTCTTCGTGACGGCCGGGTCGAGGTCGGCCTTGTAGAACCAGATCGCGCCGAGCCCCGGTTCGTACCCGGCGTGCACGAGGTCCAGCCAGAGCGCGTCGTCGACCAGCACCCGGGCCCGGGACGGGTCGGGTACCTCGGTCGCCATCCAGGAAGCGGCCTGCCGGTAGGGGGCGTTGGCGTCGGCCGTCAGCGCGGTGCGATTGCCGTCGTACCACCGGGGTACGACGACGACCAGCGCGCTCGCGGCGAGCGCGGCCAGCGCCGTCCAGCGGACGGTGGTGAGCGTACGGCCCTCCCGCGGGCCGCGCCGTCTGCGCAGGATCGCGTGGGTGATGGACGCGGCGCCGCCGGCCAGCACCAGCGCCAGGAACGGCAGCCCCTGGATGACGTACATCGCGGGCAGATAGCCGGACGGGCGCAGGGCGACCAGGGCGAGGATCACCACGGCCAGCGCGGGCCCGGCGAGCGCCCGCGCGGTGACCGACCAGCGCAGGGTGACCACCAGCAGGACGGCGCCCGCGATCCCGCCGAGGGGCAGCACCCGGTCGTAGTACAGCCAGGACTGGAGCACCCCGTACGAACCGCTGCCCGGGTCGAGTACGAAGCCTGATCCGGGCCTGCTCATCTGGAACGCGATGCCGTCCCAGAGCGAGACATGCCCGCCACCGGGCAGCAACTCCCCCTTGAGCAGGGCCATCAGCGGATAGGAGAGGCCGACCAGCGCGCAGGCGGTGATCGCGCCGGTCACCGCGAATTTCCTGGTGTCGCGATGGCTGTGCCGCCACAGCGTCACCAGCAGCGCGGGCAGGATGACCAGCATGGTCTCTTTGGTGAGCACCCCGACGGCGGCGGCGACTCCGGCCGCGAAGTGGTGCCAGAGATGCCGGCTGGGCGAGGCCGCGAGGCAGAACGCGAGCAGCATCCACATCACGGCGATGTTGTCGAGGAAGATCTCCCGCTGGAGCACCACGGAGAGCGGGGAGAGCCCGAACAGGGCCATCGCCAGCCCGGCGGCCCAGCGCGGCAGCCAGAGCCGCCTGGCCAGTACGTAGAGGAAGACCGCGCTCGCCGCGCTGACCAGCAGCATCGCGAAGCGCATCGGGGCGACCGTCATCGTCTCGGGCGAGAGGAGCGAGGGCAGCCAGGTGAGAAAGGCGATCTGCATCCAGCCGAGCGGCGGATGGTCGTACCAGTAGGTGTAGTGGGCGAGGCCCTTGCCCTCCTGGACGGCCCAGGCCTGGGCGAGATAGGTGCCCTCGTCGTCGCTGAGCGTCGGATAGTGCTGGATGTTCCAGCCCTGGACCAGCAGGATCGCGACGAGGAGCGCCCCGCACAGGAGCAGATCGGCGCGGGAGCGGCGGAAGCGTATGACCGGCCGGACGGTGAGCCGCGTCCCGCCGGCGCGGCGGGCATGGGCCGGCCGCGCGGTGACGGCGGTCGGCTGCCCGGTCGCCACCGTGGGGAGGGTGGAGGTCACGCGTGGACGTCCTCTCGGATGAGATGCGCGCCGACATGACTGGTCAGCTCCCAGTCGCTGCGCCCCCGGTGCTCGCGCCAGACGGCGCGGATCGCCGCGCCCGCGAGGAGCACCTGGTAGACGGGGCCGCCGACGATGAGCTTCAGGTAGTGCGAGAGGCGGACCCGCAGTCCGTACTGCTTGCCGAAGTCATGGAGCCCGACGACCTCGAAGACGAAGGTCACCATGGCGGTGACGAGCGGCAGGAACGTCACGAACGCGACGGCGACCGGGACGTCGAGCAGGAGCGCGATCGCCACGTTGAGCGGGATGATCAGGCCGGTGAACGCCTGGAGGAACGGTGTCATCAGCGTGTAGCGGGCGAGCATCCGCTGTCCGCGCGTGGGCAGCTGCCGCCAGTCCTTCTTGCGGTACACCTGAAGGAAGCCCTGGTTCCAGCGGGTGCGCTGTTTGAGCAGGGAGACGAGCGAGCCCGGGGTCTCCTCGCGGGTCACCATGTCGGAGTCGTACGCGACGACGACCTTCTTGCCGACGCTGGAGAGCCGTACGCCCAGATCGCAGTCCTCGGCCAGGCAGTTCGGATCCCAGCCGCCCGCCTCGCGCAGGACGTCGGTGCGTACGAAGACGGTGTTGCCGCCGAGCGGGATGAAGCCCTTCTGGGCGTGGAGATGGAGCCTGCTGCGGAACCAGAAGAAGTACTCCAGGCAGTTGCGCAGGCTGTACCAGCTGGAGTGGAAGTTGATCAGCTGGACGCCGCCCTGGACGACATCGGCGCCGGTGGTGCGGAAGGCGTGGTCGACGTGGGTCAGCAGCTCCGGGTGGACCTGGTCCTCGGCGTCGAAGACTCCGACGACCTCGCCGGTGCAGTACGGCAGCGCCGTGTTGAGCGCCTTGGGTTTGTTCTTGGCCTCATGGGTGTCGACGACGACCCTGACCCGGTGGGGGTCGCGGGCGGCGGCCCGTTCGGCGACCGCCGCCGTCTCCGGGTCGTCGTGCCCGACGATGACGATGATCTCGAACCTGCTGTGGCTGGACTCCAGCAGCCGCTGGACGGTGTGCTCCAGTACGGCCTGTTCGTGACGGGCCGGCAGGAGCAGCGAGAACGAGCCCTCGCGGCCGCCGTCGGGCCGGTCGAATCTGGTCGCGGCGAGCGTTTCCGGCGTACGCCAGGCATGCATCTGCCACCAGAGCGTGAACGCGGCCATCCAGAACAGCGCCAGTGAAATGGCAGCGATGAATACGGACGTGAACACATGGCCCCCCTCGGCCAGGGCAGGCCGCGGCAGGCCCCCCTGGCCGTCGGCTGACCCCTGCATCCCCCTCGTGCGCACAGTCCCCCCGTGCGCACCTGTTGTGACTCTTGTGGAGACAATAGGGGGGACCTGTGACAGCCGGAGGGCCGTTTGGGTGAATACTGCGTTTCAGGCCGATTCACCATGCGTCGGAAATCAGCCATACGTTACTCGAAAACGCCCAACTCTCCCTTTAGTGCGCTTACTTCCGTCATCGGCGCGGCACAGACGAACCTCCGGCAGACATAGGCGGCGGCCTCCCCGCCGACCAGCGGACGGTCCGCCAGCAGCGGAAACTCATCACTTCCGGCCACTCCCGCCGCGACGACGGCGCCGGGCGCGGTGCCCAGCAGCGCCGTACGGTGCAGCGCGCTCCACTCCGGCCCGGTCCCGGCCGCCACGCTCCCCGCCGCTCCCGGCTTCTCCACGACCGCGATCTCGCGCGGCCCGTCGAGCAGCGCCTCGGCCACCGCGAGCCCCCAGCCGATAAAGCGCGGCGCCCTCGGCCCGAGCGCCTTCACCACCCCCAACGCCCCTTCCGCGGCGGTGCGATGGGCCTCCGAGCCGGTGTGCGCGGCATACGAGAGGAGCGCCCCGGCGGCGGCCGTCCAGCCGGACGGTGTGGCGTTGTCCGTGGGATCCTGCGGGCGCCTGATCAACTGTTCGGCGTCGTTCGCCGTGTCGTACAGCGTCCCGCTCTCGGCCACGAACCGGTCGAGCACAATGTCCAGCAAGAACCCTGCGAATTCCAGCCAAGTTCCCTCGCCGGTGACGCCCGCGAGCGTCAGGAAGCCCTCGGCGACATCGCCGTAGTCCTCCAGCACCCCCGCGTTGGCGCCGGTGCGGCCGTCCTTCGACGTACGGGCGAGCCGCGCCGCGTCGTCGAGATGCACCCGCACCAGCAGATCGGCGGCCTCGGTGGCGCGTTCCACCAGATCCGGCCGGTCGAAGCAGGCGCCGGTCTCGGCCAGGGCGGCGATCGCGAGCCCGTTCCAGGCGGCCACGATCTTGTCGTCCCGCCCCGGTTTCGGCCGCGCGTCGCGCGCCGCGAGCAGCCGGCGCCGTACGGAGGCGACCCGCTCGGCGTCCGCCACCCCACCGTCCAGGGGCAGTTGCAGCACGGACGCGCCCTCCTCGAAGGTGCCCTCCTCCGTCACCCCGAAGTACCGCGCGGCGAAATCGCCGTCGGACTCCCCCAGCACCTCGCGCAGCTGGTCCGGCGTCCACACGTAGAACGCGCCCTCGACATGCGCGCCGCTGCCGTCGTCGCTGTCGGCGTCCAGCGCGGAGGCGAACCCGCCCTCCGCCGTGCGCAGTTCGCGCACCATGAAGTCGGCCGTTTCCAGCGCCACCCGCCGGGCCAGATCGGATCCCGTGGCCCGCCACAGATGCGCGTACACCCGGCACAGCAGCGCGTTGTCGTACAGCATCTTCTCGAAGTGGGGCACGGTCCACTCGCGGTCCACCGAGTAGCGGGCGAACCCGCCGCCGAGCTGGTCGTAGATCCCGCCCCTGGCCATCGCCTCGCACGTATCGGCCGCCATC
Source organism: Streptomyces sp. NPDC039430 (assembly GCF_055639435.1). Taxonomy (NCBI): domain Bacteria; kingdom Bacillati; phylum Actinomycetota; class Actinomycetes; order Kitasatosporales; family Streptomycetaceae; genus Streptomyces; species Streptomyces sp. NPDC039430. The sequence goes on along the minus strand of NZ_JBVKAK010000002.1, from coordinate 367,149 downwards.
TGGAGCGCGCCCTCGGCGCCGGTACGGGCGTAGTGGCGCAGCAGGAACTCCACGACCATGGACGGCGGGAACTTGGGCGCCCCGCCGAACCCGCCCCGCACCGCGTCGTACTCCCGGGTCAGCCCCAGCAGCGCCTGCGCCAGCTCCTCCTCACCCGGCACCCCGTCCCCCCGGTACGCGAGCGACCGCCCCGCCAGCTCCCCCACGATCCGCGCCGCGACCTCCGCGACCTCCCCGCGCCGCTCCTTCCACGCGGCGCTGACCCCCTCCAGGACCTGCGGAAAGGACGCCATGCCATGCCGGGGCGCGGGCGGGAAGTACGTACCGAAGTAGAACGGCTCCCCGTCCGCCGTCAGAAACACGGTCATGGGCCACCCGCCCTGCCCGGTGGCCGCCTGCACCGCCTCCATATAGACGGCGTCCACATCGGGCCGCTCCTCACGGTCGACCTTGACGCTGACGAAGTGGGCGTTCATGTACCGGGCGGTGGTCGCGTCCTCGAAGCTCTCGGCCGCCATCACATGGCACCAGTGGCAGCTGCTGTACCCGACGCTCAGCAGCACCGGCACATCCCGCCGCCGCGCCTCCTCGAACGCCGCCGGCGACCAGGGCCACCAGTCGACGGGGTTGCCGGCGTGCTGGAGGAGGTACGGGGAGGTCTCATGGGCCAGTCGGTTCGCCATGCGCCCCATCCTGCCCCAGCCCGCGGGAGACCGCGGAAGACACACGCGCCCGCCGGCTCCCCTCGCGCTCGCGCCGCCCGCACAGGACAATGTCCTCTCTCACCCATGCTCTCGGAGGGGGACGCATATGCGGGAAAGCCACCGGGCCGAAGCCGAGAGGCTGTTGGTACGTGCCGTGGAGGAAGAGGTACGGCGCTCCGGCGGGCGGACCGAAGGGAACACCCTGCTGGCGCGCGGGCGCAGCGCCCTGGACGCCATGGCGGCGGGCGCGGACGAGGAGTACGCCGCGTACGTGCGGGCGCTGGACGCGGAGCGGGCCGAACGCCCGGCGCTGTCGGAGCGGTTCAGCAGGCAGTCCCTCGGCACGCCCGTACTGGTCACGTCCGTCGCCGCGGTCGCCGCCGTCGGCGCGGACGTCGCGCTGGGCACCGCCACGGGTATCGCGTTCGGCGCCGGGGCCGTCGTGGCCGTCGCCGGAGCCGCGACCACCGTCGCCAAGGTGACCGCCTCGCACTGGCCGGCCGCGCATCGCAGGGCCGGGGCCGCGGGTCAGCCGGGCGGCACCGAGCAGTTGCGGCTCCAGTGGCTGACGGCGCTGGAGGTACGGGGCATCCGCCCGTTCCTCGACCAGCAGCGGGTGCTGACCTCCGCGACCCGGCGCACCACCAAGAAGCCCACCGTCGTCCCGCAGTTGCGCGGCGGGGACCGCAGCGCCGCCGCCCGCAGACGCAGTGTGCTCGAACGGTCCTTCGGCCATCTGCCCGAGCCCGCCGGGCCGTTCGCCGGACGGCGCGCGGCGATGGCGCGGATCGCGCAGTGGGTGCACGCGGCGCGCGTGTCGACGGAGACGAAGCCGACGGTCGTGGTGCTGTACGGCGCGCCGGGCTCCGGCCGTACCGAGCTGGCCGTACGGGCCGCGCATCAGCTCAAGGACCAGTTCAGGGGCGCGTGCGTGGTCGACCTGCGCGGCGGCGGCTCCTTCGAGGCGCCGCTGTCGACCCGCGACGCGCTGCTGCATCTGCTCAACCGGCTGGGCGCGCCCCGTGAACAGCTGCTGTTCCGTGAGGGGTCCTCCCCTGAGCAGCAGGTGCGGCGGCTGAGCGAGCTGTACCACCAGCATCTGACGGGCCTGCCGGTGACGGTCGTCCTGGACGACGCCTCCGACCCGGAGCAGGTGCGGACGCTGGTGCCCGAACGGTCCGACAGTCTGGTGCTGGTGACGGCGCGCGAGCGGCTCGATCTGCCCGACGACGTACCGGCCTGGGTGCACCAGCTGCCCGTCGAACCGCTGGACACGGCGGGCGCGGAAGAGCTGCTGCGGGCCGTGGCCGAACCGTCCGCCGCGTCGGCGGAGGGACCGTACGACGCGCAGTCCACCGATCGCGTGGCCGAGTTGTGCGGGGGCCTGCCGCTCGCGCTGCGGATCGCCGGGTCCTCGCTCGGGGAGCGCACGGCCCAGCGGCTGGCCACGGACCTCGACGCGTACGGCCCGGTCGAACCGGCCGAACGTGCCCTGTGGGTGCGCTACACCGACCAGAGCGACCAGGCCCGCAGGCTGCTGCGCCGCCTCGCGCTGGCCGGCCGCGCGTCCCTGGGCGTGGCAGCGGCGGCGGCGCTGCTGGCGACGGACGAGCAGGAGGCCGGACGGCCGCTGGCCGAGCTGTCCCGGGCAGGGCTGATCGACCATGTCCGGGCGGGCCGCTACCGGCTGCACGACGTCGTCAGGGTCTTCGCGCACTCACGGCTGCGGGACGAGGAGAGCGCCGAGGACCGTACGGCCGCCCAGGAGCGGCTGATCCGGAACTACGGCGAGCTGGCCGACTCCGTGATCCGGCTCGTCGACGGCAAGACCTCCACCCGCGCGGACCTCTTCAAGACGGCGGCCGGAGCGCACGGCTTCTCCTCGCTGGAGTCCGCGCTGCGCTGGCTGGACGACGAGTCGAGCTTCATCACGGCCGCGCTGCGGCACGCCGAGGGCGTCGACCAGCAGGCCGTACTGAACCTGCTGGGCGCGCTCTGCGACTACTGCCTGCTGCGCGGCGACCTCTACCGGCTGGGCGAGATCAACGAGCTGACCCAGGCGGTGGGCCAGGGGCTGCTGCTCCGCTCGGTCCAGTGGCGTACGGGCATCGCGGCCCGGCAGCTCGGCGAGCTGGACAAGGCGCGCACCACCCTGACCACGGTCGTCGGTCTCTACCGGGAGGCGGACCACGACGCGGGCGCCGCCCGCGCGCTGTGCTCGCTCGGCATCACCCTGCACCACCAGGGCAATCTGACCGAGGCGTCGGCGAAGCTGCGCGAGGCGCTCGCGCTCCAGTCCCCCGAGCCGCTGGCCGGCGACCGCGGCTGGACCCTGCACGCCCTGGCGGCGGTCGAGCGCGACCGGGGCTCGGTGGCCGAGGCGCTCACGCTGCTCTCCCGCGCGCTCGTACTGCACCGCGAGAACGAGTCCCTGCACGGCGAGGCGTGGACGCACTTCCAGCTGGGCCAGTTGTATCTGCGGCTGGGCGAGGCGGCGCGGGCGGAGGCCGAGCTGCGCGCGGCCCTCGATCTGTACGGCAGGACCCGCGACGGCCGCGGCGAGGCGTGGGCGATGACCCAGCTCGCCCGCACCCGGCTGATGGACGGCGATCCGGCCCCGGCGGCCGGCGACCTGCGCGAGGCCCTCGCCCGCCACCGCGAGAACGAGGACGCGCGCGGCGAGGCGTGGACGCTCTACTACCTGGGCCAGGCGCTGGAGGAGAGCGGCGACCGCGACCAGGCGGTACGCGAACTGGAGCGGGCGCGCACGATGTTCTCCCGGATGCGCGACGTGTACGGGCTGGCCTGCGCCCGGCACCACTCGGGCCGGGTCACCCGCGACCAGCGCGCCGCCCAGACCGGCAACCTCCGCAACTCGGGCTTCGCCCGCCAGCTGCTGACCGACGCCCGCGCGGACTTCCGCCGTATCGGCGTCGCCCACGGCGAGGCCTGGACCTGTCTGGAGCTGGCCATCGTCGACGCCGGCAACAACCGCCCCGGCCAGGCGCTCCAGCTCTGCGACGAGGCGACGGCGCTGTTCGCCTCGTACGACGACCACCGCGGCGCCGACTGGTCCCGCTTCCTGCGCTGCACGCTGCTGCCGTACGCCTCGGCGGGCGGTATCGACGTGGGCTCGGTCGTCGCCGAACAGGAGCTGTCCGAACTCGCCGCGGCCGCCCACCCGGCCCGCGACGGCAAGCTCGCGGAGTCCGCGACGACGCTGGGCGTCATGCTGCGCCGGGGCGTACGGCTGGAGGACGGCTGGCAGGCATGGCAGCTGGGAATGGTGCCGAACCGCCACGCGCGCGAGGTGATGGGCGTACCGGTGACGGCGGCGACGTAGCGGCCCTGACGGGCACTGTCTCCGCCCGCACCCTCGCGGCCGGCGCCCCGATGCTGCTGGCGGCGGCGGCCGACAGCTCGGGCGGCGGGGGCGACTACAGCGCCACTCCGCTGTCCCCGACCGCGACCTGGGAGGCCGGAGGCAGCACGGGCGACTTCACCTGGAACTACCCGCTGCGGGTTCCCCCGGCGACCGCGGGCCCGTCCCCGAACCTGTCCATCTCCTACAACTCCGCCTCGGTGGACGGCCGCACGGCCGGGGAGAACAACCAGACGTCCGTGATCGGCGAAGGCTTCTCGATCACCGAGTCCTACATCGAGCGCGAGTACGGCTCCTGCAAGGACGACGGCCAGTCCGGCAAGGGCGACCAGTGCTGGAAGTACGCCAACGCCACCCTGGTCCTCAACGGCAAAGCCGTCGAGCTGGTCAACACGTGTGCCGACAAGGCGACCTGCGACACCGCCGCCCTGTCCGAGGCGTCCGGCGGCTCGTGGAAGGTGAGAAGCGAGGACGGCACCCGCGTCGAGCACCTGACCGGCGCCACCGGCAACGGCGACAACAACACCGAGTACTGGAAGGTCACCGACACCTCCGGCGCCCAGTACTTCTTCGGCAAGCACCGGCTGCCCGGCTGGAGCGACAAGGGCACCACCGACACCGCCGACGACGACCCGGTCACCAACTCCGTCTGGACCGTTCCGGTCTTCGGCGACGACTCCGGCGAGCCCTGCTACAAGTCCACAGGCTTCGGCGACTCCTTCTGCAACCAGGCCTGGCGCTGGAACCTGGACTACGTCGTGGACACCCACGGCAACGCATCCACGTACTGGTACGGCCGGGAGGCGAACTACTACTCCAAGAACGCCGACACCACCGTCAACGACTACGTCTACGACGCCACCGGCAACGTCAAGTCGGTCACCGACAGTGCCAACGGCAAGGACACCCAGTGCTTCGCCTACGACGGCTACCGCCGGCTGACCGAAGCCTGGACCCCGTCCTCCGACAGCCGCGCCACAGCCCGCTCGGCGTCCGCCCTCGGCGGCCCCGCGCCGTACTGGACCAGCTGGACCTACAAGCCGGGCGGGCTGCGTGACACCCAGACCGAGCACAAAGCCGCCGGCAGCACCACCACCGCCTACGGCTACCCGGCGGTCAGCGCCTCCGGCACCGGCCAGCCCCACACCCTGACCTCCGTCACCGTCAACGGCGGCACCGCCAAGTCGTACGCCTACGACGAGCAGGGCAACACCACCAAGCGCTACGGCCCCACCGGCACCGCGCAGAGCCTCACCTGGGACATCGAAGGAGAACCCACCCGCCTCACCGAAGGCACCAGGACCACCGACTATCTCTACGACGCCAACGGCGATCTCCTGATCCGCCGCGGCGCCTCCAAGAGCGTCCTCTACCTGGCCGGCCAGGAACTCCACTACGACACCGCGGCAAAGAAGTTCACCGCCCAGCGCTACTACCCGGCCGGCGACATCACCGCCGTCCACACCGAGACCGGCCTGTCCTGGATGGTCGACGACCACCACGGCACCGCCTCGATGACGGTGGACGCCACCACCCAGGCCGTCACCCGCCGCTACACCAAGCCCTTCGGGAATGGGTTTCCCTGACCTTCGAGGACGGAAAGTGTCCATCGAAGTTGGGGAGTTCCGGCCTCAACTACTACTACGGGGATCCCTCCGAGGAACTGCTCCTGGCGAATCCTGTTGAATTCCCGGAGCCCGGCGAGGTCTACGCTCACTCGACTGCCGCTCCGTAGCGGATCTCCGGTAGGCGGGCATCCGTAAGGCACAGTACGGCCCCTCCGGGATCTCTGGAGGGGCCGTACCGCCGGCCGGTACGGATCGGAAGGCAGCCCTGCCCGGTCCCATGGCGCCACAGGGCGTCTTGGGACCGGGCACGAGACGCGAAAGCCGCGCTACTCGCCGCGCGGGGCGGCGGACGCCTCGCTCTTCGCGGACGGCGTCGACGCCGCGGGCGTCCGCGCGGGCGCCTCTTCGAAGTTGACCTTGCCCATGTGGCGGTTCATCGACTTCATCAGAAGCCACACGCCCCCCGCCATCACCGCGAACACGATGAACCCGAGCACACCGGGCGTCACCTTGTTCTCGTCGAGCTCCTTGGCGAGAGGAGCCGCGAACGCCATCGCCTGAGTCGCATACATATCAGCCATTGTCGCGGATGCCCGCGAACAGGTCGCTCTCGGGGAGGGATGTATCGACGAGCGACTTCGCGAGCTCGTACTCCTCGGTCGGCCAGACCTCCCGCTGGATGTCCATCGGGATACGGAACCAGCCGCCGTCGGGGTCGATCTGGGTGGCGTGCGCGATCAGCGCCTTGTCCCGGATCTCGAAGAAGTCGGCGCACGGAACATGCGTGGTCAGCGTCCGCTCGACGCGCTCGATCTCCTTCCACCGCTCCAGCCACTCGCCGTACGGGGACTCCAGGCCCCGGGCGAGCAGCGCCTCGTGGAGCGCGACCGTACGCGGCCGGTTGAAGCCCTGGTTGTAGTAGAGCTTCTCCGGCTGCCAGACGGGACCGAAGTCGTCCTCCGGGTACTTCTCCTTGTCCGCCGCGGACTCGAACGCCACCATCGAGATCTTGTGGGTCATGATGTGGTCCGGGTGCGGATACCCGCCGTTCTCGTCGTACGTGGTGACGACCTGCGGCCGGAACGACCGGATCAGGCGTACGAGCCGGCCCGCCGCCTCGTCGATGTCCTCCAGCGCGAAGCAGCCCTCGGGCAGCGGCGGCAGCGGGTCGCCCTCGGGCAGCCCGGAGTCGACGTACCCCAGCCACTCCTGCTTGACGCCGAGGATCTCGCGCGCCTCGTCCATCTCCTTCTTGCGCACCTCGTGGATGTGCTCCTGGATATAGGCGTCGCCCTGGAGCTTGGGGTTGAGGATGGAGCCGCGCTCGCCTCCCGTGCAGGTCACGACCAGCACGTCCACCCCCTCGGACACGTACTTGGCCATGGTGGCCGCGCCCTTGCTCGACTCGTCGTCGGGGTGGGCGTGAACGGCCATCAGCCGCAGCTGCTCAGTCAAGACTCGATCCTCAGTGATATGTCGCATCGGACGGCTTCTATAGTGACGGATATCGGGCGGCGGAAATTCCGGCTTGCCCGGCTCCGAAAGGAACGATCATGGCCGTGGTACGCGAGGAGCCTCCCCGGGGCCGCTACGGCCGCTCGGCGGACGAGCGCGCGGACCGCGGGCTCAAGGTCGTCGGCGCGGTGCTCGGCGTCGCGCTGCTCGGGCTGATCGGCTGGTTCGGCTATCACTACGTGGTCGATCGGAGTGTCTCCGGCGAGCTCATCAAGTTCAAGAGGGTTTCCGCCACCGCGGTCGAGGCGCACCTGGAGGTCCGCAAGGACCGGGACGCCACCGGCAGCTGTACGTTGCGCTCCCTCGCGGAGAGCGGCGCGGAGGTCGGCCGGCTGGACGTGCGCTTCGGGGCGGGCGAGACGCGGATAGACCGGGTGGTCACGGTGCGCACCACGGACAGCGCCACCAGTACCGAGCTGCTGGACTGCACGTCGGACTGAGTCCTGCCCCCGGCTCCTGCCCCCGGCGGCTCGGGAGGCGCGGCCTCCGGACGCCGGAAGCGGGCGGCACGAGCGTGGTGACCCGCCGCCCGTGTCCCTGATGGAGGGCGCTGACCTGCGCTGATGTAATTCTGATGGCATTCGTCCTCCCCCTCGCGCCACGAAATTGTTAGGCTCGTGGTTTCGCCCACCCGAGAAGGCACATTCTTCTGGGTAGGGCGTTGCTTTGTATTCCCGGTACCTACGAGGAGCACCTGTGACCCAGACCAGTGAGAACGTCACCTGGCTCACCCAGGAGGCGTACAACCAGCTGAAGACCGAGCTGGAGTACCTGTCTGGTCCCGCGCGCACGGAGATCTCCATGAAGATCGCGGCGGCCCGTGAAGAGGGCGATCTGCGGGAGAACGGCGGGTACCACGCGGCCAAGGAGGAGCAGGGCAAGCAGGAGCTCCGAGTGCGCCAGCTGACCCAGCTCCTGCAGAACGCGAAGGTCGGCGAGGCCCCGGCGGACGACGGGGTCGTCGAGCCCGGCATGGTCGTGACGATCGCCTTCGACGGAGATCCTGACGACACCCTGGACTTCCTGCTGGCCTCGCGTGAATACGCCAGCTCGGACATCGAGACCTACTCGCCGCAGTCACCGCTGGGCAGCGGTGTGAACGGCAAGCGGGTCGGCGAGGACGCGGAGTACGAGCTGCCCAACGGCAGGACCGCCTCCGTGAAGATCCTCGACGCCAAGCCCTACCAGGGCTGAGCACGGGCCGGTACGCCCACGGGTGTACCGGCCCTTACGCATGCCGATGCCGTGGGCCTCAGCCCAGGATCGTGTAGCCCGCCTCCCGCAGCGCCGCCGCCACCGCCGTGCAGTGCGCGGGCCCCTTGGTCTCCAGATGCACTTCCACGTCCGCCTCCGTCAGCCCGAGCCGCGGATCGGTCCGTACATGGCTCACGTCGAGCACATTGGCGTCGGCGACCGACAGCACCCCGAGCATCGTCGCCAGCGCGCCCGGCCGGTCCGTCACCCTCAGCCGCAGACTCAGATAGCGCCCGGCCGCCGCCATGCCGTGGCGCAGGATCCGCTGCATCAGTACGGGGTCGACGTTGCCGCCCGAGAGCACCGCGACCACCGGCCCCTGGAAGGAGCCCGGGTCGCTGAGGAGGGCGGCCACCGGGCTCGCCCCGGCCGGTTCCACCACCAGCTTCGCCCGCTCAAGACAGAGCAGCAGGGCGCTGGACAGCTCGTCCTCCGAGACCGTGCGCACCTCGTCGACCAGCTCCTGGACCAGCTGGAACGGGATGTCGCCTGGGCGTCCCACCTTGATGCCGTCCGCCATCGTCTGGGGTGACTCGACCACCATCGGCCGGCCCGCGGCGAGCGAGGGCGGATACGCGGCGGCGCCCGCCGCCTGGACCCCGATCACCCGGACATCGGGGCGCAGCGACTTCACCGCGAGGGCGATGCCCGCGGCCAGCCCGCCGCCGCCGATCCCGACGACGATCGTCCGCACCTCAGGGCACTGCTCCAGGATCTCCAGGCCGACCGTGCCCTGTCCGGCGATGATGTCCGGGTGGTCGAAGGGGTGGATGAAGACCGCGCCGGTGTCCCTGGCGTACTCCTGGGCGGCGGCCAGCGTCTCGTCCACCACTTGTCCGTGCAGCCGTACCTCCGCGCCGTAGTCGCGGGTCGCCGCGACCTTCGGCAGGGGCGCCCCGACCGGCATGAACACCGTCGACCGGACGCCGAGCAGGGTGGAGGCGAGCGCGACGCCCTGCGCGTGGTTGCCGGCGCTGGCCGCGACGACGCCCGCCGCGCGTTCCTCCGGGGAGAGGCAGGCGATCCGTACGTACGCGCCGCGCAGCTTGAACGAGCCGGTCCGCTGGAGGTTCTCGCACTTGAAGAGGACCGGTGCGCCGACCAGCTGCGTCAGATAGCGGCTCCCCTCCATCGCGGTCATCCGCGCGACGCCGGACAGCATCTTCTGAGCCCCTCGGATGTCGTCGAGCATCAGGGAGTGGGAGGGGTGGCGCGCGGGGCGGGGCACCGGGCGGGACATACCGAAGCTCATGAGAGCCAGTCTCGCAGCTCACCGGCCCGGCGGCCGTCGGCGTCCACGGCCGGTCGCCCGCGTCCCCCGCGGGCCGCCGGCCGGGGCGCGGTGCCGCACCCGCTACCGACCCGGTGCCGGCCGGGAAACGCCCCGGCGCCGGCGCGGCGCCGACCCCGCTCCGGCCCCGGGCCCGGGTCACGTACGGTCCCGGGTTTTCGCAGGGCAGGTACGGTCCAAGCCGTCGCCGCGTACTCTGTCCCCCACCAACCGACCCCCGTACGAGAGAGCCCCAGCCATGCCCCCCATTCAGGACATGACTTCCGCTGCGTCGGTCTCCCGGGAGACGGCCTCCGAACCCTCGGACGACGCCGGCCTCCTCGATGCCCTCCAGCACCAGGTGGCCGTCTTCGCCCGGCGGGCCGAACAGACCCGGCTCGGTGGTGTGGGCCAGGTCCGCAACTCGATGGACCGTGCCGCGTATCTGCTGCTCAACCGGCTCGACCGGGAAGGTCCGATGGGTGTCAAGGCGCTGGCCGCCGGGATGGGCATCGACTCCTCGACCGTCACCCGGCAGGTCGCGCCGCTGGTCGACACCGGCCTGGTCAAGCGCACCTCGCACCCGGAGGACGGCCGCGCTGTCGTCCTCGAACTGTCGGCGCGCGGACTGGCCCGGCTCGAAGAGGTCCGCTCGTCGCGGCGCGAGCTGATGGCGCAGGTCACGGACGGCTGGACGGAGGAGGAGCGGAACTCCTTCACCACCCTGCTGACCCGGTTCAACGGCGCGCTGTCGGCGCGCGCGGCCGGGCTGCCCTCCGGTGAGGGCGGTACGGACGGTACGGACGAGCCGGACGCGGGCGACAGCGCGGCCGGGGAGACCGCCCGGGACGAGCGGCAGAGCGCGGGGCAGGGCGTAGGGCAGGGAGCGGGCCGGGGCGCGGACACGCCCTCTTGACCCTGGGCCCCTGACTGGCCTCATATGAGGTCGTGCGAGAGCGGCGGGCTGCCCTGGATCGCCGCCGCGCCCGGGAGTTCGAGGCGTTCGCAGCGGGCGCGGCCGGCCGGCTTCTGCATGCGGCCGTACTGCTCACCGGCGAGCCGCCCGACGCCACCCCACGCGCCCAGCGCCTGCTGGTCGCCGCGCTGTCCCGTACGTACGCGGAGTGGGACCGGCTCAGCGGCGACGACGGCGAGGATCCGTACGACCGCGCCCGCCGGGAGCTGGTGCTGCGCTTCGCCCGCGAGGCCGCCTGGCGCGACCCGGCCCGGCGCGGCCGCCGGGCGAACGGTGTGCTCGGGGTGCTCGCGGTGCTCGGCCCGCAGGAACGTGTGGTGCTGGTGCTGCGCCTGTACGAAGGGCTGGCCGAGGAACAGATCGCGGCGCTGATCGGGCTCCCGGAGGAGCGGGTCCGCGTGATCTGCGCACGGGCGATCGCCGCGATGCGGGAGCCGTCGCGGCGGAGCCCCGCGCGGCCGGGTCCTTCCGCGCCGCGGCAGGACGCGCCGCGGGAGGCGGGCCCATGAGGGGCGCCGACCGCAGGCGGGCCGAGGTGCTGCGCATGATGCTGGACGCGGCGCGCCCCGACGTACCGGGCGACATCGCCCGCCGCGCCACCGAACGCGGCGCCCGGCTGCTGCGCAGGCGCCGGGCGGCGCGACGGGCGCTCTGGACGCTGCTGATCGTGGCGCTGGCCGTGTTCGGCGTCTGGGCGTCGACCGCGCATCCGTGGTCGGTGCCGCCGACGGAGACGACACCGCCGCTGGAGGACTGGTACGGCTGGTGAAGCGCCCCCAGCGACGGCCGGACAGTCAGGTGTCAGGTGTCAGCTGCCAGCTGCCAGCTGCCAGGGCGGTCAGCTGCCAGCGGTGTGCTGCGGCTCTGCGCTTCTGCGGTTCAGCGGCTCTGCGGCTGAACCGGCCGCTCAGCCCAGCGCCTGCTGGAGGTCGGCGAGCAGATCGTCGGCGGACTCGATCCCGACGGAGAGCCTGACCAGGTCGGACGGCACCTCCAGCGCCGAGCCCGCGGCCGAGGCGTGCGTCATCCGGCCGGGGTGCTCGATCAGGGACTCGACCCCGCCGAGGGACTCCCCGAGCGTGAACAGCTTCGCGCGGTCGCAGACCGCCACCGCCGCCTCCTCGCCGTCCTCGACCTGGAAGGAGATCATCCCGCCGAACGCCTTCATCTGCTTGGCGGCCACCTCGTGGCCCGGGTGCTCCGGCAGCCCCGGGTAGAGGACCTTGGAGACGCGCGGGTGCGCGGTGAGCATCTCGGTGACGCGCGTGGCGTTCTCGCTGTGCCGGTCCATCCGTACGGCGAGGGTCTTGATGCCGCGCAGCACCAGCCACGCGTCGAAGGGACCGGCGACGGCCCCCATCGCGTTCTGGTGGTAGGCCAGCTCGTCCGCCAGCTCCGCGTCGTCGACGATCAGCGCGCCGCCGACGACATCGGAGTGCCCGCCCATGTACTTCGTCGTCGAGTGGACGACGACATCGGCGCCCAGCGCCAGCGGCTGCTGGAGGTAGGGGCTGGCGAAGGTGTTGTCGACGACGAGCCTCGCCCCGGCCGAGCGCGCGATCCCGGCGAGCTGGGCGATGTCGGTGATGTTGAGGAGCGGGTTCGAGGGTGTCTCGACCCAGATCGCCTTCGTACGGGGGGTGAGCGCGGCCTGTACCGCCGCCGGGTCCGAGGTGTCCGCGACCGAGAAGTCCACGCCCCAGCGGGAGACGACCTTGGCGAAGAGCCGGAAGGTGCCGCCGTAGGCGTCGTTCGGGATCACGACATGGTCGCCGGGCGCCAGCAGCGTACGCAGCAGGCAGTCCTCGGCGGCGAGCCCGGACGCGAAGGCGAGTCCGCGCCTGCCGCCTTCCAGGGCCGCGAGGTTCTCCTCCAGCGCGGTTCGGGTGGGGTTGGCGCTGCGGCTGTACTCGTAACCGCCGCGCAGGCCGCCGACGCCGTCCTGCTTATAGGTGGACACCTGGTAGATCGGGGGGACGACGGCGCCGGTGAGGGGGTCCGCCGTGTTGCCCGCGTGGATGGCGCGAGTCTCGAAGTGGTGCGGCTCGCTGGTGTGCTGGTGGGTCATGGTTCCTGAGGGTATCGCCGGTTCGCCTCGCGGCGGGGCGCCTTCCGGCGGCGCGGCTCCCGGCGGTCGCCCCTCCTCGCCGCCTCGGCGGAGGGGGCGGGGGCGGGCGCGTTCGGGTGGGCCGGCATCCGGGACAATGGGGCCATGGAGATTCTCTGGTTCCTGATCGCGATGGGCCTGCTGGCCGCGGTCATCGTTCCGTTCGTCCGGCGCGGCAGGGGCGGTATCCGCCAGGTCGCCCCGGGGTCGCCCGATGCCGCCGACCCGGCCGCGTACGGCTTCGTACGGCAGGAGGCGCTGGACGTCCGGCTGCCGGGCCCCGACCAGGACCTCCTGGACGTACTCGACGTCGTGCAGCGCACACAGGACTGGCGGGCCGCCGCACAGCTGCTCGCGGGCACCGCGAAGGAGGGCGAGGTGCGCTGGCAGCGCGTGCAGGCGTTCGCCGGGGCGGCCTCGCTGGAGCTTCAGGCGTCGTCGGCGGGTGCGCCGGCCGGCGTGCCCGCGCGGGAGGGGCAGCGCCCGGCGGGCGGCGCGTGGCTGCGGGCCTGGCGTGCGGAGTCGCCGAAGGACGCGGGCGGCGCGGCGGTGCACGCGGAGTTCCTGGTGCAGCAGGCGTGGCGGTCGTCGGCCGCCGGGACCGATGAGTTCCGGATCATCCTGGAGGAGGCCCGTACGGTGTGCGGCGAGGCGGCCCTGCTGGCGCCCGGCGACCCCGTGCCCTACATCATCGAGCTGGCCGTGGCCCGTGGGCTCGGCTACTCCCCCGAGCGGTTCGACCAGCTGTGGGCGAAGGTGATCGACCGCGCTCCGGCGCACATGGGGGCGCATCTGGCGGCGCTGCACTACTGGTGCGAGAAGTGGCACGGCTCCCGCGACGAGGCCGACCGGTTCGCGACCGCGGCGGCGGCGCGCGCGCCGCAGGGCTCACTGCTGGCGGCGCTGCCGCTGTTCGCGGTGTACGAGCACCTCCCCGAGGTCAATCTCGTACAGGGCTTCTACCAGAGCGCGGTGGTCACGAAGGCGGTGGAGGGAGCGCTCTTCGCGGTCCACGCGGCCCGGCAGGACGATCCGATGCTGCCGCACGTGCGGCATCTGCTGATCCTCTTCCTCGTACGGTCCGAGCGCTGGGCCGAGGCGATGAACCAGCTGGTCCGGGTGGACGGCCATGTCGGGGCGCTGCCGTGGACGCATGACGGCGACCCGGCGGCGGAGTACACGGTGTACCGGGCGCTGGCGGTGGCGGGGTACGAGGCGAACGGCGGCAGCCCGGCGACGCTGCCGCGGTGAGCCCGCCGGGCTCGACGCCGCCGCGGTGAGCCCGTTAGGCCCCCGGAATGTCCGGGGGCCGCCGTACGTTCCTCTGAACAGGACACCACATCTGAGGAGAGCCATGTTCCTGCGCCGCACCCCCGAGCTCCCCACCCCCGAGCAGGCCCTGCGCGGCCGCCCGGAGCCCACGTTCGCGGTCCCCTCCCGCCACACGGTCCTCGGCAACCCGTTGCTGGGCCCGTATCCGCAGGGCCTGGAGATCGCGGACGTCGGCCTGGGCTGTTTCTGGGGCGCGGAGCGCACGTTCTGGCAGAAGGAAGGCGTCTGGACCACGCTGGTCGGCTACCAGGGCGGGTCCACGCCGAACCCCACCTACGAAGAGGTCTGCTCGGGCCTGACGGGCCACACCGAAGCGGTCCGCGTCGTCTACGACCCCAAGGTCGTCTCGTACGCCGGCCTGCTGAAGCTCTTCTGGGAGTCCCATAACCCGACGCAGGGCTTCCGCCAGGGCAACGACGTCGGCACGCAGTACCGCTCGGCGGTCTACACGCACTCCCCGGCCCAGTCCGAGGCGGCGGAAGCCTCCCGCGCGGCCTATCAGAAGGTCCTCACGGGCAACGGCTACGGCACGATCACCACGGAGATCCTCCCGGCGGACGGCCGCACGTTCTACCCGGCGGAGGCCGAACACCAGCAGTACCTGGACAAGAACCCGGCGGGCTACTGCGGCCTCGGCGGCACGGGCGTCTCCTGCCCGATCGGCGTGGCCTCCGCCTGACCCGACGCGGGCCTGACGGGCCTGCGGGACCTGTCGCGCCTACCGGGCGACGAACTGGGTCAGGATGGCCTGCACCTCGTAGATGTCGACGCCCTTCGTGAACGTCTTCGTGACCGGCGCGGGGTTGCTGGAGATCCAGATCTTCAGCTCCGCGTCGAGATCGAACGTGCCGGCCGTCTCCACCGCGAAGTGCGTGATGCTCCGGTAGGGGATGGAGTGGTACTCCACCTTCTTGCCGGTGATCCCCTGCTTGTCGACGAGGATGAGGCGGCGGTCGGTGAAGAGCATCGTGTCGCGGATCAGCGTGTACGCGGCGTGTACCTGTTCGCCCTGGCCCAGGAGGCGCGCGTAGTCCTGCTGCGCCGCCGCCGGGTCGACCGTGTGCGCGTTGCCGAACAGTGCCATAACTGGACCCCCATACGCGGAAATTACCTGATCTTCGGACTATACCGGCCACGCGATGCGTCAGGCGCCGTCGCCTCCGCGCCGACTGGGACCGGGGTACGCTCCTGCCCACATCGCGCCCGAACACGCCCACTTCACGCCCCCCGTCCCGGCGGATAACTTGAGCCCATGTGCGTCTCGACGGACCAGGCGGAGTTCTCAGGCACCACCCTGTACGCCGGGAGGCTGCATCACGCGGCGCACGGGCTGATTCATGTCCTCGGGTATCAGAACACCGCGGCCAGTCTCGCCGTCGGGCCCAACGCCATGCTGCTGCATCTGCCCGCGCGGCAGATGTCCCGGGAGAACTTCCTGTCGGCGGGGCGCACTCCTGACGTGCTCAGCCGGATGGTCGACGCCGTGCGGCCGGTTCCCGCCGCGGGGTGGGGCGGGATGGCGTGGATGGGGTGGGACTCCGGGCGGGTCGAGGTGTTCGACCACGACATCTACACCGTGCTGCTCGCCACCGATCCGACGCTCCTCGAATCCGCCCTGATACAGGTGCCGTTACGCAGACGGCCGCGCCTCAATCCGCGCCTGCTGGAGTTCTACGCGGCCCACTACCCCGGCCACTCCATCGCCGTGTGCTGCTTCGACAACGCCGAGGCGGAGCGGGCGAAGCCGCTGCTGATGTGGTACCGGCCGATGGCCCCCGACCGGCTGACACTGCCCGCGCTGGACTGTCATACGGGCGAGCCGCCCGACCTCGACGCCGAGGTCCCCGTGGACCATTGGGTGCTGCTCGGCACCGACGAGGCGCCGGAGGGCTGGGGGGAAGCCGTCGACTATCCGCCCGGGATGCGCCACCAGTTGCGGCAGTATCTGCCGGACACCGTCATGGGCTCCTACTTCGGCGGCCGTTCACTCCCCAACGGCGACTTCGCCATCACCCACGACGATCTGCTCGCGGGCGACCTGGACCGCATACACCGGCTCCGGCCCCGCCGCTGAGTCCCCGTCACCGCCCCCTCCCGGCTCGCCACGCCACGCCACGCCCCCGCCTCGCCACGCCACGCCTTGCCAGAATGTGACACAGGGCACACCGGATGGAAAACCTCATGCCTGACACGTACGTCTAGCCGGTGTGGGATTCAGCGGGAAGACACCAGCGGAGCTTGACGAGGAGAGACTCGTCAAGCTGATCGCCAAGGGCGACCGCGCCGCGTTCGAGGAGTTGTACCGGCGTACGGCGCCATGGCTGGCGGTGCGGCTGCGGCGGCGGTGCGCCGATGAGCAGATCGTCGCCGAGGTCATGCAGGAGACGTATCTGGCGGTGTGGCGCGCCGCGAGCGCGTTCGCGGGGGCCGCGGTCGGCGGCACCGCCGTCGGATGGCTGTGGACGATCGCGGCGCGCCGGCTCGTCGACGCCTTCCGCAGGCGCGCGCACCAGGCCCGGCTGCCCGCCGCCGTGACCGCCGACGCCACCAGGCCGGCTGCCGCGCCCGCCGCCGAGGACGAGGTACTGGCGGCGGCGGTCGACGGGGAGGTCGGCGACGCGCTGCGGCGGCTCGCGCCCGAACTGCGCGACGTACTGCGGGCCATGGTGCTCGACGGGATGACCGTACGGGAGACCTCCGTACTGCTCGGGGTGCCGGAAGGAACCGTCAAGACCCGCGCCCGGCGGGCACGGAGAGCGATGCGGGAGGCGCTGTCATGAGCGCGGGAGACCAGGTGGAACACCCGTCGGAGCGGCTCATCGGCCGGTACGCGCGAGGCGACACGGAGGATACGGGCGCCACGGACGCCGGACACGGGGCGGGGGCGGGGGCGGGCGGCGCCGGCCTCGCGCACGACGAAGTGTGGGCGCTCGAAGCCCATCTGGAGTCCTGTGCGCGCTGCCGCGCCCGCCTCGCCGCGGCCACCCGCGACACCACCCCGGCCGTGACCGCGCTCGTCGACGGGGTCTGGGCCGAACTGACGCCGCGGCTCCCGGCGAGCGCGCCGATGCCACGACGCCGCCGGTGGGCCAGACCGCTCTCGGCCTGGGCCTCACCCGTGATGGTGCCGTGGCTGTTCATGACCGTCCTCGTCACCCTGATCGCCGTGATCCTCGACAGCCTGAGCGATCTGAGCGATCTGAGCGGCCAGGGCGGCCAGGGCGGCCAGGGCGTCTCCTTCGTCCTGCTGCTGGCCCCCGTACTGCCCGTGCTGGGTGTCGCCGCCTCCTGGGCGCGCGGCCTCGATCCGGCGTACGAGCTGATCGCGGGCACCCCGCGCGCCGGGCTCCAACTGGTGCTCCGGCGCACGACATCCGTACTCGTCGTGGTGATCTCCGCGCTGCTGGTGGCCGGCTGGGTGACCGGCGCCGGCGTCGCGCAGTGGCTGCTGCCCTGTCTGGCGTTCACCACCGGCGCGCTCGCGCTCGGCGGGCTGATCGGGGTGACACGGGCCGCGATCGGGCTGGTGGCGGTCTGGGCGGCGGTGATCGTGGCGCCGACGGTGGCCGTGAGCCGTACGCCCGCGGCCCTCCACGCGGACGCCCTGCCCGTATGGGGCGCCGTCTGCGCGCTCGGTCTGGTGGTCGTGATCGCCCGCCGAGGCGCGTACACCCTCCTCGGCATCCACCGCTGAGCCGGGCGCGCCACAGCCCCACGCGCACACCCACCCACCCCGCCCCACCCTGCGACACACACGCGAAAGGGCCTTTACCCATGACCGAAGTGGTGACGAAATGACGCGCGGCGTGCCCGCCGCCGAAGTGGCGGCACGGACCTACGCCTGGGAGATCCGGGCCGAAGGACTGCGCGTACGGGCCGGCGGCCGCAAGATGGCCGTCGACGGCCTCGATCTGGACCTCGGTACCGGCGTCCACGGTCTGCTCGGGCCCAACGGAGCCGGCAAGACCACCCTCATCCGCGCGCTCGCCACCGTCCTCAGGCCCGCCGGAGGCACCCTCGAACTGCTGGGCACGCCCGCGGGCGCGCAGACCGGCCGGCGCGAGCTGCGCCGCCGTATCGGTTATCTGCCGCAGGAGTTCGGGTACTACCGGCGCTTCACCGTCCGAGAGTTCGTCGAGTACATGGCGTGGCTGAAGGAGGTGCCGCGCGAGGAGATCCCCGGCGCGGTCCAGCGCGCCGTCGAGCGCGTGGGTCTCGCGGACCGCGCCGACGACCGGCTGAAGACCCTCTCCGGCGGCATGGTGCGGCGCGCGGGGATCGCCCAGGCGATCGTCAACGACCCGCGGATCCTGCTGCTCGACGAGCCGACGGCCGGGCTCGACCCCGCGCAGCGGATGCGCTTCCGCGAGCTGCTGCACCAACTCGGCGCGGACAGCTGTGTGGTCGTCTCCACGCATCTGGTCGAGGACGTCGCGGCGGCCTGTACGGACGTGGTGCTCATCGCGGACGGCGCGCTGGTGTTCCGGGGCACCCCGGCGCGGCTCGCCGACGCGGGCGGCGCCGAGCACCCGGGCGACAGCCCCATCGAGCGTGGCTACGCGGCGCTGCTCATGCGCTCCGAGCCGGGAAGAGGTACGTGGTGAGCCCGAAAGCCCCCGCTGGCACCGGTACAGGCCGGATCCTGCGCATCGAACTCCGCCGCTCGGCCGCCCCGTTGGCCGGCGTCCTCCTCCTGATCGTCACGCTCGCCCTCCTCCAGCTGGTCAACGGACCGTGGTGGACGGGAGCCGAGAGCTGGACGCGGCAGTGGACCTCCACCGCCTGGTGGGAACGGTTCACGATGGTGCTCATGTGGCCCCTGGCGGTGACGGCCGGGGCGGTGCAGGGGATACGGGACCGGCGCTCCGGTACGTCCGAACTCCTCGCGGCCACCCCGCGTCCCGGATGGCACCGCGCCACGACGACCGCGGGCGCGTTCGCGCTCTCGCTGACCGCCGCGTACGTGCTGGTGTTCCTCTACGGCGGGGCGCGGGCGCTCGCCAACGACGGATACGTCCACCTCGGCTGGCTGCCGGTGCTGGCGGTCGGGGTGCTGGCACTGGTCGCGGGCGCTCTGCTGGGCATGGGGGTCGCCAGGACCGTACCGTCCGCGCTGACCCCGCCGGTGCTCGCGCTGGGATCCCTGACGGCGGTGCTGGTCGTGCACGAGACGGTCACCGGCGACCTGGTGCCGAACCGGATCGTGCTCCTCTCCCCCGCGCTCTCCCAGGTGTACAGCGCGTTCCTGACCGTCACCTGGCGCGTCCACGCGGGACAGGCCCTCTGGCTGCTCGGGCTGGCGGCCACCGGTTTCCTCCTGCTCGTGGCCCGGAAGCCGCGCGCCCGGCTGCTCGCGCTGCTGCCCGTGGTGGCGGGCGCGGCTGTCGCCGTACCGCTCCTGCCCGCCGACAACGCGCGCAACTACGCGCTCGACAAGGCGGCGACGGCGCTGGTGTGCGAGGGCCGCGTCTGCGTGACGAAGCTGCACGAACCCCGGCTGGCCGCGCTCAAGGGCCCAGGCGAGGAGGCCCTGCGGCTGCTGGGGCGGCTGCCCGACCCGCCGTCGGCGGTGCGCGAGAGCGTCGATCCGTGGCCCGGAGAAGGGAACGGAGGAACGAAGGCGCCCCGTTCCGCCCCCGTCGTAGCCACCCCCGTCGTAGCCACCCCCGTCCCCGCCGACGCCGTGCCCGTCGACTTCGCGGCGCAGGCGCTCGACGGCGCGACGAAGGACGAGTACACCCGCGCCCTGCTGGCGGGCGCCGGCACGGCGCCCTGTCTCGACGCGGACACGAGCGACCCGACCGAGGAGCAGCGGCAGGCGTCCTACAAGACCGAGGTCGTACGCGAGCTGGCCGCGCGGACGGTGGCCGCCGCCTGGTTCACCGGTGATCTGAAGCCCCTGCGCGGCGCCGCCTGGCCGCGCGCCGACGCCGAGGCGCTGGCGGGGCCCGCCTGGGACGCGCTGCGCGCCCTGCCGCCCGGCGCGCAACGCGAGCGGATCACGGCGCTGCGGACCGCCGCCCTCTCCTGCGACGGTGACCTGCTGGACGTATTGAAGAACGGCGGTCCCCGGTGAGCGGGCGGCAGACGGAACGGCGAGCGGATGCCCGCGTCCACCGGCCGACCGCCCGCTGGCTGACGCTCTACGCGCGCTCCCGCCAGGTCCCCGCGTCCCTCGCCGCCGTTCTGATCGCCACCGCCGCCACCTGGTCGCTCACCCGGGGTGCCGGATCCGGTGATCCGAGGACCCAGGTCCTGCTGCTGGCCTCCGTGGTGGCGGCGGCCACGGTCGGCCTGAGCGGGCAGGACCGCGCGCTCGACCGTACGGCGGCGATCCGCTGGGCGCCCCGGCGCGCGGCACACGTCCTGCTCATCGGGGTGCTCGCCGGAGCGGTACTGCTCGCCCTCCTGGCCGCCGGTGACGAGCCGGTGCGGGCCGGGACCCTCATACGGAACAGTGCGGGATCGGCGGGGCTCGCCGCGATCGGTGCGGTGCTGTGGGGCGGCCGGTACGCCTGGATCCTGCCCTTCGGCTGGTGCGCGGTGGCGCTCTTCGTACCGCCCACGGACGGGGCGGCGGCCCAGGTCGCGACCTGGCTGCTCCAGCCGTCCGGTACGGCCACCGCCAGTTGGACGGCGGTCGCGCTCGCGGCGGGCGGCGGGCCGCTCTACGCGCTGGCCGGGCCCAGGCGCTGAACCGGCACCGCACCGGCCGTACAACACCCCGCCCCGACGCCACCGTTCACCCGCCCGACACCTTCGCGATGGCCGAAAGCCGCCGGTCAGTACCCGGAGAGGTGAGTGGATATGCGCGACCCACCACGCCTCCCGCGGGGGCGCGGTCCCGTGACGACACCAACTGGAGACCGTATGACCGCCTCAGCCCGTACGCAGCACCGGCCCGACAGCCACCGCACCGCACGGGCCGGCGGGCGCCCCGGCGGCGCGGCGCGCGGTCTGGCCGCCGGACTGGCCGCGGGCGCGCTCGCGTTGGGCGGTGTCGTCGCGAGCGGCTCCCCCGCCGGCGCGGCCCCGACGGGCACGGCGGGCACGGCAGAAGCGGCTACGGCGGGCACGGCCGGTGCGGGAGCCAAGAGCTCCGCCCTCAAGGCCGAGGTCGGCGACCTCCTCGATGTCACGCTGGACCAACTGCGCCCCACCCAGCCCTCCGTGGGCTTCGACCAGATCTACTACAAGCTCGGCCGCTACAGCAGCACCAAGGACGAGCAGAACGGCGACTTCAACAAGCGCTTCGACGACTGGTGCGAGACCAACGGCCAGGAGGAGGCGGCGACGGTGCCGCCGGGCGCCACGCTCTCCGACCCCACCAGCTTCACCTGCGCCGTCCCGGTCGGCCAGGAGACGGACGAGACGCGCGCCGCGATGAAGACGGTCGTCATCGGCCCCGGCGGCGAGCTGTATCTCACCGACGGACACCACAGCCTGACGTCCTTCCTCGAAACGCCCGACGGCGGCCCGAAGACGCACATCCGGCTGCGCGTCGCGGGCAATCTGAGCGGCCTGTCGCCCGCCGCCTTCTGGGGGACCATGCGGGAGAAGAAGTGGGTCTGGCTGCGCGACGAGAACAACGACCCCATCACCACCGACCAGCTCCCCCAGCGCCTCGGTCTGGCCCGCTTCCATGACGACCGCTACCGCAGCCTCGTCTACTTCACGCGCGACATCGGTTACCAGGCCCCCGAGGCCGCGGCGGAGTACCTGGAGTTTCTCTGGGGCACCTGGCTGCGCGACCGCGTGGACCTCGGCACGTACGACCTCGACTCCCCCGCCTCCTATCTGACCGCGATCCGCGCCGCCTCCGAGGCGATGTCGGGCACGGCGGGTGACGCCGTCATCGCCGACGGCCGCACCGCCGACGAGCTGGGCCGGATGCCGGAGTGGAACGCCGGGAAGAAGCCGACCGGCGGCGAGTTCGGCAAGCTGAGCGCCCCGATCTCGGACGCGAAGCCCGGCAAGCTCGCGTACGCGCTGGACTTCCGCGCCCGGATCTCGGCCACGCCCGCCTGCACGAAGACACTGACGGGCAAGCACACCGGCCCGCTGGTCGTCTCCTCGGGCGTCCTCTGCCTGAACGGCACGCGGCAGACCGGCCCCGTCGTGGTCGGCTCGGGCGCGAGCCTGGTGGCGACGGGCGCGGACATCACCGGGCCCGTCCAGGCGGTCGGTGCCCACACGGTCCAGTTCTGCGGCACCTCGCTGACCGGTCCCCTCTCCGTGGTCGACACCAAGCAGCGGCTGACGCTGTCGGGCCCCGGCTGCACGCCGAACACGCTGAACGGACCGGTCCAGCTGGTGGGCAACCCGTAACAGGCACCCGCACCGTGCCGTCACAGGCACCCGTAAATCCCCTGGGCCGCGCCGGAAGGCGCGGCTACAGTGGACGGCATGTTCGCGCACTACTACTTCCTGTGATTCCGGACCCGCTCCCCAGGTCCGACACTGCTCAGCCCTGCACAAGGGCGTGACAATCCAGGAAGAAGCATGCGCGAACGCGCCCAATTGGCGATGAAAGACGTGTCCAAGGCGTACGGCGACCGGTCGGTTCTCGACCAGGTGTCACTGACCGTACGTCCCGGCGAGAAGGCCGGAGTCATCGGGGAGAACGGCTCCGGCAAGTCGACACTGCTGCGGCTGCTCGCCGGGGCCGAACGGCCCGACGACGGTGAGATCACGGTCCGCTTCCCCGGCGGCGTCGGCCATCTCGCCCAGACCCTCGCCCTCGATCCCGGCCACACCGTCCAGGACGCCGTCGACGCGGCCCTGGCCGGACTGCGCGCGCTGGAGCGCCGGATCGCGGCGGCCGAAGCGGCACTCGGCGAGGCCGGTCCCGACGAACTGGCCTCCTACGGCGAACTGCTGGCGGCGTACGAGGAACGCGACGGCTACCGCGCGGACGCCCGTGTCGACGCCGCGCTGCACGGCCTCGGACTCGCCCGGGTGACCCGGGACCGCACCCTCGGCTCGCTCTCCGGCGGCGAGCGGTCCCGGCTGGCGCTGGCCTGCGTCCTGGCGTCGGCGCCCGAACTGCTGCTGCTCGACGAGCCCACCAACCATCTCGACCTCCGCGCGAGCACCTGGCTGGAGGACCAGCTCAGGGCGCATCGCGGGACGGTACTCGCCGTCACCCATGACCGGGCGTTCCTGGAGCGGATCGCGACGACGATCCTGGAGGTCGACCGGGACACCCGTACGGTGACCCGGTACGGGGACGGCTGGCACGGCTACCGGACGGCGAAGGCGGCGGCCCGGCGCCGCCGGCAGCAGGACCGTCTGGAGTATCTGGACGAGCTGGCCCGTACGGAGGAGCTGGTCGAAGCGTCCGGCCGGCGCCTCGCGGCCACCGGCAAGGATCCGCGCCAGGGCTTCGGCAAGCACCGCCGCTCGCACGAGGCGAAGCTGTCCGGGCAGGTCAGGGCGGCGCGGGAGCGGTTGGGGCGGCTCAGGGAGAATCCGGTGCCCGCGCCGCCCGAGCCGCTGCGGTTCACGGCCACGCTCGCGTCCGGCGGCGCGGAGAGAACGGAAGGGACGGCCGTCGAGGGAGTGGTCGCCGAACTGGACGACGTGGTCGTCGGCGACCGGCTGGCGGTGGCCGGTCTGCGTGTGAAGGCGGGCGAACGGCTGCTGGTGACCGGACCCAACGGCGCGGGCAAGACCACGCTGCTCCGGGTCCTGGCCGGTGATCTGCGCCCGGACAGCGGCGCGGTGCGCCACACGGGCCGGATCGGCTATCTGCCCCAGGACCTGCCCGCCGTACCGTCCGGGCTCCCCCTGCTGGGCGCCTTCGCCACGGGCCGCCCCGGGCTCCCGGAGGAGCACGCGGACGCGCTGCTGGCCCTCGGCCTGTTCCGCCCGGACGACCTCCGCGTCCCGGTCGCGGCGCTCTCGGTCGGCCAGCGGCGCAGACTGGAACTGGCCCGGCTGGTGACCCGCCCCGCCGAGCTGCTCGTCCTCGACGAACCGACGAACCATGTGGCGCTCAGTCTGGTGGAGGAGCTGGAGGAGGCACTGACGGCCTACGCGGGAGCGGTGGTGGTGGTCTCACACGACCGCGACTTCCGCGCCCGCTTCACGGGCGGGCGGCTGGAACTGCGGGCGGGCCGCGTCATGAGCTGATCCGCCTGGCGAGCCGGCGGGCGGGATGAGAGGCCGGACGGCCGGCCGGTCGGCGGGCGGGCGGGCATCGCGACGACAGGAGCGTCAGAGCTTCGCCTGGAAGATTCCCGCCGGCCGCTCCCGCCGGTAGCCGAGTGCCTCGTTCATCGCGAGTATCGACGTGTTGTCGTCGGCGACGGTGGTACGGATCTCCCGTACGCCCGGGTGCAGTTCGCTCAGCCGGCCCAGCAGATGGCGTTTGACGGCGCGGCCCAGGCCGCGGCCCCGGTGTGTGGGGACGACCACCGTGTCGTACTGGAGCGCGCGGGTGTCCGAGGGGGCCGTCAGGACCAGCTCGGTGTAGGCGACGACGGCGTCGTCCCGCTCGGTGTCGAGGACCGCCGAGGTGAGGACGACGCCGCCGCGCTGCTCGATCAGCCGGGCCGCGGTCCGTACCCGCTCCACGTCCCAGCTCGGTGTCCGTTCGTCCAGCTGTCTGCTGGGCCCGGATACGTCACGTCTCGCGTCATGCGCGCGGGCGAACGCCTCGGCCGTCCCGTCGGGTACGACGCCCGACCAGCCCGCGAAGCGCAGCCCCTCCGGCAGCGCGGGCTGCGGCACCTCCTCCAGCGCCTGGGCGACGCGCTGCACGTACCAGCCGAGCCGCAGTACGTTCGTGAAGCCGAGGCTGTCGACGAACGCCTCGCCCGCGCCGCCGAGTTCGAGGACGGTCGAGACCGAGGAGCGCCCCTGGGCGGCGAGTTCGGCGCGTATCGCCGTCCAGAGCGTCGCGCCGATGCCGCGCCGCCGGGCGTCGGGGCGTACCACCAGGGCGTCCAGGAAGGCGGTGTGCCGGTTGGTCTCGTCGGTGAACAGCAGCAGCGAGGCGACACCCTCGTACGAGCCGTCCTGGCCCACCGCCGCGAGGTGAACGTTTCTCCCGCTCACCGGCGGGACCCGCAGCTTTCCGGCGGTCTCCGTCCTGCTCGGCTCCGGCGCGGAGGCCGGCAGATCGCGGACATGGGCCGCGCTGATCACCGCGTGCCAGGCGTCGGTCTCGGCGTCCGAGGGCGGGCTTCCCAGAGTGATCAGCATGGATCGAACCTACGCGTACGAGGAGGGTGACGCCTCCGACTTGAGGAGACGTCCGGGCGGAACCTGGCCGTACGTCCGGGGCCGTACGGCCAGGCCCTTGCGTCCGGGTCCGTACGGCCCGGCGCGTGCGCCACCGGGACCTTGCGGCGTCAGGCCGCGGCGTTCTCGGTGATCGTGACCCGTCCCTTGCGGATCGTGGCGAGCCGTGGGGCGCGCCGGGCGATCGAGCTGTCGTGAGTGACCATGATGAACGTCAGACCGTGCTCTTTCCAGAGGCCCTCCAGCAGTTCCATGATCTCGTCACGCATCGACTCGTCGAGGTTTCCCGTGGGTTCATCGGCGAGCAGCACCTTCGGCCGCTTGACGAGCGCGCGGGCGATCGCGACCCGCTGCTGCTGGCCGCCGGAGAGTTCGCCCGGCACATGGCCGAGCCGTTCGCCGAGGCCGACGGAGCCCAGCGCCTCCGCCGCGCGTTCGCGCCGGGCCGCGCTCTTGAGGCCGAGCGGCACCAGCGCCGTCTCGACGTTCTCCTGCGCGGTCAGTGTGGGGATGAGGTTGAAGCTCTGGAAGACGAAGCCGATGTTCTCCGCCCGTACCTTGGTGAGTCTGGCCTCGGGCAGCCGCGCCAGATCCACCCCGTCCAGTTCGACGCTCCCCTGCGTCGGGCGGTCGAGGCCGCCCAGCATCTGGAGGAGCGTGGATTTTCCTCCTCCGGTCGGGCCCTGGATGACGAGCCGGCCGCCGTCCTCGATCGTCAGATCGACGCCGGCGAGCGCGTCGACGGTCTTCTTGCCGCGCGAGTAGCGCTTGGTGACGCCTCTGAGCTGGTACACGGTGCAACTCCTGCTGTGCGAAGTCCTGTTGCTGCTGAGTCCTGTTGCCGCGAGATCCGGCGGGAATCGCCGCGAATCCCGCGGGAGGGGGACGGGGCTACTCGACGCGGCGCAGGGCGTCCGCGGGCCGCAGCCGGGAGGCCCGCCAGCCGCCGAAGCCGCCGGCGATCAGACCGCCCGCGACGGCCAGCCCCACGGCGATACCGATGGTGGAGACGGAGACGGGCGCGGTCAGGGCGATGTCGAGCGCCTTGGTCGCGGCCTGCCGCGCGGGGCCGCCCCCGCCCCCGGGACCGCCGCCGGCGAAGCCGCCGCCCCCTCCGCCGCCCGCGGCGCCGAGCTGCGCCGTGAGGGTCGGGCTGATGGCGGTGACGAGAGAGGCGCCGCCGAGACCGAGGGCGATACCGAGCGCACCGCCGAGCAGTCCGTTGACGAGCGCCTCGCCGACCACCTGGCGGGTGACCCGGCCGCTCTTCCAGCCGAGCGCCTTGAGCGTGCCGAACTCCCGTACCCGGCGGCTGACGGCCGAGGAGGTGAGCAGCCCCGCCACCAGGAAGGCCGCGATCAGCACGGCGACGGAGAGCCAGGTGCCGACCGTCGTGGCGAGGTCGGATGCGGTGGACAGGGAGCCGGACACGGTGCCGGCGAGATCGGCGGAGGTGGTGACCGTCGTGTCCGGGATGTTCTTCTGGATGGCGGACTTGACGCTGTCGATCTGCTGCGAGTCGGCGGCCTTGACATAGACCGTGGTGACCTTGTCCTTGGAGTCGGCCAGGGTCTGGGCCTTCTTCAGCGGGATGTAGAGGTTGGCGGCGGAGTCCCCGCTGTCGGCGGTGGCGACGCCGACGACGGAGAACTTCGTGCCGGAGATGGTGACGGTCTTGCCGACCGCGAGGCT
This sequence comes from Streptomyces sp. NPDC039430, assembly GCF_055639435.1. NCBI lineage: Bacteria > Bacillati > Actinomycetota > Actinomycetes > Kitasatosporales > Streptomycetaceae > Streptomyces > Streptomyces sp. NPDC039430. The sequence goes on along the minus strand of NZ_JBVKAK010000002.1, from coordinate 340,102 downwards.
CTTTTCCTTGGCGTACGCGCTGTCGACGACCGCCACCGCCGCGTCCGTCTCGGTGGTCTTGAACGTACGGCCCGTGGTGATCTTGGACGAGGTCAGCGGGCCGAGCGCGGGCGCGGCGACATCGGTGCCGAACACGGAGTAGGAGTTGACGTCGAACGCGGCGCCGCCTCCCCGGACCTGTCCGCCGCCGGAGCCCCCGGAGCCGCCCGCGCCGCCCTGGCCTGTCCGGTCACCGCCCTGCGGCGGGGCGATCTCGCCGGGCTTGAACTCGCCGTTGACCTTGAGCACGGTCAGGCTGAGCCCGCCGACGGCCTGGTCCACCCCGCTCTGGCCGCCGACTTCGGTGACGGTCGAGGAGGCCAGGGTCTGGAAGCCCTGCACCATCACCCGGTCGCTGCTCTGTTCGGCGCCGCTGTCGCCGTCGGCGTCGAACTCGAAGCGCCGCCGGTTGGTGTCGCCCTCGCCGGGCGGGGCCGCGGCCTTGGTGACGGTCATGTCGGTGCCGAGGCCGTACAGCGATTGCAGGACCTTGTCCTGGGCCTGGCTCATGCCCGCGGAGACGGAGCTGACGATGATCACCAGCGCGATGCCCAGGGCGAGCCCCGAGGCGACGACGAGCGCCGCCTTTCTGCGTCGGCGCAGCTCGCGCCTGAGGTAGGTGAAGAACATGCGCCGAAGCTAGGAGCCCGGTGTGATGAAGAGTTAAGGGCCGGGTGAGAGCGGGATGAGAACGCGAACGGCGGCGGCACCTGGAGGAGGTGCCGCCGCCGTTCAGCCGCGTACCCGGACCCGTCCGCCCGCGGACCCGGTCCCGTGCCGGCCCGCGTCGGTCAGGCGGCCGAACCGGCCTGCCAGTCCGACCAGTTCATGTTCCAGCCGTTGAGGCCGTTGTCCGGGGCGATGGTCTTGTCGGCGGAGTTCTTGACGACGACCACGTCACCGATGAGCGAGTTGTTGTAGAACCAGGCGGCCGGCTGGTTGGGGTCACCGGCGCCCTTCACGTCCTTCAGACCCACACAGCCGTGGCTCGTGTTGACGTTGCCGAACGCGTTGCCGCCCCAGTAGCTGCCGTGGATGAAGGTCCCGGACGTGGACAGCCGCATGGCGTGCGGGACGTCCTTGATGTCGTACTCGCCCTTGCCGTCGTCGTCCGTGAAGCCGACCGTGGCACCGTTCATCCGGGTCTCCTTGAACTTCTCGGAGATCACCATCTGACCGTTGTAGGTCGTGTTCTCGGGCGAGCCGGCCGAGATCGGGATGGTCTTGAGCGTCTTGCCGTCGCGCACGACGGTCATCGTCTTGCTCTTGACGTCGACCGTGCTGACCTGGCTGCGGCCGATCTGGAAGGTGACCGTCTTCTGCTGGACACCGAAGACGCCGTCGGCGCCCTCGACCCCGTCCAGGTTCAGCTTGAGGGTGACCGTGGAGCCGCCCGTCCAGTACTGCTCGGGGCGGAAGTCGAGGCGCTGCTGGTTGAACCAGTGGCCGACGACCTGCTGGCCGCTGCTCGACGTGACGGTGATGCCGTCCTGGACGGCCTTCTTGTCGGTGATCGCCTTGTCGAAGTTGATCGAGACCGGCATACCGACGCCGACCGTGGAGCCGTCCTCGGGGGTGAAGTTCCCGATGAAGCTGTTGCTCGGCGAGACGGTGGTGAAGGAGGAGTTCTCATGGGCCTCGCGCCCCTTGGCGTCCTTCGCCGTCGCGGTGATCTTGTACGAGGTGGAGCGCTCCAGCTGCGCGTCCGGCTTCCAGCTCTTGGCGTCGGCGGCCAGGGTGCCCTTGACGGCGGTGCCGTCCGCGGTGGTCATGGTCACGCTGGTGAGGGTGCCCTTGGTGACGGTGACCTTGGCGTCGTTGTTGATGCCCACATTCGTCGCGCCGTTCTTGGGCGCGATGGATATCTGGGCCTGCGAGGTCTCCTTGGCGGCCACCTCGTCGGCCTTGGCCTGGGCCGACGCCGAGCTCTCGGAAGGGCTCTTGTCCGCTCCCTGGCTACAGGCCGAAAGCACCAGTACGCCGCCGAGCACCGCGGACGCGGCCGCGATGACCTTGCGCCGCTTGCTGTCCCTCATCACACGCTTCTCCATCATCGCCGCTTACCCTGCCGATAACACTTAAGAACACCTGTACCGGTTCGTCCGGTTCCACATCCGCCGAGGATGTGGTGAACGCCACTCGCCGCGCGGAAACGCGCGAGCCCCGGCCCGTCGGCTACGGCGGACCGGGGCTTACCAGAGTGACACGCCTCCGGTCTACATCCGACCAGCTCCGACCTCGCCTTCGACCCCGGCCTCTTCGCCGTCGTCCTCGCCGTCGCTCTCGTCGTCCTCGTCGAGGGCCCACTCGACCGCGTCGGGGTCGTAGTCGATCAGTTCGCTGGTCCAGGAGGCCTGGGCCAGCTCGACCCCCGGGACCTCCTTGACGAGGTCGAAGGGCTCCACCAGATACGCGAGGGCCTCCGCCTCGTCTTCCCGGACCGCGGACCGGGCATGCGCCCGCTCGTCGTCCGGCAGGGACTCGTCCTCGCCGATGCGGGCGAGGGCGGCGGCGCTCAGTCGCTCAGCGTCATCGACCTCCAGCACCAATTCCACCTGTACCCGAACATACCGTGATGTCTCAGAATCGCTCATACGACGGAGGGTAAGCTCCCGACCCCGCGACTTTCCCGCGACCCGCTGCTATCACTAACATCACCGCACCCAGCCAATTCGGCGTTGTCACAAGGGGGATCGATCACGTGTCAATCGCACGCCGACCGCTCCTGACAGCTACCGCCGCCGGCACCCTGCTCTGCGCCCTGTGGTTCGTGCCCTCAGCGAAGGCCACCGAGGAGCAGCACGGTCCGCGGGAGCAGTCAGCCGCATCCGCCCAGGGCCTCACCGCCGGGGACTCCGCGCCACTGACCCTCGCCGATACGGGCGGCGTGGACACCACGCCGTATCTGATCGGCGGGAGCCTCTGTCTCGGGATCGGCGCGGGGTTCGTCGCGTACTCCATACGCAGAAGTGTCCGCGCGTCGCTCTGAGACGCGTACATACGACGGAGGGGCCGCCGGGCCGGAACCCGGCGGCCCCTCCGCGTCTCAGGCCAGCGGCCCGGTCACCGGCTCGACCGCGGCGACGAGCCCGCCCCCGCGCACGAACGCGTCGGCCCCGGCGAGGTCGGGCGCGAGGAAGCGGTCGGGCCCCGGCCCCTGGACGCCCGCGGCGCGCAGGCCGTCGATGGCCGCCTGGGAGGCGGGCGCGGGCGTCAGGCCCGTACGCAGCTCGATCGCGCGCGTCGCGGCGTACAGCTCGACGGCGATCACGCGGGTCAGGTTGTCGACGGCGGTACGGAGCTTGCGCGCGGCCGACCAGCCCATGGAGACATGGTCCTCCTGCATCGCGGAGGAGGGGATCGAGTCGACCGAGGCCGGCACCGCGAGCCGCTTCATCTCGCTGACCAGGGCGGCCTGGGTGTACTGGGCGATCATCAGCCCCGAGTCGACGCCCGCGTCATCGGCGAGGAACGGGGGCAGTCCATGCGAGCGGTTCTTGTCCAGCAGCCGGTCCGTACGGCGCTCCGCGATGGAACCGAGGTCGGCGGCGGCGATCGCCAGGAAGTCCAGCACATACGCCACCGGGGCGCCGTGGAAGTTGCCGTTGGACTCGACCCGGCCGTCCGGGAGAACGACGGGGTTGTCGACCGCCGACGCCAGCTCCCGGTCGGCCACGACGCTCGCGTACGCCAGCGTGTCCCGGCCCGCGCCGGCGACCTGCGGGGCGCAGCGCACGGAGTAGGCGTCCTGGACCCGGGGGGCCTCGTCCTGCTGGAAGTGCCCGGTCAGTCCGGACCCCGCGAGCACCCGCAGCATATTGGCGGCGCTGGCACCCTGGCCCGGGTGCGGGCGGATGGCGTGCAGCTCGGGGGCGAGGACCTTGGCGGTACCGAGCAGGGCCTCCAGGCTCAGCGCGGCGGTGATGTCGGCTGAGGTGTAGAGCCGCCGCAGATCGGCGATCGCCATGACCAGCATGCCGAGCATGCCGTCTGTGCCGTTGAGCAGGGCGAGCCCTTCCTTCTCGCGCAGCTCGACCGGCTCGATCCCGTGCGCGGCGAGCAGCTCCCCCGCGGGCCGTACGACACCGTCGGGGCCCTCCGCGTCGCCCTCGCCCATCAAGGTCAGCGCGCAGTGGGAGAGCGGCGCGAGGTCCCCGGAGCAGCCGAGCGAGCCGAACTCGTGCACCACGGGCGTGATCCCCGCGTTCAGTACGCCGGCCATGGCCCGCGCCACGAGCGGGCGTACGCCGGTGCGTCCGGAGGCCAGGGTCTTGAGCCGCAGGAACATCAGCGCCCGTACGACGTCACGCTCGACGCGGGGCCCCATCCCGGCGGCGTGCGACCGCACGATGTTGCGCTGGAGCTGGGCCCGGAGATCCTGGCTGATCCACCGGGTGGCGAGCGCCCCGAACCCGGTGGACACCCCGTACACCGGCTCGGGCTTGGCGGCCAGCGCGTCCACGACCTCCCGCGCGGCGGCGAGCGCGTCGAGGGCCTCACCGGAAAGCTCGACCCGGGCGTGGCCCCGGGCCACGGCGACCACATCCTCGGCGGTCGTCCCGGACGTCCCCAACACGACAGTGTGCATATCCATATTCAGGAGCGTACGGACTGAATCGCAGCGTGTCACTAGTCGGCGGTTCGCCTCCCGGCGGCAACTCCCGGCGGCGACCCGCACCTGGAAACCGGACCCGGCCGAAGACCACCGGACCCGCCGGCTACGCCGACCCCGCGGAGGGAGGCGCGTCGCGGAAGCGCCGTCTCTCGCCCCGCGCCGGGGCCGGCGCGTCCGCCAGTCTCAGCACCGCGCCGTCCCGCCCCGCCACGACCGGCCCGCCCGCCCGCGCCGCCTTCGCCCGGTACTGCGCCGCGTCCGCCAGCCGGAACAGCCGTCGCGCCGACCCCACCTCCCCGATCGGGTCCCCCGTCGACGCGATCCCGCACGCCACGCCCTCGCCCAGATCCAGCCCGGCCGCCCGCTCGCACACCTCGGCCGCCACCGTCAGCACCTCGTCCGACGTGGGCCCCACCGTCAGCAGACAGAACTCGTCCCCGCCCAGTCGCGCCACCAGCGCGCCGGGGAGCCGCGCGCCGCATACGGACAGCAGGGTGGCGAACCGTTCCAGCAGACGGTCACCGGCCGCATGGCCGTGGGTGTCGTTGACCTTCTTGAGGCCGTTGAGATCGCAGACGACCAGGCTGACGACGGCCCCCTGCTCCTGGTACCGGACGATCGCCTCGTCGAGCCGTACGTCGACCGCGCGCCGGTTGGCGAGTCCGGTCAGCGGATCGGTGAAGGCGAGCCTGCGGACCTCTTCGAGCCGTTCCGTCTGCGCGATCCCCGCCGCCACCACCGACGCGATGACGGTGGCGAAATCCGCGTCGGCCGTGTCGAAGACCGGTGCTTCCGGGGGCCTGGCCACATACAGCTCGCCCCACGCCCGCCCGTGCAGCACGATCGGCGCGACGACGCAGCAGCCGCGGCCCCGCCTGCGCAGCGCGGCCACGCGCTGGCGGTTGTAGCCGGGTACGCCCGAGCCCCCCGGGTCTCCCGAGCCCCCTGGGCCTCCCGAGCCCCGCGAGCCCCCCGAGTGCCCCGGGCCCTCCGGCGGCGCCGGCGCGACAGCCGGCGTCGGCGCGACAGCCGGCCCCGCCGCCGTCTCGACCCAGGCCTGCGGCCCGCCGCCGCCCGCCCAGCGCCCGTGCAGGAACTCCGCGATCTCGGGAAACTCATGCACGGGATACGTCTCGTCCTCGGGGAACTCCTCCTCCCCGGCCGCCCGTGCCCCCGTGTTCACCAGCACCTTGAGGCGACCGAGATCCCGCTCCCACACCGACAGCGCCCCGAAGCTCCCGCCGAGCGCCTCCAGCGCGCCGCGCGCCGCGGCCCGCCAGGACTCCCGCGCTGTTGGGGCCGCCGCCATCGCCTGAGACAGTCGCACTATGGCGCGCAGTCGCCCATCCACTCCCATCGCCCCACCTTAAGACGGTTTGACGGGATTTGATCATCCGGACCGGTGGGTGATCACGCCGCGTTCACCCGTACCGCGCGCCCCGTGGCGTGCTCAGGCGCGCTCACTCACCGGGCCACTGCGGCTTCCGCTTCTCGTTGAAAGCGGCGACCCCCTCCGCCCGGTCCCCGGAGAACGCGACGGACCGCCACGCGGCGTCCTCGACCTCAAGTCCCGCGCGCAGATCGAGCCCGTGCCCGAGCCGCAGCGCGCGCTTGGCGGCGCGCAGGCCGACGGGCGAGTTGGCGGCGATACGGCCGGCCAGGGCCAGGGCCTCGTCCCGGTCGGCGCCCTCGTCCACGAGCTGGTCGACCAGCCCCAGCGCCGCCGCCTCGGCCGCGGCCACCCGCCGTGCGGTGAAGACCAGTTCCGCGGCGCGCGCGGCGCCGACGCGGCGCGGGAGCAGCTGCGTACCGCCGCCGCCGGGGATCACCCCGACCGACACCTCGGGCAGCCCCACGACCGCCGTGGGGTCGGCGACGATCAGATCGCAGGCGAGCGCCAGCTCGAAGCCGCCGCCCAGCGCGTAGCCGTGCACGGCCGCGATCGTCGGCATCGGCAGTTCCAGTACGCCGGTGTACGCGGCCCGCGCGGTCGGGCGCTGGCGCACGAGTTCGGCGTCGCTGAGGGAGTTGCGCTCCTTGAGGTCCGCGCCGACGCAGAAGGCCCGCGCGTGGGTGGAGGTCAGCACCGTGACCCGGACATCCCCGTCGGCGCCGAGCGCGTCGCACGCGGCCGCGAGGGACCGGGCCAGCTCGGTGGAGACGGCGTTCATGGCCTTGGGCCGGTCCAGGACCAGTTCGGCGACATGGCCGTGCCGCCGTACGACGACGAACTCCCCGAACCTCTGCTCAGCCTCAGTCACGACCGCACCCCTCCCGGTTAACGACAGTTCACTTCCGTCGGACCGATCCTAGGGGGCGGCCTCGCGGAGGGGCCATGGGCCCGGCGGACGCCCCCCCCCGGGCCCGGAAGAACCGTGCGCGGCCCTAAGCGTTGCGCCGCCCCATCAGCCACGGCTCCACCACGCCCAGTCCCCGCACCGGCCGCTGCCACATCGGCTGGAGCCCGAAGCGGTACGAGGGCAGCGCCGCGCCCTCCTTCTCGGCCTTCGCCGCCTGCGCCTCGGAAGCCGGGGCGTCGCCCGTGCGGATCAGCTCCTCCGCGAACGCGCCGTCGACCAGCACCGTGTCCTTCGGCGCTATGGAGGTCAGCCGGCTCGCGAGGTTCACGGTCGTGCCGAACACGTCGCCCATCCGCGTCGTGACCGTCCCGAACGCGATCCCGACGCGCAGCGCCGGCATCGAGTCGTCATGGGTCATGGTCTCTATCAGGCGCAGCGCTATCTCCGCGGCCGTGCCCGCGTCGTCCGCCGCGAACAGGACCTCGTCGCCGAGGGTCTTGATCAGCCGGCCGCCGTGCGCGGCGACGAGGTCGGCCGCGGTCGTCTCGAACGCCTCGACCAGTTCGCCGAGTTCCTCCTCCTCCAGCCGCCGGGTCAGCCGGGTGAACCCGACGAGGTCGGCGAAGCCCACGGCGAGCCGGCGGTCGACCATCTCCTCGTCGTCGGCGGCCTGGACGACGCGGCCGGTGGCGGCGGCGAGCTGGCGCCGCCAGACGTAGACGAGGAACTCCTCCAGCTCGGGCAGGAGCAGCTCCACCAGGGGGTACGTGACTTCCGTACGGGTCATCCCCGGCTCGGGCGGCTCGATGAGCCCCTCCAGGAACGAATCGATCTGCCACTCCGCCAGCCGGGCGGTGGTCTGTCCGGTCGAGCGGGCGACCTGGATCGCCATCGGCTCGCTGAGCAGCCCCGCCTCCACCAGACCGGCGAGCCGTCGCAGCGCCAGGACGTCCGCCTCGGTGAACGCCTTGGCCTGGCCGACGTCCGCGAAGCCCATGGCCCGCCAGAAGCGGGAGGCGAGGTCCATCGAGACGCCGGCGGTACGGGCCGCCTGAAAGGGGGTGTAGCGGCGTTCGGCGCCGAGGATCAGCTGTTCGAGGCGGATGGCCAGCGGGTCGTCGGACGGCTCGGCCGTGTGGTCGACGACATGGTGGGGATTGGGGTGTACCGAGGACTCCGACGGCGGCTGCGCGTCCTCGCCGGAAGTCGAATCGTCGACGGTCACCAGCCGCCTCCTGCCCGTTCCCTGCGCACTGCCCTGCCGATCTGTCGTGGACCGCCTCAACGATACGGCAGATGTGCGCTGGCTCACGTATCGCGTGAGGAACCTGAATCCGGGCGCGACGGTCCGGTCACGGGCCGTCGCCGGCGGACGCCCCGGGGCCGGCACGGCGACGGGCCATGTGCATTCTGCATATGCCTAGGTCAACAGACACCCTCGAACAGGCACGGCGGCGGACGCCCCCGAGCGGACACCGCGCGCCTCAGCCGGCCGGCCGCAGATGGACGATGTCGCCCGCCCCGACCGGATGCCTGGCGCCGTCCTCGGTCGCGACCACCAGCCGTCCGTCGCCGTCCACCGCCACCGCCTCGCCCACCAGCTCACGGTCGCCCGGCAGGACCGCCCGTACCGAGCGGCCCAGCGTCGCGCACCCCGCCGCGTACGCCTCCTGGAGCCGGCAGAGCCCCGGGTCGCCGCCCGCCTCGCGCCACTCCCCGTACCACCGCTCCAGGGCCCGCAGGACCCCGCGCAGCAGGGTGTCGCGGTCGAGGGACACCGCGTTCGCCAGGGCCAGCGAGCCGGCCGCCGGTACGGGCAGTTCCGCCGTGTGCAGCGAGACGTTCACGCCCACACCCACCACGACCGCGCCGTCCCCCGCGCGCTCCGCGAGGATCCCGCCGGCCTTCCGTTCCTCGCCGTCCACGGTCACCAGCAGGTCATTGGGCCATTTGAGTGCCGTGTCCACGCCCGCGGCCCGCGCCAGCCCGGTCGCCACGGCCACTCCGGTCAGCAGCGGCAGCCAGCCGTAGCGGTGGACCGGTACGCCGGGGCCCGGCCTGAGCAGTACGGAGAAGAACAGCCCGGAGCGCGCGGGCGCCGACCACCGCCGGTCCAGCCGGCCACGGCCCGCCGTCTGCTCCTCGGCGATCAGCACGGTGCCCTCCGCGGCTCCCGGTGTGCCGTCCGCCGCCGCCACGGCCCGCGCGGCCAGATCGGAGTTGGTGGATCCGGTGGCGGCGACCACGTCGAGCGAGCTCCACAGCCCGCCGGGCCGGATCAGCCCGCGGCGCAGCGCGCGCTCGTTCAGCGGGGGGCGTTCGAGGTCGGACCAGCGGCTCTCAGGTGCATGGGGATCCGTCATGCGAGCCACCCTAGGTGTGGCCAACACCGCACTGCCGAACGGTATCGGCGCCGATACCCTACGGATCAGTAGCAGCCGGAACACCCGCATCCGTGACCCCGCAGGGAGCCGCATCCCGATGTCCGAGCCGGAAAACGCCCGAGGAATCCCCCACGGAACCGCCGCCCACACCACCGCGGGAAAGATCGCGGACCTGCGGCGGCGTATCGAGGAAGCCACGCACGCGGGTTCCGCGCGCGCCGTGGAGAAGCAGCACGCCAAAGGCAAGCTGACGGCCCGCGAGCGGGTCGATCTGCTGCTGGACGAGGGATCCTTCGTCGAGCTGGACGAGTTCGCCCGGCACCGCTCCACCAACTTCGGCATCGAGAAGAACCGCCCGTACGGGGACGGGGTCGTCACCGGCTACGGCACGGTCGACGGCCGGCCGGTCTGCGTCTACTCGCAGGACTTCACGATCTTCGGCGGCTCGCTCGGCGAGGTCTACGGCGAGAAGATCGTGAAGGTCATGGACTTCGCGCTGAAGACCGGCTGTCCGGTCATCGGCATCAACGACGGCGGCGGCGCCCGGATCCAGGAGGGGGTGGCCGCCCTCGGTCTCTTCGCCGAGATCTTCCGCCGCAATGTGCACGCCTCGGGTGTCGTCCCGCAGATCAGCCTGATCGTCGGCCCGTGCGCGGGCGGCGCGGTCTACTCCCCCGCGATCACCGACTTCACGGTGATGGTCGACCAGACCTCGCACATGTTCATCACGGGTCCCGATGTCATCAAGACGGTGACCGGCGAGGACGTGGGCTTCGAGGAGCTGGGCGGCGCCCGTACGCACAACACGACCTCCGGCGTCGCGCACCACATGGCGGGCGACGAGAAGGACGCCATCGACTACGTCAAGTCCCTGCTGTCGTACCTCCCCTCGAACAATCTGTCCGAGCCGCCCGCCTTCCCCGAGGAGGCGTCGCTTGAGCCGACGGACGAGGACCGCGAGCTGGACACGCTGATCCCGGACTCCGCGAACCAGCCGTACGACATGCACGCGGCCATCGAGCACGTACTGGACGACGCCGAATTCCTGGAGACCCAGGCGCTGTTCGCGCCGAACATCATCACCGGCTTCGGCCGGGTCGAGGGCTTCCCGGTCGGGATCGTCGCGAACCAGCCGATGCAGTACGCGGGCTGTCTGGACATCAACGCCTCCGAGAAGGCCGCGCGTTTCGTCCGTACGTGCGACGCCTTCAACGTGCCGGTGCTGACGTTCGTGGACGTCCCGGGGTTCCTGCCGGGGGTCGACCAGGAGTACGGCGGCATCATCCGGCGCGGCGCCAAGCTGATCTACGCGTACGCCGAGGCCACGGTCCCGCTGATCACGGTGATCACCCGCAAGGCCTTCGGCGGCGCCTACGACGTCATGGGCTCCAAGCATCTGGGCGCCGATCTCAACCTGGCCTGGCCGACGGCGCAGATCGCGGTGATGGGCGCGCAGGGCGCGGTGAACATCCTGCACCGCCGCACGATCGCCGCGGCCGGTGACGCGACGGCGCAGGAGGAGACGCGAGCCGAGCTGATCCAGGAGTACGAGGACGCGCTCCTCAATCCGTACGTGGCGGCCGAGCGCGGCTATGTCGACGCGGTCGTCATGCCGTCGGACACCCGGGCACACATCGTCAAGGGCCTGCGTCAGCTGCGGACGAAGCGGGAAAGTCTGCCCCCGAAGAAGCACGGCAACATCCCCCTCTAGGAATCCGGGAAGGGCGCCGAACAGTGATCAAGGTTGTACGAGGAAATCCCACCCGGGAGGAACTGGCCGCCGCACTCGCGGTGGTACGGGCCCGCGCCGCGGCGGTGGCGGACGCGCCGGCGGACGCGGCGCCGCCCCCCGCCGAGTGGTCCGCCCCGACGCGGATCGCCCGCCGCCGGCTCCCGGACCCGGGGCCGCGGGCCTGGGCCCGCACGTACTGGCCCGGCTGACACCGCTGGGGCGCGAGGATAGGCCGTCGGCACCGCGGCGCCTGAGTACACGTACTCAGGCGCCGCGGACCCGGCGGCCGGAGTATCGGTCCCATGCTGTGGTCCGACCCGGAGAACGAGCCCCCCAGGGAGATGCGCGACGCGCAGCTCATGCTGCGCCGCGCCGGTGTGCTGCTCGCGCTGGCGGTGGTGCTGGCGATGCTCGTGCTCGGCCTCCACTGATCATCTCCGGACCTCCCCCGTACCGGCCGGACACCGCGACCTACGATGGCCCGCATGACCGATCAGCGCCGCCGGCTCGTTCTCGCCTCCGCCTCCCCCGCCCGTCTCGGACTGCTCCGGCAGGCCGGGCTCGCCCCCGAGGTGATCGTCAGCGGCGTCGACGAGGACGCCCTCTCCGCCCCGACCCCCGCCGAACTGGCGCTCGTGCTGGCCGAGGCCAAGGCCACCGCCGTGGCCGCGCTCCCCGCGACGGCCGGCGCGCTGGTCGTCGGCTGCGACTCCGTCCTCGAACTGGACGGCGACGCGTTCGGCAAGCCCGCCGACGCCGAGGAGGCCACCGCCCGCTGGAAGTCGATGCGCGGACGGGCCGGAATCCTGCGGACCGGTCACTGCGTGATCGATACGACGACCGGCCGCCGTGCCGCCGAGACCGCGTCGACCACCGTCCGCTTCGGGACTCCGACGGACGCCGAGATCGCCGCGTACGTCGCCTCGGGCGAACCCCTCCACGTCGCGGGCGCCTTCACCCTGGACGGCCGGTCCGCGCCCTTCGTCGACGCGATCGACGGCAGCCACGGCAATGTCATCGGCCTGTCGCTGCCCCTGCTGCGCCGGCTGCTCGGCGAACACGGCGTCACGATCACCGACCTGTGGGCCTGAACCGGCCCCACCGGCACCTGTTCAGCCGACCGCTCAGTCGAGGACCGCGGTGGCTTCGACCTCCACCAGATGCTCGGGCACGTCCAGTGCCGCGACGCCGATCAGCGTGCCGGGTGCCAGCGGCGTGACCCCCAGCTTCGCGGCGGCCCGGTCCACCCCCTCCAGGAACAGCGGCATCTTGTCGGGGGTCCAGTCGACGACGTAGACGGTCAGCTTCGCCACGTCCTCGAAGGAGCCACCGATGCCGGCCAGGGCGGTGCCGACGTTCAGGTAGCACCGCTCGACCTGCGCGGCGAGGTCACCCGCGCCGACCGTGACCCCGTCGGCGTCCCAGGCGACCTGTCCTGCGATGAAGACCAGCTTCGATCCGGTCGCGACCGACACCTGACGGTAGACGGCGATGTCCGGCAGCCCGCCGGGGTTCACCAGAGTGATGGCCATGGTCTCCGCTCCTCGTGGTCTCTTGTGGTTACTGGAGAACTGTAGGAGAGTGACCGCTGACCTGGAAGAACGCACTTTTCGGTAACTGGGGAACCTGATGGTGACCAAGGAATTCACGGGCTCGCCCGACGAGGCCGACCTGACGCGCGCGGACTCGCTCGCGCGGGAGATCTTCTCGGACGTCGCCAACAAGTGGGCGCTGCTGATCATCGAGGCGCTCGGCGAGGGCACCCTGCGCTTCGGTGAGGTGCGGAACGGAGTCGAGGGCATCAGTCACAAGATGCTCACCCAGAACCTGCGCATGCTGGAGCGCAACGGCCTGGTCGACCGGACCGTGCACCCCACCGTGCCGCCGCGGGTCGAGTACACCCTCACCGAGCCGGGCCGGGCGCTGCGGGAGACGGTCGGCGGAATGTGCGACTGGACCCATCGGTACCTCGGGCACATCGAGTCCTCCCGCGACCGCTTCGACGCCTGACCGAGCCCGTCCCTAGCACGCGCGGGCCGAACACGCCCCGAGCGCACCGGGGCCGGGCGGACCCCGGCCGAGCGCGCGCGGGACGTGGCCGGAATCAGGCGGGGGCGGGCTCGTCGTCCGGGGCCGTCCGCTCCGGTTCGTACCCCACCAGCACCAGCACGATCATCCCCAGCACGACCATCATGAACGCGAAGGCGCTCCACCCCACCAGCCCCACCGTCACCGCGCCGAGCACCCCGTGCACGACCGCGCAGGTGATGAGCACGGCCCTGCCGAAACGGCCCGGAATGCGGTCCTTGAGGGCCGTACGCCCCAGAATCGCCGCGACGAGCACGAGATAGCAGCCGAAGACGCCGCCCATCACCCATGCACCGAGCGACATGGCGGACGGGTCGAGTCCGGCGAGGGACATCCGCTGGTTGTCAACAACCGTCGCCAGCACGCCGTTGACGAACACGATGCCGACCGCCTCAAGCAGCAGCACCGCCGCGGCCACCCAGGCCACCGGTCTGCGCGCCACGGCGCCACCCTCTTCCCCTGTTACCGGTAGTACGTAGGACATCGCGAACGCTACTAACCGGTAAACCTCCGGACAAGGGCCCCGGCGGGTGCAGAGAATCATTCGGCCATTCGTAGGGACTCCACAAAGAATCGCGATCCGCCGAGGGGTACTCGGACAGAGAGCTGGACCACATCCGAGCGCTACTGTGCGACGGGGGATCCCGGCGTACCGTGGTGCCACAAGGGATTTCGCCTTCTGAACGAGCCTCGAACCACGCGCCGTGTGGGCAAGGTCACCATGGGGGACGGATCCATGGGGCGTGTCGGCAGTCCCTAAACTCAGCTTGTTTTCAAGGAGGGAGCCATCGTGCGCAAGGTGCTCATCGCCAACCGTGGCGAAATCGCTGTCCGCGTTGCCCGTGCCTGCCGGGATGCCGGGATCCAGAGCGTAGCCGTCTACGCGGACCCGGACCGGGACGCCCTGCACGTCCGCGCGGCCGACGAGGCGTTCGCCCTGGGCGGTGACACCCCGGCAGCCAGCTATCTCGACATGGCGAAGGTGCTTCAGGCGGCCAAGGACTCCGGCGCGGACGCGATCCACCCCGGCTACGGATTCCTGTCCGAGAACGCCGAATTCGCTCAGGCCGTGCTGGACGCCGGGCTCACCTGGATCGGCCCGCCGCCGCAGGCCATCCGCGACCTCGGCGACAAGGTCGCCGCCCGCCATATCGCCCAGCGCGCCGGTGCCCCGCTGGTCGCCGGCACCCCCGACCCGGTCTCCGGCGCCGACGAGGTCGTCGCGTTCGCCAAGGAGAACGGCCTGCCGATCGCCATCAAGGCGGCCTTCGGCGGCGGCGGACGGGGCCTCAAGGTCGCCCGTACGCTCGAAGAGGTCCCGGAACTGTACGAGTCGGCCGTCCGCGAGGCCGTCGCCGCCTTCGGCCGCGGCGAGTGCTTCGTCGAGCGCTACCTCGACAAGCCGCGCCACGTCGAGACCCAGTGCCTGGCCGACTCCCACGGCAACGTCGTCGTCGTCTCGACCCGCGACTGCTCCCTCCAGCGCCGCCACCAGAAGCTGGTGGAGGAGGCCCCCGCGCCCTTCCTCTCCGACGCCCAGAACGCCGAGCTGTACGCGGCGTCCAAGGCGATCCTCAAGGAGGCCGGCTACGTCGGCGCGGGCACCGTCGAGTTCCTCGTCGGCACCGACGGCACGATCTCCTTCCTGGAGGTCAACACCCGCCTCCAGGTGGAGCACCCGGTCACCGAAGAGGTCACCGGCATCGACCTGGTCCGCGAGATGTTCCGCATCGCCGATGGCGAGGCCCTCGGCTACGGCGACCCGGCCGTGCGCGGGCACTCCTTCGAGTTCCGTATCAACGGCGAGGACCCGGGCCGCGGCTTCCTGCCCGCCCCCGGCACCGTCACCACCTTCGCCCCGCCCACCGGCCCCGGAGTCCGCCTCGACGCGGGCGTCGAGTCCGGCTCGGTCATCGGCCCCGCCTGGGACTCCCTGCTCGCCAAGCTGATCGTCACCGGCGCCACCCGCGAGCAGGCCCTCCAGCGCGCCTCCCGCGCCCTGAACGAGTTCACGGTCGAGGGCATGGCCACGGCGATCCCCTTCCACCGCAAGGTCGTCGTCGACCCGGCCTTCACCTCCGACCCGTTCACCGTCCACACCCGCTGGATGGAAACGGAGTTCACCAACGACATCCCGCCCTTCGCGGCCCCCACCGACACCGAGACGGACGACGAGCCCGGCCGCGAGACCGTCGTCGTCGAGGTCGGCGGCAAGCGCCTCGAAGTCTCGCTGCCGTCCAGCCTGGGCATGACGCTGGCCCGCACCGGCCTCGCCGCCGGCGCCAAGCCCAAGCGCCGCGCCGCCAAGAAGTCCGCCTCGGCGGCCTCGGGCGACACCCTGGCCTCCCCGATGCAGGGCACCATCGTCAAGGTCGCCGTCGAGGAGGGCCAGGAGGTCAAGGAGGGCGACCTCGTCGTCGTCCTCGAAGCCATGAAGATGGAGCAGCCCCTCAACGCGCACCGCTCCGGCACGATCAAGGGCCTCTCCGCGGAAGTCGGCGCGTCCCTCACCTCCGGCGCGACCATCTGCGAGATCAAGGACTGACCCACCGTCGAGGCCCCGCCCGATGTGCTCGGGCGGGGCCTCGACGTGTGCGGTGGCATCCTTGACGCCACGGGCGGAGACAGAGAGGACCCCCAATGGCGAGCAGTACGGCACACGCACTGCCCCGGCCCATGCGCGCCGACGCGCGCCGCAACTACGGACGCCTGCTCACGGAGGCCCGCCGCAGCTTCGCGGAACACGGCACGGACGCCTCCCTGGAGGACATCGCGCGCCGCGCGGGAGTCGGCATCGGCACGCTCTACCGGCACTTCCCGAACCGCCACGCGCTGATGAACGCGGTCTTCCAGGAAGCGCTCGCCTCCCTCATCGACCGTTCCCGCGAACTCGCCGAGTCGGAGCAGCCGTGTGCGGCGCTGGTCGAATGGCTGGGTGCGCTCATCACTCATGCGGGTGAGTACCGCGGGCTCTCGCAGGCGCTCATGTCGGCCTCGCACGACAAGAGTTCGGCGCTGTCGCAGTGCAGCGTGCCGATGCGCGAGGCGGGCGGGCGCCTCCTGGAACGGGCGCAGCGGGCCGGGCACGTACGGCAGGAGGTCTCGATCGACGACCTGTTGCAGCTCACGAACGCGATCGCGCTGGCGGCGGAACAATCGTCGGACCCGAGCCTGGGCGAACGCCTGCTCACACTGACGCTGACGGGCCTACGGCCCTGACGGGTCGTCTGGTGCGTTTCGGCTGGGGCCGGTGGTCTGGTGCGGGTTGTCGCCGGGTGGCGCTCCGGGCCTCGCGCCCGGGACTGCATGCTGTGCTTCCCCGGGGGACACCCCCGGACCCCCGTACGGCGCGTTCTGCCTGGCGATGGTTCGGGCCGGTCGCGCGCCACACATCACGCTCTACGTCCCGGACACGCCCCCCGCGCGCCCCCCTTCACCGCCCGCCACCGACTGGCGCGTCCGTGCGCGAGGGCGGGCGGGGGAGGCGGCGGCATCCTCCCGCCCCCGTACCCCACCAGGCCACAACGCACCCCGCGCCACAGGCGCACAACGCACCCCGCCGGACGGCGCCCCGCACCCCCCGCCGGAGGCGCACCGCTACCGCCGCCGTAAGTCCGCCACCCGCGCCCTCTCCCCCGGTTCCTGCGCCGCCAGCGACGCCGCCGCGCTCCGCAGTTGCGGACCCGGCCCGCCGTTCCCCGGCCCCTGTCCCGGCCCCGCCACATGCGTACGGCGCTGCCCAGGAAGCGGTACGTCACGTCGCGACTGCCGCCCCGCCGGATGCGCCTCACCGCCCGAACCGCCGGCCCCGGCAACGGAACCCGTACCGGCCGCGCCCCCGGACACCCCGCCCGCAGAACCGCCGGCTCCGCCGGCCACCCCGCCGGCCACCGCGATCTGTACGCCTTGGTCCGCCAGCGCCTGAAGCTCCGTCGCCGCGCGGTCGTCATGCGCCGGCGGCTCGTCGGTCACCAGCCTGCTGATGAGATCCGTCGGCACCGTCTGGAACATCGTGTCGGTGCCCAGCTTCGTATGGTCGGCGAGCACCACGACCTCCGCCGCGGCCTGCACCAGCGCCCGGTCGACGCTCGCCGAGAGCATGTTGGACGTGGACAGCCCGCGCTCGGCGGTCAGTCCGCTCCCGGACAGGAACGCGCGGGTGACCCGGAGGCCCTGGAGGGACTGTTCCGCTCCGCTGCCGACCAGCGCGTAGTTCGAGCCGCGTAACGTGCCGCCGGTCATGACGACTTCGACCCGGTTGGCATGCGCGAGCGCCTGCGCGACGAGCAGCGAGTTGGTGACGACGGTCAGACCGGGGATCCGCGCGAGCCGACGGGCCAGCTCCTGCGTGGTCGTACCGGCGCCGACGACCACGGCCTCGCCCTCTTCGACGAGACTCGCGGCGAGATCGGCGATGGCCGTCTTCTCGGCCGTTGCGAGATGGGACTTTTGCGGAAAGCCGGATTCTCGCGTGAATCCGCCCGGCAATACCGCACCGCCGTGCCGGCGGTCGAGGAGTCCTTCGGCCTCCAGCGCCCGCACGTCCCGCCGTACGGTCACTTCGGAGGTCTGGACGACGCGGGCGAGCTCACGGAGCGACACGGCCCCGTTGGCGCGCACCATTTCGAGGATCAATTGGCGACGTTCTGCAGCGAACACGAAACTGACAGTAACCCCAACCGCCGTCTACTTTCAGCAGTTTGCGCCGAATAAGAGAAGTTATACACAGACGGGTACGCACAGTGGTATAAGGCCGGGTCCGGAGCTACCCGACGGGCCCCGCCGTCGCGCTCCGCGGTAATCAACTCGTCGAACTCACCCCATAAGACGATTCAAGTTTGTAATAAGTTCTCCGTAAGGTCTAGACCGCTGTCTCTTAAGACCAGCAAGGTCCTCCCGTACCACACCGCCAATCAGGTTCAACCTCAGCGGAACCGCTTCCCCACAGTGATTCCGCAGTACCCCCACAGCGAGAACAGGAACCACGTACATGTCCCACAGAGCTCGTTCGCGCCGCCCCATCACCTACGTACTCGCCGCACTGGGGGCGGGCGCGATAGCGGCGGCAGGCACTGTCGCCTTCGGGGAGTCCGCTCGCACCGACAGCAGCCCGAAGGCCACTGCCCCGTGTGCCTCCCCGGCCGCCGCCATCAAGCTGGGTACCGCCTGGGAGCTCAACCTGCCCACCAAGGACCCCAATCAGGCGAACAAGCCCCTGACGATCACGCAGCCGCAGCTCGCGGCCTACACGAAGGCTCCGTACTTCACGACGACCTCCGACTGCAAGGCCATCCTCTTCCGCGGTCCGGTCAACGGCACCACCACCCCGAACACCAAGTACCCCCGTTCGGAACTGCGGGAGATGAGCGGCGACGGCTCCAAGATCAAGAGCTGGCCGTCCACCTCCGGCACCCACACCATGACCTTCACCGAGGCCATCACCCATCTGCCGAACGACAAGCCGCATGTGATGGCCGGCCAGATCCACGACAGTGACAGCGACGTCACCTCGTTCCGCCTTGAGGGCACCAAGCTGTACGTCACCTCGTACAACAACCCGCGTTACAAGCTCCTCACCAGCGCCTACAAGCTGGGCACCCCCTTCACGGGCAAGTTCGTCGTCAGTGGCGGCAAGGTGCGCGTCTACTACAACGACGTGCTCAAGGCCACCATCGACGCCAAGTTCGCCAGCGGCTACTTCAAGGCCGGCGCCTACACGCAGGCGAACTGCGCCAACTCCGCGCCCTGCGCAAGCACCAACTACGCCGAAGTCGCCCTCTACAAGGTAGACCTCGAACACAGCTGAGGTCCTGAGGCGTCCTGAAAGGCGGGGTTCCGGAGCGGGTCACCGTTCCGGAACCCCCGCGGAGCGCCCGTCCGTCAGCCCTCCTCGCCGGTCTTCCGGGTGTGCAACTGCCGTGCCACCTCGGCGATCGAGCCCGACAGGGACGGGTAGACCGTGAAGGCGTTCGCGATCTGCTCCACGGTCAGGTTGTTGTCGACGGCGAGCGCGATGGGATGGATCAGTTCGCTGGCGCGCGGTGAGACGACGACCCCGCCGACGACGATCCCGGTGCCGGGGCGGGCGAAGATCTTGACGAAGCCGTCCCTGATGCCCTGCATCTTGGCGCGCGGGTTGCGCAGCAGCGGCAATTTGACGACGCGCGCGTCGATCTTGCCGGCGTCGACGTCCGCCTGGCTGTAACCGACGGTGGCGATCTCCGGGTCGGTGAAGACGTTCGACGAGACGGTCTTCAGGTTGAGCGGGGCGACCGCGTCGCCCAGGAAGTGGTACATCGCGATCCGGCCCTGCATGGCGGCGACCGAGGCGAGAGCGAAGATCCCGGTGACGTCACCGGCGGCGTAGACGCCCGGCGCGGAGGTGCGGGAGACCCGGTCGGTCTTGATGTGGCCCGACTCCTTGACCAGGACGCCGGCCTCCTCCAGGCCCATGCCCGCCGTGTTCGGGATGGCGCCGACGGCCATCAGGCAGTGCGTACCGGAGATGACCCGGCCGTCGGAGAGGGCCACCTCGACCCGGTCGCCCACCCGCTTGGCGGCCTCGGCGCGGGAGCGGGACATCACGTTCATGCCGCGGCGCCGGAAGACGTCCTCCAGCACGCCGGCGGCGTCCGGGTCCTCGCCCGGCAGTACGCGGTCACGGGACGAGACGAGTGTGACGCGCGAGCCGAGCGCCTGGTAGGCACCGGCGAACTCGGCGCCGGTGACACCGGAGCCGACCACGATCAGTTCCTCGGGCAGCTCGTCGAGGTCGTACACCTGCGTCCAGTTGAGGATGCGCTCGCCGTCGGGCTTCGCGTCCGGGATCTCGCGGGGGTGCGCGCCGGTCGCGATCAGCACGGCGTCGGCGGTGAGCGACTCCTCCGTGCCGTCCGCCGCGGTCACGATCACCTGGCGCGAGCCGTCCACGGCCTGTCGGCCGTCGAGCCGCCCGCGCCCGCGCATGACCCGCGCGCCGGCCCGGGTGACGGAGGCCGTGATGTCGTGCGACTGGGCGAGCGCGAGCCGCTTCACACGCCGGTTGACCTTGCCGAGATCGACTCCGACGACGCGGGCCTTCTGCTCAAGCGGAGGGGTGTCGTCCGCGACGATGATGCCCAGTTCCTCGTACGAGGAGTCGAAGGTGGTCATCACCTCGGCCGTCGCGATGAGGGTCTTCGACGGTACGCAGTCGGTGAGCACCGACGCGCCGCCGAGTCCGTCACAGTCGACGACGGTCACTTCCGCGCCGAGCTGGGCCCCTACGAGAGCCGCCTCGTAGCCGCCGGGGCCGCCACCGATGATCACGATCCGGGTCACGAAAAAGTCCGCCTCGCGTTGTCAACCCGGCCCGTCTGCCACCCCGGCCGGGGTTCCGGGGGAGCCCCGGGGGATGCAGTACGTACTCCATTGTCCCGCACGCTTCAAGTGCCTTCCCCCCGGGGTGCCCGGCCTCTCTTTTTTCGGGCTCGGTTCGCCGCCGGACGGGAGAGCCGCCCGCCCCCAGGGGACCCGGTGGCGCCCGGAAGCGAACCGAGCCGTCAAAAAACCGGGCCACGCCCGTACCTCCCGTACCCTCGACCCCATGTCGCTCTACGCCGCGTACGCCGGCAACCTCGACGCGCGGCTGATGACCCGCCGCGCCCCGCACTCCCCGCTGCGCGGCACCGGCTGGCTCAACGGCTGGCGGCTCACCTTCGGCGGCGAGCAGATGGGCTGGGAGGGTGCGCTGGCCACGGTCGTGGAGGCGCCGCGTTCCCAGGTCTTCGTCGCGCTCTACGACATCGCCCCGATGGACGAGGACTCCATGGACCGCTGGGAGGGCGTGGGGCTCGACATCTACCGCCGTATGCGGGTACGGGTACACACCCTGGACGGCGAGGAGCCGACCTGGATGTACGTCCTGAACGGCTACGAGGGCGGTCTCCCCTCGGCGCGCTATCTCGGTGAGCTGGCCGACGCGGCGGAGTCGGCGGGCGCCCCGCACGACTATGTGATGGAGCTGCGCAAGCGCCCCTGTTGACGGGGGCGGACGGGCGGCCGAACCGGGCGCGGCCCCCGGGGGCACCGGGGAAGAACCGGGCGGGAACCGGGGAAGCGGCGCATGGCCGCTGTTTTCGTTGGAAACGACAACACAACGATGTCATGACCGCGCGACCTTCATCTACGCGCGTAGGGCATGACCGGCTACCCTCATCCGCGTGAACGCATCTGTTATCCCGGCCAACGCCGACGGATCCGACCCCCTGGCCGCCGCCGACGCCGCCGCCACCCGCCTGCGCGAGCTGACCGGCGCCGAGACCCATGACGTCGCCCTGGTGATGGGCTCCGGCTGGGCACCGGCGGTCGACGCGCTCGGCACGCCCGAGGCGGAGTTCCCCGTCACCGATCTCCCCGGCTTTCCGCCGCCGGCCGTGGCCGGTCACGGCGGCAGAATCCGCTCGTACCGGATCGCCGAGAAGCGCGCGCTGGTCTTCCTGGGCCGTACGCACTACTACGAGGGCCGCGGCGTCGCCGCCGTCGCGCACGGCGTACGTACCGCGGTCGCGGCGGGCTGCAAGACCATCGTTCTGACCAACGGCTGCGGCGGACTGCGCGAGGGCATGCGCCCCGGTCAGCCCGTGCTGATCAGCGACCACATCAATCTGACGGCCGTCTCCCCCATCGTCGGCGCCAACTTCGTGGACCTCACGGACCTGTACTCGCCGCGGCTGCGCGCGCTGTGCAAGGAGATCGACCCGGCCCTCGAAGAGGGGGTGTACGTGCAGTTCCCCGGCCCGCACTACGAGACGCCGGCCGAGATCAACATGGTCCGTGTCCTGGGCGGCGACCTCGTCGGCATGTCCACCGTCCTGGAGGCCATCGCGGCCCGTGAGGCGGGCGCCGAGGTGCTCGGGATCTCGCTGGTCACGAATCTGGCCGCGGGCATCTCGGGCGAGCCGCTCAACCACGAAGAGGTCCTCCGGGCGGGCCGCGACTCGGCGACGCAGATGGGCGCCCTGCTCGCCCAGGTGCTCGAACGCGTCTAGACGCTGTCTTCGAAGCCGCGCCTGCCTCCGGGCGGACGGCGCTACGTTGAGGACAGGACCTGGGTCCTGTCCGAGCCGGGAACGACATCCCGCCGGGGCCACGCCGTCGGCCCCGGCGTCACAGCTACCAGGAGGTGCCCCCCACCGTGCAGGACGCCACGTATCAGGACCTCATCGCACGGGCCAAGGCCTGGCAGGCCGAGGACCCCGACAGCGACACCCGCGAGGAGCTCGGCAAGATCATCGACGCCGGGGACACCGCCACCCTGGCGGAACGGTTCGCCGGCACGCTCCAGTTCGGCACCGCCGGGCTGCGCGGCGAACTGGGCGCCGGGCCCATGCGGATGAACCGCGCGGTGGTCATCCGCGCCGCGGCCGGACTCGCCGCGTATCTCCGGGCACAGGGCCATGGTGACGGGCTGGTCGTCATCGGCTACGACGCCCGCTACAAGTCCGCCGACTTCGCCCGCGACACCGCGGCCGTGATGACCGGCGCCGGGCTGCGCGCCGCCGTACTGCCCCGGCCGCTGCCGACGCCCGTACTGGCCTTCGCCGTACGGCATCTCGGCGCCGTCGCCGGTGTCGAGGTCACCGCCAGCCACAACCCGCCCCAGGACAACGGCTACAAGGTCTATCTCGGCGGCGGCTCGCAGATCGTGCCGCCCGCGGACGGCGAGATCGCGGCCCGGATCGCCGCGGTCGGCCCGCTGGCCGGCGTGGCCCGGCCCGACGACGGCTGGGAGATCCTCGGCGACGACGTACCGGCCGCGTATCTGGCACGTACGGACGCGGTCCTGACCCCCGGCACCCCGCGCACCGCGCGCGTCGTCCACACGGCGCTGCACGGCGTCGGTACGGAAACCCTCCTGGCCGCCTTCGCCCGCGCCGGTTTCCCCGAGCCCGCGCTCGTGCCGGAGCAGGCCGCGCCCGACCCGGCCTTCCCGACCGTCGCGTTCCCGAACCCGGAGGAGCCGGGCGCGATGGACCTGGCCTTCGCCACCGCGCGGCGCGTACGGCCCGACCTGATCATCGCGAACGACCCGGACGCGGACCGCTGCGCCGTCGCCGTCCCCGACGACACGGCCGTCAGCGGCTGGCGGATGCTGACCGGCGACGAGGTCGGCGCGCTCCTCGCGGCCCATCTCGTCCACAAGGGCGCGACGGGCACCTTCGCCGAGTCGATCGTCTCGTCGTCGCTGCTCGGCCGGATCGCCGGGGCGGCGGAGCTGGGTTACGAGGAGACGCTGACCGGCTTCAAGTGGATCGCCCGTGTCGAGGGCCTGCGGTACGGATACGAGGAGGCGCTCGGCTACTGCGTCGACCCCGACGGCGTCCGCGACAAGGACGGCATCACGGCCGCGCTGCTGGTGGCCGAACTGGCCTCCGAACTCAAGGCCAGGGACCGCACGCTCAGCGACCTGCTGGACGATCTGGCCGTCACCCACGGCCTGCACGCCACGGACCAGCTGTCGGTCCGTGTCCAGGACCTGTCGCTGATCGCCGCCGCGATGCGCCGCCTGCGCGAGAGTCCGCCGACGGAGCTGGCCGGCCTGAACGTCGCCTCCGCCGAGGACCTCACGCGCGGTACGGACGCGCTGCCCCCGACGGACGGCCTGCGCTACCACCTGGAGGGCGCGTACCGTGCCCGCGTCATCGTCAGGCCGAGCGGCACCGAGCCCAAGCTGAAGTGCTACCTGGAGGTCGTGATCCCGGTCGAGGACGCGACGGCCCTGGCGGCGGCACGGGAGACGGCCAGGGCGACGCTGGCCGCGATGAAACGGGACCTGGCGGCGGTGGCCGGCATCTGACCGTTCCGCCGCGCCCGGCCGCCGATCCGGGCCCGCGCCCGGCCGCCGATCCGGGCCCACCACAGCCCACTTGCCCGGTGGCGGATCCCAGCCCCCGCCCCGCGTGGGCGCGTACTCCCAGTAATGTGGCTGACTTCGCAGGGATCCGAGAGACAGCCGCGGTGCCGCGACCGGCACCAGGTCCGGCCGGGGGTACGTGGTGGAGGCGTTGAAGGCGTTACGTGCCGGGGACCCCGGACGGGTGGGGCCCTACCGCCTGGTGGGCCGGCTCGGCTCCGGCGGCATGGGCAGCGTATTCCTGGGGCGGTCGCGGGGCGGTCGCATGGCGGCCGTCAAGGTGGTGCGCCCGGATCTCGCCGAGGACCCGCAGTTCCGGCGCCGGTTCGTCCGTGAGGTCACCGCGATCCGGCGCGTGAACGGCGCCTTCACCGCGGGTGTGGTCGACGCCGATCCCGACGCCACTCCCCCCTGGCTGGCGACGGTCTACGTACCGGGAATGGCGCTGAGCGAGGCCGTCGCCGCGCACGGACCGTGGCCGCAGGAGCGTGTCCTGACGCTCGGTTCCGGGCTGGCCGAGGCGCTGGGGGCGATTCACGCGGCGGGGGTGGTCCACCGTGACCTGAAGCCATCGAACATCCTGCTCGCCCACGACGGCCCGCGCGTGATCGACTTCGGCATCTCGGTCGTCAGCGACGCCAGCGCGCTGACCCAGACCGGGGTGATGGTGGGCACCCCCGGCTTCATGTCCCCCGAGCAGCTGACGGACGAGCGGATCAGCCCGGCCAGCGATGTGTTCTCCCTCGGGGCGGTCCTCGCGTACGCGGCGACGGGAGCCGGACCGTTCGGCACGGGGTCGGCGCACGGGCTCCACTACCGGACGGTGCACGAGCGGCCCGGCCTGGAGCGTCTGCCTCCCGCCCTGCGGCCCCTGGTGGAGCACTGTCTGGCCAAGGACCCCGGCCAGCGCCCCACCGTGGCCGAGCTGATGCGCCAGCTGTCCGGGGCGGGCGCGTACGCCGCGCCTCCGCCGGGCCACGGCTGGCTCCCGGAACCGGTCGCCAGGACCGTACAACTCAAAGCTTCCACGGCCCAGTTCACCGACGCACCGCGGCCCACGGCGCTCCCCTCGTCCGGCATCACCCGGCGCCGGGCGCTGCTCGGCCTCGCGGGGGTCACGGCCGCGGCGGGAATCGGTTACAGCGTCTGGCGGTCCTCCGGCACCGACGACGACATGGGTAACGTCACCCCCGCGCCCGAGGAGACCCCGACGGTCCCCCAGCGGCCCGGCACCCCGCGCTGGACGTCCTCGGTCGCCACGGGCGACGGCCGCGACGACGCCGACGGGGCGCCGGCCGTGGCCAATGGCATGGTCTACTTCCCGGGCCGGAAGAGCCTGTACGCGGTCTCGGCCGACAACGGCACCGAACGGTGGACCCACACCACCGGCGCCACGGACGGCACGCTGGTGCCCATCCCGGCCGTGACCGACGACACCGTCTGCGTGGTGGTCGGCGACGTCCTGCGCGCCCTGCACGCGGACACCGGCGAGCAGAAGTGGGCCTCCTCCGAACTCGACGTCGCCGGCGCGGCCCCGTCGGCTGCCGACGACACCGTCTGCTTCCTGGGCGGCAGCGGCGCCTCCACCGTGCTGTACGCGGTGTCCACATCGACCGAGAAGATCCAGCTGGAGACCTCCGCCGGCCTCGAATACGCCGAATCCGCGCGCATAGCCGACGGCACGGTCTACACCAGCAGCGGCGGCGCCCTGTACGCGTACGACCCGGCCACCGGAAAGCGGAAATGGAAGCACCTGACCCCGGCCGTCCGGATCTCGGACGTGGCCGTGGCCGGTGACACCGTCTACTTCACGATGTCCGGCGAGAACGGCACGTCCGTGTCGGCGGTCTCCACGAGCGGGCAGGAGAAGTGGCTGGTCGCCGCCGAGGACGGCGGCTCGTTCCAGGGTCCCCCGGTCGTGTCCGGCGACTCGCTCTACGTCTGCGGCAGGACCACGCTGTACGCCTTGGCCACGAAGACCGGCGCGCCGAAGTGGAACACCCCCTTCACCACCGAGATCCACCCCACCCCGAGCGCCGGCGACGGCACGGTCTGCGTGGCGGCCGACACCACCCTGCACGCGCTCCACGCGGACACCGGCAAGAAGAAGTGGGACTTCCCCGCCGGTGAACAACTCCGCACGGGCCCGCTGATATCGGGCCCCACGGCCTACGCGACCGACGCGTCAGGCACGCTCTACGCGATCACGGTGTAGGCCGCGGCGCGCCGCGCCGCTCACGGATGCCCGGCACCCCGCCTCGGCAGACCGTCTCCATATCGGTGGCGGTATATCGGTGGCGGTGTACTCGCCGGCCGGCTTCCAGGCACCGGACTCCATGTCTTGAGCGGCCACGGTCGCCTCCGCCTCCTTCCGGATGTGCTGTTGATGGTGAGAAGCCCCGCCCCGGCCGGGAATGCGCGGGACTTCGCGCGGTGTGCTGGAGTCCCGGACGTGGTCCGCCGGTCAGTCGTCGGCTGGTGTCACCACAGGACAGGGCCGTCGGCTTCGAGGAAGGCGCCGGTGGGGCCGTCGGGGCCGGTGGTGGCCATGCGGACGATGAATTCGGCGCACTCTTCGGCGCTCTGGGTACCGCGCGGGTTGAAATCGGTGGCGATGCTTCCTGGGTGGACCGCGTTGATCCGCATCTGAGGGAAGGCGTTGGCGTACTGGACGGTGATCATGTTGACGGCGCTCTTGGACGAGCAGTAGGCGACCATCGGGAAGGTCGCTTCGAGGCTGGTGGGGTCGCTGCAACGGGTGAGGGAGCCGCCGGTGCTGCTGACGTTCACGATGACGGGGTTGCTGCCGGTCTCCAGGAGCGGCAGGAAGGCGTGGGTGACGCGGACGAGGCCGAAGACGTTGGTCGCGTAGACCGTCTCCATATCGGCGGCGGTGATCTCGGCGGGTGGATTCCAGGTACCGGAGATACCGGCGTTGTTGACCAGGACGTCGAGCGTTCCGGCTTCCTCGCGTACCAGCTTCGCCGCGGCCTGGACCGATTCCTCGTCGGTGACATCGAGTTGTATCGCGTGGGCGCCGATGGGCTCCGCGACTTCCTGTCCTTGCTTCAGGTCGCGTGCGCCGAGGTAGACGGTGTGTCCGGCCCGGGCGAGCTGGCGGGCGGTCTCCAGACCGAGTCCGCGGGTGGCTCCGGTGATCAGTGTGGTGGTCATGGGCTGTGAGGCACCGGACCCTCCTCATTCCGGGGGTCCTCGCGCCTCGGCCTCCTTCCAAAGGTGTGGCGCATGGTCGTGCCATGCGCGTTCTTACGGTGTGCTCAGGGCGATGAGCCGCTGCCTGCTCTCCGCGTCGGAGGCGGGCATGACCACGAGGGACTGGTCGCGTTCCTGGGCAACGGTGAGGACCTGCCAGTCCAGCCGGATCTCGCCGGCCATCGGATGCAGGATCCGCTTGCTGCCGAAACTCCTGCCGGTAACCCGGTGGGCGGCCCACCAGTGCTGGAACTCCGAGTCCGCGGTGCCGAGCTGTTCCACCAGTTCGTCGAGACGGGGATCGCTCGGGTGGCGGCCGGCGTCGAGCCGCAGATAGGCCACGCATTCACCCGCCGACAGATGCCAGTCCGGAAGCCGCTCGCGCATGCCCGGGTCGAGGAACGTCAGCCAGAGAAAGTTACGCCGCTCTTCGGGGACGGCGCCGAAATCACCCAGCAGCTCGGCCGCGAGAGGGTTCCAGGCCAGGATGTCCGTGAACCGGCCCAGGACCACGGCGGGCGTGGTGCCCAGATCGGCGAGCACGGCCCGTACCGGCCCCGGCACCACCTGCGGCCGGGTACGCCGGCGGCGCCCGGCCGGGGCGAAGTCGGCCAGCCGCCGCAGATAATCCCGCTGGTCGTCGTCGAGCAGCAGCGCGTGGGCGAGCCCGTCCAGGACACTCGCGGAGGGGGCGGGCAGCCGGCCCTGCTCCAGCCGGGTGTAGTAGTCCACGCTGATCCCGGCCCGGCCCGCCACCTCCTCCCGCCGCAGCCCCGCTACCTTCCGTGACTGCTCCTGCGCGGTCAGCCCGGCCTGCCGAGGAGAGACCTCGCCGCGGCGGGCCCGCAGGAAAGCAGCCAATTCACGACGATTGTCGGTGTTCGCACCCTTCACACATTCCACGGTGCCAGGCCCACCGCACGAACGGGAGAGTCACGATCTTCCTGGGAAGAAAATGACCCCCCAGGCGTGTGCCGACGCAAGGAAAGAAGGTCCGGACGGGCCGGGCGGCGGTCAGCTGCCGGCAGGGCGGGTCTTCTTCGTCCAGGTATCGGTGCGGGGGGCCTTTGCGGGTGAGGCGCCTTCACGGATCGTCTCGCGCGGATCACCACACTTCCGGCGCTTTCCCAGGGCGCTGGTGGCGACGGCGATGGCAGCGGGAAGAGTGGCCAGTGTGCCGGCCGCGGCGATCCAGTGGGTCACGACGAAGGCGACAGCGCCGGGGTGAAGGACTCTGGCCCGCGCACGGCGATCAGGAGAAGGATCGGGCATGCCATGGCCCACTTCACGGGGGACCGGTGGGGTCCCCGGATCCGGTCGCCGGCCGTACGCTTCCGTCCGGTGACGTCCGTCGCCGTTGCGTCGATCGTGGACGTCCGCCTGCCCTGGACCGGACACGTCATGGTCGCCTCCGACCTGCGCGGGCCGCGGGATGATCCCGCGGTGCGGGCGCGAGCACGGCCTCGCCGGGTCACGGCAAACTCTGCCGCCCCGGAGGCAAAGGCGCGTCCGCGGACAACCGACTGGTCGTGGCCATGAGGAGCGCGCGGGCCGGCGCCGGACCGTACGGCAGCCTGGGTGCACAAGGCGTACGCCATGTGTTCCCACGCGGTGCCCTGTACGTCCTTGTCGTCCTCGACGAACGTCTCCCGGCGGTGGTGGTTGTGGAGCGGCCACTGCCCGGCCTCAGTGACCACGTCACCCAGCCGCTTCATCTGAACCGACCCGTGCACACCCCCAGCCTCCCGGGCCACGTCCCGGTACGCCGGTGCGCCTTCTGGCCAGCCATCCGACGCACCACGCTGTGGCTTCCGCGACACCGTTGTGGTGAAAGAACCGGGGGTGGGACAGCAGCCCGGCAAGACCGAAGGCGATGCACCGGGAGTGCTCTCCACGTCCGCCCTTGTGACGCGGCAGGCAGTGCCCCGGAATCGCGCCGGCCAAGAAGTCGAGTGCCCGGCGCACTGGCTGCCCCGCGATGCCGGAGGCCCGCAGGATCGGCAGGACCTCGCTGGTATTGACGATCGTCGACACCGAGGTCAGCGTGAGACCTTATCCGCCGTCGTAGCCCTGGTTCCTCAGCAGAGTCCGTGCGGCCTCGCCCGCTCTTGCCTCGAACGCGGTGAGCCCGCCGCGCGACCTCTTCATGATGCGCCTCCGCAGCCAAGTCACGGATTACCCAGGACGGTCCGTACCCAACTTGGCTGCTGTGGACGCGTGTTCACACCTCGGCCGCGGCGCGCCGCGCCGCTCAGAGTTCGGTGCCGTCGGGGATGAGGTGGTCGTACTGCCCCGCCTTGACGGCCAGGATGTGGGCCAGCATCTCCTTGTCGGTGAACCGCAACGCACCGTCCAGGTCGCGGCGCTTGGTGTCGCCGAAGGCGACGCCGCCGTCGATCGGCATGATCTGAACGCAGCTGTCGCCGTTGGGGGCGCTGAATGAGGACTTCTCCCACTCGCCATTGAGCGGTGCCGCGTAGAGGCCATCCTTCGGATCGCTCATTGCAGTTCCTTCTCGATCTCTTCGATGCATCGGATGGTTGCTTCCTCGTTCAATGCGTGGGCAGCCGAGTCGGCGAACCTCCGGCGGGCACGCCGCACCTCGGCAGGATCGTCCTGGAGAGTGTCGCCGATTACCCGTTCCTGCGATACGACGCTGCGGTTGTCGGCGCCAGGGAAGTCGATGGTGGTGAACAGGGCTGCTGCGATGCTCGGGGCACCTGCGGAGAATGGGATCACTCGCAGAGTGACGTTCTGCTGCTGGGCACACGCCACCAGGTGCCGGAGCTGCGCACGCATGACCTCCGGTCCGCCGACAACAGCCCGGAGCGCGGACTCCAAGCACAGCGCGTCCACCATGAGCGGGTTTCTGCGAGTGAGGACTTCCTGCCGCCTCAGCCTCGCCTCGACGAACGTCTCACGGCGCTCCGTGCTCTCGTGCTTCTGACCGAAGGCGACGATCGCCTCGACGTATTCACGGGTCTGGAAGAGCCCCGGAACGTACGTTCCCGAGTGGAGCGAGATGCGTTCCGCGGCATCTTCGAGCGAGAGGTAACGGTACGAGTCCCCGCTGAACAGGGCCTGGATCTCGGGCCGTTCGTACCACGTGCGACCGTACGACCTGCCCTGCTCGATGGTGGCGACGATCCCGGCTCGTTCCTCGGGCGTCACCTTCAGAAGCTTGAGCAGCTTGGGGAGTTGTTCGTCCGTGGGGAACGCTCTGCCGCGCTCGATCTTGCCCACGGTGTACCGCGAGACGCCGAGCGCCTGCCCCACCGCCTCCTGCTGGAGACCAGCCTCCACGCGGAGACGCTGAAGCTCCTCGCGCCGGAGGCGCACCGCGTCAGCCGGTCAGCAGCAGCACGATCAGCAGGATCAGGCCCGCCGCCGCCGGCGCGATCACCTCGTACGCCCACCGCACCGTCGGCTCCCCCT
The DNA here is from genome assembly GCF_055639435.1 of Streptomyces sp. NPDC039430. NCBI lineage: Bacteria > Bacillati > Actinomycetota > Actinomycetes > Kitasatosporales > Streptomycetaceae > Streptomyces > Streptomyces sp. NPDC039430. The sequence continues at coordinate 309,402 of NZ_JBVKAK010000002.1, read as the reverse complement.
GCGCCGAGGGCCGCGACTCCGCGCCGTCCGACAGTTCGCGCAGATCGGCGACCGTACGGTCCGCCTGAGCCATCCGGACCTCGGCCGCGCCCGCGCCCGAGCCCGCGCCCGAGCCCCCGGACCGGCCCCCGGACGCCCGGCCGGAGGCGCCCCGCACCTGCGTCCGGTTGGCGCGCTTGCGCTGGCGCAGCGAGACCGGGACCGCCCACAGCTGGTACTTCCCGCCGTCCTCCGTCAGCGCCTCGCAGGAGAACTGGGCCCGTACGGTCGAGACCGCGCCCCACGGCAGCGTGATCGTCCGGAACGGGTTCCTGATCCGCAGCCGGTCGGCGTTCGCGTAGACCGCCGGGCGCAGGCTGAACGCGATCACGAGCGGTACGAGGAACAGCATCGCGGCGAGCGCCAGCCATGGTGTGCCGCCCGTCCCGCGGAAGAGCGCGTCGCCGCCGATCCAGAGGGTGAGCGCGAGCAGCAGGCCGCCGCCGACCATCCCGCCGGACGACCGGAAGACGCGGTCGGCGTGGGTCGGCTCGGTGGGCTGCTCGGGACTCGTCATACGTCCGATTCTGCCGCATGGCCGGAACGCGCCTCCACGCCCCCGGCGGCAACCGGCGGCAACCGGCGGCCCACGACGGAAACGGCGGCCCACGACGGAAACCGGCGGCGACCAGCGAGCACCACCCGCGACGGTCACATCTCGGGAACGGCTCCCCCTCGCAACCCCCCACCCCCTGTACACGCCGCTACGCGCGTAGATATGCTCATCTGGTGACCATGCCCACCATTACCCCCGCATTCGCTGACGTGACCGCGTCCGACAGCACACTGCGCCGCTTCCTCCACGGGCTCCCCGGCGTCGACGCCGTCGGCCTGGAGGCACGCGCCGCGTCGCTCGGTACGCGCTCGATCAAGACCACCGCCAAGGCGTACGCCATCGATCTGGCCATCTCCATGATCGACCTGACGACGCTTGAGGGCGCGGACACCCCGGGCAAGGTCCGGGCGCTCGCCGCCAAGGCCCTCCGGCCCGATCCGACCGACCGTACGACGCCCGCCACCGCCGCGGTCTGCGTCTATCCGGACATGGCGGAGACGGCGGCCGCCGCGCTGGCCGGCTCGGGCGTCAAGGTCGCCTCCGTCGCCACCGCCTTCCCGGCCGGCCGCGCCTCGCTGGCCGTCAAGCTCGCGGACACGCGCGACGCCGTGGCCGCGGGCGCCGACGAGATCGACATGGTCATCGATCGCGGCGCGTTCCTCGCGGGTCACTACCTCAAGGTGTACGAGGAGATCCGCGCCGTGAAGGAGGCCGCGGGGGCCGCCCGGCTCAAGGTGATCTTCGAGACCGGTGAGCTGTCCACGTACGACAACATCCGCCGCGCCTCCTGGCTCGGCATGATCGCGGGCGCGGACTTCATCAAGACGTCGACGGGCAAGGTCGGGGTCAACGCCACCCCGGCCAACACCCTGCTGATGCTGGAGGCCGTACGCGACTTCCGCGCGCAGACCGGGGTGCAGATCGGCGTGAAGCCGGCGGGCGGCATCCGTACCAGCAAGGACGCGGTCAAGTTCCTGGTGCTGGTGAATGAGACCGTGGGCGAGGACTGGCTGGACAACCACTGGTTCCGGTTCGGCGCCTCCAGCCTGCTGAACGATCTGCTGATGCAGCGTCAGAAGCTCAGCACCGGCCGCTACTCCGGCCCCGACTACGTGACGGTGGACTGATCACCATGGCATCCGCACCCACATCCGCATCCGCATCTGGTTCCGGTTCCGCGCTCGGCTCCGCGTCCGCCTTCGCGTACGCTCCCGCGCCCGAATCCCGTGCGATCGTCGACATCGCGCCCTCCTACGGGCTCTTCATCGACGGCGAGTTCACCGAGGCGTCCGACGGCAAGGTCTTCAAGACCGTCAGCCCGTCCACCGAGGAGGTCCTCTCCGAGGTCGCCCAGGCCGGCGCCGACGACATCGACCGCGCGGTCAGGGCCGCCCGCAAGGCGTTCGAGAAGTGGTCCGCGCTGCCCGGCGCCGAGCGGGCCAAGTACCTGTTCCGTATCGCGCGGATCATCCAGGAGCGCTCGCGCGAGCTGGCCGTCCTGGAGACGCTCGACAACGGCAAGCCGATCAGGGAGACCCGCGACGCGGACCTCCCGCTGGTCGCCGCGCACTTCTTCTACTACGCGGGCTGGGCCGACAAGCTCGGCCATGCGGGGTTCGGCCGGAGGACGACAGACGGAGGAGGCGGGGCCGCACCGCGCCCGCTCGGTGTCGCCGGCCAGATCATCCCGTGGAACTTCCCGCTGCTCATGCTCGCGTGGAAGATCGCCCCGGCGCTGGCGACCGGCAACACGGTCGTTCTGAAGCCCGCCGAGACGACCCCGCTCTCCGCGCTCTTCTTCGCGGACATCTGCCGTCAGGCCGGGCTCCCCAAGGGCGTCGTGAACATCGTGACCGGTGACGGCGGCACGGGCGCCGCGCTCGTCTCGCACCCGGGCATCGACAAGGTCGCCTTCACCGGCTCGACCGCCGTCGGCAAGGCCATCGCGCGCGAGATCGCCGGTACGGGAAAGAGGGCCACGCTCGAACTGGGCGGCAAGGGCGCGAACATCGTCTTCGACGACGCCCCCATCGACCAGGCCGTCGAGGGCATCGTCACCGGCATCTTCTTCAACCAGGGCCAGGTCTGCTGCGCGGGCTCGCGACTGCTCGTACAGGAGTCCGTCCAGGACGAGCTGCTGGACTCGCTCAAGCGCCGGCTGGCCACGCTGCGCGTCGGCGATCCGCTGGACAAGAACACGGACCTCGGCGCGATCAACTCGGCCGAGCAGCTGGCCCGTATCACGGCGCTGGCCGACGCGGGCGAGGCGGAGGGCGCCGAGCGCTGGTCGCCCGCGTGCGAACTGCCCTCCTCCGGCTACTGGTTCGCGCCCACGGTCTTCACGAACGTCACGCAGGCGCACACCATCGCCCGCGACGAGATCTTCGGCCCGGTGCTGTCCGTGCTGACGTTCCGTACGCCCGAGGAGGCCGTGGCCAAGGCCAACAACACCCAGTACGGACTGTCGGCCGGCATCTGGACGGAGAAGGGCTCCCGCATCCTGGCGGTCGCGAGCAAGCTCCGGGCGGGTGTCGTCTGGGCCAATACGTTCAACAAGTTCGACCCGACCTCGCCGTTCGGCGGCTACAAGGAATCGGGGTACGGCCGCGAGGGCGGCCGCCACGGCCTGGAGGCGTACCTCAATGTCTGACTCGAAGTCCGATGTGACGCGACTGAGTGTCCTCAAGACCTACAAGCTGTACGTCGGGGGCAAGTTCCCCCGCAGCGAGAGCGGCCGGGTGTACGAAGTGACCGCAGCGACATCAGCCGCCGGCGCGGAGGGCAAGGGCACCTGGCTGGCCAACGCCCCCCTGTCGTCCCGCAAGGACGCCCGTGACGCGGTCGTCGCGGCGCGCAAGGCGTTCGGCGGCTGGTCGGGCGCGACGGCGTACAACCGGGGCCAGGTCCTCTACCGCGTCGCCGAGATGCTGGAGGGCCGCAGGGGCCAGTTCGCACGGGAGGTCGCGGACGCCGAGGGCCTGTCGAAGCCGAAGGCGGCCGTGGCCGTGGACGCGGCGATCGACCGGTGGGTCTGGTACGCGGGCTGGACGGACAAGATCAGCCAGGTGGTGGGCGGCGCGAACCCGGTCGCGGGGCCGTTCTTCAACCTCTCCACCCCCGAGCCGGCCGGGGTCGTGACCGTACTGGCGCCGCAGGACTCCTCGTTCCTCGGCCTGGTCTCGGTCATCGCGCCGGTGATCGCCACGGGCAACACCGCGGTCGTCGTCGCGAGCGAGAAGTCCCCGCTCCCGGCGCTCTCCCTCGGTGAGGTGCTGGCCACCTCCGACGTCCCGGGCGGCGTGGTCAACATCCTCTCCGGCAGGACCGCCGAGATCGCGGCCCCGCTCGCCGCGCACCAGGACGTCAACGGGATCGACCTGACCGGCGCGGACGAGGCCCTCGCCAAGGAGCTGGAGGTCGCGGCGGCGGACAATCTGAAGCGGGTGCTGCGCCCGGAGGGCGCGGGCCGTACCGACTGGTCGGCGGATCCCGGTACCCGCCGGCTGACGGCCTTCCTGGAGACGAAGACGGTCTGGCATCCCACGGGCAGCCTCGGCGCGTCGGGCTCGTCCTACTGAGCCGTCGCACGATGGCCCCGTCTTCCCCCACTTCGGGGAAAACGGGGCCGTCGACACCCCGTCACCCCGTCAGCAGGCCCGTCGCCGTGCCCAGCACCGGGCCGAGCACCGGCACGTCCTTGAGCGCCGCGCCCTCGGTCACCGGGGCGGTCAGCGGGGCGGTGGACACCGGCTTGAAGTCGGCGATCTGGGTGCCCACCGCGTTGTCCAGGGGATCCACGCCCGTCTTGGCCAGCGGATAGAGCTTCAGATCCGTGAGCGGGCCCAGCACATAGCCGACGGAGCCGGTCAGGGCCTGGCCCGCCGCCATGTAGGACTCGGAGAGCTGCTCGCCGGAGTCCGTCGCGGGCGTGGGGGCGGCGGGATCCGCCGCCTGGGCCGCCGTACCGCCGAGGCCGAGGACCACACTCGCCGCGGTGACGGTCAGACCGGCGCGGAGCAGAGTGCGCCGGGGAGAGAAGGAAGCTGCGTGACGTGCCATGGATTTTCCCGCCTGGCGTGATCGATGAGTAATCGGACTGACACGCAGAGTAGTTGAGGCGGGGGTGTCGATACCAATAAACCCGCCAAACCAGCCGAACCCGACGCCCCTATCCCGCCCGATCGGTCCCCGGGGGGTTTCCTGAGCAGGTACATGCCTCACACTGGTGTCCCGTGAACTCCGCAACCCTTCCGACCCGAGTCGTGCTGCTCACGGGCCCCTCCGGCTCGGGAAAATCGTCCCTCGCCGCCCGCACCGGTCTGCCCGTGCTGCGCCTGGACGACTTCTACAAAGAGGGCGACGACCCCACGCTCCCGCTGGTGGCGGGCAGTTCGGACGTCGACTGGGACTCGGTGCGGTCCTGGGACGCGGACGCGGCGGTCGCGGCGGTCGTGGAGCTGTGCCGTACGGGACGTACGACCGTTCCCGTCTACTCGATCGCGACCAGCTCGCGCGTGGACACCGAGGCCCTCGACATCCGGCGCACGCCGGTGTTCCTCGCGGAGGGCATCTTCGCCGCCGATATCGTCGCGCGCTGTCAGGAGCTGGGCGTGCTGGCGGACGCGCTCTGTCTGCGCGGCCGTCCGTCGACGACGTTCCGGCGGCGGCTGCTGCGGGATCTGCGCGAAGGCCGGAAGTCGGTGGCGTTCCTGCTGCGGCGCGGCTGGCGGCTGATGCGGGCGGAGCGCGCGATCGTGGGGCGGCAGACGGCGCTGGGCGCGTATCCGTGCGCGAAGGCGGAGGCGCTGGGCCGGATCGCCGCGGCGGCTGCCGGGCAGTGCGTCAGGCCGCGTACCGAAAGGGCCGCGCGCACCACGAGGCCGGCGCATCCCGAGGCGTCGCCGACCGCGACCAGTCGCCCGTAGGCCCCGCGCGGAAGGCCCCGCGCCGGCGCGGGCACAGGGAAGCGGGACCGCACGAGCCCCCCAGGCCCGTGCGATCCCGCTTCCTGCCCTGTGTCCCCCCGGTATCCCCCGTGTACCCCCGTATCCCCTGATCCCCTGATCCCCCTGTGCTTCCCCCGTGCTTCCCCCCACAGCCTTCAGGCGACGAGCTCCCCGAAGGACTCTTCCTCGTCACGGCCGAAGCTGAGGACCTCGTCCTCGCGCATCCGGCGGAGCGACCGCCAGATGCTCGACTTCACCGTGCCGACACTGATGTCGAGGATCTCCGCGATCTCCGGGTCGGTGCGGCCCTCGTAGTAGCGCAGTACGAGCATCGTGCGCTGGAGTTCCGGCAGGCGGGAGAGCGCCTGCCAGAGCACCGCGCGCAGTTCCGTGCCGCGCATCGCGTCGGTGTCGCCCGCCGTCTCCGGCAGCTCCTCCGTCGGATACTCGTTGAGCTTGCGCCTGCGCCAGGCGCTGATGTGCAGATTGGTCATGGTGCGGCGCAGATAGCCGCCGACGGCGGCCTTGTCGCTGATCCTGTCCCACGCCCGGTAGGTCGAGAAGAGGGCGCTCTGCAGCAGATCCTCGGCCTCGAACCGGTCGCCGGTCAGGTGGTAGGCCGTCGCGTACAGGGAGGCGCGGCGCTCCTGGACGTACGCGGTGAACGCCGCTTCGGCGTCCGCCCGCTCCGTCAGGACCGTCCGTTCCCCCGTGGCCTCCCCGTACGCGGCGGCCCTGTTTCCCCCGTTGCCCGGATGTCCCCCGTTGCCCGCACGGTCCGAGCGTTCCGTGCGGTCCGCGTCAACCACCGTCATGTACGACGGCTTGTGCTGACGCCCGGCGCCGCGAACGCACCCCCGCCCGTTCACGGCGCCGGACTTCTCGCTGCTCCGCGTGACGTCATGAAGACGCGTGACCACTGCGCTTGAGGTCGTGCCGTGCAGTGCGTTCATCCCGCGCCCCCCGTCGGTGGAGTCTGGTTCGTTCCGTGTGCCAATGAGCTTGCCGGGGCAGTTTCATGGCCCTGTCCGCCGTCTGTCACAGCCCTGTCACAGGGGACTTCGTGGCTTGTGAAACGCGTGGGGAATGAGTGGGGAGCGCACCGGCGGTCGAACTCCGGTCCCCCCATGGGACAGAATGACCTCCGTGCCTTTCCTGTTGCTGATCGAGGACGACGACGCCATCCGCACGGCCCTCGAACTCTCGCTGTCACGCCAGGGCCACCGTGTGGCCACCGCGGCGACGGGAGAGGACGGCCTGAAACTGCTGCGGGAGCAGCGGCCGGATCTGATCGTGCTGGACGTGATGCTGCCCGGGATCGACGGCTTCGAGGTGTGCCGGCGCATCCGGCGCACCGACCAGCTGCCGATCATCCTGCTGACCGCGCGCAGCGATGACATCGATGTGGTGGTCGGTCTGGAGTCCGGGGCCGACGACTATGTGGTGAAGCCTGTCCAGGGACGGGTGCTCGACGCCCGGATCCGCGCGGTGCTGCGGCGCGGCGAGCGTGAGTCCACGGACTCCGCGACGTTCGGCAGCCTGGTGATCGACCGTTCCGCGATGACGGTCACCAAGAACGGCGAGGACCTCCAGCTCACGCCGACCGAGCTGCGGCTGCTGCTCGAACTGAGCCGCCGGCCCGGCCAGGCGCTGTCCCGGCAGCAGTTGCTGCGGCTGGTGTGGGAGCACGACTACCTCGGTGACTCGCGGCTGGTGGACGCGTGTGTGCAGCGGCTGCGCGCGAAGGTGGAGGACGTGCCGTCCTCGCCGACCCTGATCCGTACGGTGCGCGGCGTGGGATACCGGCTGGACGCGCCTTCGTGACCGACGTGCCCAGGAGGCGCGGGCCGGACGGCGGCCCGCCGGAGAACGACGCGCGTGGCGCGCGCGGCACCCGCGAGGTGTCCGCCGCGCAGGACGCGTACGGCGCACAGGACGCGTACGGCGCGCATCTCGGTGAGGGCATCGACCCGTACCGGCGCCCGCGCCGCCGCGCGGGCGGTGAGGCGAGGGCCGGCGCGGCGAAGAGGGCGCTTCTGGCGGGGCTCCGCTGGACCAGTCTGCGGCTGCGGCTCGTGGTCGTCTTCGCGGCCGTCGCACTGACCGCCGCCGTCTCCGCCTCGGGCATCGCGTACTGGCTCAACCGCGAGGCCGTACTGACCAGGACCCAGGACTCGGCCCTGGAGGACTTCCAGCAGGAGATGCAGAACCGCGCCGCGGAGCTGCCCCTGCGGCCGACCCAGACGGAGTTGCAGAGCACGGCCGCCCTGATGGCGGGCGAGAGCCCCGGTTACAGCGTGCTGCTGATAGGCACGCGCGACGGCGGCAAGCCGATCGTGGGCGTCTCCGATCCGGACACCTTCACGATGGACGACGTACCGAAGTCCCTCCAGGACGCGGTGAACGACAAGCAGAAGGTCACGTCCGGGAACAAGTACCCGTACCACGTCTTCTGGCAGCGCGTGGAGCGCGGCGGCACGCCCTATCTGGTGGGCGGCACACGGATCATCGGCGGCGGGCCGACCGGGTATCTGTTCAAGTCGCTCGACCAGGAACGTACCGATCTCAACTCGCTCGCCTGGTCGCTGGGGATCGCCACGGCGCTCGCGCTCGTGGGCTCCGCCCTGCTGGCGCACGCCGCGGCGACGACCGTACTGAAGCCCGTGCAGCGGCTGGGCGAGGCGGCGCGGCAGCTCGGCGAGGGCAGGTTCGGCACCCGGCTGCGGGTGTCGGGCGGGGACGAACTGGCCGATCTCTCCCGTACGTTCAACAAGGCGGCGGAGTCGCTCCAGAAGAAGGTCGCGGACATGAGCGCGCGGGAGGAGTCCAGTCGCCGGTTCGTCGCCGACATGTCCCATGAGCTGCGCACCCCGCTGACCGCGCTGACCGCGGTGACGGAGGTCCTGGAGGAGGAGGCCGACAGCCTCGACCCGATGATCGCGCCCGCCGTGACGCTGGTGGTGAGCGAGACCCGCAGGCTCAACGTGCTGGTGGAGAATCTGATGGAGGTCACCCGCTTCGACGCGGGGACGGCCCGGCTCGTCCTGGACGATGTCGATGTCGCCGACCAGGTCACGGCCTGTATCGACGCACGGGCCTGGCTGGACGCGGTGGATCTGGACGCCGAGCGCGGCATCATGGCGCGGCTCGATCCGCGCCGGCTCGATGTGATCATGGCGAATCTGATCGGCAACGCCCTCAAGCACGGGGGCTCGCCGGTGCGGGTGGCGGTGCGTACGGAGGACGACTGGCTGGTCATCGAGGTACGGGACCACGGTCCCGGTATCCCCGAGGACGTCCTGCCGCATGTCTTCGACCGCTTCTACAAGGCGAGCGCCTCCCGGCCTCGCTCCGAGGGCAGCGGGCTCGGGCTGTCGATCGCCCAGGAGAACGCGCATATCCACGGCGGTGACATCACCGCGGCCAATGTGCCGGACGGCGGCGCGATGTTCGTACTGCGGCTGCCCCGGGACGGCGCGGACGGCGCGGAGGCCGCGGAGCGTGACCGCGACCGGGATCCGGGAGAGGAAGGCGGCGCCCCGTGACGCGCTGGAGCGGGATGACGGGGAGCGGCGCGAGCCGGACGTCCGGGGCGGACCGGCCGCGGCGCGGGGGCCGTACGCGGCGGGGCGGCGTGGTCGCCTTCGGGCGGCTCGCGGGGGTGGTCGCGCTCGCCGCGCTCGCCGCGGGGTGCGGCATCAGGACCACCTCGGTACCGGTGGACGCGGGCCCCGCGCCGTCCCGGAAGCCGTGCGAGATCTCCGGGAAGGACGTCATCACCCAGGCGCGGCCGGGCGTTCCCGCGCGGATCTATCTGGTCTGCGCCTCCGGGCTCGCGTCGGTGGAGCGTGCGGCGCGGATCCAGCAGGGCAAGGGCCCCGACGACCGGGTACGGATCGCGCAGGGGCTGCTGGACGAGCTTCAGGCGCAGCCGTCCGCCGATGAGCGGGAGGCGGGGTTCAGCACGGCCGTACGCGGGCCGCTGGTCATCTCGTCGTCGCGCGAAGGCGACCCCGCCGGGGCGCTGCGGCTCAGCCGTCAGCCGGAGGATCTGCCCACGACGGCGTTGGCGCAGATCGTCTGTACGTTCGCGGAGAGCGAGGCGACGGACGGGCAGGTCGTGCTGGGCGGGCCCGGTGACTATCCGGCGCGCGCCTATGGCTGCACCCGGGCGACGAAGGCCCAGCCGGACGCGCCGGTGCCGACGCTCGGCCCGGTCTCGACGGCGTCCTCGGCGGCGTCCTCCGCTCCGTCGGGCCGGTAGGGCCTCTCGTCCGGATCGTGGCGGACCGGGGCAGGCGCGGGCCGGACGGGTGATACCCGTCTCACGGCGCCCTTCTTCCACCGGGGGCGGAACCGTTCCCGCCGGACACCGCGTCTTGGCTTGCGTGCGTCAAGGTCCGGGCGGCAGTGCCGTCATCCGCTTCCGTATGGCGGGGTTCGTTCTCCTCCTGCTGCATTTGATGCTGGTGGGATGGCTGACGCTCCGCCCGTTGGACGTCATGTGGGTGAACGCGGCCAATCTGACGCCCTTCGCGGGCATCAAGGCCGATCTGACGCTGGGGCCCGTCCAGGCCGCCCGGCGCATCGGCGAGGGGCTTCTGCTGCTGGCACCGCTGGGTGTGCTGCTCCCGATGGTCGACGGCCGCCTCTTCGTCTCCGGGTGGGCCTCGATGGCCCGTACGGTCACGGCCGGCGCGATGATCTCGCTCGGGATCGAGCTGCTCCAGACCGGGGTGCCGGGCCGGGTGGTGGACGTCGACTCGCTGCTGCTCAACACGACGGGGGTGGCCCTGGCGCATCTGCTGGTGGTCCCGGCCGGAAGGGCGCGGCTGCGCCGCGCGCGTCGTTCCCGTACGGGCCCACGCCGCGTCCCCCGTATCCCGCCCCTTTCACGCCTTTCACGCCTCTCACGCGTCTCACGCGTCCCCCGCGGGTCGCACCCGGGCAGCCGTGAGAATGAGACGGACACCGTCACGCGGGATGAGGCGCTTCAGGGAACGACCCCGACGATTCCCAGGGTCGGCATCGCTCCGTAGAGCGACGCTCAGGCCCCGGCTCCCGGCGCACCATGGAGACATCGGGGAGCACGACGAGAGAGGCTCCCGAACGGTCTCGCGAAGGAGCCCATCATGGCCAGTCTGGTCCGCCCTCGACACGGACGGATGCTCGGTGGAGTGTGCGCGGCGCTGGCCCGGCGCTTCGGTACGTCCACGAACACGATGCGGGTGATCTTCCTCGTCTCGTGTCTGCTGCCCGGCCCGCAGTTCCTGCTCTATCTGGCGCTGTGGCTGCTGCTGCCGGACGAGAAGACCGCCACGACCGCCTGGTAGCCGACAGCGGACAGGCGCCCGTACACATGACGGTGGGGCGTACACCCGGATCCGGGTGTACGCCCCACCGCTGTGTGCGCGCGTGCTCAGCCGCCGAGCGGGATCCCGTTGACCGGCAGTCCCTTGCCCAGGCCGTTCACCGGCAGCCCGCCCACCAGCTGCTGGACGGGGTTGGCCGTCTTCACGGCGTCGATCGCGTACGGGGCGGTCGTCTGGACGGTGCTCAGGGCCAGCCCGGTCGCCGTCAGCACGTCCGGAAGGGGCGCGGGGAGCTGGCCGGCGAGGTCCCCCACCGGCAGCGTCTTGGTGACGAGGTCCAGCGCGGCGCCGGCCTGGGGGGCGGCGGGCGCGGCGGCCGCGCTGCCCGCGGCGGTGGCGGCGAAGGCGGCACCGAGGGCGACGGTGCCGAGCGTCTTGATGGCGGACTGCTTCATCTGGAATGTCGTCCTTGCGGAAGGTGAGGTGACGGAAAAAGAGGGGGAAGGAAAGGGAAGGGGAATGGCGAAAATGGGGGGAATTGCGAGCGGCTCTCCAAACTAGCCAGCCGCGCGCCTGCCCCGCAAACACCCGGAAGCGGCCGGGATTCCGTGTTCCCGGCCGCTTCCCCATCCCGGCGATCACCTCACCGGCGGTAAGAACTAGCTGGTCACAGCGGTCTGCCTGAACAGCCATTCGGACTTCAGCTCGGCATATCCCGGCTTGATCACGTCATTGATCATGGCGAGTCGTTCATCGAAAGGAATGAATGCTGATTTCATCGCATTGACTGTGAACCACTGCATGTCGTCGAGTGTGTAATCGAAGGCGTCGACCAGCAGCTCGAATTCCCGGCTCATGCTCGTGCCGCTCATCAGCCGGTTGTCGGTGTTCACCGTCGCCCTGAAGTGCAGCTTGCGGAGCAGCCCGATGGGGTGCTCCGCGATCGAGGCGGCGGCGCCCGTCTGGAGGTTGGAGCTGGGGCACATCTCCAGCGGGACGCGCTTGTCGCGTACGTACGCGGCGAGCCGGCCCAGCTTCACCGAGGCGTCCTCGGCGACCTCGATGTCGTCGATGATGCGCACGCCATGGCCGAGCCGGTCGGCGCCGCACCACTGGAGCGCCTGCCAGATCGAGGGCAGCCCGAAGGCCTCGCCCGCGTGGATGGTGAAGTGGTTGTTCTCGCGCTTCAGATACTCGAAGGCGTCGAGGTGGCGGGTGGGCGGGAAGCCCGCCTCCGCGCCCGCGATGTCGAAGCCGACGACCCCCGAGTCGCGGTAGCGGTTGGCGAGTTCGGCGATCTCCAGCGCGCGGGCCGCGTGCCGCATGGCGGTGAGCAGAGCGCCGACGCGGATGCGGTGGCCGTCGGCCTGCGCGCGCCGCTCGCCTTCCCTGAAGCCGTCGTTGACGGCCTCCACGACCTCTTCGAGGGTGAGCCCGCGCTCCAGGTGCTGCTCGGGCGCGTACCGCACCTCGGCGTAGACGACACCGTCCCGCGCCAGGTCCTCCGCGCACTCCGCCGCGACCCGGAAGAGCGCCTCACGGGTCTGCATGACGGCGCAGGTGTGGGCGAAGGTCTCCAGATAGCGTTCCAGCGAACCGGAGTCGGCGGCCTCGCGGAACCAGAGGCCGAGTTTGTCGGACTCCTGCTCGGGCAGGTTCTCGTAGCCGGTCTCACGTGCGAGATCGATGATCGTGCCGGGACGGAGTCCGCCGTCCAGGTGGTCATGGAGGAGGGCTTTGGGGGCGCGGCGGATCTGGTCGGCACTGGGCGGACGGTAGGTCTGGCTCGTCATCTCCGCACTCTAACGCCTACGCGCGTAGAGCGTAGGGGGTCGATATGTAACAGTGACCGGGCGGACGGGTGGAGTACACCTCTCCTTCTGAGACTGTTCTGCTATGGGACAGCAAGCGGTTCCCGGGCCGGGGGGACGTACGGCAGGCCGGGACGGTTCGGCGCGCGCGGGTCGCGCGGAGCCACGGGCACGGTTGGGCCGGGCGTTCGGCGCATGCGTCGCGGGGGCGGCGGTGGGGGGCGTGATCCTGGTGCTTCCCGAGGGCGAGCCCGTCTCCGACCGGCGCCCCTCCCCCGTCGCGTACGCGCGGATGCTGCCCCTCCTCCGCCACCTCGCCAGGGCCGGCGCGGCCGAGGGACTGGTCGCGCACGCGGTGCACTACGGCGGACGCGGCTGGAACGGCGCGCGGGCGCGGCTGGCGGCGGACGCCGAGTGGGCGGCCGACGAGGTCGTACGGCGCTACGGCGATGTGCCGGTGTGCCTGGCGGGGCACGGAATGGGCGGCCGGGCCGCACTGCACGCGGCCGGGCACCGCGCCGTCAACTCCGTGCTCGCGATGGCCCCTTGGCTGCCGGAGGACGACCGGGCCGCCGAGCCGGAGCCCGTACGGCAACTGACGGACCGTCAAGTCCTCATCATGCACGGCACCACCGACGCGCGCACCGACCCCGAGCTGTCCTACCGGCTGGCCGAGCGCGCCAAGAAGGTCAACCGGGACACCTGCCGCTTCGAGGTCCACTCCGACGGGCACGCGCTGCGCCAGCACCACCAGGAAGTCCTGGCGCTGGCCGCGGACTTCGTCCTGGGCGCGCTGCTGCCGCGCACATACTCCCGGCCGGTCGCGGACGCGCTGGCGGCGCCGCCGCCGCTGGGGCTGCGGATGCCGCTGGCGGCCGGGTTCGGGCGGTCGCTGCGGCCGTGAGCCGTGCCTCCCGGCCGCCGGGGCCTGTCCTCACAGTGGCGCCGTCCGCCCGGGGGGGGGCGGGCCCGGCGGCGCCCGCCGCGCACGCTCGCCGAGGCCCGTGGGCCGGTGGATACCAGAACCGAGCATCGGGCGGATGTGGCCTCCGGGCGCCACGGGGTCCCGGCCGGCGCGCAACCGGCTCTGGCGGGTTCCGCCGCCCGATGCGATCATGCGCTTCATGCCGAATGCCGCTTTTCCCTCGGATCCTTCCCGTCTCTCGCGCCGTGGTCTTATCGCCACCCTCGGCACCGCCGTGGCCCTCCCGCTCGTCGCGCCCCACACCGTCTCGTACGCCCGTACTCCCGGCGTGACCCCCGCAGCCGCCGCGGCCGTCGCCGGGACGGCGGGCGGCTCCCTCACCGGAGTCACCATCGCCGGCAACGACGCCTCCGCGTACGCGTCGTTGAGCCTCGGCACGCTGACCGCCGTTCCGCTGACCGGCACACCGGGCCAGCTCTCCGTACGTCACGGCGACACCGAGGTCGCCCTGTTGACCACGGGGGCACGGACCGTACGTCTGCCCGGCCCGGAGCGGACGTTCGTGGAGAACAAGAAACCGTTCACGGACGACTTCGGCCGGGAGAGACCCGCCGACTGGGGCAACTCGCCCGCAGGCGGCTCCTGGTCGACCGTCAACGGCGCCGATACCGACTACACCGTCCAGCCAGGGGCCGGGACGATCGTCCTGAGCAGCGCGAACCTCAGCCGGCACGCGACGCTCCTCGATGACATGATCACGGATGTCGACGTCCGCGTGGACGGCTCCTTCGATCGGGTACCCGCGGGCGCGGCCCTGTCGTTCGCCCTGTCCTTCGGTTACCGGGACACCAAGAACCACTGCCGGGCCCGGGTCGTCCTCAACCCCGGCGGCACCGCGGAGCTGCGGATCGAACGCGAACAGGCCGACACGACCACGCTGCTGACCCCCGCCGTCGCGCTCCCGAGTTCCTCCGGCACCGTCCCGTGGTCGATCCGCGTACGCCGCACCGGCGACCTTGTCGAGGTACGCGCCTGGCAGACCGCCGGAGCCGAGCCCACCGCGTGGACGGCCAAGGTGACCGACTCCGTGTTCCGCCAGGGGCGCGTCGGGGTACGCGCACTCGCGTCCACGGGCAGCACCAACCTCCCCGTACGCTTGCGCGTCACCCGTTTCCGCGTCTGCGAAGGACGTTGGGCCGTCGCGCCGGCCGTGACGCACCGGGAGTGGATACGTCTTCTGCCCGAACCCTTCGACGGCGTGTGGACCACAGCCCTCGAACGGACCATACGGGGCTGGGCGGGGTCGACCGCTCCGGACGTCCTCGCGTACGCCTTCATGTTCGTCTCGGGCGCTCCTGAGGTCCGCTCGGTCGCACTCGGCGGTGCGCGGGTGCTCGGCGAGGCCGGTTACGGGCCGACGGAGGCCGACGGCACGCTGAGCGAAGGCGCGGACTTCCACGAGTACATGGGCCTGCCCTGGACCTTCCCGGTCGGCGGTACCAACCCCGCCCCGGAGGACGACAGTTGGCACGACAACCTGGACTGCTCCGGATACATCCGGATGGTGTACGGCCACCACAGCGGCGTCCCTCTTGCCGCGGGTGACGATCCCACCAGGAGCGCACTGCCCCGCCGTTCCCACGATCAGTCGCTCCGCTCGCCGGGCGTCACTCTCGCGCGGGCCGTTGGCCAACCACCCGCCACCTCCCAACTCCTCCCCGGCGACCTGCTGTTCTTCGACGCCGAAGCGTCCGAGAGCGGGGAGATCGACCACGTCGGGATCTACCTGGGCACCGACCACGCCGACCGCCGCCGCTTCCTCTCCAGCCGCAAGACCCCCGACGGCCCCACCATGGCCGACCTCGGCGGCCCCTCCACTCTCGACGGGGACGGTCTGTACGCCCGTACCCTCCGCACGGTCCATCGCATCTGAACCACAACGGTCCTGCCGCCAGGCCGTTTCGTCCTGATCGCGCACGGCACCACCGACGCGCGCACCGACCCCGAGCTGTCCTACCGGCCGGCCGTCGGGTCCGGTGGCCGGGGCTCCTCGGCCGTCGGGGGGTCTCAGCGCTCCCCGCGGTCGAGGGCGGCGATCTCGCGTACGGATTCGGCGATGGCCGGGGAGTCCTTGCGCAGGATCGCCCCGTGGTTGCTCGCGACCTTCGCACCGACCCGGATGTTCGCGTTGCGCGCGGTCACCGCGTCGAGGCCGGCGCGTATCCGCTCCTGCTCGTCACCGCGGCTTCCGAGGGACGTTCCCGAAGCGACGACGTACCGCACCGGGACGGTGATGTCGTCCAGCACGGGGCCCAGTTCGCGGGCGCGGGAGAGCCTGCCGAGTTCGATGTTGCTGTCGGCCTGCTGTTCCGCGGTCATCCGGGGCACCAGGCCCGTCGGACGCAGCAGCGGTGTGAACCAGCCCAACCGCCGGAACAGCTTCCGGATCCGCAGCTCCATGGCGTCGTCCAGCCAGTCGTGCGGGAACGCGCCGTCGACCAGGACCGCGCCCACGGTACGGTCCGGATTCCGGTGCGCCCAGTGCGCCGCGACGACCGCCCCGTAGGACCAGCCCACCACCAGCGCCCGGTCCACACCCCTGGCCGCGAGAACGGCGTCGACGTCCCGGACGGCGGCCTCGAAGGAATAGTCCGCGGACCGCTTCGATCTCCTGCCGCGGGCCCGCTCGTCGTAGGTGATGTGCCGCCACCCCGGGCCCAGTTGGGCGAGGGTACGCCGCCAGTACCCCTGAGTCGCGAACTGGCCGTTGAGGTAGAGCACGGGGATGCCGGGACCGCCGGTGTCGGTGACGGCGAGGGCCGTGTCATCGACCGGCACCATGCCGGTCCACTTCGAGCCGGCCGAGGACGTGCTGTTCTTCGTCATGAGTTCCACCTGATCGCTTTGGAGGTTCTGGGTGACGGGGGGCTGGAGTGACCGGAGGTCTTGGTTGCGGCGGATGACCCTTACCGCTTCAGAGGCCGCGGGCGGTGATGTCGCCGTGGTCGGTGGTCGCGCGGATGGTCAGGGCGGCCGCGGCGCCCTCCGTGTTCTTCAGCGTGTTGTGGATCCGGCCGTAGCCGGTGCCGGCGTCCAGGGAGGCGGAGACACCGTGGGCGGCGCCGATCGTCACGTCGCCCGTCCGGGTGCGCAGCACGACCGTGCCCGAGGTGGCCTCGGCGATGCGGATGTCGCCCTTCTCGGTGCTGATGTCCGCGGGGCCCGTCAGGCGGCCGACCATGACATCACCGGCCTGGGCGGCCACGCGTACGCTCGCGGCCTCGTCGATCTTGACCGCGCCGTACACGCCCTGGCCGTACAGGCCCTCGCCGACGACGGCGCCGAGCCGGCCGACGCCCCGGAACTCGGCGCCGGCCGCCTTCGCCTCGACGCTCGAACCGGCGGGCAACTGGACCGTCACCTCGATGGATCCGGAGGCGCCGAGCATCCGGTTCTTCTCCGCCGGGGCCGTGATCCGCAGGACGCCGTCGCCGAATTCGACCGTGGTCCGTTCGGCCGCGGTCACGTCGCGGCCCTTGGCGGCGTCGGCGGGGAGGACCTCGACGGTGGTGTCGGCCCGGTCGGCGGCGATGATCTGGACGCGCCCGGCGGGGATGTCCTGGACGACGGAGATCGCGGCGGGGGTGTCGAACTTCCGCATCATGTTCTCCTCGTGAGCTCATTGTTTCTGACAACAGAAACGCTACGTTGCGTTCGAGAAACACGCAACGAGTTCGTTGCGCACGAGAGGCATCACAGCAGGTAAACAGCCACTTTTCATTGCAACGGAGGTAAATCTAATGCAACGACAGATACCTCTATCGTTGCATTGAGGTGAAGGCGAACGCTACGCTGGCGGCGTCAGGGAAGCACGAAGGGAGATCGCGGTGCCGGGAGGCAGACTCACCCAGCAGGAACGTCAGCAGATCGCACTGGGGCTGGCCGACGGCCTCGCCTACGCGGAGATCGCCCGACGCCTCGACCGCCCCACCTCGACGGTCACGCGTGAGGTGATGCGCAACGGCGGCCCCACCGCCTACCGCGCCGACGTGGCCCACCGCGCCACCGAACACCGCGCCCGCCGGCGCAAGCACACCCCGCCCCGCGGGCCGGGAGCGCCGGCGGGCGCTCCCGGGCGCGACGACGAGGCCCTGCGCGCGTACGAGGAGGCGTTCACCACCCTCCTGATGCAACAGGGCCTGCCCAAGATGATGGCCCGGGTGCTGACCTGCCTCTTCGTCACCGACGCGGGCAGCCTCACCGCGTCGGAACTCGTCCGGCGCCTCCAGGTCAGCCCGGCGTCCGTCTCCAAGGCGGTCGCGTTCCTCGAAGGCCAGGGCCTCATCCGCAGGGAACGCGACGAGCGCCGCCGCGAGCGCTACTTCGTCGACGACAACGTCTGGTACCAGTCGACGATCGCCGGTGCCCGTGGGATCGCCCAGGTCGCCGAGATCGCACGGCAGGGCGTCGGCGTCCTCGGCGCCGGCACCCCGGCCGCCGCGCGCCTGGAGAACATCGCCCGGTTCAGCGACTTCATCAGCGAGAGCATCTTCCGCGCGGCGGAGCAGGTGCGCGACCTCCTCCACACGAAGCCCGAGGCCGGATAGACAGCGGTTGTGGTGATCACGCCGGGTCAGTCCGGCAGCAGCTGTCCGCGCCGGGAGAGCAGGAAGCGTTTGAAGGCCGCGACGGGCGGGGTGTCCGGGTGGCCGTCGAGCCACGCGACACCGATCTCGCGGGCCGCGCGGGGCGCCGTGACGGTCAGCTCGGCCACCCCGGGGCGGGCCACGGCGGGCGGCGGCAGCAGCGCGACGCCCAGGCCCGCCGCCACCAGCCCGCGCAGCGTCTCGGCCTCCTCGCCCTCGAACGCGACGCGCGGCCGGAAGCCCGCCTCGGCGCACAGGTCGTCGGTGATCCGGCGCAGCCCGTACCCCGGTTCGAGGGTGACGAACGTTTCGTCGGCGGCCTCGGCGAGGCGCACACGGCGGCGCCGGGCCAGCCGGTGGTCGTCGGGCACGACCAGCCGCAGCCGCTGTTCGTCCAGTCTGCGCGCGACCAGACCGGGGGCGTCGGGTACGGGCGAGGTGAGACAGAGGTCCAGCTCGCCCGCGCGCAGCCGCTCCAGCATCGCCTCGCCGTAGTTCTGGACGAGCTGGAACCGGACCCGCGGATGGTCGGCGCGGAAGGCCCTGATCAGCGCCGGTACGGTCTCCGAGCCCATGGTGTGCAGAAAGCCGAAGGCGACCTTGCCGGACGCCGGGTCGGCGTCGGCGCGTACGGACTCGGCGGCCCGCTCGACCTCCGCGAGGGCCCGTTCGACGGAGGTCAGGAACGTACGGCCCGCGGGGGTGAGGGAGACCGTACGGCCCTTACGGGCGAACAGGGCGACGCCCAGGTCCCGTTCGAGCCTGACCATCGCCCGCGAGAGCGTGGACTGCGGGACGGCCATGTCCTGGGCCGCGCGCGTCACATGCTCGTGGCGGGCCACTCCCGCGAAGTGGGCGAGCCGGGGCGCGAGGACCGCGGACCAGGAGTCGGGGTCCAGCCCGGCCACGGGCGCCGCGCGATCCGGGAGTCCCATGTGATCCATGTCGTGTTCGTAACTGTTCCGTGACAGCCGCCGCTGTGAGCTGGATTCATGCACCATGGGAACGATTATCGCCATTCCATGCATTGGACGCATGAAGATGCGGTGCCTACGTTCGAAGCATGCCTTCCGTCAGTACCGAGGCACCCGCCACCGCGGGTGCCGCCGCCGCGCCGTCCGCCGCCGCCGACACCACCGATTCGCTGCTCTCCCCCGGCCGCCCCGGCTACCGCCGGATGAGCCTCGCGCTCTTCGCCGCCGGGATCGCGACCTTCGCCCTCCTCTACTCCACCCAGGCCCTGCTGCCCGCCATCTCCGCCGGTCTCGGTGTGACGGCGAGCCAGGCCAGTTGGACGGTCTCGGCCGCGACGGGCGCCCTGGCGCTGTTCGTCCTGCCGCTGAGCGCGCTGTCCGAGCGGTTCGGCCGGCGCACGCTGATGAGCGTCTCGCTGGCGGTCGCGGTGGCCGTGGGACTGCTGGTGCCGTTCGCGCCGAACGTCGAGTGGCTGGTGGCGCTGCGCGCCGTACAGGGCGCGGCGCTGGCCGGTCTGCCCGCCTCGGCCATGGCGTTCCTGGCGGAGGAGGTACGGCCGAAGGCGCTGGTCGCCGCGATCGGACTGTTCGTCGCGGGCAACAGCGTCGGCGGCATGAGCGGCCGTATCCTCACCGGCTGGGTCGCCCAGCTGTGGGGCTGGCGGGCTGCGCTCGGCGCGGTCGGCCTGCTCGCGGTGGTGTGCGCGGTGGTGTTCCGCGTCCTGCTGCCGAAGGCACGCAACTTCACGTCGCGGTCACTGAGTCCGCGCGCGCTGGCGACGACCGTGGGCGGGCATCTGGCCGATCCGCTGCTGCGCCGGCTGTACGCGATAGGCGCGCTCTTCATGACGGTGTTCGGCGCGGTCTACACCGTGATCGGCTACCGGCTGGTGGAGGCGCCGTTCCAGCTCGCGCAGGGCGTCATCGGCTCGGTCTTCCTCGTCTATCTGGTCGGTACGGTCTCCTCGGCGGCGGCCGGACGGCTGGTCGAGCGGCTGGGCCGGCGCGGCGCGCTGTATCTGGCGGTGGGCACGACGGCGGCGGGTCTGCTGTTGTCGCTGGCGGACTCGCTGACCGCGGTGCTGCTCGGACTGGTGCTGATCACGGCGGGCTTCTTCGCGGGCCACGCGGTCGCCTCGTCGTCGGTGAGCCGTACGGCGAAGTCCGGCCGCGCGCAGGCGTCGGCGCTCTACCAGTCGGCGTACTACCTGGGCAGCAGCGCGGGCGGCACGCTGGGCGCGATCGCGTTCCACGCGGGCGGCTGGACGGCGACGGTCGCGCTGGGTCTGCTCGCGGTCCTCGGCGTCGTCTCCCTCACCCTGTACGGATCGCACGCGGCGCGCAGGGATCGGCGGCGGTCGCTCGCCGGGGCGCGTGCCGCCGGGACCCAGTCCGCCACGACCCCGTCCGCCGGGGCGCGCGCCCGGGAGCTCGTCAGCGACTGAGTCGCGCCATTCTGTCCCCTCCGGGCAACTAAGCCCGCGTTTCACCCGTCTAGCTCACAGAACGCGTCTTCCGGACGGCGCGGTTGAGGGAAAAAGGATGGGGGGACGGAACGGGATGAGACACGCACACATAGGCCGTAACGGCGCTGTGGCGGCGGGCATCACCGCGCTGGTGGTCCCACTGACCGTGGTGCTGGGCGGGGCCTCGCCCGCACAGGCGGCGTCGTGCACCACCAGCACGGGCACGCATCAGAAGCAGGTCGAGAAGTTCCTCGGCCGGCCGGTGGACGGAAAACAATCGGCCACGGACTGCAAGGCCATCCGCGCCTTCCAGTCGAAGCACGGCATCACCCCGACCATCGGCTACGCCGGACCCATCACCTGGGGCGTGATGGATCTGATGAACAAGCAGAAGGCCGCGGGCAAGACCCCCAACAAGGCGGGCAAGTGCCCGACCAACAAGGGCCGCATCGCCTGCGTCGACCTCTCCCGCCAGCTGAGCTGGATCCAGGACGGCAAGAAACTCGTCTACGGACCGGTGCCGGTGCGCACCGGGCGGGACGGCTACGAGACCAGGACCGGGCTCAAGAAGGTCTACTGGCGGAACAAGAACCACGTCTCCACGATCTACGACGTGCCCATGCCCTACGCCCAGTTCTTCGACGGCGGGCAGGCCTTCCACCAGGCGAACCTGAGCATGTGGAACCCGCCCGGTTCGCACGGCTGCGTGAACATGACCAAGACGGTCGCCGCGAAGTACTGGTCGCTGCTGAAGAACGGCGACGATGTCTACGTTTACGGCCGTAAACCCGGAACCTGAGCGCATTGTCAGTGCCCTGCGGTAGCTTCCGTGAGACCGGTCTCACAGACTGGTCTCAAGGGGGCGACTGGGGTGACGCGATGAGTGATCTTGCAGCAACAGAGGACCTGGACACCCGGCTGGAGAAGCACCGCACGGAGCTGACCGGCTACTGCTACCGGATGCTGGGGTCGGCCTTCGAGGCCGAGGACGCCGTACAGGACACGATGGTGCGCGCGTGGAAGAGCTTCGAGAAGTTCGAGGGCCGCTCCTCGCTCCGGTCGTGGCTCTACCGCATCGCGACGAACGTATGCCTGGACATGCTCAACGCGGGCAGTCGGCGGGCCCGGCCGATGGATCTGTCGGGCCCGACGCCGGTGGCCCAGGCGCAGCTCACCGCGCGTCCGGAGAACGTCTGGCTGGAGCCCGTGCCGGACGGCCGGGTGCTGCCTTCGGTGGCCGATCCGGCCGAGACGGCGGTGTCGCGCGAGACGATCCGGCTGGCGTTCGTCGCGGCGCTCCAGCATCTGCCGCCGAAGCAGCGGGCCGTGCTGATCCTGCGCGAGGTGCTGGCGTGGAAGGCGAGCGAGGTCGCCGAGCTGCTCGATACGACGGTCGCCTCCGTCAACAGCGCGCTCCAGCGGGCGCGCGCGACGATCGCCGAATCGGAGCCGGCCGCGACGGACGCGGCCGATCCGCTCGACGAGGAGCAGAAGGAACTGCTCGAACGGTACGTGACGGCCTTCGAGGGCTACGACATGAAGGCGCTGACCGCGCTGCTCCATGACGACGCGAAGTTCACCATGCCGCCGTACGACCTGTGGCTCCAGGGCCACGACGACATCACCGGCTTCATGCTCACCATCGGCGCGGGCTGCCGGGGTTCACGGCTCCTGCCCACGGTGGCCAACGGCACCCCGGCCTTCGCGCACTACAAGCCGGCCGAGTCGGGCGACGGCTTCACGCCGTGGGCGCTTCAGGTCATCGAGATCGAGGACGGCAAGATCGTCACGATGCACTGCTTCCTGGACACGGAGCGGTGGTTCCCGCTGTTCGGCCTGCCGGCGGGGCTGGAGAAGGCATAGGCCCCCGCCACTGGAGCCGCCCCGCCGACGCGGCTGCACCACGTCGGCGGGGCGGTACGCCCAGGGCCGGGACGGCTCGCAGTACACCCCCGGCCCGTCAGCCGCCGGACCGTCAGCGCCGAGCGGTCAAC
This sequence comes from Streptomyces sp. NPDC039430, assembly GCF_055639435.1. NCBI lineage: Bacteria > Bacillati > Actinomycetota > Actinomycetes > Kitasatosporales > Streptomycetaceae > Streptomyces > Streptomyces sp. NPDC039430. Next base: position 286,733 of record NZ_JBVKAK010000002.1, on the reverse strand, counting down.
GCCGGGCCGTCAGCCCGGAGCCGTCAGCCCGGCTCCCCTCTTTCTCCTTCTCTCGCGCGTCAGCCCACCAGCCGTTCTGGCAGACCCGGCCCTGGGGGTCGGTGGCTCCCTCGGCGTAGTCACCGAAGCCCTCGATCTCTCCGTTCGGGCCCTGGCCCCAGCTGGAGTAGTAGTAACGACATTTGTGCGCCGCCGCGTTGGGCGCGGCCTGAGCCACGGAAACAACGGCGAGACCGGCACCGACCACACAGACGGCGACCAGCGCGGCACGCGTGAACGCTCGCATGTCGAGCACCTTTCCGTCATGGGGCACGTGACCCGCGCCCCGGAAGGATGCCCTTCCCGCCACAGGGCGTCTCCCCACGGCCCCCACCGCGAACCACCTGATCAACCGGTGCGCCACGCACCTATGGCCGTTGCCCGCTAACCCGCCATGTCACCCAGGCCCACGAGATCCAGCAGCAGCCGCAACTCCCGTCCGGCGCCCCGCAAGCGGAGCCGGCAGCCGCGTCTGCGGGCGTCGAGCCGGAGTCTGGCGAGCACCTCGACCGCCGCCAGGTTCGGCCGGACGAGACCGCCGACCTCGCAGATCACCTCGGCCGCGCCGAAGTCGTCGGGCCGCGCGGCCAGTTCCCCGTACAGCCGCTCGTACAGCTCCTCATGGAACCGGGGCACATCGGCCGGCGTGAGGTGGCCGGCGATGACGAGGACGATCGGTTTCGTGGCATCCACACGGGGGAGACCGGTCCGGCGGCCGGAACTCATCGCAGCGGTCCGGGCACACCCCGTACGCTGCCGGGCATGACCCGTGATCCTTTCGAATTGGTGATCTTCGACTGCGACGGCGTGCTGGTGGACAGCGAGCGGATATCCGTACGGATCGACGCCCAGGTCTTCGCCGCGCTGGGCTGCCACTTCACGGAGGAGGAGATCATCGCGACATTCGTCGGCTCCTCGGGAGAGGTCTTCGACGCGGCCGTCGAGGAGCGGCTCGGGCGCCCGCTGGAGCCTGGGTGGTACCGCGCGTACGAGCATCTCTACCAGGAGGCGTTCGACGCCGGGCTGACGGCGGTGGACGGGATCGCCGAGGTGCTGGAGGCGCTGCCCATCCCCTTCTGCCTCGCGTCGAACGGCGGCCATGACGGGATCCGCCGCAATCTGACGACCACCGGTCTCCACGACTACTTCACGGGCCGTGTCTTCAGCGCCGCCGACGTCGCCCGTGGCAAACCCGCCCCGGATCTCTTCCTGCACGCGGCCCGCACCCTGGGCGTGGACCCGGCGCGCTGCGCGGTGGTGGAGGACAGCCCGTACGGCGTCGAGGCGGCACGGGCCGCCGGAATGCGCGCCTTCGGTTACGCGGGCGGCCTGACGGCCCCGCACCGGCTGACCGGCCCCGGCACGGTCGTCTTCGACGACATGCGGGAACTGCCGGGGCTGCTGGCGGGGCGGTCGGTCAGCTGATCCCCGTCAGCTGACGGGGAACTCCGTTGTGTCGATGGTGAGATCGAACGGGGGCGGCGGCGTCAGCTTGCCGCCGTATTCGACCGACTGAAGCATGCGGTATGTGCCGCCAGCGGCCCCCGGCCGCGGGCCGCAGGTCAGGCGATACGTTCCCGCACCACCGGCGCCGCCTTGAACGCCGTGTCGGACGCCTCGATGTCGTACGCGCCCGCCAGCGCGCCCAGCGCGTAGTCGAACTTCTCCGGGGTGTCCGTGTGCAGCGTCAGCAGGGGCTGGCCCGCCGTGACCCGGTCGCCCGGCTTGGCGTGGAGTTCGACGCCCGCGCCCGCCTGGACCGGGTCCTCCTTGCGGGCGCGGCCCGCGCCCAGGCGCCAGGCGGCGACGCCCACGCCGTACGCGTCCAGGCGGGTCAGGACGCCGGTGGCCGGGGCCGCCACCACCTGGGTCTCGCGGGCGACCGGGAGCGTCGCGTCCGGGTCGCCGCCCTGCGCGGCGATCATGCGGCGCCAGACGTCCATCGCCGAGCCGTCCGCCAGCGCCTTCGCCGGGTCCGCGTCCTTCAGACCCGCCGCGTCGAGCATCTCGCGCGCCAGGGCGAGGGTCAGTTCGAGGACATCGGCCGGGCCGCCGCCCGCCAGGACCTCGACGGACTCGCGTACCTCCAGGGCGTTGCCCGCGGTGAGGCCGAGCGGGGTGTCCATGTCGGTGAGCAGGGCGACGGTCCGTACGCCGTGGTCGGTGCCCAGTCCCACCATCGTGGAGGCGAGTTCACGGGCGTCCTCGATCGTCTTCATGAAGGCGCCGGAGCCGACCTTGACGTCCAGGACCAGCGAGCCGGTGCCCTCGGCGATCTTCTTCGACATGATCGAGGAGGCGATCAGCGGGATGGCCTCGACGGTGCCGGTCACATCGCGCAGCGCGTACAGCTTCTTGTCCGCGGGGGCCAGTCCGTCGCCCGCCGCGCAGATGACGGCGCCGGTGGTGTCCAGGACGTGCAGCATCTCGTCGTTGGAGAGCAGCGCCCGCCAGCCGGGGATGGACTCCAGCTTGTCGAGCGTGCCGCCGGTGTGGCCGAGGCCCCGGCCGCTGAGCTGCGGTACGGCGGCGCCGCACGCGGCGACCAGCGGGGCGAGCGGCAGCGTGATCTTGTCGCCGACGCCGCCCGTGGAGTGCTTGTCGGCCGTGGGGCGGGACAGCGCGGAGAAGTCCATGCGCTCGCCGGAGGCGATCATGGCCGCGGTCCAGCGCGCGATCTCCGTACGGTTCATGCCGTTGAGCAGGATCGCCATCGCCAGCGCCGACATCTGCTCGTCGGCGACCTCGCCGCGCGTATAGGCGTCGATCACCCAGTCGATCTGCTCGGGGCTCAGCTCGCCCCGGTCCCGCTTGGTGCGGATGACGGAGATGACGTCCATGGTGGTCCTTTCGATGACTGCCGTACGTAGGCGAGGGTATCCCGGAGTCTCTACGCGCATAGATCGGAGGTGGTGCGGCCCCTCCGCCGCCGGGTCGGTCGCGGCGGCGGAAGAGCCGGGTTCAGGAGGTTTCTCACGCCCGGAGGGAGGGTGCGTACGCCCGGAGGGAGGGGCGTACGCCCTGCGGGCCGTGGCCCGTGGTCAGTTCAGGTGGCCGGGGCCGAACGCCTGCGGCAGCATCTCGGCCATCGTGCGGAAGCCGTCCGGGGTCTCCAGGACCAGCTCCGGGCCGCCGAACTCGTACAGCAGCTGGCGGCAGCGCCCGCACGGCACCAGCACCTCGCCCGCGCCGTCGACGCAGGTGAAGTGGGTGAGCCGGCCGCCGCCGCTGAGCTGGAGCGCCGAGACCAGACCGCATTCGGCACACAGCCCGATGCCGTACGAGGCGTTCTCGACATTGCAGCCGGTGATCGTACGGCCGTCGTCCACCAGGGCCGCGACCCCGACCGGGTACTTCGAGTACGGGGCGTAGGCGTGGGTCATGGCGGCGCGGGCGGAGGCCCGCAGCGCGTCCCAGTCCACCGCCGGTCCGGCCGGTGCGGTCATTTTCCTTGCCCCTTCCGGTACGGCATCCCGTCCGCCTTGGGCATCCTGAGCCGTTGCGCGGAGAGCGCGAGGACCAGCAGCGTCGTGACGTACGGGGCGGCGTCCACGAACTGGCTCGGCACCTGGTCGGTCAGCCCGTACCAGGCGAAGAGCAGCGCCGAGACGGCCGCCGAGATCACCGCGGAGACGTACTTCTTCTTGTACAGCTGCCACGCTACGACCAGCACGAGCAGGATCGCGAGCAGAAGCAGCATGGCGTGGACGTTCTCGGCGCCGCCGCGCAGCTTGAGGCTGTCGGTGAAGCCGAAGAGCCCGGCGCCGAGGGCCATGCCGCCCGGCATCCAGTTGCCGAAGATCATCGCGGCGAGACCGATGTAGCCGCGGCCGCCGGTCTGGCCCTCCTGGTAGATGCCGGTGGCGACGATCGCGAGGAAGGCGCCGGCGAGACCCGCGAGACCGCCGGAGACGGTGACGGCGATGTACTTGTACTTGTAGACGTTGACGCCGAGCGACTCCGCGGCGACGGGGTTCTCGCCGCAGGAGCGCAGCCGCAGGCCGAACGCCGTACGCCACAGCACCCACCAGGTGCCGGGGATCAGCAGCAGCGCGACGACGGTGAGCAGCGACAGGTTGGTCACCAGACCGCCGACGACGCCCGCGATGTCGGAGACCAGGAACCAGTGTCTGGCCTGGAGGTCCTGCATCCAGTCGGCGAGTCCGGGGACGGTGATCTCGGTGATGGAGTCGATGCGCGGGGACTGCTTGGAGGAGCCGCCGTCGACCCCGTCGAAGGCGAAGTTGGAGAGATAGCGGGTGGCGCCCACGGCGAGGATGTTGATGGCCACACCGGAGACGATGTGGTTCACGCCGAAGGTGACGGTGACGACGGCGTGCAGCAGACCGCCGAGGCAGCCGCCGAGTATGCCGAACAGGACGCCGACCCACGGACCCCACTGGAAACCGGCCCAGGCGCCGAACCAGGTGCCGAGGATCATCATGCCTTCGAGGCCGATGTTGACGACGCCCGCGCGCTCGGCCCACAGTCCGCCGAGTCCGGCCAGGCCGATGGGGATGGCGAGTTCGAGGGCGCCGGCGACCTGGCCGACGGAGGTGATGTCGTCGGCGCCGCTGATCAGCCGTACGAGCGAGACGAGGGCCAGCGCCCCCGCGACGATCAGCAGGATGACGGGCAGGGAGAGCGTGCGGCGGCCACCGCCCTTCTTGGGGGCGGCGCTGGTGGCTGAGACGGTGCTCGTGCTCGTACTCACAGCGCGGCCCCCTCCTTCTCGGTCTGGTCGTTCTTGGGGCGGGCCTCGGTCGTGAGGGCCCCTCCGGCGGCGAGTTCCGCGCCGACCTTCTGCTGCTGGCGGCGGATTCCGTAGCGGCGGACGAGCTCGTAGCTGACGACGACCGAGATCACGATCAGGCCCTGCATGATCGTGGCGATCTCCTTCTCGTACCCGTACTGGTCGAGGGAGGCCGACGCCTTGTCCAGGAAGGCGATGAGCAGGGCGCTGAAGGCGATGCCCAGCGGGTTGTTCCGGCCGAGCAGGGCGATGGTGATGCCGGTGAAGCCGATGCCGGTCGGGAAGTCGAGGCTGTACGTGTGGGTGTCGCCGAGGAGCGTCGGCATCCCGGCGAGGCCGGCGACCGCGCCCGAGATCAGCATCGAGGTGAGGATCATCTTCTTGGCGTCGACGCCGGAGGCCTGGGCCGCGGTCTCGCTGGCGCCGGTGGCGCGCAGGTCGAAGCCGAAGCGGGTGCGGCCGAGGACGAACCAGTAGATGAGGCCGCAGGCGGCGGCGACGAAGGTGAAGCCGTAGATCTCGCCGGCCTCGGCGCCCATGGACAGGCCGGGGAACCAGCCGGACTCCGGGATCTCGCCGGTGGTCAGGTTGTTGGAGCCGGCCGGCTGGACGCCGAAGTTCTTGGGCAGGATCAGCCAGGCGACGAGGCTGGTGGCGATCGAGTTGAGCATGATCGTGGAGACGACCTCGCTCACCCCGCGGGTGGTCTTGAGGATGCCCGCGATACCGGACCAGAAGGCGCCGACCAGCATCGCGACGATCACGATCAGCGCGATCTGGAGCGGTCCCGGCAGATCGACGCTGGCGCCGACGAGCGCCGCCATCATCGCGGCGAGCCGGTACTGCCCGTCGACCCCGATGTTGAAGAGGTTCATGCGGAAGCCGACGGCGACCGCGAGCGCGGCCAGATAGTACGTGCCGGCCTGGTTGACGATCAGTACCTGGACATCCACGTACGAGGCGGACTCGAACATGATGCGGTACGGCTCGAAGGGGTCGCTGCCCGAGACGAGCAGCACCACGGTGGTGAGGACCACGGCGACGACCAGCGCGAGCACCGGGCCCGCGAAGCCCAGGATCAGCCGGTCCTTGTCGAACTTCTTCATCGGGCGTCGTCCTCCGGTGGTGCCGCTGCGGCCTGTGGTGCCTCCGCCGTGGGCGCGGACTCCGCCGCCGGCTCGGGCTCTGCCTCCAGGTGACCGGTGGCGGCGCCGGTCATGGCCGAGCCCAGTTCCTCCGGAGTGATGGTGGCGGGGTCCGCGTCGGCGACGAGCCGGCCGCGGTACATCACGCGCAGGGTGTCGGAGAGCCCGATCAGTTCGTCCAGGTCCGCGGAGACCAGCAGGACGGCCAGCCCTTCACGGCGGGCCTCCCGGATCTGGTCCCAGATCTGCGCCTGCGCGCCGACATCCACACCGCGGGTCGGGTGGGCGGCGATCAGCAGCTTGGGGCTGTGGCTCATCTCGCGGCCGACGATCAGCTTCTGCTGGTTGCCGCCGGAGAGCGAGGCCGCGGTGACCTCGATACCGGGGGTGCGGACGTCGTACTCGCGCACGATCCGCGTGGTGTCGGCGCGGGCGGCCTTCAGGTCGAGCAGTCCGCCGCGGCTGTTGGGCTTCTCGGTGACATGGCCGAGGATGCGGTTCTCCCAGAGCGGCGCCTCCAGCAGCAGGCCGTGGCGGTGCCGGTCCTCGGGGATGTAGCCGATGCCGTCCTCGCGGCGCTTGCGGGTGGGCGCGTGCGAGATGTCGGCGGTGTCGAGGGCTATCACCCCGCCGTCGGGGTCGCGCAGCCCCATCAGCGCCTCGATCAGCTCGGTCTGCCCGTTGCCCTCGACGCCCGCGATGCCCAGGACCTCGCCCTGGTGGATGGTGAAGGTGATCCCGTCGAGCACCTCGCGTACCGCGCCGTCGGGGTCGGTCGCGGTCAGCCGCAGCCCGTCCACCGTCAGCATCGGTATGTCCGTCACCGTCGACTCGCGGGTCTCCGGCGAGGGCAGCTCACTGCCCACCATCAGCTCGGCGAGCTGCTTGGGGGTGGTGTGCGCGGGGTCGGCGGTGCCCACGGTCGTGCCGCGGCGTATGACGGTGATGTCGTCGGCGACCGACAGCACCTCGCCCAGCTTGTGCGAGATGAAGATGACGGTCAGGCCCTCGGCCTTGAGCTCGCGCAGATTGTCGAAGAGCGCCTCGACCTCCTGCGGCACCAGCACGGCGGTGGGCTCGTCCAGGATCAGGATGCGGGCGCCGCGGTAGAGGACCTTGAGGATCTCCACGCGCTGGCGGTCGGCGACCCCGAGGTCCTCGACGAGCGCGTCGGGGCGTACGCCGAGGCCGTACGCGTCGGAGATCTCCTTGATCTTCTTACGGGCCTTCGCGCCGATGCCGTACAGGCTCTCGCCGCCGAGGACGACGTTCTCCAGGACGGTGAAGTTGTCGGCGAGCATGAAGTGCTGGTGCACCATGCCGATGCCGCGCGCGATGGCGTCGGCGGGGCTGGCGAACGCGGCCTCCGCGCCGTCGACGGTGATGGTGCCCTCGTCCGGCTTCTGCATGCCGTAGAGGATCTTCATCAGGGTCGACTTGCCCGCGCCGTTCTCACCGACCAGGGCGTGGACCGTGCCCTTGCGGATCGTGATGTCGATGTCGTGGTTGGCGACAACGCCGGGGAATCTCTTGGTGATGCCGCGCAGTTCGACTGCGGGGGGACTGCTGGACGGACCGCTGGGCGGGCTGCTGGACGCGTTGATGACGCACTCTCCTTGGCGGGAAAGGAGTGAAGGCGGGGGTGAGTGGCAGGCGGGGTGAAGTTATCGCGCCGGAGGGTCGTCTACACGCGTAGCGCTGCCGAATCGTAAGGCGGGGGGCCGGGAGCGGCCTGGGGGTGACCGGGCGGTGACCGGGTGTTCGTACGCCGGACGCTCGCGCCGGTCGTACGCCGGGCGGTCCCGCGCCGGGCCGTACACGCGGGGGTCGGTGCGCCCGGGGCCCGGGGCGACGGCGTACACCGTCGCTCCGGGCCCGCGGGAGGTACCACCGCGCGGCCGGACAGGGCCGTTACGGCGTGGTCTTGACGGTGATCTTGCCGTCCACGATGTCCTTCTTCGCCTTCTCCACCGCGGCGACCACATCGGTCAGCTTGGTGTAGGCCGGGTTGGAGTCGGCCAGGCCGACGCCGTCCTTGTCCAGGCCGTAGCGGATCTCACCGGACTGCGGCGAGCCGTCCTTGACCGACTTGATCAGGTTGAACACCGAGTCGGCGACGTCCTTGGTGACCGAGGTCAGGATCTGGTCCTTGTAGGCGGCCAGGCCCTTCTGGGCGTACTGGTCGGAGTCGACGCCGATGGCCCACTTGCCGGCCCCCGCGGTGGCCTCGATCGAGCCGGAACCGGCGAGACCGGCGGCGGCGTAGACCACGTCGGCCTTCTTGTCGAGCTGTCCCTGCGCGGCGGCCTTGCCCAGGTCGGGCTTGGAGAAGCCGTCGAAGTTCGGGGGCTGCGTCAGGTACTGCGAGAGGACCTTGACCGACGGGTCGGTCTCCTTGACGCCCTGCGCGAAGCCGGCCTCGAACTTCTTGATCAGCGGGGTCTCGACACCGCCGATGAAGCCGACCGTCTTGGACTTGGTGACCTTGGCGGCGGCGACGCCGGCGAGGTACGAGCCCTGCTCCTCGTTGAAGACCATGTTGGCGATGTTCTTGCCGGTCACCGAGGAGTCGTCGATGATGCCGAAGGTGGTCTTCGGGAACTTCGGCGCGACCTTCTTGATGGCCGGCGCGTACGCGAAACCGACGCCGATCACGGGGTTGTTGCCGGAGCGGGCCAGCTCGGTCAGCCGCTGGACCTTGTCGGCGTCCGACTCGCCCTCGGAGGGCTCGGCGGCGCTGCCCTTTATCTTCAGCTCGGTCTCGGCCCTGGACAGACCGGCGAAGGCGGCGTCGTTGAACGACTGGTCACCGCGGCCACCGATGTCGTAGGCGATGGCGGCGCCGGCTTCCTTGGAGTCGGAACCGGCGTCCGACGACGACTTGTTGCCACACGCGGTGGCGGTGAGCGCGAGTGCCGCTGACGCGACACCCACGGTGGCGATCCTGGTGATCCGGCGCAAGGGAGGCTCCTTCAACCTGACCGAAGCGCCTCGGCTGGCGCTGGTTTCGCGGCGATCGTAACGCGCGTAGATGTCAGATAAAGACCCGTACGGAAGCCGTTATCGGATCGTCGCGAACGGAGGGCGAGCCGAAGGTGTCAACGCCGGTTACAAACGGTTGCCGTCGATCAACGCGGCGGCCGTGAAAAGCTCCACGCCGACCTGGATCGCCTGCTCGTCGACGTCGAAATCGCCACGATGCAGGTCGTACCGGGCCTGGCTGCCCGGCGTCCGTACGCCGAGCCGCGCCATCGCGCCGGGCACCTGTTCCAGATACCAGGAGAAGTCCTCTCCGCCGAGGCTCTGCTCGGTGTCCTCGATTGCGTACGATCCGCGGCGCGCGGTCTGCGCGGCGCGCAGCAGCTCCGCGACGACCGGGTCGTTGACCACCGGCGGCACACCGCGGACGTACTCGATCTGCGACTTGGCGCGGTGGAGCGTGGCGATCTCGTCGATCGCGGCGTGCACCAGGTCCGGTGCGTCGCGCCAGGCGGCCAGGTCCAGGCAGCGGACGGTGCCGGACAGCTCGGCGTGCTGCGGGATGACATTGCAGGTATGGCCGGAAGCGATCCGTCCCCAGGTGACGGAGAGCCCGGAGCGGGCGTCGACCCGGCGGGCGAGCAGCGCGGGGACATCGGTGGCCACCCTGGCGGCGGCGGTGACCATGTCGGTCGTCAGATGGGGGCGCGCGGTGTGGCCGCCGGGGCCGTCGAGGCTGATCTCCAGCCGGTCGCAGGCGGAGGTGATGGGGCCGGAACGCAGTCCGATCAGCCCGGCGTCGACCTTGGGGTCGCAGTGCACGGCGATGATGCCGCCGACGCCGTCGAGGACGCCGGACTCGATGGCGTCGACGGCACCGCCCGGCAGTACTTCCTCGGCGGGCTGGAAGATCAGCCGTACGGCGTTGGGCAGCTGCCCCTGCCGGTCGAGTTCGGCCAGAACCAGTCCGGCGCCGAGCACGGCGGTGGTATGGACGTCATGCCCGCAGGCGTGCGCCCGGTCGGGCACGGTGGAGCGGTACGGGACGCCGGTCTTGGTGTCCGGGATGGGCAGCGCGTCGATGTCGGCGCGCAGGGCCAGCATGGGGCGGGCGGGGTCGGGCGTCCCGATGTCACACATGAGCCCGGTGCCGCAGTTGAGCACCCGCGGCACGAGACCGGCCTGCTCAAGCCGGTGCTTGAGCGCGGCGGTGGTACGGAATTCCTGGTTGCCCAGCTCGGGATGCATATGCATGTCCCGGCGGAAGGCGATCAGCTCGGCACGGAGGGTTTCGGGCAACGTGCCGGGCAGCGCGGCTTCCGCTTCCGCGGGCAGGTCGTTCTCGGATTCGCAGGACATCAACTGGCTCACCTGTTGAAGACTAGGCCCCTTCAGTGATCAACCAGCCCTGGATCAAGAAAATTTCAGCCACACAGGCCAAGAAACCGAGTTCCGGCGTGCATGAGGCGCGGACAGAGCGGGTATACCGCGCCATCCTCGCGATCCGCGCGGCGCCGGCCGGCGATCGGGCAGGTGCGGATCGCCCGATCGTCATGGACGGTCACAGGTCATCGGGCAGGATCCGGACATGGGTGTACCGGCCGCCGAGCCGTCGGACCGTCCGGACGTCACGGAGGTCCCGGGTCAGGACCGCGTCCGTGTCGTACTCGGCCGCCGGGGCGACGTTCACGGCGGTGCAGGTTGTGCACCACCCGCGTGGGCCGGCTCGGGCCGCGTCCGTGGACGCGGTCCGGGCCGGAGCGGCGGGCGCGGGTCAGGCCGGGGAGGGCAGTCTCGGGAGGCGGTGGATGTCGCGGGCCGTGCCCGTCACGCCCGACAGGAAGCCCTGGGCGCGCGGGCTGGCCGTTTCCTTCAGCCATTCCGGGGCGATGTCGCAGACCGCGACGCGTACGCCCGTCCCCGCCAGGGCCAGGGGCAGGGTGTGGACCACCGTGGAGGGGAAGCTCAGGACCGTGCTGCCGATCGGGCCGCGGCGGGCGATCACTTCCAGGGGGAGGTCCGGGCGGACGATCTCCAGGCCCGTGACCGTGTGGAGGCGGTGCAGCTTGTCCACGTCCTCGCGGCGGTGCGCGAAGTAGCGGGTGGCGCCGTGGGTGCGGGCGAGGGCCGTGACCGCCTCGATGTACTGGTCCGCGTCGACCACGCCCGTCTCGACCAGCGATGTGCCGACCATGTCCGCGCCCGCGGCTATCCGGGGCGGCCCGAAGGTGGCCCGGGTCCACTCGAAGCGGTTGGCGGTCACCGTGATGCCGGCCGGGATCTCCTCGACGGGCATCGAGGTGAAGACCTCGACCGTGCGGCCGTCCGACGGGGAGAGCCGGCGCCGCGCGGCCGCGGTGACGGGCGCGAGGACCAGTTCCCGCGGCCCGCGGCTGCCGCGCCGGTGCCAGCGCACCAGCCGTTCGCCGCGGGCGATCTGCCCGATGAACTCCAGCGTGGCCGTGCCGTCGTCCACCACCGTCAGCGCCTTGCCGCTGACCAGGGTCAGCAGCAGTTGTACGTAGCGGGAGAACGGGTCTCCGATGACTATCCGGCCGGTCTTGCGGAGCAGCGGGGTCAGTTCCCGCAGCGTCCGCAGGGGCGCCCCCGCACCACCGCGCGCCTCTTGCCAGCGCACGGTGAAACCCTCGTCACGGGCCAGCTCCGCCATCCGGCGGAGCTGGCCGCGCGACATGGGATCGGTGGGCGACAGCACGACGACGGTGAGGGCGTCACCGGTCGCGCTGGCTCGCGCCCACTCCAGCACATTGAGCAGCTGGACCGGGCTCTCCACGAATGCGATCGCGTCGGCGTTCCCGTCGGCGCTGCCGCCGACGGTCGCACGAGGGTGCGGGGAGCGGCCCCCGCCGGCACCGGTCATGGCGTCAGACCGCCACCGGCTCGGTGGCCTCGGCGACGACGCCCGCGACGCGGCGGAGCTTCTTCATCGGGCCGAGCTCCGACTCGTAGACCTTCTTGACACCGTCACCGAGGGACGCCTCGATGGTGCGGATGTCGCGGACGAGGCGCTGGAGGCCCTGCGGCTCGACGGAGGCGGCCTGGTCCGAGCCCCACATGGCGCGGTCGAGGGTGATGTGACGCTCGACGAAGACGGCGCCGAGGGCGACGGCGGCGAGGGTGGTCTGGAGACCGGTCTCGTGGCCGCTGTAGCCGATCGGGACGTTCGGGAACTCGGCCTGGAGCGTGTTGATCACGCGCAGGTTCAGCTCCTCGGCCTTGGCCGGGTACGTCGACGTGGCGTGGCAGAGCAGGATGTTGTCGCTGCCCAGGACCTCGACCGCGTGCCGGATCTGCTTCGGCGTCGACATGCCGGTGGAGAGGATGACCGTACGGCCGGTGGCGCGCAGGGCGCGCAGCAGCTCGTCGTCGGTGAGGGAGGCGGAGGCCACCTTGTGGGCGGGCAGGTCGAACTTCTCCAGGAAGGCGACGGCCTCGGTGTCCCACGGGGAGGCGAACCAGTCGATGCCGCGCTTCTTGCAGTGCTCGTCGATGGAGCGGTACTCGTCCTCGCCGAACTCGACGCGGTGGCGGTAGTCGATGTACGTCATCCGGCCCCAGGGGGTGTCCCGCTCGATGTCCCACTGGTCGCGGGGGGTGCAGATCTCCGGGGTGCGCTTCTGGAACTTGACGGCGTCGCAGCCGGCGTCGGCGGCGGCGTCGATCAGGGCCAGGGCGTTGTCCAGCTCGCCGTTGTGGTTGATGCCGATCTCACCCGTGACGTAGACCGGGCGGCCGGGTCCCGCGGTCCGCGTGCCGAGGGTGCGCAGGCGCGAGGTGGAGTTGGTGCTCATGGAGCGTCCTTACTTGTTGAGGGTGGGGGTGTGGGGGGTCTGGAGCCCCGGCCCGAGGATCCAGGCGGCGATCTCGCGGATCGCCCCCTCGCCTCCGGGTGTCGTGGTGACGGCACGCGCGGCGGCGCGTACGGCGTCATGGGCACTCGCGACGGCCACCGGCCAGCCGACGAGTCCGAAGCACGGGAGGTCGTTGACGTCGTTGCCGACGTAGAGAACCCGCTCGGGCGCGATTCCGTGCTCGTCGCACCACTGCTTGAGCGCGACGTCCTTGCGGTCGATGCCGTGCAGCACCGGCACCTGGAGCTTGCGGGCGCGGGCGGCGACGACCGGGTTCTGTTCGGTGGAGAGGATGAGCAGCTTCAGTTCGCTGCGGCGCAGCGCGGCGATGCCGAGCCCGTCGCCGCGGTGCACGGCGACCATCTCGCGGCCGTCCGAGTCGACGAAGACCTTGTCGTCGGTCTGGGTGCCGTCGAAGTCGAGGACGACCGCGTCGATGTCGTCGTACGTCGGCAGGACGGCCGGGTCGAGGAGCGGGGCGAGCGCGCGGGCGCGGGCCAGGTCGTGCGGGTCGTCGATCTCCAGGACCCGGGCGGGGTCGGTGGTGACGAGCGCGGTGTGGCCGAAGAAGCGGTGGTTGGCCTCGCGGAAGCCCTCGGCGCGCATCGCGTAGGCGGCGCCGGTCTCCAGGTACTCCTGGGGGCGGTCCTGGCGGCGCGGCCGGTTCGACTTGTCGTGGTTGACGCCGTAGCCGCCGGAGGCCCCGGCGTCGGCGCTGCCCGCGCTGTCCCGGCGCCAGATGAAGCCGTGGGTCGGCGCGACGGTCAGCGCGCTGTCCGCGCCGTCCTCGGTGACCGCTCCCGCGACGCCGTCCAGGTCCTCGGCCGTGATGAACGGGCTGGTGCACTGGACGAGCAGGACGACCTCGGCGGTCTTGCCGCGCATCGCGCCGTAGGCGTCCATCGCGTGCAGGACGGCGGCCTCGCTGGTCGCGGTGTCCCCCGCGATCGCGGCGGGGCGCAGCACGACCTCGGCGCCGGCGGAGCGCGCCGCGTCGGCGATGGCCGCGTCGTCGGTCGAGACGACGACGTCGGTCACGCGCCGGGCCGCCAGGCAGGCGCGGACGGCGCGCACGACGAGCGGTACGCCGCCGACGGGGGCGAGGTTCTTGGCGGGTACGCCCTTGGATCCGCCGCGTGCGGGGATCACCGCGAGGACGGTCATCTGTTCTCCTTGGTCCGCGGATCGGTCTTCCGCGGCTCGTTCATCTGCGGCTCGGTCATGCGCGGCCCGTTCGGCCGCGGTGGGTGGTGTGGCCGGGTCCTGTGCCGGCGACGGCCCGGTCACAGCTCGCCCATGCGGCGGATGACGGGCGCCACGCGCTGCACGCCGTGGCGGTAGGCGCCGCGCGCGGCGCCCCGTACGGCCTCGCGCACCACGCGCCTGACCCCGCGGACATCGCCCTCTGAGGCCCGCGACGGCAGTGGAGTCCCGTCCACGGCCAGGTGGTAGCGGGCGAGCAGCGGCGGCAGGTATCCGGGCGCGGTGGTGGCCGTGTAGTACGGGCTGATCTCGGGCAGGTCCGGTCCGTCGAGCAGCCCGGCCACCCGCTGCCGGGCGCCGTCGAAGGCCGACGCGTACGATCCGTCGGCGGCGACGCCCTGCCGGTCGCACCAGACCGCGTCGGGGCGCGGGCGCCCGCCGCCGTCCAGCTGGTCCCAGGACGCCAGACAGCCCGAGCCGATGAAGTGGTGGTTGCCGAGCGGCTCGCGGACGCCGAAGTCGGTGAGGATCGCGGTCGGGATGCGCCGGTGCAGGGATTCGAGCGCGGCCGTCGAGGAGACGGTGACCAGCAGGTCCGTACGGTCCAGGACCTCGCCCATGTTCCCGTACACCATGCGGAAGTTGGGCGGCAGGCCGCCGGGCACCTTCTCGGCGAGGCGCTGGTACGGGAACTCCTCCACGTGCGTGGTGTGCTCGCCCGGCTTGCTGCGCAGCTTCAGCAGCACCTCGCGGCGCGGGTGGAGCCTGGCGTGCTCGACGAGGCGCCGCAGCAGATACGTACGGTCGGCGCGGCTCGCCGGTACGGAGGGCTGGGCGGCGAAGACGACGGTGTCGCGGCCCTCCTCGGGGACGTACCGCTCACCGCCGAGGAAGGGCAGCGCGGCCTCGGTGACCGAGGAGGCGTCGGCGCCCACGCCCTCGTAGACGGCGCGGAAGCGCTGCGCGTCGTAGCGCGAGTTGGCGAGGACGACATCCGCGCCGTGCCGCAGCAGCAGCCCGTCCGAGAGCTTCTCGTAGACGACTCCGACGTAGCCGGTGACGATCACGGGCCGGTGCGCCATCTTGAGGGCGGCTATCCCGTGCAGCATCGCCTGTACGGCGCCGCCGACGAGGGCGAGGACGACCATGTCGTACGACTCCTCGCGGAGCGTGCGCAGGAAGTCGGTGCCGGTCACCTCACGCAGGGCGTCCGCTTCCGCGCCGACCTCGGCGAGCTGTCTCGCGGTGGGCGTGGCTCGTCCGCGCAGGAGAAAGCCGCTGAGCTCTATGGAGCGGTCGTCCGGCGCGATGCGGCGCGCGGTGAGCGCGCCCCACTTCCACCGGGTGTCGGAGTCGGCGAGCACGGCGACCCGGACCGCTTGACCGCTGATACGTGATGGCACGACGTGGACGTTAGAAAGCCATTCCGTTTGTCGCCCCAACTCAATGGCAATAAAGGGTTAACAGCACATCTACGAATGGCGACGCGGGCCCGGAACGGACAGAAAACGGCCGGGATGCGGGCGGCTTCACCATTCCGCCATTCTTCGTTCACCTTCCATGCGTCCGGATGTCAGGCGGCATGACTCGGCTCCGCCTAGCGTCACGCAGGTGGTCAAGCTCTCTGTTGTCGTGCCGTTCTACAACGTGCAGACATACGCCCTCGAAACCCTTAGAAGCCTGCGCGCGAACAGCCGCGAGGACTTCCAGTTCCTTCTTGTCGACGACTGTTCGACCGACGGGACCCCGGAGATCCTCGAACAGGCGGCGCGCGACCTTCCGGGGGCGGTCCTCCTCAGACACGAACAGAACGGGGGGCTGGCCACCGCGCGCAATACGGGTCTGGACGCCGCGGACGGGGAGTACGTCACCTTCCTCGACGGGGACGACTGGGTGGCGCCCGGCTACTACGAGCAGGTGCTCGCCTCCATGGAGAGGCTGGGCTGCGACTTCGTCCGTACCGACCACGTCCAGTTCACGGCCAGGGCCAGGACGATCCACCGCGTCCCGGTCGGCCGGCGCGACGAGGTGCTGTCGCCCCGCGACGCGATCCTGCCCGCCGACCGCTCCACCTCGGTCGACTATCCGTACGCCTGGGCGGGCATGTACCACCGCAGGCTCGTCGACCGCGGCCTCGTGCACTTCACGGACGGACTGCGGACCGCCGAGGACCGGCCCTGGATCTGGCGGCTGCACCGCGAGGCGGAGTCCTTCGCCGTGCTCGGACTGCTCGGGACCTTCTACCGGCGCGGGGTCGCCTCGTCGCTCACCCAGATCGGCGACGTACGGCAGCTCGATTTCATCCGCGCCTTCGACCAGGTCATCGAGGAGACCGCGAAAGACGCGGAAGCGGACCGCTTCCTGCTGAAGGCCGTGCGCACCTACTGCGCGATCATTTCCCACCATCTGGCGTCGAAAGAGCGATTCGAACCGGCCGTGGCGCGGCAATTGCGCGCGATGAGCGCCGCCGCTCTGAAACGACTGCCTCAGGACGTCTTGAAGGAAGCGCTGGATTCGATGGACCTGGACCGCTCGGCCCGGCTGCGCCGCCTGCGAAGGCGGCCCCTGACCGCCGGGAAGGCGGCAGCGTGATGGCGTCGTCGTCCCTCTTCCCGAGCGCGTCCGCGGCCGCGCGTACGACGCAGGTCTTCTGCGCTTCCACGCTCTACGGAGCGGCCACCCTGGCCGCCGCGATCGACGCCGGGCTCTTCCCCGCGGCCCACCGCCGGCTGCTGGTCGTCTGCAACAACGCGGGCTCGCCCGAGCTGACGCCCTCGGTCGACGAGATGCCGGGCTTCGAGCAGCTGCGCGACCGGTTCGACGACCTCGTGTCGTGGAACGAGACGATCGCGCCGTTCCACCCGGGCAGCTGGTCCCCGCGCGCAGACGACGTACCCCTCTGGGAACGCCATCTGCGGCTGGCCTGGCGGCTCGGGGACGACGACGTACGGCTGATCGTCGAGTCGATCCAGGTCAACCCGGCGCTCGCGATCGCGCAGATCTTCACCGGCGCGCCCATCGAGGTGTACGCGGACGGGCTGATGAGCTACGGGCCCACCCGCTCGAAGATAGAACCGCTGGTCGGCGAGCGGGTGCGCAGACTGCTGCACCTCGATCTCGTACCGGGGCTCAAGCCGCTCCTCCTCACCGAGTTCGGTGTCGGCCCCGAGCTGGTGCCGACGGACGCCTTCCTGCGCGTGCTGGACGAACTCACCGACGCCGAGCGGAACTTCGACACACCGTCCGAGCCCCCGGCGCTGCTCCTCGGCCAGTACCTCTCCGCGCTCGGGATCCTCTCCGAGCGCGAGGAGGAGGAACTGCACATCCGGATGGTGCGGGGCGCGGTCGCCAAGGGCCACACCCAGGTGGTCTTCAAGCCGCATCCCACGGCCCCGGCCGCCTGGTCGCGGCAGCTGGAGCAGGAGGCGAAGAAGCTCGGCGCCGACCTGACCATCCTGGACAGCCCGGTGCTCGCCGAGGTGCTCTACCGGCGGCTGAAGCCCGCGCTGGTGGTCGGCTGCTTCTCGACGGCGCTGTTCACGGCGTCCGCGTTCTACGGCATCCCGGTGGCGCACACGGGCACGGAGCTGCTGCTGGAGCGGCTCGCCCCGTACCAGAACAGCAACCGCGTGCCGGTGACGATCGTGGACGCGCTGCTGCCGTCGCTGGACGACGACGACTCCGTCACCCACCGGCCGGACCCGCTGATCGCGGACCTGGTCGCGACCGTCGGCTACGCGATGCAGCACCAGATCTACCCGGGGCTGCGCCCCGCGGCGGAGAAGTACCTGTCGGAGCATCTCGACACGCACACCTGGCGCTACTTCAAGCGGCGCCGGCTCACGGCGCTGGCGCTGCCCGGCGCGGTCCCGGCGCAGCTGGCCCGTATCCCGCGCAACGCGACGGCCCGGCGGATGGTGCGGCGGGCGCGGAAGCTGCGGCGGGCGGTGCTGCGGTAGGACTGCGAGGACCCTGGTCGCCGGACGGGACGAGATGCGTCGCCCGTCCGGCGAGGGTCTCCGGCGAGGGCCGGGGGCCGGGGGCCGGGGATCAGGCCGTGCGGTCTTCGGGGGTCTGGGCGGTGGTCCCCAGGATCGCCCGCAGCTCCGCCGCGTTCGCCTGCGTGACCTTCCACAGCTCCCGCTGTCTGCCGTGTACGTCGGCGACGGACGCGGCGTGATCGTCCAGCAGGCCGAGCGCCCGCTCCGTCAGCACCGCCCCGAGGTTCTTGTCATGGACGGAGACGCCCCACTCCGGGCGCTCGATGTCGGACAGGAAGTACGCCATCTTGGGGTGCGAGATCAGGCTGATGATCGGCGTCCCGCAGCCGAACGGGATCATTCCCGCGTGCCCCCGCATCCCGATCACCAGCTTCGTACGGGCGTAGAGGTCGCGGATCTCGTCGTTCCCGGAGTCGTACATCGGGATCACCGGCAGCGAGATGCCGTGCTCGCGCCGTAGATCGAACGCGATCCGCTCGTCGTCCACCGAGTGCGCCACGCACTTCACCTCGGCGTGACCGCCCAGCGCCCGTATCGCCTTGGCCAGTTCGGCGAGGAAATGCCCGTAGTCATGGCCGAAGCGCAGCCCTGCCCGGTCGTAGGCGGCGTTGATCAGGACGGTGTTCTCCCGGTGCGCGGGGTCGGTCCAGCCCTCGACCAGCTGCCGGGTGACGGTGGTCGGGCAGGGCTGGAAGCGCACCTTCTCGTGCAGTTCCGCGGGCAGCAGCGCGCGGACCTTCTCGATCGAGCCGTGGTTGCGGAGCCCGAAGAAGGCGGACCGTTCGACGAGCCGGCGCAGACTCGCGTGGAAGCGTTCGCGCCGGTAGGACTGTCCGTCGAAGGCGTTGAAGCCGACCGCGTACACCATCACGGGCACGTCGATCCGGTCGAGCAGCGCGTCGGGGACGTTCCACTGCCAGGCGCTGTTCCCGTTGGGCGCGGTGTCCGGGATGAACAGCCCGCCGCCCCCGATCACCAGCCCGCGCCGGGCGTTGACCCGCTCCAGCGCGGCTTCGTCGAAGAGCCGGTGCGCGTGGATCGAGTGCCAGCGGCGGGGTCCGGTGTCGGGGCCGAACGTGAGCCGTACGGACTCGGGCAGCAGCTTGTCCCCGGCGTTGCCCTGCTGCGGCATGTAGTACGCGACATGGGCGAGCTGGTCCTCCGCCGCGCCCTCGCGCGGGTGCGGCAGCCCGGCGGGCGCGCCCGCCGTACGGCGCTGCATCTGCCGCGCCCCCCGGTGGGTGGGGTCGGCGGAGAGCCCGTTCATGGCGTGGCGCTGCGCCGTGGTGTCGTCGCCGTGGATCCAGGCGATCTGGGCGAGCCGGGCGAAGGCGGTGGCGGCGCGCTTGGGCGCGGCAGTGGCCAGCAGCAGCTGGGCCTCGGCCTCCTCGTAGCGGGACAGGCTCATCAGGGCGTGCCCGAACACCTCGTGCGGCCATGCCTCGTTCACCGGGATACGGACCGATCCCAGCAGGTCGGCGGCCTCCTGGAACTCGCCCGCGCCGATATGGGCGAGCGCGACGCGGCGGGCGGTCTCGACGTCTCCGGTGCGGGCGACGTGCGGGGTCCCGTAGTGCACGATCAGATCGTGGTGGGGGGTGCCGTTCAGCGCGAGGTAGGCGGCGTGCAACTCGGCGTCGGAGAGGTCGTACGCGCTCCGGTCGTCCTCGGAGTCGCCGATCGGGGCCTCGCCGCCGGGTTCCGGGGCCGTCTCCGCGTGGTCGCGCTGGATGACGAGGGTGTCGCCGGGCGTGAAGGCGACCGCCCCCTCGCGCAGCCGCAGGAGTGCGCCGAGGTCGCCCAGGACGACCGTGCGCGGATCGAGGACGATCACGGTGTCGTACGCGCGGAGCACGGTGGCGTAGTCGCCGGTGCGGAACGCGTCGCCGCGCGGGCCCGTTCCCGCCGGGCGCAGCTCGGCGCGCGGATGGACCGCGTGGATACGGGCGACGGAGGCGGCCGGCAGAGCGGGCCCGCTGTGCAGGACGACGAAGTCCTCGCACACGCCCGGGTTGGACAGGGCGAGGCTGCGCAGCAGGGTCAGGAGGCCGGGCACGTCGTCGTCGCCGCCGACGAGCGCGGCGAAGGCGATACGGCGTTTGCCGGTGAGCGAGTCCGCGCTCTTGGGGCTCGCGGTGATGGGGCTCGCGGTCGCGGGGCTGGGGGTCGCGGCGCTCGGGGGCACAGGGCTCGGAGTCGCGGGGCTGGGGGTCATCTCAGGGAAATCCTCATGTCGTTGACGCTCTGGGCGCGTTCCATGACCCATGCCTTCTCGCTGGTCCGCTCGCGCTCGGAGGTGACGGGTACGCGCATCGCTCCGGGCAGACGGTGGACGCCGCTCTCGTAGAAGTCGAAGCCGAACAGATCGAGCGCCGGGCTGACATCCAGGAAATCAAGGAGCCAGAGGGTGTTGAACCCGCTGGTCGGGACGGAGGGCCAGGCGTCCCAGTCGACCCCGCCGAGATGGCGCAGCGGCCAGCGCACCGACTCGTCGGTCACATACCGCTGGGCGCCGGGCACCAGCCGCTCGCGCAGCGAGTAGCTCCACTTCTCCGCGGACCCGCCGAACACCATGCGCGTCGTCACCGGCCGGTCCCAGTTGAAGCCGTGCTCGTGCGCGGTGGCGTGGAGATCGGTCCGCGTACCGGTGGCGGGCGCGTCGATCCGGTACGAGCTGAACCGTACGACCAGGTCGTACGCGTCGATCTCCGGCCCCAGCGAACCGCGCCCGAGGCTCTCGGAGTTGGCCACCAGACAGACGGACTTGCCCGCGATCAGATTGCGCAGCTCACCGACGCCGATCCAGTCGACCCCGCCGAGGGTGGGATCGGTGAGGGGCGGCCGCATCCGGTTCCTGCGCTGTTCCGCGTAGTGGCCGATGAGTTCGCGCAGCCCGGAGGCGTCGCCGTCGGCGGCGGCGACGCGCAGGTCGAGGTAGTGGCCGACGGCGTTCTGCAACTCCCCGACCGGGTGGCGGTCGCGGCCCATGGCCAGCAGCGCGCCGACGAGTCGCGGCTCGGCCTGCGTACGGTCGCCCTTGTCGTGGAGGCGCAGGCCCTCCTCCCACACGTCCCGCACCTCGGCGGCGGAGGCGGGCGCGGTGGCGAACTCCTCGGCGCGCGGGCACTCGCGGGCGAGCAGCCGGAGCATGTCCTCCTGCTGCCGGGCGGCTGTCCGCAGCCCGGCGAGGCGGGGGGCGACGCCGTACCAGTCGGTCTCGGTGAGCGCGAGGTAGCGCTCGTACGCCTCGACGGCCGCCTGCTCGTCACCGGCGGCCTCCAGGGTCCTGGCCCGCAGCCGCCAGCCGGCCCGGGAGCTGCCGCGCTCGGCCAGGACGGTGGCGCTGATGAGCAGGGCGAGCGCCGGTTCGCCGCCGTCGCCTTCGCCGTCGCGTCCGCCGCCGTCGCCGCACTCCAGGGCCGCGGTCCCGGCGGCGAGCAGCGCGTCGAACAGCTCGTTCCCGGCGGGCTCGGAGGCCGCGGAGGCGTGGGCCGAGGCGTGGACGTCCCGGAGGCGGCGCAGCTTCGCGGCGAGATCGGCGCGTTTGCGGTCGTTCTCGGTACCGGCGGCCGCGAGCCTGTCGCTGTGCACCGCGCAGGCGCGCAGGCACTCCTCCAGCTCTTTCGAGTCCCTGGGAGGCGTACCGTCCGGTGGCGCGGTGGCGGTGCTTCCGGCGTTTCCGCTCCGTCCGCCGCCCCCGCTCCTTCCGTTCCTCGCGTTCTCGGCGTTCTTACCGCCGCGCCATCTCGGCCACAGTCTGCGGGCCTTCGTCATGCTGCTCCCGGCGTCTACTGCCCCACGGACAGATGGTGAGTGGGTGACAGGGTAGGAAATCTCTCCGCCCCGGAGGTGAACTCACACCGTCGGTAAGGGGAACGAAACGCTTCGGACATCAGGGGCTGGTAAGGCGACTCTCCGCGACGGAGCGTGACCGGACAGGGTTCAGGCGTCGGACGGCCGCACGGTGAGGGCGATCCCCGCCACGACCGCCGCGAGGCCGCTCTCGAAGCCCTCCTCGTGATTGCCGAAGATCTCCTCGCCCGCGCCGGCGGCCAGCGGATACGCCGCCAGCCGTTCGGCGCGGGCGGCGAGGTCGATCCCCTCCGCGCCGGTGGCCGTGCCGGTGGCGGTGGCCGCGACCGGGAACATCGACTGTTCCTCGATGACGTAACCGATGGTGTAGCTGTACGCGGTGAACCAGGCGCGCGCCGCCGTCCGCGGGGTGAATCCGGACTCGGTGAGCCCGCGCAGATGGGCGTCCATGGTGACCGCGTAGCCGGTGTCCGTGAAGTGCGTACCGCTGTAGACCTTGGCGCCGTCGCGGTACCGCAGCAGATGACCGCGCAGCCCGCGCATCGCCGCGGTGAGCCCGTCCCGCCAGTCGGGGGCGGCGACGGCGGGCAGGTCGGCCGCCATCCGCCGGAACATCTCGGTCGCCATCTCGTCGAGCAGCGCCTGCTTGTCCTTGAAGTGCCAGTAGAGCGCGGGCGCCTTGACGCCGAGTTCCGCGGCGATGGCGCGCAGGGTCAGCCCTTCGAGGCCCACCTCGTTCAGCAGCCGCAGCGCGGTGCGGGCGACCAGCGTGCGGTCCAGTCGTGTCGTAGCCACCTTGACAATCTAACAGCGTTAAGCACATCCTCGATCTCATGGAACTTAACAACGTTAAGGACGCGGGTGCCGCCGCCGGTCCCGTCGCGGTGGTCGACGTACTGATCGCCGGCGCCGGCCCGACCGGCCTCGCCCTCGCCTGCGATCTGCGGCGGCGCGGGGTCTCCGTACAGGTCGTGGAGCGGGCCGCGCGGCTCTTCCCCGGCTCGCGCGGCAAGGGCGTCCAGCCGCGCACGCTGGAGGTACTGGACGACCTGGGCGTCGTGGAGCGGATGCTCGCGCACGGCGGCCCCGCGCCCGTCGGAATGGTCTGGCTGAATGGTGAGCGGCAGGGCGAGCACCGGATGTTCGAGGAGACGCGGCCGACGGCGGCGGAGCCGTACGCGGGCCCGTGGCTGGTGCCGCAGTGGCGTACGCAGGAGATCCTGTACGCGCGCCTGCGGGAACTGGGCGGGGACGTCGCCTTCGGAACGGCGCTGACCGGCCTCACGCAGGACGCGGACGGGGTGACGGCGGAGCTGTCGGCCGATGCCGGAGCGGCCGGGGTGGCGGCGGCCGGGGTGGCGGCGGCCGGAACAGAAGCGGTCGGCACGGGGGCGGCCGGCGCGGCCCCGGGACGGACCGTTCGCGCGCGGTACGCCGTGGCCGCCGACGGAGGCCGCAGTAGCGTACGGAGCCTCCTCGGCATCGGCATGACCGGCGAGACCGTCGACCCGGCGCCGATGCTCGTCGCGGACGTCCGGATCCCCGCGCTCGACCGGCTGAACTGGCATATCTTCCCCGCCGAGGACGGCTCGTTCCTCGCCGCGTGCCCGCTCCCCGGCACGGCCGACTTCCAGCTGACCGCCCAGTTCAAGGACGGCTCCGCGCCCGACACCTCGGCGGCGGGCGTACGCGCGCTGGTCGCCGCCCGCACGCATCTCGCCGCGTCCGAGGTCACCGACGTGCTCTGGTCCTCGGACTTCCGCCCGCGCGCGGCCCTCGCCGACCGCTTCCGGGACGGCCGGATCTTCCTCGCGGGCGACGCGGCCCATGTCCACTCACCGGCGGGCGGCCAGGGCCTGAACACCAGCGTCCAGGACGCCTACAACCTGGGCTGGAAGCTCGGCCAGGTGCTGCGTCACGATGCCCCGGCGGCCCTGCTCGACACGTACGAACAGGAGCGCCGGCCCGTGGCCGCCGAGATGCTCGGCCTGTCGACCCGTATCCACCGCGGCGAGGCCGGGCGTGGCGCGGCCACCCGCCAACTGGGCCTCGGCTACCGCGAAGGCCCGCTGTCCACGGGCGCGGCGGGCGCCCTGCGCGCCGGCGACCGCGCCCCCGACGGCCCGCTGCCCGACGGCACCACCCTCTTCGACACGCTGCGCGGCCCGCACTTCACCCTGCTCGTGGTGGGCACGGACGCCGAACTCCCGCCGCTGGACCCGGAGCTGGTCCGGGTGCGCGAGCTGGACGCGTACGCCCCGTACGGCAAGGGCGTGTTCCTCGTCCGCCCGGACGGTTACGTGGGGTGGGCGGGCGACGACGCGAGGGGCCTGGCGGAATGGCTGCGGGGGGTGGGGGCATCGGTGGCCCGTTACGCGTGAGACCGGGAGCGCGGGGCCGTACGCCGGGGCCGTACGCGCGGCCGGTCGTACGGGCGGCCGGCCGTACGCGGGCCGGCCGTACGGACCCCGGGGCACAGGCTGCCCCTTAGGCTGCCCTTGTGATCGGCACCTCAGCGAGACTGCTGCGGCTGGTCTCGCTGCTGTCGACGCGACCGTCGTGGACCAACGGCGAGCTGGCCGAGCGTATGGACGTCACCGAACGCACCGTCCGGCGGGACATCGCCAAGCTGCGCGACCTCGGCTACCGCGTCGATTCCGAGCCCGGCCCCTGGGGCGGCTACCGGCTCAGGGGCGGCGCGAAGGTGCCGCCCCTGAGCCTGGACGACGAGGAGGCGCTCGCCGTGGCCGTCGCCCTGCGCGAGGCCGCGCTCAGCGGTGTCCTCGGTGGCGACCAGGCCGCGCTGTCCGCGCTGTTCAAGCTCCAGCGGCTGCTGCCCTCGCACATCGCGGACCGGCTCGGCGAGCTGAACGAAGCCTTCGTCCACACCCCCCGGCCCGACGACCGCCAGGTCTCCCCCGGCGTACTGCTGGAACTGGCCGACGCGTGCCGGCGCGGCGAACGCGTCCGGCTGTCCTACCGCGACCGGCAGGAGCGGGCCACCGTACGGGACATCGACCCGTACCGTCTCGTACGGACCGGCCACCGCTGGTACGTCGTCGCCCTGGACATCGCGCGCGGCGAATGGCGCACATTCCGCGCGGACCGGGTCGCGGAGGCCCATCCGACCGGGGAGCCGGTGAACCTCGTCGACCCTCCCGACGCCGCCCTGCTCGTCTCCCGCATGCTGACCAGCGGCTATCCGCTCTATGCGACCGTCCGCCTCCCCGTCCCCCTGGACGAGGCCCTGCGGCTCGTCCCGCCCAACCTCGGCACGCACCAGGCCGACGGCGCGAACGCCACCCTCGTCACGATCGGCGGCACCGGCCCCGACGAACTCGCCGCATGCCTGCTCTGCCTCGCGACCCCGTTCCGCGTGCTGTCCCCGGACGAGGTACGAGAGGCAGTGCGGCGCCGCCTCCGGGCCCTGCTGGACGAGAACGAACAGGACTGACTCCTCGCGCTGAGACATGCGAGGTGTCCGAGTGTCCGAAATGCCCGAGGAAGGCGGTCAGCGGGACAGGCGTCCGGCCGTCACTCAGGCCGCCAGGCTCACAGCTTGCCGCTGATGACTCCGCGCCAGGTCCATCCCGCGCCCAGAACGGCGTCCTGAAGAGGGTCCTTCAGCTCGGAGCTGTCGAAGTTGAACGTCTCGGTCGCTTCGCTGTCCCCGTCCTCGCCCCCGCCGAGCGTCCAGCGCTTCGAGACCGTCTGCACCTGGCCGCGCTGGGCATCGGCCGCGAGGGCGAGGCTGGGGGTGTCGCCGGCCCACGAGACCTCGTACTGCTGGTCGAGCGAGCGGACTTCGTTCTTCTCCGGGACCAGGCGCATACGGACCTGGAACACGCGGCTCACCTGGGTGCGGACGAAGAACGTCTGCCAGGCCGGGTCCAGGACGCGCCACTCGGCCACCAGATCGGCACCCTCCTCGCGGCCGTCCCGGATGACATAGGGGACGTCAGGGCGGTTGAGGCCGAGCAGAGCCGCGTGGACCTCGGCGGCGGATCGCGGGGCGACACCGTCGGCGGGGCGCTTGGTTCCGGTCAGCTTGTCGAAGAGTCCCATGAAATCAACCTATGAGGAGTCGGTTTGCCGGTGCAAGGTCTGCCGGTGCAAGGTCTGCCGGTGCAAGGTCTGCCGGTTCACGGTCTGCCTGTGCAAGGTCTCCGGGGCACGGTCTGCCGGTACGAGGGTGCGTCCGCGCTAGGAGGCCGCGGTGTCCGGGCGGACCGTGCGCACGAAGTCCTGGAAGTCGCTCACGACGGAGGGGTGTTGGGACGCGGTGGCGGTCAGGACCAGGCGGATCACCGCCCGCTTCTGCGGATCGGCGACGTCCAGCATGGACAGGTACACCTGGGACTGGACGAGGTCGCGGGGTACGCCGCCGACGACGGTCGACAGGGCCAGCGTCTGCGTGAAACCGGGCGCGTCCGCGGAGCCGATCTCGCGGCGTCCGGCGACCTCGACCGACGTGGTGGCCTGGCCCAGGCGCTCCACGGACACGTCGGCGATCTCCGCCAGCGTCGCCGCGTCCGGCCGGTAGTCGCCGTCGATCGTGATGTTCGCGTTGAATCCGGCGTCCGGTCGCGGATGCAGCGCGACGAACGCCGCGCCCGGTGCGCCGACTTCATCCGGCCGTGCGGCGCGCCAGCCTTCCGGCAGTTCGAACTCGATCGGTACGGGCAGGGTCGTGGCCATCTCGGGGCCTCCTTACTACGGCAACGGGTGTGCGAACGTACATCAGAACAGGCCACCGACCGCACTGCCGAACGCCCCGGCCGCATCGCCCACGGCACCAGCCGCGTCGCCGATGGCGTTGGCCGCGTCGCCCGCCGTGTCGGCGATCTTCCCCGGGTCGACGGTGACTTCGAAGCCGACCTCGCCGCCGAGCCCGACGGCGACGCCCGTCTTCGCGCCGATGTGCCACTTGCCGTCCGTGCCCTTGCCGAACGTCGCCTCGGCCTCGGCCCCGATGCCGGCCCAGCCCTCGACCGTCGCTCCCGCCCCGATGCCGCCGATGTCCGCGCCGCCTCCGGCGCCTGCCTTCGCGCCGGCGAACGCTTCCGCACCGGCCTGCACACCCTCAAGACCGACCCCGGCGTTGATGCCTGCCTCGGCGCCCGCCTTGGTCTCCGCCCGTCCGTACACCCCGACGGGGCCGGC
Source organism: Streptomyces sp. NPDC039430 (assembly GCF_055639435.1). Lineage (NCBI taxonomy): Bacteria > Bacillati > Actinomycetota > Actinomycetes > Kitasatosporales > Streptomycetaceae > Streptomyces > Streptomyces sp. NPDC039430. Next base: position 259,765 of record NZ_JBVKAK010000002.1, on the reverse strand, counting down.
GTCGGCGGTGCCCTTGGCCGAGGCCTCGGCGCCCGCGAAGGCACCGGCCTCGCCCCTGATGCCCTCGTTGGTGATGCCGCCGGCCGCGGAGGCCTTGGCGCCCACGTACGCTTCGGCCTCGCCCGCGAGCTTCATCGGGCCGTTGGTGAGGGAGCCCTCCGCGCTCGCGCGGCCGAGGTCGGCGTGCGCCTCGGCCTCCGCCAGCTTGCCGCCCGCCACGTCGGGCCCGGTGGCGGATGTCCCGGTGCCGGGGCCGGAGGCTTCGGACTCGCCCTCGGCGACCCACCCGTCGGGCTTCGTCGAATCCTTGGGTTCCGGTTTGCCCGCCTTCGCCAGGTCGCCCTCGGCCTGCGCGTTGAACCCGCCGATCCCGATGCCGTCCGTCGAACCGTCGCTCGTCGCGCGGCTCAGCGCCCGCTTCACGCTCTGGTCGGCTTCGTCGACGGCCTTGACCGCCTTGGCTATCTCGTCGGTCCAGCCCTGCGCCTTCTCCCGGGCGTCGGCCTGCAGCCGGGGGTAGTCGGGGTCGTGATGGAGGGCGTACTTCTCCTGTTCGGAGAGGTTGTCGTACCCGACGTAGGTCGCCTTGCCGGAGCTGTCGACCTTGTAGTCCTTCTTCTCGGCGTCATGGACCAGGTCCTTGACCGCCTTCTGCAACCGGGTCAGCTCGGTGTGCGCGTCCGTGAGGAGGCTGGCGATGGCCAGCGCCTCCTTCTTGGCCGCGCCGTACTCGAAGGCCGTGGCCGAGGCGTACTGCTGCTGCGCGCCATAGGCGAGCCCCTGCCAGTTCCCGTTGCCGAGAACGCCCTGCACGTTCGTCTCGTAGGCGGTCTTCAGCTCACCGAAGCGCTCACCCATCTTCTTCCACGCCGCGGACACGTCCGTGAGCGAAGACAGGTCGGCCGTCATCACGTCCTGATAGTTCAGCGTCATGGCCGCTCCCCCGTCACATACCGTCGAAACTGCTGGGGGGCCGTATCGCGTCGGCCTGCGCGCCTACGGCGGTGTCCTGGTTCAGGAGGTTGTTCTTGGCGCCGTGCAGCCCGTTCAACTCCACCTGCAACCGGCCCATCAGCCGGTTCGCCTGCCCTTGCCAGGCGGTCAGCGCGTCGGAGGCACCTTGGTCCAGGGCCCAGCCGGAGAGACCTTTCAGTCCGGTGTCCTCCTTTATCAGGGGACTCGCGGGGGCCACGGGGCCGACGAACAGCGGCCGCACCGCTCCCCCGCCCGCCGCCATGCGGGAGGCCACCTGGGTGTCCGGTATCAGGTCCTGTTCCATGTAGTTCGTCGCGCGCTTCTTGTCGCTGGACGAACTGGCGAGTACCGGCTCGCCACCGTTTCCGGATCCCATGGGCAACCCCCGTTGCGTTCATGCTTTGAAGCGTGTCGTGCACCTTATCGTTCGCTTCCGCGGCCGAGACGCCCCACCCGTGGCCTGAAACAACTCACGCACAAGTCATGCACACATGGGGACGTTTGATGGGGTGACGGGGAGAAACGAGGGACCGCGGAGAGAGCCGCGCATCACGCTGAACCGATCCTTCGCCAAGGGGAGTCGCGCGATAGCCTTGCCCGGCGCGCGGAGAGCACCACTGCTTCCTGCCGCTTCGTGCCAAGATCCCCCAGACCGGAGTCCACCATGCCCGCAACCCGGCTGTCCGCAGCGACGTCGATCCTCTCGGCCGCGGCCGCCAGTGCGCTGCTCGTCGGCTGCTCGGCCTCGGTCGACGTCGGTACGACCACGCCGAAGATGTCCACGGAGAAGCTGGCCACCACGGTCGCGGAAAAGCTCGCCGCCACGACGGGCCAGCCCAAGCCGAACATCACCTGCCCCGAGGACCTCGCGGGCAAGGTCGGCACCACCACCCGGTGCACGCTCACGGCGGACGACGGCAGCACCTTGGGCGTCACGGTCAAGGTGACCTCTGTCGAAGGAGACCAGATCAACTTCGACATCAAGGCCGACGAAACGGCGTCCCCGGCCCCGAACTGACCGCCGCGACGAACACGGACCACCCGGCCGCCGGAAACACCAGTACGGGGCCGTGCGGGCTCTTGGAGTCGCGGACCGGGACGTCGGGGTAGCCGTCGGCTACTTCGAGGCAGTCGCCATTGCTGCCACCGCTGTAGCTGGACTTGCGCCACCCAAGGACGTGTTCACTGCTGCGCATTCTCGTACTCCTCCGCTACGGCCCTGACAGGGCCAACGATGCCGACGCGGCTCTCAGAGGGGGAACTCGCCGTCCCTGACCGCCGCGACGAACACGGACCACCCGGCCGCCGGGAAGAACAGCGCGGGGCCGTGCGGGTTCTTGGAGTCGCGGACCGGGACATCGGCGTAGCCGGCGGCTACTTCGAGGCACTCACCCTGACTGCCGCCGCTGTAGCTCGACTTACGCCATCCCACGACGCGTTCACTGCTGCTCATGCTCGTACTCCTCCACTACGGACCTGACAGCGCCAACGATGCCGACGCGGCTCTCAGAGGGGGAACTCGCCGTCCCTGACCGCCGCGACGAACACGGACCAGCCGACCGCCGGAAACACCAGTACGGGGCCGTGCGGGCTCTTGGAGTCGCGGACCGGGACATCGGCGTAACCGTCGGCTACTTCGAGGCACTCACCATTGCTACCCCCGCTGTAGCTGGACTTACGCCACCCCACGACGCGCTCACTGCTGCTCATGCTCGTACTCCTCCGCTACGGCCCTGATCAGAGCCAGCGACTCTTTGCCCGACAACGCATCACCTAGAGCCAGATCGTAGGACGACTGGCAACTCCCCACCAGGGCCGGATCATCGATCAAGTGCCCTGTGTGCAAGCCCTCTACGTACGCGATGGGCGCGGCGTCCTCGAAGTTCATCAGGTAAAGCATGCTCTCCATCAGCGCATGTTCTCCCGCCCCGAACGGCAGCACATGCAGTCGCAGGCGCCCTGATTCGGCCATGCCCGCGACCCTGCTCAACTGGTCTGCCATGGTGGGCGCTCCCCCGACCCTGCGCCGCAGTGCCGCCTCATCCAGCAAGGTCCACGCTACGGGGCCTGATCCGTTCTCAAGGAGCTGGGCACGCTCCATACGGCTGACCACAAGGCGGTCAAGCTCGTCGGCCCGATGGTTCGGACGGTACGCCCGGAAAACGGCGCGCGCGTACGCGTCCGTCTGGAGCAACCCGGGGACAAGTGACGCTCCGTACTGCCGGATCTCCGTCGCCTGCCGTTCCAACTCGGCCACCACCGCGAAATGATCGGCGTACTTGGAGTCGAGGTCCTTCAGCCACCGGGCGAAAAACCCATCCGTTCCGAGCGTGAGATCGATACGGCGCGCGTCATCCGGGCCCGGCAGTCGCCGCCCCGCCTCGAAGTGGCTGATCAGCGTCGGCGAGCACACCACGCCCTCGCTCAGCGCCTCCTGCGTCATGTCCGCCGCCACGCGCCGGATCTTCAGCTCCTCCCCGTACTTCTGCCGAGGCGTCCGTGGTTTGCGGGCGTCCGCCATGGGATCAACTCCCTCACTTGAACTACGCGTTGTCAGGCCGAAACCTCTGGAAGCGTAGCGGCGCAAGCAACACGCTGTGAGTTATTCGTCACAGAACGAAGTGACTCGCGTACGTGTAAGGAGCGTCTGATGGACCTGAACCACGAGCCCCGCGTCGTCGTGCTGCGGTGGAGCAGGCATCCCAGTTGCGTCGGGCTGGCGCGGCTGGAGTTGCGGAAGGCGCTCGTCGGGTGGGGGCTGGCGGCGCTGGAGGACTCGGCCGTGCTCGTTCTCTCCGAACTGCTCACCAACGCCGGGCGTCACGCGCGGGTGTCGCCGGGACGGGAGATCGAGACGCGGTACGTCGCGGAATCCGCCGGTCTGCGGATCGAGGTGCACGACGCCTCGTCCGACAAGCCCGAGCAGCGGATGCCGGATCTGGACGCGTGCGACGGCAGGGGGCTCGTGCTCGTCGCCGCGCTCGCCGACCGGTGGGGTGTCAGTGACCGGAACGGGCCCGGGAAGGTGGTCTGGGCGGAGTGGTCGTACGTCCCCCCGCACCCCGTTCCCCCCGCCGCCCCCACCACCCCCGGCGGTCCGCCGTCGTCAGGCGCTGCTCAGTGACAGCTTCACCGCGAAGCCCAGGAACAGCGCGCCCGCCGCCGATGTCATCCCCGCCGAGAGGCGCTTGCGGCGGCGGAAGGTGGCGGCGAGGCGCGTGCCGCCGAAGATCAGGGCCGACAGATAGAGGGCGCTGGCCGCGTTCGCGAGGAGTCCCAGCACGACGAAGGACAGCGCGGGGTGCGCGTAGCCCGGGTCGACGAACTGCACGAAGAAGGAGATGAAGAACAGAATCGCCTTCGGGTTGAACAGGCTGATGACCAGCGCCCTGCGGTACGGCCGCTCAGCCGGCGTCGGCGAGGAAGAGGAGGCGGAGGAGGAGGCCGAGGCGGACGCTGACGCTGACGCCACCGCAGCCTCCGCGCGCTCGTGCCGGCTGCGCCACAGCGACCAGGCCGCGCGCATCATCCCGATCGCGAGCCAGGTCAGATAGCCGGCACCGGCGAACTTCACGATGCCGAACGCCAGCTCATTGGCCTGGAGCAGCGACGCGACACCGGCGGCGGAGAGCACCATGAGTATGGTGTCGCCGCACCAGACGCCCGCCGCCGCGGAATAGCCCGCGCGTATCCCGCGTCTGGCCGCGACCGAGAGCACATAGAGCGAGTTCGGCCCCGGCAGCAGAACGATCAGTACGAGGCCCACCAGATAGGTCGGCAGATCAGTCACACCCAGCATGGCCGGAGTGTCGCACATGCGGACCAACTACCCGCACGTGTGTCCCATCCAATGGACTCCTGGCCCCGGCGAAGACCTCAGCGGGCGCCCGCAGAGCCCTGTTTGGCCACCCTCACGGGATGCGCCTTTGCTCGTCACCAGTCGTCGTGGTGACGTTGAGCCACTCCCGCGCCGCCCGCGGCGTGGCCAGGCGGATGACGTCGAGGGGGGCGAACCGGGGGTCGGCGCAGCGGGTGGCGATATCAGCCCTGCGGCGCGCGTACTGCGACCAGGCCCACCAGGCGGGGTGGTCGGCCGTGAACCAGTCGCCCACGGTTTCGACGTTTCCACCGAAGATCCGGCGGCGGAACAGGGTACGGGCCACCGACCGGCGCAGGACGCGGCGCATGATCACCGGGCGGGAGTAGTCGAGCCAGACGATGGTGTCGGCTCGGGACCACAACAGGTCTCGGACCTGCGGGTGACCGAAGGAGTCGATGATCCAAGAGGGGCCGGAGCTGATCCGCGTCACATCCTCGAACAGGCGTGGGTTCTCCTCCCATTGGGGCCCGGCGATGGCCAGCGCGTCCATCTCGTGGAAGGGGATCGCGATGCGCTCGGCGATCGCGCGGGCCAGCGTGGTCTTGCCCGCACCCGTGCTCCCGGCGACCAGTACTCGTTTCATCGGGGAAACACTCTTCACCAGCGCACTCAAGGTCAAGTGGCTTATCGCGGAAGTGGGTGCGCCGGGGCCCGGAGCCGCCAGGGTCGAGCAGCTGTCGGCCGGCCACTTCCAGGCCTGGGCCGGCCGATCAGACGCGGTCGTGGAGGGTGACCTGGTAGCCGTCGGGGTCGGCGAAGGTGAATGTCCGGCCGAAGGGGCCGTCGACCGGCGCGGAGACGATGGTGTGGCCGTCGGCGACGAGAGCGTCGTGGATGGCCTGGACGTCGGTGGCGTGGAGCCAGATCGCGGCACCGATGCCGGGCTGAGCGACGGACGCGAGATCGGTGCCGGGAAGGACATCGCGGAGTGCGAACGCGATCGGCTTCGTCTCGAAGACGACGGCGTGCGGAGGTCCGGCCTGCGAGCGGACGAGGCCGAGGTACTGCTCGTAGAACGCCTGCGAGGCGTCGAGATCGCGCGCTTGGAGCGAGATGAAGTCGGGGCCGGTGGCGGGCATGGTGATGCTCCTTCTCTTCGTGTCAGCTTTCTGACACAGGCAATCTATGTCAGAATCCTGACATGAATCAAGACGGTGTCGATCTGGAGACGTCACTGGGCTACCTGCTGAAGGAGGCGTCGAGCGTCCTGCGCTCGGCCATGGAGGAGGTGCTGCGGCCGCTCGGGATGAGCGTGACGCACTACTCCTGCCTCGAACTGCTGGCTCAACGGCCGGGCTTGTCGAACTCCGAGCTCGCGCGGGGCGCGTTCGTGACACGGCAGTCGATGAACGTGCTGCTCCAGACCCTGGAACGAGAGGGCTACGTGACCAGGCCCGCGGAGGCTCCCGTCGGGAAGGTTCTTCCCACGCGGCTCACGCCTCGTGGCCGGCAGAGCCTGGAGAAGGCGACCGTGGCGGTCCGGTCCGTCGAGGTCAGAATGTTGTCCGGCATGACCGAGACCGAGCGGTCAGCCGCGTTCCGGATCCTGCGGAGCATGATCCATTCCCTGCGCGATGGCCCCGACGGTCCCTAGCCCGTTCCCCGGCGCACGTCCCGTCCCGCCCGGACAGGAGCGCGGCCGGGCGTGAAACCCGTGCCGGCGGCCTCGAAAACCGGCAGACCCGACTACTACACCCTCTTCTGCGGCGAGCCGGTCAAGTCGTGTGACCGTCGCGGGCTCGGCGCGCATCCGGCCTCGGGGAACATCGGTACAGCGGTCGGCGCTGAGAACGATCATGGTCGGCTCGCACACCGGCTGGAGGCTCCGCCGGGGGGATCCGGGACGCCTACGAGTACCACGAGTACGAGGACTCGGAGTGGTCTCGGCGGTTCCGTACGTTCCCGCACGGGCGGGCGTGGACGCACGCCGAGGGGCCGAAGGCGCTGTTCGCGCCGGCCGCCGACGCGGACGACCGGCAAGTGAACGTGGAGCCGCTGCCGCCGCGCGAGGTCGACGACAAGGCTGGCGCCGCCGGCCTGGCGTCGCCCGGTCGCTCAGAGGAGGGCGCCACCGGAGACCTCGATGCGCTGGGCGGTGACCCAGCGCAGGCCCTCGGAGGCCAGCGTGGCGATGGCGTCGCCGATCTCCTCAGGTTCGCCGACGCGGCCGAGCGCGGTCTGTCCGGCCAGAACCTGGCGCGTCTCGGCGTCGTCCCGCATCGCTCCCCCGTTGAAATCGGTGGCGGTCGGTCCCGGGGCGATGGAGTTGACCCGGATTCCGCGCGGGCCGAGTTCTGCGGCGAGGGTGCGGCTCAAGGCTTCGACGGCGGCCTTCGAGGCGGAGTAGACCGAGGTGGCGGGGCTGGTATGGCGGGTCAGTGACGTCGAGACGTTGATGACGCGGCCGCCTCGGGCCAGCAGCGGCACAAGTGACTGGACGAGGAAGAACGTGCCCCGGACGTTGGTGCCCATCACCGTGTCGAAGTCGTCGATCGTGACGTCCTCCAGCGGTCCGAAGATCCCCACTCCCGCGTTGTTGACCAGGATGTCGAGCCGCGAAGTACCCCAGCGCTCCAGCTGCTCGCTCAGTTCGGAGGCGAAGGACGCGAAAGAGGAGACGTCGCTGATGTCGAGCCGGAGAACAGCGGCAGTCCCACCCACCGCCCGCACCTGTTCCACCGTCTTCTCAGCCCCGGCCGCGTCACCGCGGTGGGTGACCAAGACCCGCACCCCGCGTGCGGCCAGAGCGATGGCCGCGCCGCGTCCGAGGCCGCGATTCGCACCGGTCACCAAAGCGGTCCTATCGATCGTCATGAACTGTTCCTCCAGCGCGCGGCTACGGGGTATTCTCCCGGCGCCACAGATACGATGCGAGTCACTCGACTCGCCTTGCTCTCGTACCGTAGGCACGACCATCGATGCGAGTCAAGCGACTCGCCTCGGGTCTGCGGCATACTGTCCGCATGGCAGCAGAACTCTCCGCACACCACCGCAGACTCGCTCAGCAGAAACGCGAGGCGATCACCACCGCCGCCACAGAACTGTTCTTGGATCGCGGCTACGACGGCACCTCACTGGCCCGGATCGCCGAAGCGGCCGGGGTCTCGAAGTCCACCCTGTTCAAGCGGTTCCCCACCAAGGCGGCCCTCTTCGAGGCCATCGTCGCCGAGTCCTGGCAGCGTGACGCCGGAGACGCCGCCGCGCGGCCACAGACCGGAGATCTGCGCTCCGGACTGACAGCCGTCGGCCACCGCTATGCCGACCTGGTCGGCCGGCCCGGCATGACAGCCCTGTTCCGGATCGTCATCGCCGAACTGCCTCGTTTCCCCGAACTGGGACGGATGCAGTTCCAGCTCGGCAAACTGCCCTACTTCACCTCCGTTCAGCACTACTTGGAATCCGAGCACGAGGCGGGCAACGCTGATGTCCCGGACGCGGCGAGCGCCGCGAACCAGTTCCTCGGCATGATCGCCAACTACGTCCTGTGGCCCCGCATGCTGCTGACCGACTGGAACCCCACTGCCTCCGACATCCACGACGCCGTCGAACAGGCCGTCCAGACCATGCTCGCCAGATACTCCCCGACCCGCCGGCCTGACCCGAAGCCGGAACATTGACACTGGCGCGCGATGCCCGGCATCCGCGACACCTCCGCTCAGCGGCGCCACCACTCAGCGGCGGCTGTCGGTAGACGATCGTTGCCGACAGGCGGCCGACGCCTCCAATGAACCCGTGCAATCCGGAGGTTCGCGGCGGCTCGAATCCCATCAGATCCGATGGTGATTGCTGACAGGGTTGACGACGGGCAGGGGCCGATCCTCCACCCGCTCCAGCGGCCGAAGTTCCGCGACCTGCTCACCTACGCGAGGCCGGGCGACACCGTGCACATCTCCGGGATGTTCCGCCTCGTACGAGGCACAGGGCACATCCCCCGACGTGCTCGACGTCCTCCACCGCGAGCAGCTGGCCCTGCGCATCCACGACGGCGCGTTCTCCACGACGGCGCGTTCTCCACGACGGACCTCACCGCCCGCCACCCGCGCACCGGCGAGCCGCTGTCCACCGTGAAGTTCATGGTGCAGACCGCGTCAGCACGCTCGCGCCGATCGGACCATGATCGTTCTCAGCGCCAACGGCTGTACCGATGTTCCGACCGCCGCCAATTGCATCGGATGCGAACTCGCGACAGTCGGCGAATCTCCTGGAGAGGCAAGGGCAATCACCCTGCGGACCTGCGGACTTGAGCGTGGTCTCTGACGGTGACGATACCCGCGTCTCGGACCTCATCGTGGTCCACGTAGGGGGCTGACCTCGGACTTCTCCAGCGACTCGCATAAGATGCGGTTTTCTCGCATCTAATGCGAGTCGCGGAGGGTGGTGAATCGGTGGGGATCAACGGGTCGATACCGGGGGCGGCGGGGCTGCACCTGGTCGACGGGGTCGCGCTGCTGCGGCCGGAGGAACAGGTTTTCAAGGCGATGCTGACCGGGTTCGCCAACCAGCAGCTTGCGCGGAATCTAGCCCGGACGACGGTGGAAGGCAGGGAGAACACGGTCAAGGCGTTCACGGCCTACGTGAACACCTATCCCTGGCTCTGGACGCCGGCGATGGTCGACGAGTGGCTCGGTGACCTGCGTTCGCTACGGGACCTGAAGCGTTCCACGATCCGCTCGTACTCGGAGGCCGTACGGGCGTTCTGCCACTTCGTCACCGATCCGCTCTACGAGTGGACGGCCACCTGCGAGGAGCGGTTCGGGACCCACCCGGTCCAGGTGGTGCACGAATGGAACACCGCGGTGCACGTCCAGGACAACGAGGCGGACGCCAAGAAGCGCGCGTTCACCAAGGCCGAGCTGCACGACTTCTTCGCACACTGCGACGACGAGGTCGCCCGCATCCGGGCCTTCGGCCGCAAGGGCTGGCTGCCCGCCTTCCGTGACGCCACGCTGTTCAAGACCGCCTATGCCTTCGGGACGCGCCGCAACGAGACACGCATGCTCGATGCCGCCGACTTCGGCCGCAACCCGCACGGCGGCGAGTTCGGCGAGTACGGCCGCTGCCAGGTCCGGTTCGGCAAGGCCAAGAAGGGCTCGCCGCCCAAACGCCGCGGGGTGCTGACCGTCTTCGACTGGACACCGGACGTCCTGGACGAGTGGTTCACCGAGGTCCGCCCGCTGTTCGGCACCGACAACAACCCGGCGGCCTGGCCCTCCGAGCGGGGACTGCGGATCGGCTGCCAGCGCCTCAACTCCCGCTTCATCGCCTACCGCAAAGCTCTCGGTCTGGACGACGGGCTCGACTTCCACTCCTTCCGCAGGTCCTACGTCACCCACCTGATCGAGGACGGCTGGGACCCGCGCTTCGTCCAGGAGCAAGTCGGCCACGAACACGCCAGCACCACCTCGCTCTACACCTGCGTGTCTTCGGACTTCCGCACCCGCACCCTGCGGCGGCATCTGGATTCGACCATCACCGCCGCTCTCCAGACCCAGACCGGGAGGCAAGCATGAAACGCAAGGTCGGCTACACCTGGCGGCTGCGCGAGGCCATGGCCCAGCACCAGATCTTCACGGCCACCGAACTGGTGCCGCTGCTGCGCGAACGCGGCATCGACCTGTCCGCCTCCCAGGTCCACCGCCTGGTGTCCGGCACTCCCGAACGACTGTCGCTGCTGGTCATGGCCGCGCTCTGCGACATCCTGTCGTGCACCCCGGCCGATCTGGTGGCCACCACCGCCGAGAACGCCGGCGTCCGCAAGACCGCCACCGGCGATCTCCCCACCCCGCCTTCGAACGTCGCGAAGCTCCGCCCTCGCGCGGCCCGCATCCTTCCCGACGCATGACCCGCCCCTACGCCACCGACGAACAGTACGAACGCTGGTTCATGGCCGATTGCTGCCGATGCGGTCTTCGCAGACACAAGGCCGGCACCTGGCCCGACGGATACGTCTGCCGAACCTGCTCGGACCGCGCCGTCCGGACAAGGGGCACCTGCCCGGGATGCAGCGAGGACCGGGCCCTTCCCGGGCTCCGCCCCGGTGACGGGGCTGCGATCTGCACCACCTGCGCCGGCTTCTCCCAGACCTTCGACTGCTCACGCTGCGGCTTCGAGGGCAAGCTCCTGCGCGGTCGGCTCTGCGAACGCTGCACGCTCACCGACCGGCTCACCGCGCTTCTCGACGACGACACCGGACGCGTCCGTCCCGCACTGGTCCCGCTGTTCGACTTGCTGGTGACGATGGACAAGCCCGGAAGCGGACTGGCATGGCTGGACATGCGCCGCAGGCACCTGGGAAACGCCTCTCACCTGCTTCACCGGCTCGGCCAGGGCGAGATCCCGCTAACCCACGACGCATTCCACGAACTACAGCCCTGGCGGGCCGCCTCCCACCTGGAAGAACTCCTCGTGGCCTGCGGAGTCCTGCCCGCGGCCGACAAGCACCTCTGCTCCTTCCAGCGCTGGCTCCCCAGCCACTTGGCCGACATCGCCGAACCCGAGCACACCAAGACGATCAGGCTCTTCGCGACCTGGCACGTCCTTCCCGGGCTGCGGGCCCGCGCCGAGCGGAGCCACATCACACCCAGCATCCGACGCTTCGCCAGCGAACAGATCAAGTACGCGACCGCCTTCCTGCAATGGCTCGGCGAGCGGAACGCCACCCTCGCGTCATGCGGCCAGGTCGACATCGACGCCTGGTTCGCCGAGAACGCCGAGCACTCCCGCACCCGCCTGAGAGGCTTCCTCAACTGGGCCATGCAGGGCCGTCACTGCCGACGTTCCCTCGCCATCCCCGCAATGAAGATCTCCCGCCGGCCCGCACTGAGCGAAGACGAACGCCTCGTCGCCCTGGGAAAGCTTCTGACCGATACGGAGATACCGATGCGACTCCGCGTTGCCGGGGTCATCGTTCTCCTCTACGCACAACCGCTGAGCCGCGTCGTCCGGCTCACCCTCGACGACGTCATCCGCGACGGCGACGCCGTGCTGCTACGACTCGGTGAGCCGCCCTCGCCCGTTCCCGCGCCGGTCGCCACCCTGCTGCTGGACCACATCACGAACCGCGACAACATGAACACCGCCACCAACCCGGCGTCCCGCTGGCTCTTCCCCGGCCGCCGAAGCGGCCAGCCGCTCGGCCCCAACCACCTGTCCGCGCTCCTGAACAAGGTCGGAATCTCGATCGCCGCCGCCCGCGGCGCCGCCATCCGGCAGCAACTCCTTGAACTTCCCGCACCCGTCGTCGCGGAGGCTCTCGGTTACCACGACAAGACCACCAGCCGCCTCCGCAACGAGAACGGCGGAACCTGGAGCCGATACGCCCCAGGAGATCATGCAAGGTCACCAGCGGGCTGGATTCCTCGGGGAACCGGCGACAGCTGAATAGGTGAGCCCACCAGTAACGGCCGGAGACCTGCGACCAACCTGATGATCATTTCCGTAATGGAAACCTGACGATTCGACTTGACACCTAGCCAGCCGTAATGGAAATCTTACGGCCATGAAGACGACCCTTGAGTACGACGGGCATGTGTTCAGCACCCGGGATGTGCTGGACGAGTCCGACCCTGAGTTCATCGTTCCTGTGGGCTTGGTGGCCGCGTGCAGCTGCGGCTGGCTCGGCGCCTCCGCCGCTCCCGGCATGGAAGGGAAGGGCGGCTATCAGGGCGGTGAGGCACACGTGATCACGGACGAGGAGGGCGAGGCCGAGCGGGCAGCAACGGCCGAGTGGCGCGATGAGCACATCATCTTCATCGAAGACAGCGCCATCCCGGCAGCCCTCGCCAAGCACATCCGCGACGTCGGTGAACAGCTTGACGCCCTGATCCAGGCGGACAAGCCGATGGCCGCCCTGGCCGCGATCCGCCTGTCGGAGGGCAACTTCGCACGCCAGGCCCGCGACGCTGCCCTCCGCGCCAGCTACCTGGATCACTCCTGGTCGCAGATCGGCGAAGCGCTCGGTATCTCCAAGCAGGCGGCGTGGGAGCGCTACGGGAAGGTCCGCCCCGAGGCTGGCCGGTGAGTGCCACGATCCTCGCCGAGGCCGAACGTATGAGGCCGAGGCCAGCCGACTGCACCTGCTACTCCGCAGGAAGGGGGCTCAACGGAATCTGCATCAACGCCCAGCGCGTGAAGGCCAGCAGAGCGTCGCCAGCGATGTCCTCAAGTCGGTCGAAGTCCTCCGGCAGCACGTCGAGCAGGAAGTGCTCGACCTCCCGGTCGGCTCGCTTGATCAAAACGATGGAGCGGTAACAGATCTTGGGGGGATGCTCAAGAAGGATCGCTCGCAGAGACCCCGTCGCATCGTCGGCTAGGTGCTGATCAAGCCATCCAGGCTCACGTCCCCTGCCGAGGTTAAGGCGCTCGCTCTTCGAACTCAGTCCCAACAGGTCTTGCTTGCTCACATGCTTGATCGCTTCGGGCACCTTCTCTGGCATGAGAGCAGGCTAGCCCTCGACGGCCAGAACGCGAGTTGCGCACAGCGCAGACCGTGCACCCTTGTGACGCCCCAGCACACACAGTGACTGCAACGACTCTCAGCAGCGGTACTCGCGACAGTTGAATACGCGAGCCCACCAGTACCGAGGCCGGTTTCCCTCCCCTCGCGGCGGTCGGCACGGGGGGGGCGACTCGACGCGCGATGTCAGCGGGCGTCGGTCGGTACGTACGTCCCCCACACCTCCCGCAGCGCGTCACAGACCTCCCCCACCGTCGCCCGCGCCGCCAGCGCCGTCTTCATCGGAGGCAGCACATTCGCCGTCCCCGCCGCCGCCGCGCGCAGTTCCGTCAGCGCGCGGTCCACCGCCGACCCGTCCCGGTCCGACCGCAGCCGCGCCAGCCGGGCCGCCTGCCGGGCCTCGATCGCCGGGTCGACGCGGAGCGGCTCGTACGGTTCCTCCTCGTCCATGGTGAAGCGGTTGACGCCGACGACCACCCGCTCCCCGCTCTCCGTCTCGCGGGTGACGGCGTACGCGCTGCGCTCGATCTCGCTCTTCTGGAAGCCGCGCTCGATCGCCTCTACCGCGCCGCCCATCTCCTCGACCCGCGCCATCAGCGCCACCACCGCGTCCTCGACGTCGTCCGTCATGCGCTCGACGGCGTACGAGCCGGCGAACGGGTCGACGGTCGCGGTGACATCCGTCTCGTACGCCAGCACCTGCTGGGTCCGCAGCGCGAGCCGGGCCGAGGTGGCCGTCGGCAGGGCGATGGCCTCGTCGAAGGAGTTGGTGTGCAGCGACTGCGTACCGCCCAGCACCGCCGCCAGCCCCTGGACCGCCACCCGTACGAGATTGACCTCGGGCTGCTGCGCGGTCAGCTGTACGCCGGCGGTCTGGGTGTGGAAGCGCAGCATCAGGGACTTGGGGTCGCGCGCACCGAACTCCTCGCGCATGACCCGGGCCCAGATGCGGCGCGCGGCACGGAACTTGGCGACTTCTTCGAGCAGTGTCGTACGGGAGACGAAGAAGAAGGAGAGCCGGGGCGCGAAGTCGTCGACATCCATGCCGGCGGCGACGGCCGTCCGTACGTACGCGATCCCGTTGGCCAGCGTGAACGCGATCTCCTGCGCGGGCGTGGCCCCGGCCTCCGCCATGTGGTAGCCGGAGATCGAGATGGTGTTCCATCGGGGCAGTCGCGTGCGGCAGTACTGGAAGATGTCCGCCGTCAGCCGCAGCGACGGTTTGGGCGGGAAGATGTAGGTGCCGCGGGCGATGTACTCCTTGAGCACGTCGTTCTGGACGGTGCCGGTCAGGGCGGTGCCCGGCGCGCCCTGTTCCTCCGCCACCAGCTGGTAGAGCAGGAGCAGCAGCGCCGCGGGCGCGTTGATCGTCATCGACGTGGAGACCCGGTCGAGCGGGATCCCGTCGAACAGCACGCGCATGTCGTCGACCGAGTCGATCGCGACCCCGACCTTGCCGACCTCGCCGCTCGCGAGCGGCGCGTCGCTGTCGTAGCCCATCTGGGTCGGCAGGTCGAAGGCGACGGAGAGGCCCGTCGTGCCGTGGGCGGTCAACTCCCGGTAGCGGGCGTTGGACTCGGCGGCGGTGCCGAAACCGGCGTACTGGCGCATCGTCCATGGCCGGCCGGTGTACATCGACGGGTAGACCCCGCGGGTGAAGGGGTACGCGCCCGGCTCGCCGAGCTTCTCCGCCGGGTCCCATCCCGCCAGCGCGCCGGGACCGTAGACCGGTTCGATGGGCAGACCGCTCTCGGTCAGCCGCTCCCTACGGACGGGTTCGCGTGCCATCTGCTCTGCTCCCTGCCTCCGCTGACGGTCCGTCATGACCGGCCGGTCATGACGGACTGTAGCGGCGGGTGTACGGCGGGCACGTGGCACACGCGGGCAGGGGGCGCATCCCGCACGGGGCACATCCGGAAACCCGGCCGGGCGTCCCGTACTGGTACGGCGGTACGTCCCGCACTCGTCTTACCGGCACGTCCCGCACCAGTACTGGACGTACCGCCGTACCAGTACAGGACGTACCGCCGTACCGGCCCTCAGCCCTGGAGCCGCGCCCTGCTCCGCGCCCGGCTGCGCTGCACCGCGCGGGTGATCACGGGCGGCAGCACATCGATCGCGACGCGCCGCACCTTGGACCTGGTCGACCTGCGCCGGGGCGCGGCGGGTGCCGGGGCGGCCGCGGCCACCGGCGCGGCCGGCTTCTCCGGCTCGGGCTCCGGCTTCGGCTCCACGTAGTACTTGGAGTAGGGGAAGTCGGGCGCCTTCATACCGCGCGACCTGAGCCGCACGATCCGGTGCCCCGCCGCCTGCTGAAGGCTCAGATCGCAGTCCGCGCGCTCCTGGGCCATGGCGATCAGTTCGTCCTGGATCGGCTCCGGGTCGTCCCAGGTGGCGTACAGCTTCTGGGTGCTCAGACAGATCGGGCGCAGACCGCGGTTGAGTACCGCCTCCCAGGCCGCGATGGAGACACCGGGGGTGTGCTCGGAGCGGAAGTCGTCGAGGACGACGATGCCGCCGGGCAGCAGGATGTCCCGGGCCGCGCCGATGTCCCCGTACACGTGCTCGTAGAGGTGCGAGGCGTCGATGTGGACGAACCGGCTCGACTTCGGCTCGACTTCGTCGGCGACCACAGAACTGGGGGCCTGGAGCACCCGCGGCAGCTCGTCGTGGAACGAGAGGTAGTTACGCTCGAACGCCTCCCGGGTCAGCGTCGCGTACGACTTCGCGGTCTCGGCGCCGTTGGCCTGGTCCGGCGCTTCGGACTCGAACAGGTCGCAGACGGTGAACTTCTCGCCGTCCCGGAGATGGTGGCCGAGGAAGATCGCGCTCTTGCCCATGAAGACGCCGAGTTCCAGCAGATCTCCGCGCTCGCCCCGCTCCTCCTGCCGGGTGAGCAGTTTCTCGAAGAGCACCTGGTCAAGCGGGGGAAACCAGCCCCGGACATCGTTGAGTTCGCTGGGGCGCGGCTTGTCTTCGTACGGGGTCGTCATGAGAGAACCTTCACGAGGAATCATCAGGAATCACGGATGATCGGGAATTACCGAAAGCGCACGGACGTACAAACGCACGAGCGCACGGACACACCAGCGAGCACTGCCACACCAGCGCACCAGCACGCTGGCGCACCGGCGCACCGGCGCGCTTCGGCAGACACGGATCACCGCCGGGCAGCCATGCGCGGGATCATGTCAGTCCGAACGGGCAGCATGGCCGGAAGTACTTTCACTTCGGGGAATCGCCTACTGGAATTCATCTCCTGGCAAGGGAAGATGACTCCGGGGCAGGATTCCTCGTCCGCTTGGGCAATCTCGCCCTGCGAAGGACCGTCTGAGGGAACACTGAGGAACGCATGCCATGAATCACGGGAGAAACGGGGGGACGCCGAAGATGCTCAGCGGATCCGTCCTACGCAGAGGGCTCGCGACAGCCGCCGTGCTGGCCGCCGGCGTCGGCTGTACGGTGCAGCCGGTCGCCGGTGGCAGGGCTGCCGACGCCAAGCCGGGCACCGTTCCCCTGCGGACGGAGGTCACCCCTCCCCCCGTACCGTCACCGTGGCCGTCGCCCACACCGCCGACGCCCTCCGCCGCCGAGACCACGACGGCCCCGGCGCCCACTCCCACGCCGCCCTGGACTTTCACGCCGGCCCCTGACCCGACGCCGAGCCGGACCCCGTCCCGGCCCAGGACGCTGATGGCGAACGGCTCGGAGAGCGAGCGGGTACGGGAACTCCAGGCCAGGCTCCAGCAGACCGGTCACTTCGAACTCAACCCGACCGGCTACTACGGCTCCATCACGGTCAACGCCGTCACCTCCTTCCAGCAGGACCGCGGGCTGACCGCCACCGGCGCGACGGACGCCCTCACCTGGCAGCGGCTGGTCGGGCTGACCAGGAATCCGACCCGCGCCGAGCTCCACCCGCCCACCAGCAGGCCGGTCGCCAAGCCCGATCCGGAGTGCCTGAAGGGCCGCGTGATGTGCATCAGCAAGAGCAGCCGCACGCTCACGTGGATGATCGACGGCAAGGTCGAGTCGGCGATGGACGTGCGCTTCGGCTCGCAGTACACCCCGACCCGCGAGGGCGCGTTCTCGGTGGGCTGGAAGTCACGGGACCATGTCTCGACGCTGTACGACACCCCGATGCCGTACGCGATGTTCTTCAGCGGCGGCCAAGCGGTGCATTTCTCCGCCGACTTCGCGGCCCGCGGTTACGAGGGGGCCTCGCACGGCTGCGTGAACGTCCGGGACGAGAAGAAGGTCGCCTCGCTCTTCGACCAGGTCCGCACGGGCGACAAAGTGGTCATCTACTGGTGACGGGCCCGGTGTACGGGACGAGAGGTGGCGCGGGCGGGACCGGGGGAACGTGTCCCGCCCGCGCCGAGTGCGCTGAGCCGCAGGTACGGGGGGAACCCCGGCTCTATGCGCGGCCGATGACCAGTCGGCTCACTCTGTACTGCGTCGCGGCCCGAAAAAACGTCACACCTGATCTCCCGGAATCGTAAAGCTCCAGTTCAGGAGGGTGTGGGGGGCTATTCGTCAGATCCCGTGTCCGCGCCTGAACAGGCCGCGATCATGGCCGGATCCGGCTCCTGGCCCGGGACGCGGTCGGGCTCCTGGCCCGGGACGGCGGTGCTGGGTTACGGGACCGGTGTCCCGCTCGGCGTCGACGTCCCGCTCGGGGTCGGCGTCCCGCTCGACGTCTGCGTCCCACTCGGCGTCGGGGTCGGCGGCGTCGGCGTCACACTCGGAGTCGGGACCGGGTCAGGGTCAGGGTCAGGGACCGGGGTCTGCGTCGGGGGCTCGAACGGCGCGGGCGTCCAGTTCGGGGGCGGCGGGGGTGCTTGGTGCGTGGGCACGCCCGGCGATCCCACGAACCCTCCGCCGCCCCCCTTCCCACTGTCGCCCTCGCCGTCGTCGCCCCCGTCGTCCTCGCCCCTGCCTCCGTTGCCGGTCTGCCCGCCCTTGTCGCCCTTGCCACCCTTGTCGTCCGGGCCGTTCTTGATGTGGTCGCGCAGGTCGCCGTCCAGCAGCCGTGCGCAGAACCGCGCGGCCCCTTCCGGCCCCTTGGCCGCCGACTCCAGGGCCTTCTTGCGCTGCGGGTCGAGCACCCCGGCGTGGTAGGCGCGGCAGACCTTGACGGTCTTCTTGGACCACTCCTCGGACGCGGTGTCCGAGATACGACCGGGCCACGGGTCCGTGCCCGTCCCGTTCTCGCCGCCGTCCCCGTCCGCGTCCCCGTCCGTCTCACCACGGTGTTCACCCTTGAGCGCGCCACCGCCCCCGGAGGCCCGCGAGGGCGAGGGCAGGAACGGCGAGGGCCGTTCCGTCACGGTCCCGCTCGGGGTCTCCGAGGGGGTGGCCGGGTCCCGGCTCCCGTCGGGCGATCCGGAGACGAGCGGCTCCGGAGAGGTCACCGTCGAAACGGAGTTGACGGGGACCGGGTCGTGTCCGTCGCCGAAGATCGGGGGCAGTACGCCGACGCCCGCCGCGACCACGATGCCACCGAGCGCACAGCCGGCCACCGCCGCCGCGAGTCCCCTGCGCATGGGGCGGGCGAACCGCGGCGCGCGTACGGCACCGGGCGCCAGCGCGATACGTACCGTACCGAGCAGATTCCCGGCGCCCGCGCCCGCGCCCACGGCCTCGCGGCCCCGGACGGCCTCGCGCGCGCCACCGCTCTCGGCCACCGCTTTACGGAAAGCGGCCAAGGCGGCGGCTTCGCCGGGAAGTTCCTCTTCGCATGTTTCGTTCGCGTATGTTTCGTTCGCGTATGTGACGGCGCGCATGTCACGGAGGACCTGGGAGAGCTGTTCCGACCGTGCCCGGACGTGTTCGTCCCCCGCCTCGACAGGCTCACCGCGCAGCATTCTCTCCGCCGCGTCCCTGTCGAGCCACGGGTCTCGCTCGTCAGCCATCACATGTCCTTCTGCGTCCGCAGGCGCGAATCCGTCACACCCGCGGAGGCCCCGGCTCCGGGCCGCACGGTGCGCTGAGGCGGTACGCCGCCGAGTCCGCCGTCCCGACCCGGGGAGCCCGGGGACACTCCGGGAGCGGTGCCGGTACCAGGAGCGGTGCCGGAAGCGCCGGGGTGCTCGGGCCCGTCGTCGGCGTCCAGCAGTTCGGCGAGGCGTTTGAGTCCGCGGTGCGCGGCCGTCCGTACCGCGCCGGGCCGTTTGCCCAGCGCCTTGGCCGCGGTCTTCGCGTCGAGTCCGACCACCACGCGCAGGACGACGGCCTCGGCCTGGTCCTGCGGCAGCCGCGCGATCAGCGCCATGGTCCGGCCGGTGGCGAGTGCTTCCATCGCCTCGTCCGCCGTGTCCGAGTCGGCCGCTTTCCCGGTCAGTTCCGTCTCATCGGCGCCGATCGCGGGGCGCCTGCCGCGCATCCGTATGTGATCGAGGGCGCGGTTCCTGGCGATCCGGGCGGCCCAGCCGCGGAAGCGGTCGGCGTCTCCGGTGAAGCGGTCGAGATCGCGGGCGATCTGCAACCAGGCCTCGGAGGCCACGTCCTCGGCGTCCGGCTCGCCGACGAGAGTCCTTAGATAGCCCAACAGCCGCGGTTGCACCGCGCGGTACACAGTACGGAAGGCGTCCTCGTCCCCGTCCTGTGCCGCGAGCACCGCGGCGGTCAGCTCCGCGTCGTCCCCCAGCACTCCCACAACCTGTCCTGAAATCGCGGCTGGTCACTGGCCGCGCCGCCCCACGCGAATCTGCACGCTACGGCCTTCCCGGGCCCGCGTCCATGACTTGTACAACCTGCAACAACCCGCTGACGTTCTGCGGTGTGACAGAAAACGCATCGGTGGCGCTGATATGAGTACGGGGCCGTAACGCGGCTCCGCCGGACGGCGACCGGGGCCTCTCCTGTGGGGGGTGGCGGCCCCGGTCGTCCTCTCCTCGCCCCATGCGAGAACCACGCACATGCGGGCGAACGGATCCGGTCATCGCGAAACCCGTGCCTGCTGACAACACTCCAGCCGCTCCGGCCGCCAACCTGCCGTGCTACCTGGCCTCATGCCAGGCCCGTATGCCGTCGCGGCTATCGAGGCTGCCACGCCCGTACGAGGTCCTCCGGCCCCCAATGCGCGGCGAGCGGCAGATCATCGGTCACCCCACAGCGGGAGACCGCGACCAGTGGAGTGTCCAGGGCGGTACCGGGGACGGCAAGCATGTCGCGCACCAAGGCGTCGTACTCATGACGGCCGAAGGGCTGGGTCTCCAGCCACTTGACCGACCCGACGAAGGACACCCGCCGGGCCACCGGCTCGCGGTCTGCGCCGACGAGGTCGATCTCGGGATTGTTCCGACGGTTCCACCAACCGCCGATGGCCTCGGTCTCGGGCCACTCATCATTGGGCATCAGACGCAGCAAGGACTCGCGGATCAGTGGCTCGATCGCTCGCCCGCGCCACGTGGTCCATGACCGCTCGATGCGTTCCAGTGCCACGTCACCGCGGCCCCGCTCGATGAGTGGGATCGCGCGTGCCAGGAACGCCAGCCAGAACCGCAGATACGGGTCGGCGATCCGGTAGCGCTTGTTCTTGCTGTCCGGCTTGGCCGACAGGGGGAGATCGGCAGCCAGGACTCGCTTGGCCTGCAGCGTGGCCAGCAACGGGGAGAGCGTGCCGGACGGCAGAGCGCTGGCGCCGCCGGCCTGGGCCGCGATTGCGCTGAACGTGCGCTCACCACTGCCAATCGCTTCCAGTACGGCCCGTGAATGCGAAGCCTCGGGGAATTCGCCCAGCAGGGACAGTTCGCCGGCCACCAACAGGGGCGAGAGGGAATTGGCGACCGACGCCTCCAAGAAGGCCGTACGCCCCATCCCCGGCCGCCATGACTGCACGATCTCGGGGAATCCGCCAGTGATCAACTGAGCGTCGACGGCCCCCGCGGCGTCGAGTTGGGTCATGGCCTGCACGTCGGCCAGGTTCAGGGGATGGACGGTCATTTTCGCTGCCCGGCCGAAGAACGGGCGTCCGTACGACTGCAGTGCCTCCATCACCGATGTATCACTGCCAACCAGCAGCAGAAGCACGGGCTTGGAGGACAGGTGACGGTCCCAGACAGTCTGGAGCGCGCCCTCGAATTCCTGATCCTGCTCGACCAGCCAGGGCACCTCGTCGATCACCGCGATGCTGGGTGAGTCATCGGGCACCGCGAGCGCCAGCGAGCGCAGGGCCTGGTTCCAGTCCTGTGCCTGAAGGCCGGCGACCAGCTCCGCCCCCGGCAGCAGCGACTGCGCGAGCGTCGCGGCAAAGTCGGCGCGCTCCGTCACAGGGTTGCGCCCGCGGGTGGCCTGGAACACCACGTACGGCGTTCCCGAGCGGTCGCAGAACTCCTGGACCAGTCGCGACTTCCCCACTCGACGTCGGCCCGTCATGATCACAGCCCGCCCCCGAGTGGCTCCGACACCCTCTGCCACTGTCCGGTACTGCTCGGCCAGCAGCTCAAGATCTCCGGCCCGGCCTTGGAACTCCACGACGCACCCCTGAGCGATTAACGCAGATGAATTCTTACGTAGATTGAATCTTACTTTACCAACGCCAGGACCAAGATCTACCGCGCCCGTGCCCCGTCAGGAGCTTCGCGTGCTGCCACCCGGCGGCGATCGATCTGTCCACCGCGCACCTGCGCCACCTACGCGCAGCTCGCGACCGGATGCGGCATCAAGATCGTCACCGTCCACCGCTGCATCCGTCGAGCGATTGTCATCCTGGACGAGGAAGCCGGGGCCGGCGATGTCGGAATGCGGGGCGAGGAACCGCTGCAGCCGGCCGAACGCCTTTCCGTGTGCCGCCAGAACCCGGTGCGCGTCTGGCGGGCACACGGCCTCGGTTCCCATCGAGTGCGCTTCCGCCCTCAGTCGGTATCGGCAGCGGTCAGGACCGCGATCTCCTGACCGCCCGGCCGAAGGGCGGCCACGGCGAGATCCCAGGCGACTTCGTGGAACCAGTCGGAGACCGGGGCGAGGCGGAACCAATGCGTCCGCTGAACCAGCCCCGCCGTCTCGGCCGGCGGGGTATCGGCCGGGACGCCGGTGAGGCCGGCGAGCGAGCGCCACGCGGCGAGCCGTCCATACGCGCCGTGCGGGCCGGAGCCGTAGGCGGAGCGAAGGGCAGCAGCAGTGAGGAGGACCCGCAGCACCGTGTCCGAGGTCGCAGGAAACACTCGGGCCGGTACCTCCCCCTCAGGCCACGCCGTCAACGGAAGCCGCTGGAAGACGGCCGTGAAGTCGTCCGGTGACACTGGATCCGGAGACCAGAACTCCTGTACCGCGAATACCCCGTTGGACTCCGAACACCACGGCCTTCGAAACGCCGATGGCACCTGGAGCGGCTGGGGGCGCGTGAGTAATCTGCCCACCGGTTTCGAGCCGAACACCGTATCCACGGCGCCCGGTCCGCGAGCCCCCCGCGGGCCGGTGCGCGTTCGCTCAGCTTTCCGCCCGTGCGCGGCGTGAGACCACCGCGCGCAGCACCCGCTGTCCCTCGGTCGACAGGTCCAGGGCCCGGCGCACCCCGGCGGCACCCGCCGTCTCGGCGAGGATCTCCAGGATCGCGATCTGGCGCCGCAGTTCGCCGGCGGCCAGCGGCCCGATCCCGTCCGTGCTCTCCGCGCCGTCCGCCGCGTCCGTCACCGCGCCGGTGTCCTCGCGGCACCGCGCGAGCCGTTCCGCCGCGGCGGCGGGGCCGCCCTCGCCCGCCGGGTCGAACTGCTGGTGGATCTCCAGCGCGACGACGGAGCAGGTGTCGGCCCAGGTCCGCAGCGGACCGGCCGCCCACTCCGAGGGCGCGGCACCGAGCATGGTCCGTACGAGCGCGGTGGTGACGTCGGGGGCGGGCCCGCACACGGCGTCCAGGGCGTCCCTCGACGCCGACAGCCGCTGCGTCCAGTCCCCTTCGCCGCTGACGATCCCCGCCCACAGCGGCCGCAGGACCTCGGTCTCCTCGGCGAGCAGCGGCAGGCACCGGTCGAGGCAGGCGAGCCCGCTCGCGGCGAGGCCGCGCTCGTCCGCCTCTGCGATCAGCTTCACCAGGCTCATTCACGTCTCCCGTCACGGACGCAGTACTGCCCCCTTGCCCCCTACTGCGTCGAACGGCTGGAATTCGTCACTCGTAGATCGTCCGGAGCGCGCCCTCGACTCGCTCCGGACGGGCCGAACACTCGCTATACGCGCGGTTTTTCCGGTACGCCCGGGATTCCGAGCCCGTCGAGAAGGCGGAAGAATAACTCCTCGGCGAATGATTCCGGCCGCTCCAGGCGCAGCACTTCGAGGAGCGCCCCGGGCGCCACGGCGGCGCTCACCGCGCTGCCCGCCTCCGTGGCCCAGGCGACGGCCCGGCGCGTCGCGTCCTCCGCCGACAGGAAGAGTTCTTCGAGGAGCATGTCGTTCACGGCGAGATGGCGGGCCATCGGCTCCCGTGCCAGACAGGCGTACCAGGACCCGCTCTCGGGAGCCGCCGCCTCCACCGCCACGCATTCACTGCCCATGACGAAGCCGAAGAGCACCGGCGATCCCATGGCCCTGGCCAGTCCGCCCATGTCACCTATGTCGGGCTCGCTGGGGTGCCGCCACACCTGCCAGCCGTCCGACCGCTGCTGATGGAGCGTCAGGCTGTCGCGTACGGCCGCCAGCGCCGGCTGCTCGGCGAGCGGGCGCTCGCTCCCGCCCACGACGAAATAGCCCCAGAAACCCATGTTCCGCTCCCCCGTATCCACGCATACGCGGGCTACAGCCTCGCCCGGCCCGTAGGACACGGCGCCCGGGGGGCGCGGATCCGTCACAAGGCCGCCACTTCTCGCCCACAACGAACGGCGCGGCAGGCACCGTCACTCCCGCGCCTGCCGCGCCCCCGTACCCGATACCCGTACCCGTACCCGTCTCAGCCGGTCATCCGGCGCTGGACACCTTCGCCGCCAGCGACTGGAACGCGCTCCAGCTCAGCGTCGGTCTGGCCGGGTTCCACAGCTTCTGGGACGTGGCCGCCAGCGGCAGCCTGATCCCGTTCGCCACCTGGTCCTGGGTCTGCGCGTTCGGGAAGTCGCCCCAGACCGCGAACAGACCGCCCTGGATCTGCTTCGAGTACCGCTCGGGCACCGGCGTCGTCCCGCGCAGGACCAGCGGGGTCCACTCCTCGTAGATCCGCTTCCCGGTCGGGTAGATGAAGTTGTTCGGCTGACCGAGCACGTAGTACAGGTACTCGTCGTTGAAGTTCACGACCTTGCGGCCCTCGTTCAGATACTCCACGGGAGGCCGGGCCCCGATCTCCCGCCCCGTCCAGTACTGGACTTCCAGGGCCGGATCGGCCTTCACGACACCGCCCCTGAAGAGGCCGTCGTTCCAGACCTTGACCTTCTTCTTGTACGGAGCGAGCGCCGCGGCCCGGTCGTTCGTCCAGGCGGTGGTCAGATCCTTGAGCGTGGCGTTCGGCCCGTACTTCTGGACGGCGAGCTTCGCCAGCTTCGGGTACGACGCCTCGGGGTTCGGCACCACCAGCGCCTGGTACTCGTCCGCGCCGAGGTTCCAGTACGGACCGTTGAACAACTGGGCGAACTCGCGGTCCAGTTCGTCGATGAGCTTCGCCGCCGCGGGCTTCGAGATGTCGATCGCGCCCTTCGTGGGCACCCCGTTCACGTTGCGCAGCTGGAGCGAGGGGTAGGCGCGCAGGACCGCTCCCAGATGTCCCGGGGAGTCGATCTCGGGGACGACGGTGATGTGCAGCTGTTCGGCCAGCTCCAGGATCTTCTTGACGTCCGCCCTGGAGAGGTGCTGCGGGGAGACGATCTCCGGGTGGGTCCTGGACTCGATGCGGAAGCCCTGGTCGTCGGAGAAGTGCAGCCCCAGCTGGTTGAGCTTGAGGTCGGCCATCTCGCGCATCCGGGCCTCGATCCAGCCCGGCGTGTAGTACTTGCGGGCGATGTCGAGGTTCAGCCCGCGCTGCGGGCGGGCCGGGCTGTCCTGGACGACCCCCTCGGGCATCACGCCGTCGGCGCGTATGGACTGCTTGAGCGTACGGGTGCCGTAGAAGACCCCGGCCTGACCGGGGCCGGTGATCCGCACCCGGCCGTCGCTCGTGGTGAGCGTGTACGACTCGGCGGAGCCGCTGCCGCTCTTCAGCGCCAGCTCGACATCGCCGGCCCGCGCCGCGACCGCGCCCCGGTAGCCGATCTTCAGCTCCTTGGCGAGCAGCTTGCCCTCGTCGGCGAGACCCTCGCTGCCCTTGGCTATGACGACCCCGCTGTTCGAGGCGGGTCTCCAGCCGGGACCGCGCGCCGCCTCGTGCTTCCGTACGGAAGGTATGCCGCGTGGCGCGGAGGACAGCGGATACGACCGTGTGGGTGACGGCGTGGGGCTCGCGGCGGAACGGTCCGCCCGGCCCGAGGCGGCCGCCGACTGCGACCGCGCGTCCCCCGGTGAACCTGACCCCGTGCCCGTGGAGCCACACGCCGACACCGAGACGGCGGCGGCCAGCGCGACGACCGCTCCAGCGGCTCGGGCACCCTTTGATGGCGACATCACTCAAACCTCCTGTGTGCGGCTGTCCACGAAAGTGCGACATGATTACGGCGAAGGTCGCACGGCGACGTCCATCTCGCGCGTCGAAACTCTCCCATCCGGGTGAAAATCGCGCATCCGTCGGACGCCTTCCGCAGGGCGTCGATAACGTTTACGACGCATTTGCCACTCCGTGCTCAACCGCACCGCGCCTGAGCACGTCTGCCAGTACGTCTGCGCCCGTACGTCTGTCCCTGTCGCCTGTCCCTGCCCTGTCCCCGTCGCCTGTCCTCTGCCGTCACGTCCGTCCATCGCGTGCCTCACGCACTGCGTATGTCGCGCACTGCGTATGTCGCTTCACTTTTGTCACACCGCAGCCGTCACACCGCAGCCGTCCCGCCGCGTTCGAGGAGCCCACGCTGTCCCGCGCGTCCCACACCGGCCATACGACCAGCCATACGACCGGCCACATGACCTGCCCTGCGAACATCCCCATGACCGCCCCCATGACCGCCCCCATGAACGACCCCGCCGACGGCCGCACGAACGCCCCCGACATGCCCGTGGACGTCCATGGGGATGTCCACGGGCATGTCCACGCGGACAGTCTCATGAACGGCCTCATGAACGGCCTCCGCCGTTTCAACGCCCTCCCGCCGGGCATCGCCGAGGCCGCGCTGCTCGCCTGCTGCGGCAGCCGCCGCTGGGCCCAGCGGATGGCCGCGCACCGCCCGTACCACGATGTCGACTCGCTGCTCGCGGCCGCCGACGAGGCGAGCTACGACCTCTCCCACGCCGACCTCGCCGAGGCGCTCGCCGCCGAGGCGTCCTCCGGGCCGCCCCACAGCGCGCCCGCCGCGGCCAGGACGGCGCTGCGCGCCGCGCACGCCGCGTACGAGAGCAGCTTCGGCCACGCCTTCGTGATCAGTCTCGACGAGCACCGCCCGGAGGAGTACCTCGACCAGGTGCTGGCCGGTATCCGCGCCCGGCTCGCCCACGAACCGGACCACGAGAGATCCGTCTCCGCCGACGAACTGCGCCGACTCGCCCGGGGACGGCTGGCCCGGCTGCTCGTCTCCGGTCCCTCCGCAGGAGCCACCGGCCCCAGCGCCGGAGCCACTGGCCCCACCGCGGGAGCGACCGGCCCCACCGCGGCAGCCACCGGCCCCACCGCGGGAGTGCCCGGCCCCACCACCGGCGCCACCAACCTCGCCTCCGGAGTGTCCGGCTCCGGCCTCACCTCCGGCACGGCCGGCTCCGCCCCCGCAGACTCCGCCGCATAGTCCGAGTCGGGCGTTCAGACCGCCCCGATAGCCCGTCCGTGGCTGTTTGATTGCCTGTTTGATCACACCTATGGGCCCCCGGGCGAACGAACCGACAAGTCGTCGCTACGATGGCCGGGGCCGGTGGACCGTACCCGGCCGGGCGCGACCGACACCACTGTGCTTGATTGAGTAGAAGATGGCGGCCGGCCCCGATCCCCGCTCCCGGAGGGTTTTTCCGTGCCGGCTGGAACGCTGTACCGCGGCCGGGAAGGAATGTGGTCGTGGGTGGCTCATCGAGTCACCGGCGTGCTCATCTTCTTCTTCCTGTTCGTACACGTGCTGGACACCGCTCTCGTCCGTGTCTCACCCGAGGCATACGACGACACCGTCGCCATCTACAAGACGCCGGTCGTGGCGCTGCTCGAGTACGGCCTTGTGGCCGCCATCCTCTTCCACGCGCTCAACGGCCTGCGCGTCATCGCCGTGGACTTCTGGTCCAAGGGCCCGCGCTACCAGAAGCAGATGCTGTGGACCGCCGTGGGCATCTGGTTCATCCTGATGGTCGGCGCCCTCTACCCCGTGCTCGGCCACGCCGTGCGCGAAGTCTTCGGGAGCTGAGAGTCCGCCGATGTCTTCCAACAACGCAGTCACCGAGACCTCTTCCGCGATCGGCGTCGTCGAGGGCGAGAGCCTGTACGACGTCGATCACCCGGCGCCCGTCATCGAGGCGCCGCGCCAGCGGACCAACAAGACCCCGAAGGCGACCCGCGGCAACTTCGAGATGGCCGCGTGGCTCTTCATGCGGCTGTCCGGCGTCGTGCTGGTCGTGCTGGTCATCGGCCACCTGTTGATCCAGCTGGTGCTGGACGGCGGCGTGTCCAAGATCGGCTTCGCCTTCGTGGCCGGCCGCTGGGCCTCGCCGTTCTGGCAGGTCTGGGACCTGCTGATGCTGTGGCTGGCGATGCTTCACGGGGCGAATGGCCTCCGTACGATCATCAACGACTACGCGGAGCGCGCCAACACGCGTCTGTGGCTCAAGGGCCTGCTGTACACCGCCACGGTGTTCACCATCCTTCTGGGCTCGCTGGTGATCTTCACCTTCGACCCGAACATCCGCTAAAGCCGGGGCTGACGAGACAATGAAGATCCATAAGTACGACACCGTCATCGTCGGCGCCGGTGGCGCCGGTATGCGCGCGGCCATCGAGTCGACCAAGCGCAGCCGTACCGCCGTGCTGACGAAGCTGTACCCCACCCGGTCCCACACGGGCGCCGCGCAGGGCGGCATGGCCGCCGCGCTCGCCAATGTGGAGGAGGACAACTGGGAGTGGCACACCTTCGACACGATCAAGGGCGGCGACTACCTGGTCGACCAGGACGCCGCCGAGATCCTGGCGAAGGAGGCCATCGACGCGGTCCTCGACCTGGAGAAGATGGGCCTGCCGTTCAACCGGACCCCGGACGGCACCATCGACCAGCGCCGCTTCGGCGGCCACTCCCGTAACCACGGCGAGGCGCCGGTCCGCCGGTCCTGCTACGCCGCGGACCGTACGGGCCACATGATCCTCCAGACGCTGTACCAGAACTGCGTCAAGGAGGGCGTGGAGTTCTTCAACGAGTTCTACGTCCTGGACCAGCTGCTGACCGAGGTCGACGGGGTCAAGACGTCCGCCGGTGTGGTCGCGTACGAGCTGGCCACCGGCGAGATCCATGTCTTCCAGGCGAAGTCGGTCATCTACGCGTCCGGCGGCACCGGCAAGTTCTTCAAGGTGACGTCCAACGCGCACACCCTGACCGGTGACGGCCAGGCCGCCTGCTACCGGCGCGGGCTGCCGCTGGAGGACATGGAGTTCTTCCAGTTCCACCCGACGGGCATCTGGCGCATGGGCATCCTGCTCACGGAGGGCGCCCGCGGTGAGGGTGGCATCCTGCGCAACAAGGACGGCGAGCGCTTCATGGAGAAGTACGCGCCCGTCATGAAGGACCTCGCCTCGCGCGATGTCGTCTCGCGCTCCATCTACACGGAGATCCGCGAGGGCCGCGGCTGCGGTCCCGAGGGCGACCACGTCTATCTGGACCTGACGCACCTCCCGCCGGAGCAGCTGGACGCCAAGCTGCCCGACATCACCGAGTTCGCCCGTACGTACCTGGGCATCGAGCCGTACACGGACCCGATCCCGATCCAGCCGACCGCGCACTACGCCATGGGCGGCATCCCCACCAACGTCCAGGGTGAGGTCCTCGCGGACAACACGACGGTCGTTCCCGGTCTGTACGCCGCCGGGGAGGTCGCGTGCGTCTCGGTGCACGGCGCCAACCGGCTGGGCACCAACTCGCTGCTCGACATCAACGTCTTCGGACGCCGTTCGGGCATCGCGGCCGCCGAGTACGCGGCGAAGAGCGACTACGTCGAGCTTCCCGAGGACCCGGCGTCGCTGGTCGAGGCCCAGGTCGAGCGGCTGCGGAACTCCACGGGCAAGGAGCGGGTCGCCACGCTGCGCCTGGAGCTCCAGGAGTGCATGGACGCCAATGTGATGGTGTTCCGCACCGAGCAGACGATCAAGACGGCGGTCGCGAAGATCGCCGAGCTGCGCGAGCGCTACCTGCACGTGTCCGTCCAGGACAAGGGCAAGCGGTTCAACACGGACCTTCTGGAGGCCATCGAGCTGGGCAACCTGCTCGACCTCGCCGAGGTGATGGCGACCTCGGCCCTGGCGCGCAAGGAATCGCGCGGCGGTCACTACCGCGAGGACTACCCGAACCGCGACGACGTCAACTTCATGCGCCACACCATGGCGTACCGCGAGGTGGGCGACGACGGCACCGAGTCGATCAGGCTCGACTACAAGCCGGTCGTCCAGACCCGCTACCAGCCGATGGAGCGTAAGTACTGATGGCTACCCCGACCATGGACAAGCTGGAGGCGCTGGAGGCGGACTCCACCTCCTCGCACCTCATCGCGGTGACGTTCCGGATCCGCCGCTTCAACCCGGAGGTCTCCGCCGACGCCGTGTGGGAGGACTTCCGGATCGACATCGATCCGAAGGAGCGCGTGCTCGACGCCCTCCACAAGATCAAGTGGGACGTCGACGGCACGCTCACCTTCCGGCGCTCCTGCGCGCACGGCATCTGCGGCTCCGACGCGATGCGCATCAACGGCCGCAACCGGCTGGCGTGCAAGACGCTGATCAAGGACATCATCTCCACGGACAAGACCGGGGCCGTCAGCAAGCCGGTCACGATCGAGGCCATAAAAGGGCTCACGGTCCTCAAGGACCTGATCGTGGACATGGACCCGTTCTTCCAGGCGTACCGCGATGTGATGCCCTTCCTCGTCACCAGCGGCAACGAGCCGACGCGCGAGCGGCTGCAGTCCGCCGAGGACCGCGAGCGCTTCGACGACACCACCAAGTGCATCCTGTGCGCGGCGTGCACGTCGTCCTGCCCGGTGTTCTGGAACGACGGGCAGTACTTCGGCCCCGCCGCGATCGTGAACGCGCACCGCTTCATCTTCGACTCGCGTGACGAGGCCGGGGAGCAGCGGCTGGAGATCCTCAACGACAAGGACGGCGTGTGGCGTTGCCGCACGACGTTCAACTGCACGGACGCCTGCCCGCGCGGTATCGAGGTCACGAAGGCGATCCAGGAAGTCAAGCGCGCGCTGATCACGCGCCGCTTCTGAAGACGCGCCGCTTCTGATCACGCACCACTTCTGAACACGCGGGTCCGAGCGCTGGATTCCGGAGGGCTCGTTTCTGTAGGTACGTCATACAGAAACGGGCCCTTCCGTGTCAGGATCGATCCTGTCGACAGGCCCAGGGGAACGGGGAGATGACGAGATGACTGAGCCCAATCCGTACGCGGACGGGGAGTACAAATGGGGGCCGACACCGGGCACCCCGCCGGCCGGTGCGCCGGGGGTCCCGGAGTACGACTTCCCCAACCCGACACTCGCCGACGGAGCACCGGGCGGCACCGCGGGCTACGGCTACCCCGGCGCCAACACCGCCCCGGGGTACGGCTATCCGCAGTCCGGCGCCCCGTACCCGGTACCGACGGGCACCCCCGGCACGCCGCTGGTGTCGATCGGCGACATCACGGTCGTGGGCGACTCGATCATCACCCCGTCGGGCACGCTGCCGCTGCGGGGCGCGGTCTGGAACGCGACGGACATGTCCCGTACGGAGGAGAAGATCCCGACGCACGCCATCATCCTGGCCGTCGTCTTCTTCCTCTTCTGCCTGCTCGGGCTGCTCTTCCTCCTGATGAAGGAGAAGACGACGACGGGCTTCATCCAGGTCACGGTCACCAGCGGCGGCAGGCACCACTCGACGATGATCCCGGCGAACCACGCGGGCACGTTCCAGATGGTCATGGGCCAGATCAGCTACGCGCGGTCGCTCAGCGCGATGTGAGGCGGGGAGCCGTACCGCCGGTCGGGGCAGCGCGGTGCCGTCGGCACGTCCGCGGTTTTCGATACGCCGACGATACGCACCGGCTCGTAGCATCACGTGCATGCGCGTGCTGATCGTCGAGGACGAACCTTTTCTGGCGGAGGCCATCCGCGACGGCCTGCGCCTGGAAGCGATCGCGGCCGACACCGCCGGTGACGGCTACACCGCTCTGGAACTGCTGAGCGTCAACGCCTACGACATCGCCGTACTCGACCGCGACATCCCGGGCCCTTCCGGCGACGAGATCGCCGAACGCATCGTCGCCCGCGGCAGCGGCATGCCCATCCTCATGCTCACCGCGGCCGACCGGCTCGACGACAAGGCCTCCGGGTTCGAACTCGGCGCCGACGACTACCTCACCAAACCGTTCGAGCTGCGCGAGCTCGTCATGCGTCTCCGCGCACTCGACCGCAGACGCGCCCACAGCAGACCCCCCGTGCACGAGGTCGCGGGCCTGCGGCTGGACCCGTTCCGGCGCGAGGTCTACCGCGACGGCCGCTATGTCGCGCTCACCCGGAAACAGTTCGCCGTGCTCGAAGTCCTCATCGCCGCCGAAGGCGGTGTCGTCAGCGCCGAAGAACTGCTGAGACGGGCGTGGGACGAGAACGCCAACCCGTTCACCAACGCCGTCCGCATCACCGTCTCGGCACTGCGCAAACGGCTCGGCGAACCCTGGATCATCGCCACCGCGACAGGTGTCGGCTACCGCATCGACACGCGACCAGAGGCCGGAGACGAGGGGAGCGGGCGTGGATAGGGCACCCGGCCTGAGCATTCGCCTCAAACTCACCCTCAGCTACGCCGGATTCCTCATGCTCGCGGGCGTCCTGCTGCTCGCGGCGGTGTGGGTGTTCCTCCTGCGTTACGTCCCCGAGCGGATGCTCATCGACCCCACGGACATCCCCACGTACGGTGTGTTTCCCGTCCGGGCCAACCTCCTGCGCGTTTTCGCTCCGCGGGCGGCCGCGGTGCTGGCACTCCTCCTGGTATTCGGTCTCCTCGGAGGATGGATCCTCGCCGGCCGCATGCTCGCCCCGCTGACCCGCGTCACGGGCGCCGCGCGCATGGCCACGAACGGGTCGCTCTCGCACCGAATCCGGCTGCCGGGCCGTCAGGATGAGTTCCGCGAACTCGCCGACGCCTTCGACACGATGCTCGCCCGGCTCGAAGCACACGTCGCGGAACAGCGGAGATTCGCGGCCAACGCCTCTCATGAGCTGCGCACCCCGCTGGCGATCTCGAAGGCGCTTCTCGACGTGGCCCGCAGCGATCCGGACCACGACGCCGGCGAAGTCATCGACCGGCTCCATGCCGTCAACACCCGCGCCATCGACCTCACCGAGGCGCTGCTCCTGCTCAGCCGCGCCGACCAGCGGTCCTTCACCCGGGAACGGGTCGATCTGTCCCTCTTGGCGGAAGAGGCCAACGAAACGCTCCTCCCCCTCGCCGAGAAGCGCGGTGTCACCATCGAGACCTCCGGTGACATCACCCCCACGACCGGATCGCAGGCACTCCTGCTGCAGTTGACCACGAACCTCGTGCACAACGCGATCGTCCACAACCTGCCCGAACAGGGCACCGTGTGGGTCAACACCGGCGTCCGCCCCGGGACTGTGGTGCTCACTGTCGAGAACACCGGCGAGAAGCTCACCCCACAGCCGGCCCGAACACTCACCGAACCCTTCCAGCGCGGCACCGAACGCATACGCACCGACCACGCGGGCGTCGGCCTCGGGCTGGCGATCGTCAAAACCATCACGCACGCACACGACGGAGCGCTCACTCTCACCCCGCGCTCCGCCGGCGGGATGCGCGTCACTGTGGAAATACCCGCGATGCCCTCGCACCCGGCCGGATCAGACCCGGCGACGTCCGAGGAGGGGGCCGGCACCTCCGGCCGCCTCCAGCCGCCTGCGCGCTGACCCGCGTACACGACGTGCGGCACGCGGCTCAGCGTCCCGGTACCGGGGCCGGCCGAGGTCGGTCGGACGACGTTCCGGCCGCCGCGCGCCACCAGCGGCGCGACGCCAGCGCGGCCAGCCCGGCACCGGCGGCGTTGAGCAGTACGTCGTCCACGGAGGACACCCGGTCCAGCCG
This sequence comes from Streptomyces sp. NPDC039430, assembly GCF_055639435.1. Lineage (NCBI taxonomy): Bacteria > Bacillati > Actinomycetota > Actinomycetes > Kitasatosporales > Streptomycetaceae > Streptomyces > Streptomyces sp. NPDC039430. Next base: position 226,144 of record NZ_JBVKAK010000002.1, on the reverse strand, counting down.
CAGGACGTACTGCGCGACCTCGATCAGGACCGAGCAGCCCGCCGCGAGTGCCAGGATCCTCGGCACGGACGCCAGCGCCGCGAACCGCAGCGGGGCGAGGAACCCGAGTGCCACGAACACCAGCAGATTGCCGACGATCTGGCCCGTCGCCCCGTCGTCGAGGATCGCGATCAGGTCCCGCAGTGGCACCAGGCTCACCCGACCGGGAACGACGCCGGCCCCTTCACCCGGCAGCATGGTGATCCAGACCCACGGCACCGTCCCGTAGACGATGCCGACCTCGGCCAGCGACATCCGCCACGCCGACGTGCTGCCGGCCGCGCTCCGACGGCGGGCCAGAGCCCATACAGCCAGCGCGGCCAACGGCAGTGCGGCCACGGTGAGGAATACCACGCCATTGAACGTGGCGACCCAGACGTACCACCCGGGCTCGCGCATCGGCATGGACAGCATCTTCAGTACGGTGTCGACCGGGCCGAACACGGCGATCGCGGTAGCGAGGACCGCCAGACCGACGAGCGTGATCGCGCGCGTACGGCGGGCATGTGCTGAGAGTGATGTGCTCTGATCCATGCCTTCACTGAAGACGGAAGGCTGTTGCGGTGGCGTACGCGATTCCCGATACGCCCGCGATACGCGACGCGAGGGCCCAGCTACGGCAGGTGCCGGCGGGTGAGGGGTAAGGGTGGGGGCCGCCCGGGGAAGCCCCCTTGTTCCGGGGGTCCGGTTGCCGACCGTAGGTCGGTGGGTGGGGGCGCGGGGGTGGAGTGGGGCAGCCCGGCACCGGCTCGGCGAGCAGGGGAGAGTGGGTAGTCGGGGCGCATGCCCCGCTGGTCCGGGAGGGTTCTTCGACGACCGGTCAGGACCGAGGGGTAACCGGGGTGACCCGGAATGGATCATGGCGGGTTGGGGCCGCCCCTCAGGCTTCAGTTTCGCGGCTCCGGGCCGGGCGTCAAGGGCGCTCCTCCGTCGCGTCGGCAAGCCGATGACCTTCGGTCCCCCTTGACCCCCGCCCCTCCACCGCAAGTGCAGCTTTGAGGGGGGCGGCCCGGGGGGAGGGGTCCCCGGGGAAGCACCCGTGTTCCCGGGCTCCGGTTGCCGACTGCCGCTCGGTGGGTGGGGGCGCAGGAGTGGAGTGGGGCGGCCCGGCACCGGCTCGGCGAGCAGGGGTGAGTGGGTAGTTGGGGCGCATGCCCCGCTGGTGAGGGCCCGTTGTCGGCTGCACCTGTAGCCCAAGGCGGACGATGGGGCCACCCGCCCCCTATGTCCCAGTTTGGCGGGCCTTTTGGAGGGTCCTCGGACCGGTGATGCGCCCTACGGCCACTTAACCTGGCACCACGGCACATCACGGCCCCTCAGAGAACCACTCACCGCCCCCTGAGTCACAGCCACCCCACCACCCACACACCCTCACCAGCGGGGCATGCATCCCTGCCACCTACCGGGGTCAACCCGCCGAGCCGGTGCCGGGCCACCCCACACCACTCCCGCGCCCCAGCAGACGACAGTGGGCCGACCGGAGGCCGTGGGGCGCCCTGAGGCCCGGTTAGCTGGCACCAGGACGCATGACCAGCCCGAGGACTCCCCAAAAGGCCCGCCAAACTGGGACATAGGGAGCAAGCTGCGGGTCTCGTCCGCCCCGGCCTACAGAAGCAGCCAACAACGGGCCCTCACCAGCGGGGCATGCGCCCCAACCACCCACCCACACCAGCCCGCTGAGCCGAGGCCGGGCCACCCCACACCACTGCCGCGCAGCCCCGCAGGGCCCACCGACCGGCAGTCGGCAACGGACCGACCCCACCAACGGATCCCCTCCGGGACCCCTCCCCCCGGGCCGCCCCCCCTCAAAGCAGCACTTGCGGTGCAGGGACGGGAGTCAAGGGTGGGCGCAGCCCATCGGCTTGCCGACGCGACGAAGGAGCGCCCTTGACGCCCGACCCGGAGCCGCGAAACTGAAACCCAAGGGGCGGCCCCCACCCGACACCACACCCCCCGGCCCACCACGACTACCCCTCGGTCCTGACCGGTAGCCGAAGAACCCACCCACACCAGCGGGGCATGCATCCCAACCACCCCCCACGGCCAGACGCCGAGCCGGTGCCGGGCCACCCCACACCACTCACGCGCTCCAGCAGACGACAGTGGGCCAGTCGGAGGCCGTGGGGCGCCCTGAGGCCCGGTTAGCTGGCACCAGGACGCATGACCAACCCGACGACCCCCCAAAAGGCCCGCCAAACTGAGACATAGGGGGCAGGTGGCCGCTTCCATCCGCCCCGGCCTACAGAAGCAGCCAACAACGGGCCCTCACCAGCGGGGCATGCGCCCCAACTACCCACTCACCCCTGCTCGCCGAGCCGGTGCCGAGCCGCCCCACTCCACTCCTGCGCCCCCACCCACCGACCGGCAGTCGGCAACCGGACCCCGGGAACAAGGGACCTTCCCCGGGGACCCCTCCCCCCGGGCCGCCCCCCTCAAAGCAGCACTTGCGGTGGAGGGGCGGGAGTCAAGGGTGGAGCGAAGCGGAATCGGCGCAGCCGACGCGACAAAGGAGCGCCCTTGACGCCCGACCCGGAGCCGCGACACTGAAACCCAAGGGGCGGCCCCCACCCGCCATGATCCATTCCGGGTCACCCCGACTACCCCTCGGTCCTCACCCGCACACACCCGCCTCACGGCACGCGCTTCTCCTCCGGCGGCGGGTGGCCGAAGATCTTCTCGAACAAGACGGCCTCATCCGGTTCCTGGAACGCGCTGAGCAGCGCACGGTGGAGACGCCGGTATGCGAGGCGCTGCCTCCGTCGTTCCACCAGCCGCGCGACGACGCCTGACCACCAGCGCGACCTTCGCCTCACAGTCCACCACCCCCGCCGACGGACGGCGCCGCCGGCGGCGGCGGCTCGTAGTCCGGGCACATGGGATGGCCGCACTCGCACGGCGGCCACGCGAGCGCCGACGCCGGGGCCAGGTCAGCGCCTTCCGCGCCGGGAACACCCTTCCGTACGACGAGGACGCCGTCCGTCCCGAACGTCGCGATCAATACGGACAGTCGCCGCCGCGCCTCACTCCCTGTCATGCGACCAACCGCCTGAGCCCGCTCTCCACATGCTCCAGCAGTGCGGGTGTCGGTTCGACGAAGTCCCGTGGCACCCACCCCGGCACCAACCGCCAGAAGCCCCCCGCCTCCACCGTCACGGCCAACTCGTCCGGGTCGTCCGACCTCGTACCGGTGGCTTGTTCGGTCATGAGAGATGTACCTTCCGTTATCGCGCGCTTGCTTTGTGTGTTCAAGCTTCGACGCCGCTGAGCGCGCCCAACAGATAGGCGACTTGGACTCTGGAAGGTGTCCAATGATCATTCGGGGGTTTGAGTGACTGTCGAAAACGAGACCACGGAGACAACCGACCCTGCGGCATCGCCCCTCGCTCACTTCGGAGCCGAGGTACGGCTGGAACGTGAGCGACTGGACATCTCACGCGCGGAGTTGGGCCAGGCGGCGTGCTGTAGCTACTCGCTCGTGGCGAAGATCGAGGCAGGCAAGCGGGTGCCACCGCTGGACTTCGCCGAAGCGTGTGACCGGATGTTCCCGCACTCCAACGGGCGCTTTTCGCGGCTCTGGCCGCTTGCCCTGCGGTGGGCTTTCCCACCGTGGTTCCGTAGATATGTCGAATTGGAGTGGACCGCTACCTCGATCTCCATGTTCCACCCCCAGCTCGTGCCTGGGCTCGTACAGACCGAGGAATACGCGCGGGCTGTGCTACGAACGGGGCGTCCCAGCAATCTTGAGGACCTGGTGACTGCCCGGATGGAGCGACAGCGGATCCTCGCGCGCGAGGATCCGACCCGGCTGTGGATCATTCTGGACGAGGGCGTTCTCCGACGCGCTATCGGCGGGAAGCACGTCATGAGAGAACAGCTCAAGCAGCTGCGGGCTCTGGCGGAGACACCGCGCCATGTCATCCAGGTCATCCCCAAGACCATCGCGGCGTATCCCGGATCGGGTTCCCCGTTCGGGCTCTTGTCCTTCAGCGAAGGCACAGACGTGGTGCACGTCGACGGCTTCCCAAAGGGCTATGTTCTGGCCGGTCCAGACGATGTGGCCACGGCTTACGATGCCTATGATCTGCTTAAGGCAACAGCTCTGCCGCCAGACGAGTCGGCCTCTAAGATCGGCTCCATTTTGAAGGAATGCTATTCATGACCGAGCCGATCCGCGTACCGGAACAGGCGTGGCGCAAGTCCAGCTATAGCGGCAGCAACGGCGGCGAGTGCATCGAGGTGGCCGACGGCATCCCCCACACCGTCCCCATCCGCGACTCCAAAAACCCCAACGGCCCCATCCTCACCCCCTCCCCCACCTCCTGGACCACCTTCATCGCCTTCGCCAAAGCGACCACCGTCTGACCCGTCCGCCAGGACCAGGACCAGGACCAGGACCAGGACCGGAACCAGGACCAGGACCAGGACCGTCACCCGAAGCTGACCCTCTCCAGCCAGAAGTCCAGCAACTTCGCGTCCCCAAGCACCTCGATGTCCCCTCCACCGACCGGCCGGCGTCGCTTGTAGATGATCAGCAGCAGCTCCGTCAGCGGGCCGCGCACGGCGACCGCCGCCTTCTCGTGCGCGCGGCGCCAGGCGAGGGTGTCGCCGGTGAGGTCGACCAGCCACTCCGCCGCCGTCCCCGGTGCGGTGTCGGTCGCGTGGAAGTGGAGGGTGCGGCCGGGGCCGAGCAGTTCGCGCGTCCAGGGGTGGACGTCGAAGTGCATGGGCAGCGAGCCCAGTTCCATCCACTCGTCGACCGCGTCGAGGGCGACCTCCTCGTCGAGTGTGAACTCCGCGCCCAGAGCCAGCGTCGCGTCGGCCCGGTGGATGGCCGTCTCGTGCGTGAACCGGCGGGCGTAGAACGCGCTCGTGCCGCCAGGCACCGGCGTCCATAACCGCGCGTCGGGTCCCGCGGCGCGCAAGGTGTCCGCCAGCAGCGCCGCGCCCTCGATGAGCCAGGGGCCTACCACCGCGGGGTCCTCGTGGGTGTAGGCCGACAGGTCGCGGAAGCGCTCGCCGGAGAGCGGTTCGGCCGCCCGGGTCCGTACGATCGCCTCGGCCCAGCGATGCGCGCCGCCGAGGTGCCGCAGCAGCTGACCGGCGTTCCAGCCGGGGCAGCTCGGCACGGGGACCGTCAGATCCGCGCCCTCGATGCTTGATCGCAGCAGCTCGGCCTGCGCGACGATCTCGGAGCAATAGCGTTCATGGCTCAGGAGGTTCATGTCCTCACGGTAGAGCGCGGCACTGACACCAACCGGTTGTTGGCAAGGATGCCGACCGCCGGACCGGCTCCCCCAGCCCGTCCGGCGGCCGTCGCGTACCTCCCAGGCCCGCGCCGCTCAAGCCCGCGCCGCCCAGGCCCGCGCCGTTCAAGCCCGCGCCGTTCAAGCCCGCACGCGCGCCACCGACACCACGTCGTAGTCCGTCTCCGGCGTCGGTTCCACCACGTCGAAGCGGGCGTTGGGCAGATAGATACGGTCCCCGTAGACCGCGGCGGTCGTCGGGACCCGGAAGTTCTCGGGGTCGGTGATCCGGGTGACCGCCGTGCCCTTCGTGCCCGCGTCGTTGATCCTCAGCACATCGATGGCGTTCTGCCGCTGCTGCACGGCGTACAGCGTGTGGCCCAGGAGGAGCAGGCCGTCGCCGTTCGGCAGTCGGGTCGGGCCGAGGTCCACGGCGCGCGCCACTCCGGTGCGCGGGTCGACCCGCATCAGACCGCCGCCGTTGGCGAAGCTGTTGACCACCAGCAACGCCCGGCCGTCCGGGGTCGTGGTGATGCCGTTGGCGGTGATGGCCGTCCCCTGGACCCAGTCGCCGGACAGCGGGACGGTCACGATCCGGTCCCCCGGCTCACCGTGCCGGCCGAGCGGGAGTTTGTAGAGCTGCGGCTCGAACGAGTCGGTGAACCAGGCGGCGTCAGGGGTCAGGATCACATCGTTGACCATCGTGGCGTCCGTGCCCACCGTGAAGGTCCGGGTGATCTCGCCCGTACGGAGATCGGCGATCCGGATCTCGCCGCTCACCCCGCCGCACAGGAACAGCCGCCCCCGGCCGTCGGTCTTGAGCCCGATGACGGGGTGGTCGGGGCCCAGCCCCTGGACGACGACCCGGCCGCTGCCCGTCGCGAGATTCGCGCGGTACACGTCGCCGCGCGCGATCGATCCGATGTAGGCGTACGGCTCCGAGCCGATGGCGATCCCCTCGGGCCGGAAGCCGGCGGGCAGGGGGAAGCCGGCGGGCCAGCGCCTTCCGGTGGTTTCCATGGCGGCTGCCGTGCCGCCGAGCGGGGCCAGGAGCGCCGCGCCGCCGATGGCGGCCGCGGCTCCGAACAAACTCCGGCGTGCGAAGGAATGTCGCATGACGAACGTCCTTCCGAGGAATGGGATGCGTCCCTCGCACCCCATCACACGCTCTGGCCACACGGGCGCATTGGCCGGAACAGGCCCGCCCACAAGGCCGGTTACTACCCTCGGACGTCGGCTCTCGCCCTCGCGGCACCCCGCGAAGGAGCGTGCGGAGCACCCGCTCCTTCGCATTAGGCTCGGTCGGTGTGAAGGACGAGAAGTACCAGAAGGACGCAGGCGCAGTGCGGCGCTCCAAGGCGCCGAAGGCACCCACGGCGGCCACAGCAGCTACGGCAACCAGGGCAGCCATGAAGCCAGTCGCCAAGGCCCCGGTCCCCAAGAGCGAGCAGACCCGCACGCTCATCCTCGAAACCGCGCTCCGGCTCTTCCAGGAGCGCGGTTTCGACAAGACGACCATGCGGGCCATCGCCGCGGAGGCCGGGGTCTCCGTCGGGAACGCGTACTACTACTTCTCGTCCAAGGAACACCTGGTCCAGGGCTTCTACGACCGGATCGGCGCCGAACACCGGCTGGCGGCGCAGGCCGTGCTCGACCGGGAGACCGATCTGGAGGCGCGTATGGCCGGCGTGCTGAAGGTCTGGATCGATGTGGCCGCCCCGTACCACGAGTTCGCCGCCCAGTTCTTCAAGAACGCAGCCGACCCCGAGAGTCCGCTGAGCCCCTTCTCCCCCGAATCGGAGCACGCGCGGGACGCGGCCATCGCCGTCCACCGCGAGGTGCTGGCCGGTTCGAAGTCGAAGGTGCCGGACGAACTGGCGGAGCTGCTGCCGGAGTTGATGTGGCTCGCCCAGATGGGGCTGGTCCTGTACTGGGTGTTCGACCGCTCCGAGGGCAGCGAGCGGTCACGCCTGCTCGCGGAGCGCGGCGCGCGGCTGACCAGCAGGGGCATCGCGCTTTCGCGGTTCCGGGTGCTGCGGCCGCTCGTACGGGAAGTGCACGAGCTGTTCGCGGACTTCCTGCCGGGGATGGCTGAGATGGCCGCGACCCGCGCCTCCCGGAAGCCCGGCGGCGAAAGCTAAGTCCTGTCCGGACGGAACCGCGCCCCCTGAGCGCGCCCGCCACCGCCCCGGACCGCCCCGCCCCGCACAGCCCCGCCCCTGACCGCCCGGCACTGACCCCCCGCCCCGCACAACCCCGCGCCTGACCGCCCCGCCCCGGACAGCCCCGGCCCTGACCGCCCGGCCCGTCCAGCCCGCCGTCCGCCCACACGCCCCGCCGTCAGAGCCGGCCCAGCTGCCACAGCCGCCAGATCCCGGTCCCGTCCGACAGATACTGCGCTCCCGTGACATCGTCGCTGCTCAGCACGTAGTCCTTCTTCTGCCACAGCGGCAGCAGCGGCACGTCCTCGGCCACCACCTTCTGGATGGACCTGAAGTCCTGCGCGGCGCGGGCGCGTTCGCTGTACTGCTGGGTGGACTCGATCAGCCGGTCGACGCGGTCGCTCGCGTACCCCGTGTGCAGCGTGGAGTCCCGGCCGACCAGGGGCTGGACGAAGTTGTCCGGGTCCGGGAAGTCCGGGAGCCAGCCGACGGTGTACGCGTCGAACTGACCGCCGCCGTAGCCCTTCTGGAACGCCGTCCACTCCCGCTCGACGATCTTCACCTTGAACAGCCCGGTGGCCTCCAGCTGTTTGCGCAGCTCCGCCGCCTCCGGCGCGGCCGAACCGCCCTCCGCGTGCGCGAGCGTGAAGGTCACCGGGGTCTCCACGCCCGCGTCCGCCAGCAGTTCCCCGGCCCGCTCCGGATCCGGCTCGGGATAGGTGTCGAAGAACGGTGTGGTGTGCGAGGTGATGCCCTGCGGGATGGGCGAGTAGAGCGGATCGACCGTCGAGGCATAGACATTGAAGGCGATCTTGGACCGGTCGACGATCGCGGCGACCGCCTGGCGTACCGCCTTGTCGGCCATCGCCGATCCCTCGCGCACGTTGAAGACGAGATTGCGGATCTCGGCGCTGTCGGCCTCGTTCATCCGGATGTCGTCCTTGCTCGCGTCCAGCCCGGCGATCAGCGACGGCGGCAGCTGGCGGTGGGTGACATCGACCGTACGGGCCTTCCAGGCGGCGGCCAGGTCGGCGGACGTCTTGAAGTAGGTGACGTCCACGGGCCCGCCGACCTCGCCGATCGCGCCCCGGTACCGCGGATTGGGCTCCAGGCGCGCCATGGAGCCGGGGGTGTACGTCTTGAGGACGTACGGCCCCGATCCGTCGGTCTCCGGGCCCGTGCGCAGCCCGTTCGCCGGGTAGCGGGTGTGGTCGACGATCGAACCGGCCCCGGTGGCGACCTTCAGCGGGAAGGTCGCGTCGCGCGAGCCGAGCCGGAAGGTGACGGTCAGACCGTCCGCCTCGACCGACTTGAGCGTGGCGAAGAGGGACTGCGGGCCGACGTCCGCCTTGATGGCGAGCACGCGGTCGAAGGAGTACTTGACGTCTTCCGCCGTGATCCTGTTCCCGTTGGCGAAATGGAGGTCGTCCCGCAACTCGCAGCGGTAGGTGCGCAGTTCGCTGCCGATGAAACCGCAGGTGCGGGCGGCGTCCGGAACCGGCGTCACCGAACTGGGTTTGAACGTCAGCAATGACTGGTAGATGTTCCCGAACAGCGCCCAGGATCCGGCGTCGTACGCGCCGGCCGGATCGAGCGAGGTGACCACGTCGGTCGTACCGACAGTGATCGCCTTCTGGTTGGCGTCGCGGGACGGGAGCAGCTGCCAGCCCCCCACCCCCGCGACCACCAGCACAAGAGAAGTGATGAGTATCCGCAGACGGATCGGCCGCATGTGCTGTGCCCCTCTATCACGCCCACCCCTGACCGTGATGGCGCTCACCCAACCACAAGGGGTTCATGGGCGGAAGAGGAATGCCCGGCCACACAGGAAACGGTCGTGTTAACCCCGCCGGGCGGGGCCTGGGCCCGGCCCGGCCCGGCGAAGGTCTCCGCGAAGGTCTCCGCGAAGGTACCGGCAGGGGTCCCGGTGACGGTCCTGGTGAGGATCCGCCAACGGGGTCTACGCCTGCCGCGAGGCCAGTTCCACGAGCGTGATGTCGGAGGGGGCGCCGACCCGGACCGGCGGGCCCCAGGCACCCGCGCCGCGCGATACGTACAGCTGGGTGTCGCCGTACCGCTCCAGACCGGCCACGGTCGGGTTGGCCAGGCCCGCGAGGAGATTGCCCGGCCACAGCTGACCGCCGTGGGTGTGTCCGGAGAGCTGGAGGTCGACGCCGTAGCGCACGGCGTCGTCGATGACGACGGGCTGGTGGGCGAGGAGTACGGATGCCCTGGTCCGGTCGCGGTCGTCGAGCGCCTTCGCGAAGTCGGGGCCCGCGCCCTCGCTCTCGCCCGCGACGTCGTTGACCCCGGCGAGGTCGAAGCCGGGGATCTCCACGCGTTCGTTCTCCAGGGGCCGCAGGCCCAGTTCACGGATATGGTCGACCCAGGCGTCGGCGCCCGAGAAGTACTCGTGGTTGCCGGTCACGAAGAACGAGCCGTGCCGGGCCTTGAGACCGGCGAGGGGCTCGGCCGCGGGACCCAGGTCCTTGACGCTGCCGTCCACCAGGTCGCCGACGACGGCGATCAGATCGGGCTGGGTGGAGTTGATGGTGTCCACGATGCGCTGGGTGTGGGCGCGGCCCAGGATCGGTCCGAGGTGGATGTCGCTGACGACGGCGATACGGAAGCCATGGGCGCCGCGCGCCAGCTTGGCGAGCGGGACGGTGACGCGCTTGACGCGGGGGCCGCGCAGGACGCCGTACGTGCCGTAGCCGACGGTGGCGAGCGCGGCGGTGGCGGCCGCGCCGCCGACGACGCGCGAGACGAACAGGCGGCGGGAGGGCGTGGGAACGGAAGCGACGGCAGGGGAGGCAGCGGGAGCAGAGGAGGGTGAGACGGCCGGGGCGGACACTTCCGCCGCGTCCGGACGTCCGTCGGATATGCCCGTGCCAGGACGGGTATCAGGACCCGCGCCCGGCCCTGTGCCAGGACCCGCACCCACCGGCGTACGCGCGACGGCGTCCGCCGGGACCTCAGCCCCGGCCGTAACCTCAGCCCCGGCCGTAACGTCAGCCCCCGCCGTGACGTCAGCCCCGGCCGACGCGTCCGCGTCGCCCGACGCGTCCCGGCGCTCCAGCAGCCGCCTCAGCAGCGGGCGTACGGCCTCGCCCACCAGCAGCGCCAGCAGCAGGTAGAGCAGCGCCGCCAGCCACAGAAAGCCCGGCCAGGCCAGCGTCTGCTGCGCCCAGAAGGGCATCCCCGAGCGCCCCGAGACCACGGCGCCGACCGACAGTAACGGCAGCACGACCACGGCGACGGTACCCAGCCTGCGGGCGAAGCCGCCGGGGCTGGTCGTGTCGCGCACCAGGCGCCGCCAGAGGTACCAGTGCGCCCCAGCCACCAGCGATATGGCGGCGAGCGCCCCCAGAACGGTCACGACGACCACGAACAGGCCCCTTATCCCTTGTCCCAGTTGTTCACGGCGGTACCTGCGTTACCTGCGTTACCTGCGTTACCTGCGCACACGGCGCTCAAGACGCTCACGGCGTCGGCTGCTGCTGCTCGCGCTCTTCGCGCTCTTCGCGCTGTACGCGCTGTTCGCGCCGGAGCGCCCGCACACTTCGGAACCCGATGACACCGACAGCCGTCCCCAGAAGAAAGGACACGATGGCGAGCGTCAGGTGCACCCAGAAGTACCCCGTCGGGTCACCGGCGTCGTCAAACGCGAGTCCGCTGCCGTCCTGCCACAGGTTCTTGACGAAAGTGATCCAGATGAACCAGCTCCACACCCCGAACGCGAGCAGGAACCAGGACACGGGGCGGTTGAGCTTCATGGGTTCAGTATCACCGGCGCCGTCCGGTCGACGGCAGCCGGGTCCGGAGAGCGGGCGGCCGGATCGGCGGGCGGTACGGCCGCGGGCGGTACGGCCGCACGCGGTAGAGCCAGTGGGGCTGTACGCGCCGGGAACGGGGCCGATCAGCCCACCCGGGTCGGCGTCGGTGTCCACGCCATGTACGTTTTCGATCGTGTCCGCTCTGAAAAAGACCGCGTTGACGGTCGCCGCCGCCGCAGTGCTTCCCGTGATGATTGCCGTGCCCGCGTCGGCCGACGGCAAGATCGACGGGCCCGACACCAACGGGCCGAAGCCGCCCGTCTCCATGTCCACGGTCGGCGGGGCGAAGCTCGGCCGGGCGGGTACGCAGGTGAACCTCGGCGCGGGCGCGCCGGTCCTGCCCAAGCAGTTGAGCGGCCGGTCCTGGATCGTCGCGGACGCCGAGTCCGGCGCGGTGCTGGCCTCGCACAACGCCCACTGGCGGCTCCCGCCGGCGTCCACCCTCAAGATGCTCTTCGCGGACACGGTGCTGCCCAAGCTGTCCAAGAACGAGGTGTACAAGGTGGGGCCCACCGATCTCGCGGAGGTGGGCGCGGGCAGCAGCCTGGTCGGCGTCAAGGAGAACCTCACCTACTCCGTGCACGATCTGTGGCTGGGGGTCTTCCTGCGCTCCGGCAACGACGCCGTCCACGTGCTCTCCAAGATGAACGGCGGGATCCCCAAGACCGTCAAGGACATGCAGAAGCACGCCGAAGAGCTCCAGGCCCTGGACACGCATGTCGTGACGCCCGACGGTTACGACGAGAAGAACCAGGTCTCCAGCGCGTACGACCTCACGCTGATCGCCCGCTCCGGACTCCAGAAGAAGGACTTCCGGGAGTACTGCTCGACGGCGTCGGCCAAGTTCCCCGGCGACGTGCAGAAGCCGAAGGAGGGCGAGAAGGTCGAGAAGGACAAGAACGGGGACCCGAAGCGCGACTCGTTCGAGATCCAGAACACCAACCGGCTGCTGACCGGCGCCCCCGGCGTCACCACGTACAAGGGCATCGCCGGGGTGAAGAACGGCAACACCACCCACGCGGGCGCGACCTTCACCGGGGTCGCGGAGCGCGACGGCCGGGTGCTGCTGGTGACCGTCATGAACCCGTCCTCCACGGAGGGCCAGGCGGTCTACCAGGAGACGGCGCGGCTGCTGGACTGGGGCTTCTCGGCGGCCGGGAAGGTGAAGCCGGTCGGTGAGCTGGTGCCGCCCAAGTCCGCCCGTACGAAGGCCTCGCCGAACCCCACCGCCGTGGGAGCGGACTCGGCCGGGGCCGGTAAGGCCACCGAGCCCGCCAAGCTCGCGGCCGCGAACGGCGAGGGCACCGGCGGTGTCGGCACGGCTCTCGCGGTCGCGGGCGGGGTGCTGGTCCTGCTGGGAGGCGCGGTGTTCCTGGTCAACCGGCGCTGGCCGCTGCCCGACCTGGTCCGCCGCCGTCCGCGCGGGTAGCCCCGCCGGCGCGGTTGCCGTCGCCCCGCCGCCGCTCGGTCTCCGGCCCGGTGTCCTGCTCGATCTCCTGTCCGGTCCTCGGCCCGGCGTCCGGCCCCGCGTCCTGTCCGGTGTCTCCCTCGTCCGCCAGGTCGCTCTTGCTGGGGGTCGCCGTCCAGGCGGCGCAGAACAGCAGGAGCTTCGCCGTGAAGTTGATCCACAGCAGCAGCGCCACCGGCACCCCGAACGCGCCGTACATGCTCTTCGCCGCCACGCCCTTCACATAGCCGCCGAGCAGCAGCTTGAGCAGTTCGAAGCCGATGGCGCCGATGAGCGCGGCGACGACGAGCCGGCGGCGCGGCGGGTGGACGCGGGGCAGCAGCGTCAGTACGTACAGCAGCAGCAGGAAGTCGGCGAGGACCGCCACGACGAGGGCGGCGGTCTGGAGCAGGACGCCGCCCGCGCCGTTCTCGGGGATGCCCAGCCGCTCGGCGGACCAGCCGACGGCGGTGGAGCCGAAGCCCGAGGCGCCCAGTGAGGCCAGCCCGACCGCTCCCAGGCCGAGGAGCGCCACCGCGTCCTTGCCCTTGAGCAGGAACGGATTGCCCTCTTCCGCGTCGTCCAGTTCCCAGACGGCGCGCAGGCACTCCCGCATCGAGCCGACCCAGCCGATCCCGGTGAGGAGCAGCAGCGCGCCGGCCACCACCCCGACCGTGCCCGCGTTGGCCACCAGGCCGTTGATGTCCAGCTGCTGGGAGATGCCGGGGACCTGCTTGGCGATGGTGTCCTGCACCTGGTCGAGCCGGCTCTGGCTGAGGAGCGCGGCGCCGATCGCGGCGCCGACGGTGATCAGCGGGAAGAGCGCGATGAAGCTGATGAAGGTGATGGCGGCGGCGAGCCTGGTCCAGTGGACGCGGTCGAGCGTCTCGTACGAACGCCAGGCGTGCGTCAGCGTCAGCCTGGCCACGAACGGGCCGACAAGGGGCAGTTTCTTCAGCCAGTCCATGAACGACGTGTACCCGCTGATCGGAAAACAAGCGCGAGCGGCACGACAAAGGCCACAAAGAACGCGGTATGGGGCGATACGGTCACCACCATGTCTGCCGACACCGCCCTCGACACCGACACCCCTACCGCCCTTGACACCGCCTTCGTGGACGACGGCGCCGACCCGTTCGTCTCCCTCACCGGCTGGGGCCGTACCGCCCCGACGACCGCCCTGCTGGTCCGCCCCCGTTCGTACGAGGAAGCGGTCGCCGCCGTACGCGCGACCGGAAGCCGTGGTGCCATCGCCCGCGGCCTCGGCCGGGCCCACGGCGACGCGGCCCGGAACGCGGGCGGCGCGATCCTCGACACGACCGCGCTCGACCGGATCCACGCCATCGACGCGGACACGGGCGTCGTCGTGTGCGGCGCGGGCGTGAGTCTGCACCGGCTGCTCGAAGTGCTGCTGCCGCTGGGGTGGTTCGTGCCGGTGATGCCCGGGACGCGCTATGTGACGGTCGGCGGGGCGATCGGCGCCGACATCCACGGCATGAACCACCCCGGGGCCGGTTCCTTCGCCCGCCATGTGCTGTCGGTGGAGCTGCTGACCGCCGACGGTGAGGTACGTACGGTCCACCGCGGCACGCCGCTCTTCGACGCGACGACGGGCGGGCTCGGCCTGACGGGCGTGATCCTCTCGGCGACCGTACGGCTGCACCGCGTGGCGACCTCCCTGATGTCCGTCGACACCGAACGGGCCGGGGACCTGGACGATCTGCTCGCCCGGCTGGCCACTTCCCGCCCCCGCCACCGGTACGCGGTCGCCCGGATCGATCTGCTGGCCCGGGGGGCGGCTCTGGGGCGCGCGGTGCTGATCCGCGGGGAGCACGCGCCGCTGGACGCCCTCCCCGCGCGCGCCCGGCGGCACCCACTGGCGCTGCGTCCGCTCCCCTTCCGGCCGGGGAACCTCACCGCCGCGCCCGCGCTCGTACCGCCGGGGCTCCTCGGACGGACCGCGGCCGGGCTCGTCAGCGCCCTCGGATACCGCGCGGCGCCGCCGCGCAGGACCGGGGAGCTGCGGCGGCTCGCGGCGTTCTTCCATCCGCTGGACCGCGTGCCGCACTGGAACCGGATCTACGGGCGCGACGGCTTCGTCCGGTACCAGTTCGTCGTCGGAGACGGGCAGGAGGAGGCCCTGCGGCGGATCGTGGAGCGGATGGCGCGCCGGGGCTGTCCGTCGTTCCTCGCCGAGCTCAGACGTTTCGGAGAGGCGGATCCGGGGTGGTTGTCCTTCCCGATGGCCGGGTGGGCGCTGGCCCTGGACCTGCCCGCGGGGCTGACCGGTCTCGGCCCGTTCCTGGACGAGCTGGACCAGGACGTCGCGGCGGCCGGGGGCCGGGTCTGTCTCGCGAAGGACGCCCGGCTGCGGCCGGACCTGCTGGCCGCGATGTATCCACGGCTGGAGGAGTTCCGCGCGCTGCGCGCGGAACTGGATCCGCGCGCGGTCTTCACCTCGGACCTGTCACGCCGGCTGTCGCTCTAGGGCGTGTTGCGAAAGTCCCGCCTGGCCCTCCCGGGCCTTCTCCTCCCCCCACGTCCCCACGTCCCCACTTCCCTGCTGCCCCCTGAGGAGCGATTCACGATGAAGGACGCCTTCGGCACCCCGCAGTCCCTGCTCATCCTCGGCGGTACGTCGGAGATCGGGCTCGCCACCGCGCGCCGGCTGATCGCCCGCCGGACCCGTACGGTCTGGCTGGCCGGCCGCCCCTCCGCCGCCCTGGACACCGCCGCCGCCCGGCTGCGCGCCCTGGGCGCGGACGTCCGTACCGTCGCCTTCGACGCCCTGGATCCCGGCTCACACGAGGAGACGCTCGGCAAGGTCTTCGCGGAGGGCGACATCGATATGGTGCTGCTCGCCTTCGGGGTCCTCGGCGACCAGGCGAACGACGAGGCGGAGCCGCTCGCGGCGGTCCGGGTGGCGCAGACCAATTACACCGGCGCGGTCTCGGCGGGCCTGGTGTGCGCGGGCGCGTTGCAGACGCAGGGGCACGGTTCGCTGGTGGTGCTGTCGTCGGTGGCCGGTGAGCGTGCCCGCCGCGCGGACTTCATCTACGGGTCGAGCAAGGCGGGCCTGGACGCGTTCGCGCAGGGGCTCGGGGACGCCATGTACGGCACGGGGGTGCAGGTCATGGTCGTACGGCCCGGGTTCGTACGGTCGAGAGCGGCGACCGGCCGGCCGGAGACGGGGCTGGCCACCACACCGGAGGCGGTGGCGGCGGCCATCGAGCTGGGGCTGCGGCGGCGCTCGGAGACCGTATGGGTGCCGGGGGCGCTACGGGTGGTGATGGCGGCGGTGCGCCATCTGCCGCGCCCGCTGTTCCGCAGGCTGCCGGGCTGAGTCGGGGTTCCGGGGTTCCGGGGTTCCGGCGCCCCGGAGCGGGACCGGAAACAGGAGGGCGGGGCTCAGCGCAGGAGCCGTGACTCCGCGCAGGGAGGCGGGCCGCTCGACGGGGGTGCGTCGACGGGGGTGCTCTGCGAGGGCACCCCCGAGATCTCTCCGCCACCGCCGAAGGCGTACTCCTGCAGCTTGCGCCATACGGCGTCCGCGCCCTGCTCGTACAGCGCGAACGAGGTGCAGCTCCAGGCCGCGCCGTACTCGGACAGTTCCTCGTAGGCGCGGTCCATCGCCTCCTCGGCGATGCCGTGCGCCACCGTCACATGGGGGTGGTACGGGAACTGGAGCTCGCGTACGAGCGGTCCCGACGAGTCCCTGACCCGCTTCTGCAGCCAGGTGCAGGCCGCCGCGCCCTCGACCACCTGGATGAAGACCACGGGCGAGAGCGGGCGGAACGTACCGGTGCCGGACAGCCGCATCGGGAACGGCCTGCCGGCCGACGCGACCGCGGCGAGATGCGCCTCGATCGCGGGCAGCGCCGACGCGTCGACCTCGGTGGGCGGCAGCAGCGTGACATGCGTGGGAATGCCGTGTGCGGCGGGGTCACCGAAGCCCGCACGCCGGTCCTGGATCAGGCTGCCGTACGGCTCCGGGACCGCGATCGAAACGCCGAGCGTTACGGTCCCCACATCGATCTCCTCAGTCCCGTGGTCCATGTGTCGATGGTCTGTGTCTTCGCCGCCGCCCGCCAGTGTGACGGTCGCACCGCCCGGCCCGCCAGCGGTGGCCGGGGCCGTCCGGCGCGGTGGTCTTCCGTACCGGTGCACCCCACTGACCTCCGGTGTCTTCGCTCCGCGACGGCGCCCGGCGGCACTTCCGCGCCGGTGCGCCGCCGGTACTCCTCCGTACCGCGCCAGTACTCCGTCGGTGCGTGGCCCGTACTCCGTCAGTGCGTGGCCCGCGCCGTCAGTGCTTGGCGGGGAGGAAGCCGACTCTGTCGTAGGTCTGCGCCAGCGTCTCGGCCGCGACCGCGCGGGCCTTCTCCGCGCCCTCGGCCAGGATCGAGTCCAGCGTCTCCGGATCGTCCAGATACGCCTGGGTGCGTGACCTGAACGGGGTGACGAACTCGACCATCGCGTCCGCCAGGTCCGTCTTCAGCGCACCGTAGCCCTTACCAGTGTATTTGTCCTCCAGCTCCGCGACGGTGGAGCCCGTGAGCGTGGAGTAGATCGTGAGCAGATTGCTCACCCCCGGCTTGGCCTCCGTGTCGAACCGGATCTCCGTGCCGGTGTCGGTGACCGCGCTCTTGATCTTCTTCGCGGTGGCCTTCGGCTCGTCGAGCAGATTGATCAGGCCCTTGGGCGTGGACGCCGACTTGCTCATCTTGATCGCCGGGTCCTGGAGGTCGTAGATCTTCGCGACCTCCTTGACGATGTGCGGCGCCGGGACCGTGAACGTCTGTCCGAAGCGGCTGTTGAAGCGCTCGGCGAGATCGCGGGTCAGCTCGACGTGCTGCCGCTGGTCCTCACCGACCGGGACGGCGTTCGCCTGGTACAGCAGGATGTCGGCGACCTGGAGGATCGGGTACGTGAAGAGCCCGACCGTGGCGCGGTCCGCGCCCTGCTTCGCGGACTTGTCCTTGAACTGCGTCATCCGGGAGGCCTCGCCGAAGCCGGTGATGCAGTTCATGACCCAGGCGAGCTGGGCGTGCTCGGGCACATGACTCTGGACGAAGAGCGTGCAGCGCTGCGGGTCGAGCCCGGCGGCGAGCAGCTGGGCCGCGGCGAGACGGGTATTGGCGCGCAGCTCGGCGGGGTCCTGCGGAACGGTGATCGCGTGCAGGTCGACGACCATGTAGAAGGCGTCGTGGGTTTCTTGCAGCGCGACGTACTGACGCACCGCACCGAGGTAGTTCCCGAGGTGGAACGAGCCTGCGGTGGGCTGGATTCCGGAGAGCGCGCGGGGACGATCAGAGGCCATGCTCACCATTCTCTCAGGTATGACCGACAGGTCGGGAACGGAGACGGGGGCCGAGCCGGAACGGATACGGAGCGGATACGGAGCGGGGACGGGACGGAGACACGGCCGGGCAAGGTTTCCTCGTCCTCGCGGCGAGCGACGATAGAAAGTGGGGCCGCGCCCCGCCCGTACCGCACAGCTTGTCCCGCACTGCCCGCACTGCCCGCACTGCCCGCACAGCTGGTACCGCACAGCTGGTCCTGACCGATCGGAGAAACCCGTGTCGACAACGGAGAGTGCCATCGCCTCGGCGGAGGCGCACAGCGCGCACAACTACCACCCGCTGCCCATCGTGGTCGCCTCCGCGGACGGCGCGTGGATGACCGATGTCGAGGGGCGGCGCTACCTCGACATGCTCGCCGGGTACTCGGCGCTCAACTTCGGCCATGCCAACAGGAGGCTCATCGACGCCGCGAAGGCGCAGCTGGAGCGGGTGACGCTCACCTCCAGGGCGTTCCACCACGACCGGTTCGCCGACTTCTGTACGCGGCTGGCCGAGCTGTGCGGCATGGAGATGGTGCTGCCCATGAACACCGGCGCGGAGGCGGTGGAGACCGCCGTGAAGACCGCCAGGAAGTGGGGCTACCAGGTCAAGGGCGTGCCGGACGGCATGGCGAAGATCATCGTCGCGGCCAACAACTTCCATGGCCGTACGACCACGATCGTCAGCTTCTCGACGGACGCGGAGGCGCGGGCGGACTTCGGCCCGTACACGCCCGGCTTCGAGATCGTTCCGTTCGGGGACCTCACCGCGATGGAAGCGGCGATGACCGAGAACACCGTGGCCGTGCTCCTGGAGCCGATCCAGGGCGAGGCCGGGGTGCTGATGCCGCCGGCGGGCTATCTCGCCGGGGTCCGGGAGCTGACCCGGCAGCGGAACGTGCTGTTCATCGCGGACGAGATCCAGTCGGGCCTGGGCCGGACGGGGAAGACGTTCGCCTGTGAGCACGAGGGCGTGGTGCCCGACATGTATGTCCTGGGCAAGGCGCTGGGCGGCGGGGTGGTGCCGGTGTCGGCGGTGGTGTCCTCGGCCCGGATCCTCGGCGTGTACCGCCCCGGAGAGCACGGCTCGACCTTCGGCGGCAATCCGCTCGCCTGCGCGGTGGCGCTGGAGGTCATCGCGATGCTGCGGACGGGCGAGTTCCAGCAGCGCGCGACGGAGCTGGGCGACCATCTCCACCACGAACTGGGCGTGCTGGCGGGCGGCGGCGCCGTGGAGACGGTACGGGGCCGGGGCCTGTGGGCGGGGCTGGACATCGTGCCGTCCCACGGAACGGGCCGGGAGATCTCGGAGCGGCTGATGGACCGTGGCGTGCTGGTGAAGGACACGCACGGCTCCACGATCCGGATCGCCCCGCCGCTGGTGATCAGCAAGGAGGACCTGGACTGGGGCCTGGACCAGCTCAGGGCGGTGCTGGCGGAGTAGGCGGGTGCCCGGTGTCCGCTCGGGGGCGTTTTCCGGGCGGACCCGGGCGTAACCGGGCGGACCTACCCGGGCGGACCCGGGCCGTACTGCGCCGTACGGGGCCTACAGGCCCTAGAGGATCACATGCGGCAGGAAGCGGGCGTACTCGTCGGTGATCAGCCCCGCGGACTCGCGGATGCCGAGGCCCGCCGCCTCGTCCTCGACGACCCACGCGCCGAGCACCACGCGGTTGCCGTCGAAGTCGGGCAGCGGCGCCAACTCCTGGTAGCAGCACGGCTCGTCCCGTAGCACCGGGGGCGCACCCGGTTCGTGGACGGTGACTCCGGCGCCTTCCCGGCCGAGGAGCGGCTTGGCCACATAGCCGCGGGACGCGGCCAGTTCGCGGGGGCCGTCGAGGTGGGAGGGCAGCAGGTTGGGGTGGCCGGGGTGGAGTTCCCAGAGCATCGCCAGGAGCGCCTTGTTGGAGAGGAGCATCTTCCAGGCGGGTTCGATCCAGCAGGTGGTGCCCGTACCGCCGCCGTTGTCCAGGGTGTCCTGGACGTATGGGCCGAAGCGGTCGGTGGTCAGCCACTCCCAGGGGTAGAGCTTGAAGCAGCTGCGGATGAAGCGCAGCCGGTCGTCGACGAAGCGGCCCGACAGCCGGTCCCAGCCGATCTGTTCGACGGAGAGCGCCTCCGTGTCCAGGCCCGCCTGCTGGGCGGTCTCGCGCAGATACGCGACCGTCATCAGGTCCTCGCCCAGTTCGTCGCCGTCGGAGTGCGCGAAGTGCACCGGGCCGGGCGGGAGGAGTCCGGACTGCCGTTTCCAGGCGGCGACCAGGCGTTCGTGCAGGGAGTTCCACTGGTCGGCGTGGGGGAACCGGTCCTCCATCCAGAACCACTGGGCGCTCGCGGCCTCGACCAGTGAGGTGGGGGTGTCGGCGTTGTACTCCAGCATCTTGGCCGGACCCGTGCCGTCGTAATGCAGGTCGAACCGCCCGTAGACGGACGGCAGTTCGGCGCGGCGCCGCCAGGACTCGGCGATCAGGGCGGCGAGCCGGGGGTCGGTGATGCCGAGGTCGGCGAAGCGGTCGTGCTCGACGATGTGCGCGGCGGCGCCCAGACACAGCGCGTGCAGCTCTTCGACGACCTCTTCGAGGGCCTCCACCTCGGGCAGCGTGAAGGAGTAGTAGGCGCTCTCGTCCCAGTACGGCCGCAGCGAGTCGTCCGGGTAGCGGGTGAGCGGATAGATGACGCCCTGTTCCTCGACGATCCGCTGCCAGTCGGGGCGGGGCTCTATGGCGTGACGTTTCATCAGCGGATCAGCCGCCGGTCACCTGCCGGCCTGGCCATCGCTCAGCCGCCTCCGGAGCCGGAGGAGGAGCAGCCGAACCCGCCCCTGTCGACCGCCGACTTGTCGAAACTGCCGCCGTCGACCTTGCCCTTGCTGCTCGAACCGCCGTAGTAGTACGAGCCGCTGCCGCCGCTCTTGCACTCCGAGCTGGGCAGGGTCTGCCGGGTCGTCCGGTCGGCGCACCGTTTGTCCGGGTCCGAACCGCAGGACGTGATCGTGACGGCGAGGACCCCCATGCTTCCGAGCACGACCGTGCTCGACCTCAGCCTCCGTTGACGCGTAGCGGCCATGTGCCCGCCCCTTCCCCCGTTGTTGTGAACACCATAGGTGGCCCCACCGCCCTGTCGTAAAGGCGCCCGCGCCGTCTTTACGGCTTCCGCCGGGGCCGCTACCGTCCCGCGGCGCGCCGGATCCCGCCCTCCGCGGGCAGCCCGGCGGGTGGCGGTTCCGGACGCCGAAGCCGCGGACGGCCGCGCCGTCCCGGCCGTCAGGCCTGGCTCTCCGCGAAGAGCCGGGTGGACCGCGCGAAGGCGGACCGTATCGCCCCGCCCCTGGTCAGCGGGGCCCGGTCCACGCCGGCGAAGAGCGCGACGATCGCGATGTCCGCGGCGACGGCCCGGCCCGCCACCCGCACCACCAGCTTCTTGCCCGCGCCGATGCCGGACTGCTTGGCCGTGAGGGAGACGCCCGGGTCCTCGTTGTCGGCTTCCCGGCGCAGGACGTACTGCTTCCGGTTGACCGCCCACAGCCGGTAGTGGTCGCCGCCGTATCGGAAGTGCAGGGCGCGGGCCTTGTGCGTCAGCCCGAACCGGTCGCGCCGCGGATACACCGTCGCGTCGCCGACCCTGAGGGTGGACCGGTTGAGCGTCGGCAGGTCCGCCGCCTCGGTGTGGATGCCGCTGGTCTCGAACGTCGCGGTGAGGATGAGCGTGCCGCGCACCTCGGAGACCACGCTGCCCGGGGTCGTCTTCCTGGGCAGCGGGCAGGTCAGCACGATCTCGCCGAACTCCGGCGAGGCGCCCCGGTAGCCGGCGCGCCGCTCGTGCGTGCGGCCCTCCTTCCAGAACTCCAGCGTGATCGGGGCGGTGGCGGTATGCATCGGCCTTCGGTCTCCTTCGGTCGAACGGGTTGAGGGTGCGGTCGAACGGATTGAGGGCGCTGCCCAGCTTCTTCGCCCGGCCGGAGGTACCGTCTCCGGTGTCCGACCGGTCCGGCTTACGGCAGCACCCGGCACAGCGCGTCCAGAGCGCCCGTCCACGCGCTGTCCGGCGGGGTGGCGTAGCCGACCACCAGGGCGTCGCGTCCCGGCGGCGCCGAGGGGTGGGAGAAGCGGGACAGGCCCTCCACCGCGAGCCCCTGCCAGGCCGCGGCCTCGACCACCGAGCGCTCGGTGCCGGGGGGCAGTTCGAGGACGGCGTGCAGGCCGGCCGCGATCCCGGTCACGCTGATGCCGGGCGCCCGCTCCGCCAGCGCCGCCACGAGCTGGTCGCGGCGGCGCCGGTAGCGCAGCCGCATGGACCGGACATGACGGTCGTACGCGCCCGAGGCGAGGAACTCCGCGAGCGTGAGCTGGTCCAGCGCGCTCGACGCCCACTCCGCCTCGCCCTTCGCCGCCACCACCTCGCCGACCAGCTCGTCGGGCAGTACCAGCCAGCCGAGCCGCAGCCCCGGCGCCAGGGACTTGCTCGCCGTGCCGAAGTACACGACCCGCTCGGGGTCGAGCCCTTGGAGCGCGCCGACGGGCTGTCGGTCGAACCGGAACTCCCCGTCGTAGTCGTCCTCCAGGATCAGCCCGCCCGTACGGCGCGCCCAGTCCACGGCCGCCGCGCGCCGGTCGGGGTGGAGCGCCACGCCCGTCGGGAACTGGTGCGCGGGCGTCAGCAGCACCGCGCCCACGCCACGGGCGGCCGCCGGGTCCGGCGGGTCGGCCAGGTCCTCGGTGCGCGTGCCGAGCGCGTCCAGGGCGAGCGCGGGGGTCCGCAGCCCGGCTCGGGTCAGCAGGTCCCGGTGTACGTCGAGGCCGTACGACTCGGTGGCCACCGCCCGCACCCGGCGCGCGGCCAGGACCGTCCCGAGGAGCGTCAGCCCGTGGACGAAGCCCGCGCACACCACGATCCGCCCGGGGTCGGCGTACACACCGCGCGCCCGCGCCAGGTAGTCGGCGAGTACGGTACGCAGCTCGGTCCGGCCCCGCGGGTCGCCGTACCCGAACGCTTCGTGCGGCGCGGCCGTCAGCGCGCGGCGGGCGGCCGTGAGCCACTGCGCCCGGGGGAACGCGGCGAGGTCGGGGGTGCCCGGCATCAGGTTGTACGCGGGCCCGCGGCGTACCGGCCGCGTTCTGGGCGCGGCGGGCGCGGGTCTGCGGGGCGCGGCGCGCCTGGCCACCTGGGTCCCCGAGCCCTGCCGCGCGGTGAGCCAGCCCTCGGCGACCAGCTCGGCGTACGCGTCGGCGACGGTGTTGCGTGCGATGCCCAGATCGGCGGCGAGCGAGCGGGAGGACGGCAGGCGGGTGCCGGGCGTGAGGCGGCCCGTACGGACGGCGTCGCGCAGGGCGTCCATGAGCCCGGAACGCAGTCCTGAGCCCGGTCCTGAGCCGGGTCCTGAGCGCGGTCCTGAGCCGGGTCCTGACCCGCGCAGCTCCAGATGCAGATCGACACCGGCGATCCGCGTATTGGCCCAGGAATCCGTCATGGAAATGGACCATACTGCTGTGCCACTGGGCGCGTAGCGTCGTACACATGACGACGACAGAGACGACGACAGAGACGACGACAGAGACGACGGCAGACACGGCGACGACAGACACGGCGAACGCCTCCGAGGGAGCCGAGGGGACCAAGGGATACGCCCCGGAGCACAGCCCCCGCCTGGACATGGCCAAGCTCGCCCCCGAGGTCTACAAGGCCATGGTCCGGCTGGACGCGGCGGCCCGGCGGGGCGTGGATCCGACCCTGCTCGAACTGGTCAAGATCCGTGCCTCCCAGCTCAACCACTGCGCGTTCTGCCTCGACATGCACTCGAAGGACGCGCTGGCGGCGGGCGAGTCGGTGGAGCGGATCATCCAGCTCAGCGCCTGGGAGGAGTCGCGGCACTTCTACACGCCGAAGGAGATCGCGGCGATCGAGCTGACCGAGGCGGTCACCGTGCTGACCGACGGTTTCGTGCCGGACGAGGTGTACGAGCGGGCCGCGGCCCACTTCGACGAGACCGAGCTGGCCCATCTGATCTCCGCGATCACGGTGATCAACGCCTGGAACCGGTTCGGGGTGACCACCCGGATGGCCCCGGGCCACTACACGCCCGGCCAGTTCAAGCACTGATGACGGCCCTGGCCTTCCGCGCCCTGCACCACGGCCGCGCCGCCGCCGACCCGCTGGTCCTGCCGGGCCCGTGGGACGCGGCCAGCGCCCGCGTCTTCGCCGACGCGGGCTTTCCCGCCCTCGCCACGCCGAGCGCGGGGGTCGCGGCGTCGCTCGGTTACGAGGACGGCGCGACCCCTCCCGACGAGATGTTCGCCGCGATCGCGCGCATCGCCCGCGCCGTCTCCGTACCGGTATCGGCGGACGTGGAGGACGGCTACGGCCTCTCCCCCCGCGAGCTGACCGGGCGCCTGCTGGACGCGGGCGCGGTCGGCTGCAATCTGGAGGACTCCTCCGACGGCGCCCTCAAGGACCCGCACCGGCACGCGGACTGGCTGGCGGAGGTACGGGCCGCGGCGGGCGACGCCCTCTTCATCAACGCGCGCGTCGACACGTTCATCCGGGGCGTCGACGACCCGGCGGAGGCGGTGGCGCGGGCCCGGCTCTATGTGGCGGCGGGCGCGGACTGCGTCTACCCGATCGCCGCGCCACCCGAGGCGCTGCCCGCGCTGCGGACGGGCATCGAGGGCCCGCTCAACACGATCGCTCTCCCGACGGGCCCGCCCCCGGCCGAGCTGGGCACCCTGGGCGCGACCCGCGTCACCTTCGGCCCGCTCCTGCAACGACGCGCGATGACGGCGCTCAGGGAGATCGCGGACCACCTCCCGCACCCGGCCGGCTGAGGACACCGGACTGAGCCTCGGTGCCCGACCGCTACAGCCCGCCCTGCCGAACCGGGGCGGACGCGCCCGGCGACGGGCCTGTCCGTCGCCGGGCCGCCGTCGTCTACTTCTTCGTGAGCCACTTCTTCCAGGTCGGACCGTTCGTTTTGACCCACTTCGCGGCCGCTTCCTCCGGGGAGAGTTTCTGTTCCGCGATCATCAGGGCGACCTCGTTCTGCTGCTCGGTCGTCCAGGTGAAGTTCTCCAGGAACCGTGCCGCGCTCCCGCCCTTCTCCGCGAAGTCCGCGTTGAGGAACTTCTGGAGCGGGGTGTGCGGGTAGGCGCAGGCGACCTTCTCGGGGTCGGCGTCGCAGCCCTCCTTGTACGCCGGGAGCTTCACCTCCGTCATCGGCACCTTCTGGAAAAGCCACTGCGGCTTGTACCAGTAGGTGAGGAAGGGCTTCTTCTCCTTGGCGAACTGCTTGATCTGGGTGATCTGCGCCGCCTCCGAGCCCGCGAAGACGACCTGGTAGTCGAGATCCAGGTTGTTCACCAGCGCCTTGTCGTTGGTGACGTACGACGGTGAGCCGTCGAGCAGTTGTCCCTTGCCGCCGCTCTCGGCGGTGCGGAGCTGGGAGGCGTACTTGTTGAGGTTGCGCCAGTCCGTGACGTCCGGGTGGCGCTCGGCGAAGTACGTCGGTACGAACCAGCCGATGTGGCCGGTGACCCCGAGGCCGCCGCCCGGTGCGATCGTCTTCTTCTCGTCGACGTACCGCGCTTCCTGATCCGGGTGGCCCCAGTCCTCCAGGATGGCGTCGACCCGGCCCTGACTGAGGGCGTCCCAGGCGGGGACCTCGTCGATCTGGACGGTGTCCACGCGGTAGCCCAGCTCGTGTTCGAGCAGATACGACGCCACGGCCACATTGGCCTGGGCGCCGACCCAGGACTGCACGGAGAGGGTGACGGTCTTCGCGCCCTGCGCGTTGGCGTACGGGGACGCCTGCTTGGTCATGTCGGCCGCGCCGCAGCCGGTGACGGCGAGCAGGGCGCCCGCCGAGGCGAGAGCCAGAGCGGCGTGTGTACGGGTACGAGCCATGTCAGGCCGCCTTCCTGGTCCGGCCGGTACGGCGGTGCGTACTGCGTTGCGCACCGCGCTGCGCACGGCGCTCCGTGGGCTGGGTCACCCGGTCGAGCATCAGGCCGAGACAGACGATGGCCGCGCCCGCGACCAGCCCGGTCGCCAAGTCGCCCTGCGCGAGCCCGAACACGACGTCGTACCCGAGCGCCCCGCCGCCCACCAGACCGCCGATGATGACGACGGCGAGCACCAGGACGACGCCCTGGTTGAGCGCGAGGCGCAGCGCGGGCCCCGCGAGCGGCAGTTGGACCTGGCGCAGTTGCTGGCCGCCGGTCGCGCCGAGCGAGCGCGCCGACTCCATGGCGGCGGGGTCGACCTGGCGCAGGCCCTGGGTGGTGATACGGACGACCGCCGGCAGCGCGTACACGACGGCGGCGGCGACCGCGGGCGCGCGCCCGACGCCGAACAGCGCGACCACCGGGATCAGATAGACGAACTGCGGCAGGGTCTGGAAGACGTCCAGTACGGGCCTGAGCAGCGCTTCCACCCGTGAGCTGCGGGCGGCCGTGACGCCCGCGGCGAAACCGATGACGAGCGTGACGGCGACGGCCGCCAGCACCTGCGAGAGCGTGTCCAGCGACGGCTTCCACACCCCGAGGACACCGATCGCGGCCATGGCGAGCACGGCGGTCAGCGCGGTCTGCCAGGTGCCGATCAGCAGCGCGAGCGCGGCGACGACCAGCAGCACCGCCCACCAGGGCAGGGCCTGGAGGCCGCCGCGCAGCGGGTCGAGCACCCAGGTGGTGAAGCGGGCGGCCCAGTCGGCGGTGCCGCCGATGACGGGGACGCCGGAGTAGAGATGGGCGGTCATCCAGTCGACGGCCCGGTTGACGGGCTCGGCGATGTTGACGGTCCAGGTCCCGGGCCAGTCGAGCCGGTCCGTGAGACGTCCCGCGATCGCCACGAGGACGGTCGCCAGGGCCGCGACGGCCCAGCCGAGCCTGCCGCGCATGCCGCGGCCTCCCGCACCGGGACCGGCGCTCGAACCGGCCCCCGTACCGGAACCGGTCGTACCGGAACCGCCCGTGCCGGAGGCGGAAGTACCGGAACCGGCCGCCGCCGTCGTACGGTCCAGGACCACCGCAAGCAGCACGATCGGCAGCCCCGCCGCCAGCGCCGCGCCCACATCGACCGAGGCCAGCGCCTGGTACACCCGGTCGCCGAGTCCCCCGGCGCCGATCACGGACGCGATCACGGCCATCGAGAGCGCCATCATGATGGTCTGGTTGAGGCCGAGCAGCAGTTGCTTACGGGCGAGCGGCAGCCGTGCGGTCAGCAGCCGCTGCCGGGCCGTCGCGCCGAGCGAGGAGACGGCCTCCATCACCCCGCGGTCCGCCTCGCGCAGCCCGAGCGCGGTCAGCCTGGCCATCGGCGGAGCCGCGTAGACGACGGTGGCGAGGACCGCCGCCGGGACGCCGATGCCGAAGACCAGCACCACGGGCAGCAGATACGCGAAGGCGGGCAGGACCTGCATGGTGTCGAGCAGCGGGCGCAGCGCCCGGTACAGCCGGTCGGAGAGCCCGGCGGCGAGGCCGAGCAGGCCGCCCAGCACCACGGACGCGGTGACGGCGACCACCATGAGAGCAAGTGTCTGCATGGTGGGGACCCACATACCGAGCACGCCGCAGACGGCGAACGACACGGCGGCGGTGAGGGCGAGTCGTACGCCCGCGACCCGCCAGGCGATCAGCCCGGCCGCCGCGGTGACCCCGGCCCAGCCGGCCGCGAGCAGCAGCAGGTACACGCCGCGCACGGCGAGCACGACCGCGTTGCTGATGTGCCCGAAGAAGTAGAGGAAGAGCGGGTGGCTGTCGCGGTTGTCGATGATCCAGTCGCTGGCACTGCCGAGCGGCGCGGACAGATCCACGGTCAGCGCGGCGGGCCAGGCGGTGCCCGGCCAGCGGGTGAGGGCCAGGGGTACGAGGACCGCCGCGAACACGGCGAGCGGCAGCAGTCTGACGAGCGCGCTGCCGAGGGGTGAGGAGAGCACGGCGGACGGGCCCCCGCGCTCGACGGGCGCGGTGGTCGCGGTGGTCGCGGTGGTCATCGGAGCGCCGCCTTCCCGGCCTCCGCCCTCGCTCCGGGAGATCCAGGTGATCCGGGGGATCCGGGGGATCCGGGGGATCCGGGGGATCCGGGTGATCCGGCGGCTCCGGGAGATCCGGGCCGCTCCCCTGGCGCCTCCGGCCCCGAAGGCCCGGCCCCGCCCGCCATTTCCGTCGTACCCGCCACCACGTTCAGCAGGCGCTCGCGGTCGACGACACCGAGCAGCCTGCCCCCGTCGACCACGCGCGCCGCCGCGTCCCCGGAGCGCGCCACGGCCTCGATCGCCTCGGAGACGGTCGCGGTCGGCGCCAGCGCGGGCCCGGATTCGGCGTCGCCCGCCAGCGGGCGACGCATGGCGGCCCCGACGGTGATGACCTGCTCGCGCGGTACGTCGCGGACGAAGTCCCGTACGTACGCGTCGGCCGGCCGCCCCACGATCTCCTCCGGCGTGCCCAGCTGTACGACACGGCCGTCACGCATCAGCGCGATCCGGTCGCCGAGACGCAGCGCCTCGGTCAGATCGTGCGTGATGAAGACCATCGTGCGGTGCTCCTCGTGGTGCAGCCGGATGACCTCCTCCTGCATATCGCGGCGGATCAGCGGGTCCAGCGCGCTGAACGGCTCGTCGAACAGCAGCACTTGGGGGTCCACGGCGAGCGCGCGTGCCAGCCCGACGCGCTGCTGCTGACCGCCGGAGAGCTGGCCGGGACGGCGGTCCTCCATCCCGTCGAGGCCGACCTTGCCGATGACCTCGGCGGCCTTCTCGCGACGCTGGGCCCGGCCCATGCCCTGGATCTCCAGGCCGTAGGCGACGTTGTCGAGGACCGAGCGGTGCGGCAGCAGCCCGAAGTGCTGGAAGACCATCGCGGCGCGGTGGCGGCGCAGTTCGCGCAGCCGGCCCCTGTCCATCGACAGCACGTCCTCGCCGTCGATGGCGACCGCCCCGGCCGTCGGCTCGATGAGCCGCGTCAGACAGCGGACGAGCGTGGACTTGCCGGAGCCCGACAGCCCCATGACGACGAACACCTCGCCCTTGCGGACGTCGAAGGAGACGTCGCGTACGGCGGCGGTGCAGCCGGTACGTTCGCGCAGCTCGGCGGCGGTGAGCGCGGCGAGTTCCGGGTCGCCGGGTACCCGCTCGGCCTTGGGTCCGAAGACCTTCCAGAGGCCGCGTACGGCGAAGACCGGCGGCCGTTCCGACACCTCGTTCTCCGTGCCGGGCGGGGTGAGGTCCTTGCCCGCCGGGTCGTCCCAGTGTGCCGTCTCCGCCGCTGTCGCCGCATCGCTCATCGGTTCCGCGTCGCTCATAGGTTTCGCGTCGCTCATCGGTTCCGCGTCGCTCATCGCTTCGGGCCCTTCTGGTCGTCATGAGCCTCGTCGCGGCTCTCGGTCAGCAACTGGGCGCACTTCTCGCCGACCATCAGGACCCCGATCATGGGATTCACCGCCGGCATCGTCGGGAAGACGGACGCGTCGGCGATACGGATGGCCTCCAGCCCCCGGATTCTCAAGTCGGGTGCCACCACTGCCTGTTCATCACCGACGGCGCCCATCCGGCAGGTGCCCGCCGGGTGGTACACCGTGTGCGCGCACCTACGGGCGTACTCGCTCAGCTCCTCGTCGGAGGTGACCTCGGGCCCCGGACAGACCTCCCGCTTCAGCCAGCCCGCCAGCGGCTCGGTGGCGGCGACCCGGCGCGCGATCCTGATGCCGTCGACGAGGGTCCGGCCGTCGTAGTCGTCCTCGTCGGTGAAGTAGCGGAAGTCCAGGGCCGGTTTGGCCTCCGGATCCGCGCTCGTGAGGTAGAGCCGGCCGCGGCTGCGCGGCTTGGGGATGTTCGGGGTCATCGACACGCCGTGCGCGGGGCGCTCGTACCCGAGCCGCTCCGGATTGTCCGTGAACGGGATCTGGGAGAAGTGGAACATCAGGTCCGGCCCCTCGGCCGCCGGATCGCGCCGGACGAACAGCCCCGCGTCGGAGTCCATCGCCGAGTTCTCCGGGATCGGCCCGTCCGTCTCCCAGACGATCACCGACTCGGGGTGGTCGAGCAGGTTCTCCCCGACGCCCGGCAGATCGTGGACGACGGGGATCCCGAGCTTCTCCAGGTCGGCGCGCGGCCCGATGCCGGAGTGCAGCAGCAGCCGAGGGGTGTCCACGGCCCCCGCGCAGACGAGGACCTCACGCCGGGCCTCGATCAGCCGCTCCTCGCCGTCCGCCGCCCGTACGCGCACACCCCGCGCGCGCGTGCCCGCCAGCTCCAGCCGGAACGCCCAGGTCTCCAGCAGCAGACGGAGATTCGGCCGGTCGAGGAAGGGGTGCAGATACGCGACGGACGCGGACGACCGCTTGTTGTTCTCCGGGTGGTACGCGAGGTCGAAGAAGCCGGCGCCTTCGTGGAAGGGCTTCTTGTTGAAGCCCTCGACGCGTGGAACGTCCAGCGCCCCGCGCGCCGCGTCCACGAAGTCACGGGCGATGGGATTACGGTCCCGCTCGTCCACCGGCACGATGTTGTTCCGCAGCCGGCCGAAGTACGGGTCCATCGCGGCGGCGTCCCAGCCCTCGGCCCCGGCCGCCGCCCACTCGTCCCAGTCGGACGGCAGCGGCTTGAAGGCGATGAGCGTGTTGTGCGAGGAGCAGCCGCCCAGCACCCGGGCCCTGCTGTGCCGGATGTGCGAGTTGCCGCGCGGCTGTTCGGTCGTCGGGTAGTCGTAGTCCAGCTCACCGCCCAGCAGTCCCATCCAGCGCCGCAGCGTCAGCACGTCCTGGCGGTCGACATCGGAGGGGCCGCCCTCGATGACGGCGACGGTGATGTCCGGGTCCTCGGTGAGGCGGGAGGCGATCACCGATCCGGCGGTGCCGCCACCGACGACGACGTAGTCGTACACGTCGTCGTGCGCGGACTCGGGCTTCGGGTCAGGGGCGACCGTAGATCCCATGGCTGGCTCTGCTCCTCTGCTTGCGGTGGTGGGGGGTGCGGGTGCGGGGTGGCGGGGCCGGGGTGCGGGGTGCGGGGTGCGAGACGGCCGGGCTGTCCGGTTGTCAGCCCGCTGGCTGTCCGGCTGTCAGCCCGCGAACCAGCGGACCGGGCGCGGCGCGAGGTTCTGGTAGATGTGCTTGGCCTCGCGGTATTCGGCGAGTCCCGCCGGCCCCAGCTCCCGTCCGATGCCCGACTTGCCGAAGCCGCCCCACTCCGCCTGCGGCAGATACGGGTGGAAGTCGTTGATCCAGACGGTGCCGTGCCGCAGCCGTCCCGCCACGCGCCGCGCGCGCCCCGGGTCCGCGCTCCACACGCCGCCCGCGAGTCCGTACTCGGTGTCGTTGGCGAGGGCCACGGCCTCGTCCTCCGTACGGAAGGTCTCCACCGTCAGCACGGGCCCGAAGACCTCTTCCCGTACGACCCGCATCTCCCGGTGGCACTGGTCGAGCACGGTCGGCTCGTAGAAGTAGCCCTCGGCGGGCCGGACGTCCGACGGCTCGGGCCGCTTGCCGCCCGAGCGCAGCACGGCGCCCTCGGCCAGCGCGGAGGCGACATACTCCTCCGTCTTCGCCAACTGCCGCGCGGAGACGAGCGGTCCGCACTCCACGCCCTGCTCCGTACCGCGTCCGAGGCGGATCCGCGCGGCGCGGCGGGCGAGTTCGCCGACGAAGCGCTCGCGTACGGACTCCTCGATGATCAGCCGCGCACCGGCGGAGCAGACCTGGCCGCTGTGGATGAACGCGGCGTTCAGCGCCTGGTCGACGGCGGTGTCGAAGCCCTCGTCGGTGGCGCAGGCATCCGCGAAGACGACGTTCGGGTTCTTGCCGCCGAGTTCGAGGGCGACCTTCTTCACGCCGGGCGCGGCGGCGCGCATGACCTGCGTACCGCTGCTGAGCCCGCCGGTGAACGAGACGAGGTCCACGTCCGGGTGTTCGGACAGCCGGGCGCCCACCGGATCGCCCGCGCCGGTCACCAGATTGGCGACGCCGGGCGGCAGGCCCGCCTCGGCGAGCAGGTCGATGAGGTCGACCGTGCTGAGCGGGGTCAGCTCGCTCGGTTTGACGACAAAGGTGTTGCCCGCGGCGAGGGCCGGGGCGATCTTCCAACTCGCTTGCAGCAGCGGGTAGTTCCAGGGGGTGATCAGCGCGCAGACGCCGACGGGCTCGTGGACGACCACGCTGTGGACGGTGTCCGAGCCGGCGTCGACGACCCGGCCGCCGCTCTCGTTCATCACGAGATCCGCGAAGTAGCGGAAGGCGTCGGCGACGCAGTCGACGTCGACGCGCCCCTCCTCCAGCGTCTTGCCGGAGTCCCTGCTCTCCAGCAGCGCTATCTTCTCGCGGTTGCGGATCAGCAGCTCGGCGGTCGTGCGCAGCAGCCTGGCCCGCTCGGCGACCGGGGTACGGGGCCAGGGGCCCTCGTCGAAGGCCGTACGCGCGGCGGCGATCGCGGCGTCGGCATCCTGCGCGCCGCCCTCGGACACGACGGCGAGGACCGTCGCGTCGGCGGGGTCGAGGATGTCTCGTGTGGCGCCGGAGGCGGCTTCACGCCACTTCCCGTCCACATGAATCGTCTGTTGTGCCGACACGTCGCGTATCGCCTTCCATTCCCGGAGCGTTCACCACCAGCGAGAACTGGCGATCCGGGCGCCTGCCCCGAGGCGCGGAAAGCATGCGTGCCGGGTGACCGAAAGTGCTTCGGGTCACCCGGCCGGGGCATGTCCACCGGTCCGCACCCCCGTGTCGGACCGGTGATCCGCCGGTCACTCCTCGTCGGGCTCGTCCCGTACGGTCAGCCCGGCCACCCACAGGGGCATCAGCCAGTGCGGGACCAGGACCGCGATCAGTACGGGGGTGACCAGCGCCTCGACCCGTACCTCCCCGAGCCAGCCGAGGAAGCCGATGCCGACGGCGGCGGCCAGCAGCAGGAGCGAGGTCAGCCGGTGGGCGCGCGCGAGGACGGTGTCGCGCTCCCTGAGCTGACGCTCGTCCAGCGCACGGCCGCGCAGCTCCAGCAGTCCGCGCGTGGCGCCATTGATCAAGCCGGTCGCGACGCACCACGGCAGCAGCGCCCCGAGGAGGACGAAGATGGACCACATCCGGTCGGCGAAGACCATGAGGGTCCAGCCCGCGACACCCGCCACGGTCAGAGCGATATGCGCGCAGACGATGGCGCGCCGCCGGGCGGCCGTCGCGTAGAACGGCCGCCCCTCGCGCCTGTTCATCACCGTGTACATCCGCCGGTCGTACTTCGTCAGTCCTGTGGTCATCGCTGCTTCCTCCCGTAGACCTCGTCCGTGAGCGGGCTGAAGGGTTCGAGGGAGAACAGCGCCTCCACGGGGAGGCCGAAGAACTCCGCGATCCTCAGCGCCAGGTCGAGGCTGGGGTTGTACTGGCCCCGTTCGATATAGCCCACGGTCTGATAGTGGGCCCCGACTGCCTCGGCCAACTGCTGCCGGGACACCTTCCGTTCGGCCCTGACGACTGCCAGCCTGTTGTGGACCTGCTCGCTCATGTATAAGAAGTACTACATTCGAGTGGAGGTACGCAATAACTCGTGCGCGTGGGCTGAGAAGTTGAGACCTTGCGGAGCCGAGGAACTGCGGGAGCTGCGGGGTCCAGGAATCGCGAAAGGCCCTGGACCGCGGGGTACGCGGTCCAGGGCCTTCCGGGGGATCGGAGGGCGAGTGGGATCAGATCAGACCCAGCTCGCGCACCGCGTCGCGCTCCTCGGCCAGCTCCCGCACCGAGGCGTCGATCCGGGTCCGCGAGAAGTCGTTGATCTCCAGGCCCTGGACGATCTCGTACGCACCGTTCTTGGTGGTGACGGGGAAGGAGGAGATGAGCCCCTCCTCGACACCGTAGGAGCCGTCCGACGGGATACCCATGGAGGTCCAGTCGCCCGCGGCCGTGCCGTTGACCCAGGTGTGGATGTGGTCGATGGCGGCGTTGGCGGCGGAGGCGGCCGAGGAGGCGCCACGGGCCTCGATGATCGCCGCGCCGCGCTTGGCGACGGTCGGGATGAAGGTGTCGGCCAGCCACGTCTCGTCGTTGACGGTCTCCGCGGCGTTCTTGCCGGCGATCTCCGCGTGGAAGATGTCCGGGTACTGCGTGGCGGAGTGGTTGCCCCAGATCGTCAGCCGCTTGATGTCGGAGACGGCGGCACCGGTCTTCGCGGCGAGCTGCGAGATGGCGCGGTTGTGGTCGAGGCGGGTCATCGCGGTGAAGCGCTCGGCCGGTACGTCGGGCGCGGCGGCGCGTGCGATCAGCGCGTTGGTGTTGGCCGGGTTGCCGACGACGAGGACCTTGATGTCGTCAGCGGCGTGGTCGTTGATGGCCTTGCCCTGCGGCTTGAAGATGCCGCCGTTGGCGGCGAGCAGGTCGCCGCGCTCCATGCCCTTGGTGCGGGGGCGGGCACCGACCAGCAGCGCCACGTTGGCACCGTCGAAGGCGACGTTCGGGTCGTCCGTGATCTCGATGCCGCTGAGCAGCGGGAAGGCGCAGTCATCGAGCTCCATCGCGGTGCCCTCGGCGGCCTTGAGGCCCTGCGGGATCTCAAGGAGACGCAGCTTGACCGGCACGTCCGAGCCGAGCAGATGACCGGAGGCGATGCGGAAGAGCAGCGCGTAGCCGATCTGGCCGGCCGCGCCGGTGACGGTGACATTCACGGGAGTGCGGGTCATGGCGATCTCCGTAAGACAGCTGGCGGTGGGGGTCCCTGCCCCTGGTGCGGGACATCTCCCCATCGCTGAACTGAATCTTGACGTGAAGAGATATCCAGCGGTCAGGCTATCCGACCCAGGAGACCCCACACCCACGCACCCTTGTGGCGCGGCTCACGACAGGGGGCGGGACGGCGTGGCGCGGCGGCGCGGTGATGGCGCCGCGGCCGCTGCGGCAGCGCTGCGGCGTGGTGGGAGACGTACGAGGGAGCGCCGCCGGAGTGGAGGGGCCAGGGCGGGCGATCCGGAGTGGAGGGGCCAGGGCGGACGGGCCAGGGCGGGCGGTCCGGGGCGGACGGGTCCGGCCCCGGTCACCGAACCGGGGTCACCGTACCGGGGTGCAGCCCGTCTCCCCCGAGGCGAGCCTCGCACACGCCTTGGCGCCCGCGGAGTCCGGTGAGGCGACCATCGGGGTGTAGGCGTTCGCGGTTGTGTCGACCTCGCCGGTCTGGCCGCTCGTCTCCCCGCCCGTCGTGATCCGCACCTCGTCGCCCACGGCCGCCTGGGTGATCCGCGCCCAGGCCGCCGAGCACCTCTTGCTGTAGCGGACCTCGATCAGGGCCGTACCGACGGTCGCGCTAGCGACGGTCTCGACGAACTCGCCGCCGCAGCCCATCTCTTCGGGATCCTTCCCGGTGCAGGCGTCGCCACCGCACTTCACCCCGGGCGGCAGTACGGGTGCGCTGCTGGACTGCGACGGCGAGGGCGACGGGGACTCGGCGACGGTCCGCTCACCGCTGTCACCACCGATATCGGTCAGCAGCACCGCGGCGGCTATCACCAGCGCCGCGCCTACGACACCCGCGACGAAGACCGTCATCCTGCGCCGGCCGCGCTTCCGGTCCGCCGACGGCGGCCCGGCGGGCGACGGGCCGCCCGGTCGCGGAGGACCGCCGGGACCCCGCTGCTGCGGTACGGAGGGTGCCCCGGGCCCGCGCGTGCCACCGAACTCGACGGTCGCGCCCGCCGGCCGGCCCCCCACGCCACCGGGTCCGGCGGATCCGCCCGACCGAGCCGACGCCCCGGACGCCCCGGACCCGCCGGAACGGCCGGAGCGGCCGGAGCGGCCGGATCCGCCGACCGGGTTCTGGCTGAACTCCCCGAGCGACGAACGCGCCTGGGAGATCCGTATCGCCTCCATCGTCATGTCGTGGCGCATCTCGGACCGGCTCCAGGCGCGCTCCGCCAGCTCCCACATCGTGGTCAGATGCCCCTGATGCGTGCCGGTCACCTCGGCCAGCGCGACGATCGCGCCCTTGGGCGCGAGCAGCCGCCCGTTCAGATAGCGCTCCCACGACGTCTTGCTGTAGCCGGTCCTGTCGGACACGGCGGCGATGCTCAGACCACTGCGGTCGACCAGCCCGCGCAACTGGCTCGTGAACTTGCTGACCTCCGGATCGAGCCCCTCCGGCAGCGCCTTCCAACGAGGCATCTGTGCCTCCCCCTTGTCCCCCGCACGTGCTGGATGTGCTCCGCGCTGCCATCCCCACGCCGCCCGCTGCCCTCCCCGTCAGTCGACAGCGCACAGGAGTATTCGGGACAGTCCGCACGCCCCGTCGCGCGCCCCCTGTACCGAACCCCGCACAGTCTCACATCCGTTGCCCGCCGATCACGCCTTGGCAAAATGGCCAATTCCGCGCCATGGACACCAAGCGCCCCTTGAAGGATCTCGGCCGGTCCATGACGCGAATCTCATACGGACAGCCGGTATTCACGACTGTTCACGACCGGTCACGACCGTTCACGACTGTTCGCGACTTTTCACGACGCGGAAACCCGCGGCGCCAGGCCCAGACACTCCTGTTCACCGCCGCCTTCGGGCAGGAGACAGGCCCGTGCCTCGGACGGATCGTCTGCGGGCACCATCGGCGTCACGAGATAGCGTCCTGTGTCCCGCCGGGCGACCGCCGCGATCTGCTGTTCCCGCCGGCCGGGTACGGTCAGCACGACCCGGTCCCCCACCCGCAGCCCGGTCGCCCGCACCCACACCGTGCGGCACGTTTCCCCGTACCGCAGTTGCAGCCGCTGGCCGCCCGTCGCGGTCAGCGAGCCGAGCGTGGTCATCGCGCCTTCCACGCCGCACTCCATGGGCGCGGGATGCTCGCCTTCGCACGCCGGGCCGGTGCAGCCGGGCCGCAGCGGGCCGACCTTGCTCCACGCCACGTCCTCGGGGACGTCCCGCCGCGCTCCGTCGTCGCCCGTCAGCCAGGCCCCGAGCACCGTCGCCACGGTGACGACGGCCGTCACGGCCGAAGCGGCGAGCACCGCGGTACGGCGTCTGCCACGCGGCGCCTTTCCTGGCGTCGGAGACGTCGGGGATGCCTGCGGCGTCGGTGATGCCGGTGGCGTCGCCGGTCCCGCCGGCCCCCCTTGTCCCGTCCGCGGAGGCGCGGGTGACGGCGGGGAGGGCCCTCGTACGGTCCCGACTCCGGCCCCGCCCCCGGCTTTGGCTCCTGCACCGGTATCCGCGGCCGCCCTGCCGCTCCACGCCACGTCCGCCAGCTCCCAGAGCGCGAGCAGCCGCCCCGGCGGCTCCCCCGCCAGCGTGCACAGGGCCACCACAGCCTGCCGCGGCAGGGGCTTCGTACCGTTGAGATAGCGCTGCCAGGACGACTTGCTGTACGGCGTACGCCCGGCGAGCGCGACCAGGCTCAGCCCCGTACGGGCCCGGAGCGCGCTCAACTCACCCGCGAGCCGCTCGCACTCCGCCGCCGGCCTCTCGGCGACCGGCTTCTCGGCCACCGGCTTCCCCACCGTCCGCTTCTCCGTCCCCGGCCTCTCCGCCGCGTTCTCCAACGCGCCGCTCACCGGCGTAACTCCGCCCAGGTGTCAGGCCCCACGATGCCGTCGCTGACCAGCTTCCGCGCCTTCTGGAATTCCTTTACGGCGGACTCCACGCCCGGCCCGTAGAGCCCGTCGATCTCGCCCGGGTCGAAGCCGTGGCGCTGCAGATGACACTGCACCTCGACCACGTCGGGTCCACTGCCGTTGATGCCGACAAGCGCTTCGACGGTGGTGCTGTGCCCGGCGTAGGCCGCGCCGTCCTTACGTCCCTCGTGGTCGCAGTCGTACGTACGGCCGGGACCGTACGTCACCGGCTTCGCGGCCTCGTCGCCCCCGCCCCCGTCGCCGCCGGCCACCAGCAGCCCCGCCGTGAAGGCCGCAGCCGCGGCCGCGACCGCACCGGCGACCGCGTACCGCAACGGCACCCGCCGGACGGCCGAACGCGCCCGGGGCTCCGGGGCACCGGGCCCCGGGACACCGGACGTTCGGGTTCCGGCCGGCTCGTCCGTGACCGCCGCCTCACTCGCCGCCTCACCCGTCTCCTCATCCGCGCCCTCACCCTCACCGCCACCCACCGCGCCCGTCCCGGCGACGGGCTCGGCGACGGGGCCGGCGGCGGGCTCGGCGGCGGGCTCGGGCGGTTGCCGCTCGGCCACTTCGTGCAGGACGAGCAGCTTCGTCGGATCCGTTCCGCAGACCTTGGCCAGTTCCTCGACGGCCTTCCGGGGCACCGGCTGTTTTCCGTTGAGATAGCGCTCCCAGGAGGAGCGGCTGTACCCCGTCTTCGCCGCGAGCGCGGCGAGTCCGAGGCCGGAGTGATCCTTCAACCGTCGCAACTGAACGATCAGTTGACGGTCCTTCTCGGGCAGTTCTGACGGGAGCGATTTCCAACGCGGCATGTCCACCTCATGCGTGATCGGACCCCTTCGGGGTTCCACGTCCCCTTTACTCCCCGCGAACGACGGCCTCGCAACACCCGGTTCCGCGGGCGGCTCCGGGCCGCCGCCATCCGGCCAGGCCGCCACGCCACGACAGCGGGCCCCCGGCGTCCCACAACGTCCCACGAGGTGCGGCGTTCCCGCAGGTCAGGATCGCCCGCGTCCCACAGATACCCGCTTCGACGGGCTTGCCTGGCGGCGGTGCGAGGTGACGCGGAACAGTCTGTGGTGCACACCGGGCGGCGCGGTCCACCCCGCGCCGCCCTCATGTGGTCACGGAA
Organism: Streptomyces sp. NPDC039430; assembly: GCF_055639435.1. Lineage (NCBI taxonomy): Bacteria > Bacillati > Actinomycetota > Actinomycetes > Kitasatosporales > Streptomycetaceae > Streptomyces > Streptomyces sp. NPDC039430. The sequence continues at coordinate 187,394 of NZ_JBVKAK010000002.1, read as the reverse complement.
CGGGCGCGCACTGGGACGGCGGTCCGTCCTCCTCGGGGGAGAGGACGGCCCGCCGTCACGGACCGGCGTCACCGGCCGGCGCCACGGACCGTGGCACGCGCTACGGGACCGTCGAGTGGACGACGTCCTCCAGGAACGGGATCTCCAGCCACGGCTTGGGCTGTGTCATCAGGCTGAGCAGCACGATCGCGAGACCCAGCAGGCCGTACGTGAGCATGTCGGTGAAGCGTGACCGTACGGCCAGCATGCCCACGGAGGGCAGCACGCGGCGCAGCACAGCGCCGCCGATCAGGGCCACGCCGATCAGGATGGTGCCGATCCGGAACGCCTCCGCGAAGGGGTGCGTACCGACGATCAGCAGTCCGAGACCGGTCGTCCCGAGGACGCTGAGCAGGGGCCACTGCCGGGCGGGCGCCGGGGCGTCCGAGGGCGCGGCCCGGCCGCCGCCCTCGGGCCGTGCGGTGTCCTGGGTGAGCGAGAACCGCCGGTCGCGCTGCTCGGAGGCCCCGGTCCCGTCCGAAACGTCCGCGGCGCCGGCCGTGCCCGAGGCGTCGGCCACGTCGGGGGTATCAGTCGCATCCGGGGCGTCGGCCGTGCCCGGGGCGTCGGTCACGTCGGGGGCATCGGTCACATCCGGGGCCGAGGCGTCCGTACGCTCCGTGCCCGCCGTCCTCTCAGCGGCCCCCGTACCCTCAGCCGCCACCGTGCTCTTCGTCACGGTGTCCGCGCCGAGGGCGCCCGCGGCCACCACCGGCCCGGCCTCCCTGACCGCCTGTCCCTCGGTCTCCGGCGCCTGCCGTGTCCCGCGCCGCGACCGGGCCGCGTCGCCCGCGCTCGTACCAGCACCCATCAGTGGCGCCCCTTTCCGGTTCGGCTCGCGTTCAGCCCGCGTCCGCGACGGCGCGTTCGGCCGCCTCGACCACGTTGACGAGCAGCTGGGCCCGCGTCATCGGACCGACGCCGCCCGGGTTCGGCGAGATCCAGCCCGCCACCTCCGCGACGTCCGGGTGGACATCGCCGACGATCTTGCCGTCACCGTCCCGGCTGACCCCCACGTCGAGGACGGCCGCGCCCGGCTTCACGTCCTCGGGCTTGATGATGTGCGGCACCCCGGCGGCGGCCACGATGATGTCGGCCTGCCTGAGCTGCGCCGACAGATCGCGCGTGCCGGTGTGGCACTGCGTGACCGTCGCGTTCTCGGACTTACGGGTCAGCAGCAGCGGGATGGAGCGCCCGACGGTGATCCCGCGGCCCACGACCACGACATGCGCGCCCTTGATCTCGACGCCGTGGTGGCGCAGCAGCTGGATGATGCCGTACGGGGTGCAGGGCAGCGGACCCGTCTCGTTGAGCACCAGCCGGCCGAGGCTCATGGGGTGCAGCCCGTCGGCGTCCTTGACCGGGTCCATCAGTTCGAGCACCCGGTTGGTGTCGATGCCCTTGGGCAGCGGCAGCTGCACGATGTAGCCGGTGCACTCGGGGTTGGCGTTCAGCTCCGCGACCACGGCCTCGATCTCCGCCTGGGACGCGGTGTCGGGCAGTTCGCGCTGGAGCGAGGCGATACCGACCTGGGCGCAGTCGCGGTGCTTGCCGTTCACGTACCAGCGGCTGCCGGGGTCGTCCCCGACCAGCAGCGTGCCGAGGCCGGGGGTGACTCCCCGCTCCTTGAGGGCCGCCACGCGGGCGGTCAGATCGGACTTGATCGCGGCTGCGGTGGCCTTGCCATCGAGAATCTGGGCGCTCATACCCCCATCCTCGCGGATGACCCCTCCCCGGTTCCAATTCGCTTCCCATCCTGAGACGACCTGGGAGTTCGCGCGCCCTGTCGCGGGCGCCGGGAGAGGTTGCGCTTGCACAACGCCCACCCATGGCGACTGGACAAAATAAGAGGTAGATAACACGATTGCGGGCGCAGTACGCGGCCGTCGACGGGGGGCAGACCGCTCACTTCTGAGAAGTTCCTCCTCCACGTGGGTCGCGCCGTCCCCGCAACACCCAACGGAGGAACCCCGCCATGAGCTTCGGCGACCCCAACAACCCGTACGGCCAGCAGCCCCAGTCCGGATCCGGCCAGCCCCAGGGACAGCCGGGCTACGGCTACCCGCAGGGCCAGCCGCAGCAGCCCGGCTACGGCTACCCGCAGGCGCCGCCGGTCCAGCCGTACGGCGGCGGCTTCCCGGGCGGTCCCGGCGGCCCGCTGGAGATGCCGGGCGGTGTCAAGGCGGCTCGTGTGATGCTGTGGGTGATCTCCGGTCTCTGCCTGATCGGCACGTTCATCTTCTTCGGTTCGGCCGCGTCGCTCAACGCGGCGAAGGACAGCTCGACGCTGCAGAACGACTCGCAGTTCCAGGACCTCGTGGATGGTTCGAGCGGCTTCCTCTACGGCCTCGGCACGCTGGCCCTGGTGTGGCTCGTGCTGTCGGCCTTCCTCGCCATCAAGGTCAAGACCGGTGGGAGCGGCTTCCGTACCGCTCTCATCGTGTACGGCATCGTGACCGCTCTGATCGCCGTCTACCCGTTCACGGTCTTCGGGATCGTGCACCTCGTGCTCGCCATCCTGATCGCCGTCTTCGCCGGGAAGTCCGACGGCGCCGCGTGGTTCAACCGCCCGCGCTACTGACGCCACGCGGCGCACCGGGCAGCGCGTCGAGCGACGCACCGGGCACGCGTCGAGGCACCGGGCAGGAATGAAGGCCGTAATACCCGTCCCCCAGCGGGTTTTACGGCCTTCCTGCGTTTTCGCTGTCCTGTCTGCCTCTGCCTGCCCGCCGTCCCGTCCGTCCGCCGCCAAAACGGCTCAGTGGAAGAAGTGGCGCGTCCCCGTGAAGTACATCGTCGCGCCCGCCTTCCGCGCCGCCTCGACGACCAGCTCGTCACGGACCGAACCGCCCGGCTGCACCACCGCCTTGACGCCCGCGTTCAGCAGGATCTCCAGCCCGTCGGGGAACGGGAAGAACGCGTCGGACGCGGCGTACGCACCACGCGCCCGCTCCTCGCCCGCCCGCTCCACCGCGAGCTTCGCGGAGTCGACGCGGTTGACCTGGCCCATACCGACCCCCACCGACGCCCCGCCCTTGGCGAGCAGGATCGCGTTGGACTTGACCGCCCGGGACGCCTTCCAGGCGAAGGCCAGTTCGCGCAGCCCGGCCTCGGAGAGCGCCTCGCCGGTCGCGAGGGTCCAGTTCGCCGGGTCGTCGCCGTCGGCCTGGAGCCGGTCGGTGACCTGGAGCAGCGCACCGCCGTCGATCGGCTTGACCTCGACGGACGCGGACGGGGCCTCGGGGCAGCGCAGCACGCGGATGTTCTTCTTGCGTGCCAGCACCTCGACCGCGCCGTCCTCGTAGCCGGGCGCCACGATGACCTCGGTGAAGATCTCGGCGACCTGCTCGGCCAGCGCCACGGAGACCGGCCGGTTGACGGCGATCACCCCGCCGAACGCGGACAGCGGGTCGCAGGCGTGCGCCTTGCGGTGCGCCTCGGCGACATCGTCACCGATCGCGATGCCGCACGGATTGGCGTGCTTGATGATCGCGACACAGGGCTCGGCGTGGTCGTACGCGGCACGGCGCGCGGCGTCCGTGTCCGTGTAGTTGTTGTACGACATCTCCTTGCCGTGCAGTTGCTCGGCCTCGGCGAGGCCGCCCTCGGCGCTGGTGTAGAGCGCGGCGGGCTGGTGCGGGTTCTCGCCGTAGCGCAGCACGTTCTTGCGCGCGTACGTGGCGCCCAGGAACTCCGGGAGGCCCGCGGCCGAGCCGCTGTCGGACTCGGCGTCCGCCGCCGCGTAGTCGTCGACGAACCAGGTGGCCACGGCCACGTCGTACGCGGCCGTGTGCTGGAACGCCTCCGCCGCGAGCCGCTTGCGGGTCGTCAGGTCGAATCCGCCGTCCCGTACGGCGCCGAGGACGTCCCCGTACCGTTCCGGGCTGGTGACGACCGCGACCGAGGGGTGGTTCTTGGCCGCGGCGCGGACCATCGAGGGCCCGCCGATGTCGATCTGCTCCACGCACTCGTCGGCGGTGGCGCCGGAGGCGACCGTCTCGCGGAACGGGTAGAGGTTCACCACGACCAGGTCGAACGGCTCGATGTCCAGCTCGGCGAGCTGCTCGCGGTGCGAGTCGAGCCGCAGGTCGGCGAGGATGCCGGCGTGGACGCGCGGGTGCAGCGTCTTGACCCGGCCGTCCAGGCACTCGGGGAAGCCGGTCAGCTCCTCGACCTTCGTGACCGGCACCCCGGCGGCGGCGATCTTCGCGGCGGTGGAACCGGTCGAGACCAGGGTGACGCCCGCCTCGTGCAGCCCGCGGGCCAGCTCTTCCAGACCCGTCTTGTCGTAGACGCTGACCAGCGCTCTGCGAATGGGGCGCTTCGTACCTTCGGCGCTCACTGGATCGTTACCTTTCGTCCCTCAATGCGATAGCCGTGCCGGGCGAGACGCCCCACGACCTCGACGAGCAGGCGTCGCTCGACTTCCTTGATGCGCTCGTGGAGAGCGTCTTCATCGTCCTCGTCCCGTACCTCGACCACGCCCTGCGCGATGATCGGGCCGGTGTCGACACCGTCGTCGACGAAGTGGACTGTGCAGCCGGTGACCTTCGCTCCGTAGGCGAGCGCCTCGCGCACGCCGTGGGCACCGGGAAAGCTGGGGAGCAGCGCGGGATGGGTGTTGACGAACCGCCCGCCGAAGCGCGCGAGGAACTCCTTCCCCACGATCTTCATGAAGCCGGCCGAGATCACCAGATCCGGTTCGTACGCCGCGGTCGCCTCGGCGAGCGCCGCGTCCCAGTCGTCACGGCTCGGATGGTCCTTCACCCGGCACACGAACGTGGGAAGCCCGGCGCGCTCGGCGCGCTCCAGACCCGCGATGGAACCGCGGTCCGCGCCGACGGCCACGACCCGCGCGCCGAAGGCCACCGGGTCGTCACCGATCGCGTCGAGCAGGGCCTGCAGATTCGTACCGGATCCGGAGACCAGGACCACGAGCCGGGCCGGGCGGGCGGAGGAGGGCGGGGAGGCCACGGCGGGGCGCCTTTCTGGAGCGAGCACAGCCTGTGCGGACGGCTGCTTGAGTCGTCGTACGGTTTTGTGTGGTCGTACAAACGAATCACGTCCCCCGATACGGGGAACTCTACGAAGAAGCCGACCGTCAGCAACGATACCGGCACACCGAGCGGCCCCCACGGGACGGGGGCTTGGCCGGGAGGTAGCGTCTGGGGACAGGGTTCGTCTCCGGGACGGGCCATACGAGACAAGACCCCCGCGCACTGGGTCTGAGGGGAAGACGTTCACCTGATGCCGGACCGACGCCGCCGCACGGCACTCCACCTCCCGCAGCCTTCTGGGCCGGTGCTGCTGCCGCGGGAACGCCAGTCCTCTTCCACCGGGCCTTCCGGACCCTCAGGGCCGCCCGGAACCTCCGGGCACTCCGGGACGGACGCCCCTGGACCCTCCAAGACTCCCGGGGCTCCAGGGCCCTCCGGGACCGCGGGGCCGGGGTCCTCGGGCGCCGGTTCGCCGGACTCGTCCTCTTCGGGCACTTCCACGCCGGGCACGTCCTCGCCGGGCACGTCCTCGCCGGGCACGTCCTCGCCGGGCTCCGCCGAGGACAATCCGTTCGCGCCGCCGCCCGAGGACGCGCCCGACCAGCCGTGGCAGCCCCGCCGTCCCGAGCACGGCGGTGACGCGTCGAACGACGGCTCCGGCTCGGGGCGGGGCGGCTGGGGCAGCCAGTGGAGCAGCCGTCAGCCCGGACGCTCCCAGGGCGGCTTCGGCAGCCGTCCGGGGGGCCAGAACGGACAGAGCGGCCAGGGCTCCGGCAAGGACGGACCCGACGGAGGCCGGGGCGGCCTGCGCTGGGACCCGACGGACCCGGCCCAGCGCCGCGCCCGCTACGCACTGCTCGCCGGAATGTGGGCCTTCTTCTTCGCGCTCTTCGACTTCCCGGAGATCGCGCTGCTCCTCGGGGCGCTGGCGCTGTACTGGGGCATCAGCTCGCTGCGCAACAAGAACAAGAGGCCGTCGCCGGACACCGACGGCACAGCGGCCGGCGGCTCGGCCCCGGCGGCGGTGCGGGCGGGCGGAGCCGCGACCGGCCAGCCGCAGCCGGGCCGGCCCGGAGCGCCCGTCCCCGCGTCGAGCAGGCCGCAGACCTCCGCGGCGGTGAGCGGACTGGTGACGGCCGTCATCGCGCTGGCGATCGTGGCCACGACCTTCACCGTGCAGCTGGTCTACCGCGACTACTACACGTGCGTGAACGACGCTCTGACGACGACGGGCCAGCTCTCCTGCAACGACCTGCTGCCCGACTCGCTGGTGCCGGTCTTCGGCGTCAAGGAGTAACGCCTCCCGGATCCTCGTCCGTGCCGGAGCCGCCCTTCCTGGGGGAGGGCGGCTCCGGCGCGAGCGGCCCCGGCGTGGCCGGAAAGTCGGCCATCAGCCCACCCGACGCCTCCTTGAACGCCGCCCACCGCGCTTCCCGCGCACCGCGCTCGTGCCAGGCCTCGGCCGGCAGGAAGTCATAGGGCTCGAATGCGGGATCGATCGCTTCCCGCGCCCCGGCTCCCGTACTGCCCGCACCGCCTGTACGGCCCGCACCACTCGTACGGCCCGCACCACTCGCACCGCCCGCACCACTCGCACCGCCTGTACCGCCCGCACCACTCGTACGGCCCGCACCTGTCGTACCGCCCGCGGCCGCTCCCGCGCTCCCGCCCGGCCCCGCGCCCGCGCCGGCCTCCGCCACATCCAGCGCGTCCAGGATGTCCAGGCCGCCGATCGCCTCTTCCTCCTCCGAGGGGGCGCGCGGACCCGGCGCCGCCGCGCCCGCACCACCCCGTCCCGCCGGTCGCCGCCAGGGCATCCGCCACCACGCGCCCCCCGGAGCACCGGATTCCGCGCCCCCGGCACCGGACGCCGCTCCCGGCCCGGTCGCGGGGGGCTGTTCGGCCGCCGGCAGGTCCTTCGGGCGCCGCTCCCGGAGCCGCCAGAGCCGCAGCAGCAGCGCCGCCGGTACGCCGAGCGCCACCGTCCATGCCAGCGCCGCGGCGCCCGTCAGCCACCACACGGGGCCGAAGGCCGCCAGCCTGCCGCTGCCCAGCGGTCCGCCCGCGAGCCCCGCCAGCACCGCCGTCAGCCCCGCGCACACCACGCCCCCCAGCGCCGCCGTGAGCGCCGTCCCCCGCGCGCTCCACGCCTCTTCCCGCAGGGCGAACGGGGGCGCGGCCACCCGTACCGTGAACCAGGCGACGGCCAGCCCCGCGACGACCGGGACCCCGGCCGCGGCCCAGTTCAGCGGCGTGCCGAGACCGTCCGGCACGGCGGCGAGCAGCGGGAAGGAGGGCAGCGCGGGGGTGCCCACGACCCCGAGCGGCGTCGCCGTCGCTGTCGTACCGAGCGCGAAGCCGGGCCCCAGGCCGTACGCGGCGCCCCAGACCGCCGCGTTCGGCACCAGCGCCAGCCCCAGCAGCAGCACGGCGACCCGCCCCGACCAGTCCCCGGCGAGCTGGACGAACGAGGTGTGTGCCGGGTCTCCGTGCCATACGAGCGACGCCCCGACCAGGAGCGCGCCGCCGCCCACCAGCAGCAGGCAGGCCGCCGCCCCCGAGCGCCCCGCGACGGCCACCCCCCGGCGTCCGGCGGGCGTCCAGAACGTGCGGGCGAGCGCTCTCCGTACCGCCCCTGGCAGCCGCTGCGGCAGGGGCAGGCGCGGGCATCCGTGCGCCGTCCATGCCCCGGCCGCCGCCGACAGCACCGTCAGCACGGGCAGCGTGAGCGCCGCGCGCAGCGGATGCGCGGTGAGCGCGCCGCCCCCGGCATAGAGCACGGCAGAGGCGCCGACCAGCAGATATCCCCCCGACACGGTGCAGACGGCGCCGAGGCCGGTGAGCTGGGGCCGTCCCTCGTCGGGTTCGAGGGCGTCCCGCGCGGCGCGGTACGCCAGCCAGGCCGGCAGACCCATTAGGAGCAGCGGTACGACTCCGATGGGCGCGGGGGTCCCGGAGAGGGTGTCCGGGCGCACCAGCTCGACGCCATGGCCCAGCAGCCAGAGCCCGGCCGCGATCCGCAGAGCACCGCCCGCACCGCTGTCGGGGAACGGTGAGGTGATCCACATCGCCATCACCAGCACGGCGATCGCGCCGAGCCCCAGGCCCGCGGCGAAGGCTCCACGGAGAACGGCGGAGGTGAGCGTCGCGGCCCTACCACGCTCAAGGGCCGCGGCCGAGGACAACGGCGCACTGTGTTCGGTCAATTGGGTCACGACGTCATGCTGCCCATGACGGGCATCTAATTCGCGCAACAGGCGAATAGTCGCCGTGTCGCTCAATATACGCTTATGCGCTTTATTGCCCAGAACCGTGCTGCGGGGAGCCCCACATGACGCAGAAGACCACGCAGAGCACCGCACGAGGCACCAGGGCCGGCGCCCCGTCGCTGCCCGCCCCCGAGGAGCGGCGAAGACTGCGCGAGTCGAAGCCGATGACCGAGAAACAAGCCGCCGCCGCGGTGGGCGTCACACGGTCGACGCTCAGGTCCTGGGAGACCGGGCGCACGGCTCCGCGCGGCCGCAAAGGGGAGTTGTACGCGAGGCTGCTGGCGTCGATCGCGGCGGAACTCCGGGAGAACGCGGAGCAGGAGGAACGGGCCAGGCGGGAAGCCGCGAGGGCGGCCGCGCAGCGGTCCGCGGCGCGGAGCAGGAGCCCCTCCCCGTCCAGGGGAACCGCGGGTACGGCGCGGGCCGCCGGACCGGCGAGGGCCTCGGGCCCGGCGAGGGCCGCGGGCGCCGCGAGGGCCGCGGGTACGGCGCGCGTCGCGGGTACGGCAAGAGCCGCCCCGGCGTCCGCGGCGGGCTCCGCGTCATCGCCCGTCCCGGGCACCGCCGGGCGCGGCCGCGGGGCGAAGGCGAACACGACGAAGGCGAACGCCGCGACGGCGAACCCCGTACCGGCGAGAGCGGCGTCGGCGAGCACGGCCGGAGCGGTTCGGCCCGCCCCGGTTCGGCCCGCCCCTGACGTGCGCAACACCGACTGGCCCGAGCCGCCCGCCGTCGGGATCGAGCCCCGGACGCCCGACGAGGCCTTCGACGCCCTGTACGCGTTCACCGCGCCCGCCCTCGTACGCCAGGCGTATCTGCTCACCGGGCGGCGGGTCCTCTCCCAGAGGTCCGTCGAGCGCGCCTTCCATCTCGCGTGGGCGCGCTGGCCCGAGGTCGCCGTCGACCGGGACCCGGCGGGGTGGCTGCGGGCCGCCGCGTACGAGTACGCGATGTCGCCCTGGCACCGGCTGCGCAGCCCTCGGGAGCGCCCCGATCCGGTCGCGCGCGCACAGGAAGAGCCCGATGAGCGGGCGCTGCGCGAGACGCTGTTGAGCCTTCCCGCGTCGTACCGCCGCACGCTGCTGCTCTACGACGGGCTCGGCCTCGACCTGCCGGAGACGGCCGCCGAGACCGAGGCGAGCACCCCGGCCACCGCCAACCGGCTGCTGAACGCACGCAAGGCCGTCGCCGTGCAGTTGCCCGAACTGACCGACACGCGGCTGCTCCAGCAGCGGCTCGGCACGCTCGTCCGGGCGGCGACGCCACCCCCGATCGGGGAGGCGCCCGCCGTGAGGTCCGGCTGCGAGCGGCGGGCCCGGTTCTGGACGCGGGCGGCCATCGCCTTCACCGTGCTGATCGTCGGGGCGACGGGGTTCACCCTGGCCACCGCGCCGACGCAGTACCAGCCGAAGGTGTCGCCGGGCGAGCGGGTCGGCGGTGTTCCGGTGACCGGCGGTCCGCCCCGGCTGAGCAAGCAGGACATGATGCTGCGCGACAAGCTCCGCCGCGCACCGGCGACCGGCCCCCACCGGCTCGTACCGCGGCCGTTCTGACCCGCCGGCCGGGAACGCTCGTGGGCCCGCACCCGGGAGAGGGTGCGGGCCCACGCGCGTGTGCCGTACGGACCGGCGGCCGACGGCCCGCGGAAGACGGACCTCTGCGGACGGCCTACGGGAGGCGGATACTCAGCCCGCGAGGATGGCGCGGGCGAGCCCGGCCGTCTCGGTCGGCGTCTTGCCGACCTTCACGCCCGCGGCCTCCAGGGCCTCCTTCTTCGCCTGGGCGGTGCCGGAAGAGCCGGAGACGATGGCGCCGGCGTGGCCCATGGTCTTGCCCTCGGGCGCGGTGAAGCCCGCGACGTAGCCGACGACCGGCTTGGAGACGTTCTTGGCGATGAAGTCGGCAGCGCGCTCCTCGGCGTCGCCGCCGATCTCGCCGATCATCACGATCAGGTCGGTCTCGGGGTCGGCCTCGAACGCGGCGAGCGCGTCGATGTGGGTCGTACCGATGACCGGGTCGCCACCGATGCCGACGGCCGAGGAGAAGCCGATGTCACGCAGCTCGTACATCATCTGGTAGGTCAGCGTGCCGGACTTGGACACGAGACCGATCCGGCCGGGCTTGGTGATGTCGCCCGGGATGATGCCCGCGTTGGACTGGCCGGGGGTGATCAGACCGGGGCAGTTCGGGCCGACGATCCGGGTCTTGTTGCCCTTGCTGCCCGCGTACGCCCAGAAGGCGGCGGAGTCGTGCACCGCGATGCCCTCGGTGATCACGACGGCCAGACCGATCTCGGCGTCGATCGCCTCGATGACGGCGGCCTTGGCGAAGGCCGGCGGCACGAAGACGACGGACACGTCGGCGCCGGTCTTCTCGATGGCCTCGGCGACGGAGCCGAAGACCGGTACGGACGTGCCGTCGAAGTCGACGGACGTGCCGGCCTTGCGCGGGTTCACACCGCCGACGATGTTGGTGCCGTCAGCGAGCATGAGCTTGGTGTGCTTCATGCCGGTGGCGCCGGTCATCCCCTGGACGATGACCTTGCTTTCCTTGGTCAGGAAAATAGCCATGGTGTCGGAATCCCTGTCCCTTACTTCGCAGCCGCGAGCTCGGCGGCCTTGTCGGCCGCGCCGTCCATGGTGTCCACGCGCTGCACGAGCGGGTGGTTGGCGTCGGACAGGATCTTGCGACCCAGCTCCGCGTTGTTGCCGTCCAGACGCACGACCAGCGGCTTCGTGACGTCCTCGCCCTTGGTCCTGAGCAGTTCGAGGGCCTGGACGATGCCGTTGGCGACCTCGTCGCACGCGGTGATGCCACCGAAGACATTGACGAACACGGACTTGACGTCCGGGTCGCCGAGGATGATCTCCAGGCCGTTCGCCATGACCTCGGCGGAGGCGCCGCCGCCGATGTCGAGGAAGTTGGCGGGCTTCACGCCGCCGTGGTTCTCACCGGCGTACGCGACGACGTCGAGGGTCGACATGACCAGACCCGCGCCGTTGCCGATGATGCCGACCTCGCCGTCGAGCTTGACGTAGTTGAGGTTCTTGGCCTTGGCCGCGGCCTCCAGCGGGTTGGCGGCGGCCTTGTCCTCCAGCGCCTCGTGTCCGGGCTGGCGGAAGTCGGCGTTCTCGTCGAGCGAGACCTTGCCGTCGAGCGCGATGATCTTGCCGTCGCCGGACTTGATCAGCGGGTTGACCTCGACGAGGAGGGCGTCCTCCTTGATGAAGACGGTCCACAGCTTCTGCAGGACGTCGGCGACCTGGTCGGCGATCTCGGCCGGGAACTTCGCGGCGGCGACGATCTCGGCGGCCTTCTCGGGCGTGCAGCCCTCGTTGGCGTCGACCGGGATCTTGGCGAGCGCGTCGGGGTTCTCCTCCGCGACGACCTCGATCTCCACGCCGCCCTCGACGGAGGCCATGGCCAGGAAGGTGCGGTTGGTGCGGTCCAGCAGGAAGGAGACGTAGTACTCCTCCGCGATGTCGGCGGTCTGGGCCAGCATCACCTTGTGGACCGTGTGGCCCTTGATGTCCATGCCCAGGATCTGACCGGCCTTCTCGACGGCGTCCGCCGGGTCGGCGGCCAGCTTCACGCCACCCGCCTTGCCGCGCCCGCCGACCTTGACCTGCGCCTTGACGACGGCCTTGCCGCCGAGCCGCTCGGTCACCTCGCGAGCCGCGTCAGGCGTCGTGATGACTTCACCGGCCAGCACCGGTACACCGTGCTTGGCGAAGAGGTCCCTCGCCTGATACTCGAACAGGTCCACGCGTGTCCGTCCCTTTGTCTTTTAAACCGCAGCCTGGTGATCGCGGGTTCGTTGTCTGCGTGGGCGTGCCGCGAAGGGCAACGTGACTGCGCTGTCACAGAGGGAGGCGTACTCGCTGTCCGGTACGCGGCATGTCCGTCTCGCAGGTTATCCCCGTGGGCGGTAGGTCCCTAAATCGCAGATCACAGATGAGCGGTGATACCTGTCACAGAGCGGTGATACCCGTCACACCCGCCCCGGAAGCCTTCCGCGTCACCGGGAGATCGCCCCGTTCGGCAGCTCCTTGTCCGGTTTGGGAAGGGGGCGCTTCTCGATGGCGGCCGCCATCACCTCGGGGAAGAGATCGGGGGTGCAGGCGAAGGCCGGCGCACCGAGCGCGGCGAGGGCCGCCGCGTGCTCGCGGTCGTACGCGGGCGCTCCCTCGTCGGACAGCGCGAGCAGCGTCACGAACCGCACGCCCGACGCCTTCATCGCCGCGACCCGCTTGAGCATCCCGTCCCGTATCCCGCCCTCGTAGAGGTCGCTGATCAGTACGACCACGGTGTCGGCGGGCCGGGTGATCCGCGACTGGCAGTAAGTGAGCGCGCGGTTGATGTCGGTGCCGCCGCCGAGCTGGGTGCCGAACAGGACATCGACAGGGTCGTCGAGCTGGTCGGTGAGATCGACGACGGCGGTGTCGAAGACCACGAGCCGGGTGGCGAGGGAGCGCATGGAGGCCAGGACCGCGCCGAAGACGGAGGCGTAGACGACGGAGGCCGCCATCGAACCGGACTGGTCGATGCAGAGGATGACCTCCTTCTTCACCGACTGCGCGGCGCGGCCGTAGCCGATGAGCCGCTCCGGGACCACCGTGCCGTGTTCCGGCAGGTAGTTCTTGAGGTTGGCGCGGATCGTACGGTCCCAGTCGATGTCCCGGTGGCGCGGCCTGCTGAGACGCGCGGACCGGTCGAGCGCGCCGGTGAGCGTCGCGCGGGTGCGGGTGGCGAGCCGCTTCTCGATGTCCGCGACCACCTTGCGCACGACGGCGCGCGCCGTTTCCTTGGTCGTCTCGGGCATCGCCTTGTTGAGCGACAGCAGTGTGCCGACGAGATGGACATCGGCCTCGACGGCCTCCAGCATCTCCGGCTCCAGGAGCAGCGCGGCGAGTCCGAGCCGGTCGATCGCGTCGCGCTGCATGACCTGGACGACGGAGCTGGGGAAGTACGTACGGATGTCACCCAGCCAGCGGGCGACGGAGGGCGCGGAGGCGCCGAGGCCGGCGGAGCGGCTGGTGCCGCTCGCGCCGTTCTTCTCCCTGCCCGTGCCGTAGAGGGCGGCCAGCGCGCCGTCCATCGCCGCGTCCCGGCCGGTGAGCGCGCGTCCTGTCCCGTCGGCGCTCTCCCCGCCGAGCACCATCCGCCAGCGGCGCAGCCGCTCGTCGGCGGCGCGGTCCGTCCCGTCGGCGCCGGCGCGGTCCGTGCCGGTGCCGTCGGTCGCGCTGCCGATGCCGCCGCTCATCCCACCGCTCATCCCGTCGCCTCCAGAAGATCGTCGCTGTTGTGGGCGGCGCTGCCCCCGGCTCCCAGCAGCAGACGGAGCACCGGCAGTACGGCGTCCGCGCGCGTCTCGTCGAGCCCGGGGCCGAAGCCGGGCGCGGCGGCCTCGGGCGCCACCGGGCCGCCGTTCGCGGGCCCGCGCCTGACCAGCTCGCCCAGCGTGCGCCGTACGCCCGGCTCGTACGCGGAGAACGTGCGGCGCAGCAGCGGCAGCACATCCGTGAACGCCTCGGCCGACACTCCGGTCAGCCAGGCGTCCACCAGGCCGAGGAGCCGTTCGTCATGGACCAGGAGCATGCCTCCCGCGCTGCTCGCCGCCTGGCGCCCGGCTCCGGACGCTCCGCCGACGAAGCCCTCGATCCAGGCCGCGGCGTCGGTCGGCGGGGTGCCGGGCGACAGCGCGAGGCCCATGAACCGCGCGGCCTCGTCCTCGGCGAGCCGTCCGTCGTCCAGCAGCAGCCGGGCGGCCCGGCCCCTGATCTCCCCGGGGGCGGTGTCCCGTCCGGCGAGCGTGCGGAGGACGGCTCCCCAGCGCCCGGCCAGATCGCGGCCGTGGCCGTCCGGGAGGAGGCCGATCGCCGTGTGGACGCCGTCGAGATGGCCGCGCATCTCGGCCGCTCCGTCCGCGTCGAGTCCGGTGCAGGCGGGCGGCAGTCCGACGCAGATCCGCTCGGCGAGCCCGGCCGCCACCTCGCCGAGCGCCCCGGTGTCGGTGGAGCGCACGTCGCCGTAGCGCAGCGAGCGGGCCAGCGCGGGCAGCGCCTGGGCGAGCCGGCCGACATCGGCGTCGAGCGCGGCGCGGTCGGCGAGGGCCCGCATCACCGTGGGCAGGGCGTCCGGGAGCGCGGCCAGCAGACAGCGCTCCGCCAGCGCCGTGACCTCGGCGAGCGCGGTCGCCGCGAGGGCCCGCGATTCGGCCTTGGCGGTGGCGGCGGAGAGCACGGTCGTGCCCCATACGCCGGCCTCCGCGACCCGTACGTACAGCTCGGGCTCCCAGCGCAGCCGCCAGCTCTCCCGGAACGTGCCGGTGCTCGGCCGTGCGATGAGCGGTTCGCCCCAGTCGATACCGAGCAGCCGCAGCCGGTGCAGGAGCCTGCCGCGCTCGGCGTCCAGCTCCTTGCGGAGGTCCAGGTCCAGCTCGCGCTCCAGCGCCTCCGGCTTGAGCCGCAGGGTGCGCTGGAGCGCGGTGAGATCGCGCTGGAGCGGCACGGCGGGGGCCGTGTCGGGGACCTCACCGAGCACCTCGCCGACGATGAGCCGGTCGTGGATGAGGCCGAGCGGCACATCCGATCCCTCGCACATCACCGCGCGGACCGCGTCGGTGGTCTCGGTCAGACCGGCGAGCGGACGTCCGCGCATGGCGGCCAGCGTCTCGGCGAGCCGTACCGCCTCGATGACATGGGCGGAGGAGACGGTCCTGTCCTCCTCCCTGAGCAGGCCGGCGACCTTGGTGAGCCAGCGCTCGACGGGGCGGTCCGGCACCCCGAAGAGATGTCCGTACCAGCCGGGCGAGTCGATGCCCGCGCCGTAGCCGCTGTGCCGGGCGAGCCTGCGGTGGGTCCAGGGCACCCACGTCATCCCGGCCTTGACCTTGGGCAGCCCCTTCAGCAGCGCGCGGTCCGCGGCGACGGTGGTCTTCCGGCCGAGCGCGGGCACATGCCAGGCGCCGCAGACCACGGCGACGCCGTCGTCCCCGAACTCCTTGCGCGCGGTCCTGAGCTGGAGCCGCATATGGGCCTCGCGGACGAGATCGCGCCGGGGTCCGCCGTCTCCGTACTCCTCGCGCAGCGCGCCCATGGCCTCGGCGACCGCCGCGAACGGTGCGAAGGGGTCGTCCGCGCGGCCGGGTCCGCGGTGCTCGATGACGTCCTCCCACCACCGCTCGGGGTCGTCGTACCCGGCGGCCCCGGCGAGAACGGCGAGCGGATCGGTCCGCACGCTCTCCTCGTCCGCCGATCCGTCGCCCTCGGACCCGGACTCCGGTTCAGACCCGGACCCGGACTCGGACCCCGACTCGTCGGCATGGACGTCGACGTCGCCGGATTCGTCGTCCGCCGCGGCGAGCGCCAGGGAGTGCGCCGCGGGCAGGTCGATGAACCGGGCCGGTACGTCATGCTCCAGCGCCCAGCGGATCGCGACCCACTCCGGTGAGAACTCGGCCAGCGGCCAGAAGGCCGCGCGCCCCGGATCGTCCACCGCGTGCGCCAGGAGCGCGACGGGCGGCCGCATCGCCTCGTCGGCGGCGAGCGCCAGCAGCGCGTCCCCCTCGGGCGGGCCTTCGACGAGGACGACGCGGGGCGCGGCCGCGTCGAGCGCCGCCCGTACCGCACGCGCGGACCCCGGCCCGTGATGCCGGACCCCGAGCAGCAGCGGTCCGCCCGCGCCGGATCCGCTCCTGACCCCCGCTCCCGCACGCGCACGCGTGCTCGCCGAGCCCGTGCTCGCGGCGCCCGCGCCCGGCGCGCCCGTCGTGGTCACGCGCTCACCTCGCGGCAGGCACGGTAGAAGTCCTTCCAGCCGTCGCGCTCACGGACCACCGTCTCGACGTACTCCTGCCAGATCACCCGGTCCGCCGCCGGGTCGCGGACGACGGCGCCGAGGATGCCTGCCGCGACATCGCCCGGCCGCAGCACGCCGTCCCCGAAGTGGGCGGCGAGCGCGAGGCCGTTGGTGACCACGGAGATCGCCTCGGCCGTGGAGAGCGTCCCCGAGGGGGACTTGAGTTTCGTCCGGCCGTCGGTCGTGACGCCGTCGCGCAGTTCACGGAAGACCGTGACGACCCGGCGGATCTCGTCGATGCCCTCGGGCCCGGCCGGCAGATCGAGCGAACGCCCCATCTGGTCGACGCGCCGGGAGACGATGTCGACCTCGGCCTCCGGGGTGGCGGGCAGCGGCAGGACGACGGTGTTGAACCGGCGGCGCAGCGCGCTGGAGAGGTCGTTGACCCCCCGGTCGCGGTCGTTGGCCGTGGCGATCAGATTGAACCCCCGGACGGCCTGCACCTCTTGGCCCAGCTCGGGGACCGGCAGGGTCTTCTCGGACAGGATCGTGATCAGTGAGTCCTGCACATCGGCGGGGATACGGGTCAGTTCCTCGACGCGCGCGGTCATCCCCTCCGACATGGCCCGCATCACCGGGCTGGGCACCAGCGCGTCGCGGCTGGGGCCGTGGGCGAGCAGCTGCGCGTAGTTCCAGCCGTAGCGGATCGCCTCCTCGGGCGTGCCGGCCGTGCCCTGTACGAGCAGGGTCGAGTCACCGCTGACAGCCGCCGCCAGATGCTCGGAGACCCAGGTCTTGGCGGTGCCCGGCACGCCGAGGAGCAGCAGCGCCCGGTCGGTGGCGAGCGTGGTGACCGCGACTTCGACGATCCGGCGCGGCCCCACGTACTTCGGTGTGATCACCGTCCCGTCGGGGAGCGTGCCACCGAGCAGATACGTGGCCACGGCCCACGGCGACAGCCGCCACCTGACGGGCCGCTGCCGGTCGTCGGCCGCGGCCAGCGCCCTCAGCTCGTCCGCGAACGCGTCCTCGGCGTGCGGGCGCAGCGCCTCCTCGGTCCCGGCGGGCGCGGTGGTTTCGGGCATGGTCATGGATCCCCCTCCAGATCGGTCGACCGGATGTGAGATCCACGGTGCACCACGCCACTGACAATCGGCCGTCGTCGCGAGGGCCGGGCGGGCGTCGCGGGCCGGGGCCGCGCGTACGCGGACGCGCCCGCGTACGAGGGGGCGTTACCCCGCGCCCGAGCCCCGGGCCCACGACCCCGCGATCGTCAGCCGGCGATCGTCAGCCGGCGATCGGGGAAACCGCGATGCAGCCGCCCGCTGCGGCCTTGCCCGCGTCCGTCTCCTCCTTGATGACCTCGCCCTTGTAGATGATCTTGCAGGTGACCTCGGCGCCGGCCGCGTCCAGGGCGGTCGGCATGACACCGGGCGGCATGATGCCGCGCAGCGTGACCGTCTTCTTCCAGGGCAGCGTGGGCTTCTCGACCGTCTCGATCTTGGGCTCCATGGCCTCGCCGCCCCCGCCGTGGTAGTCGATCGTGTCGATGTTCTTGCCCGTGACCTCGTAGGTGACCTCGTAGGTCTCGTTGACGGCCTTGTCGACCTCGTCGGTCACGGCCTTGTCGACTCGCTCCGCGGCTTCGGAGCAGGCGCCGAGGCCCAGCGCGAGGCCGGTGACGGCGAGGGTGGAGAGGGCGGCGCGGACGGTGCGGTTCATGAGTGATCCCCCGGTTCGTGGCATAGGAAGCTCGCACGATATAGCAAAGGCAAGGCAAAGTCATTCTGCCCGTTGTTCATCGAATACGCAGGTCAGAGCGATTGTCAGTGGGGCGTTCTAACGTCGTGGACATGAATCAAACGGGGGTGCGCTGGACGACGGAACAGGTGCTCGCTCTGGCTCCTGACGACGCGTCACGGAAAGCGGGCAACAAACTGGGCACGGCCGGGCCGTGGTCGGAGGCGGGCTGCGGCTCCGCGGGGGCCGTGTGGGGCCTGTGCAAAGGCAGCGGCAGTAAGCCGTATCAGACCATTGTGGACACAACGGGCCCCGCTTACAAGTGCAGTTGCCCGAGCCGGAAGTTTCCGTGCAAGCACGCGCTGGGGCTGCTGCTGCTCTGGGCGGTGGACGAGCGGAGCGTGCCGGAGACGGCGGAGGAGCCCGGCTGGACCGCGGAATGGCTCGAAGGGCGCGGGGATCGGGCAGAGGAGCGGCCCGCGGGGGAGGCCGGCCCGGCCGGGTCCGGGAAACCGGCCGATCCCGAGGCCGCACGGCGCAGGGCGGCGCGCAGGGCCACCAGAATCAGCGCGGGTGCCACGGAGCTTGAGCAGCGGCTGACGGATCTGCTGCGCGGCGGGCTGGCCTCGGCGGAGCAGTCGGGATACGGACTGTGGGAGGAGACGGCGGCCCGGATGGTCGACGCCCAGGCGCCGGGGCTCGCGGGCCGGGTGCGGGAGCTGGGGGCGATACCCGGCTCGGGCCCGGGATGGCCGGTGCGGCTGCTGGAGGAGTCCGCGCTGCTGCATCTGCTGACCACGGCGTGGCTCGGCCGCGACCGGCTGCCGGAGCCGCTGGCGACGACGGTCCGTACGAGAATCGGTCTCCCGTCACCGGCCGCCGGCCCGCCGGTCAGGGACCACTGGCAGGTCCTCGCCCAGTCCGACTCCTCGGACGGCAAGCTCGTCACCCGCCGGATCCGGCTGTACGGACGGGGCTCGGGGCGTTCCGCGCTGGTGCTCGCCTTCGGCGCGGCGGGGCGCTCCCCGCAACTGGCGCTGCCGGTGGGCCTGATGCTGGAGGCGGAGATCACCCCGCACGGGGGCGGAGGGCAGCTACGGGCCGACTGGGGGCAGCAGTTCGGCGCCCCGGCCCCGATCCCGGGACCGCCGCCCGGCGGCTCCACGACAGCGGCGATCGAGGCGTACGGCGCGGCACTGCGCGCCGATCCCTGGCTGGACGCCTGGCCGGTGACACTGACGGAGGTCATCCCCGTGCCGGCGCCGGGCGGCGGCTGGCAACTGGCCGACGCGGACGGGGAATCCGCGCTTCCGATCACGGGCTCGGCTCTCGCGCGGCCCGGTCTGTGGAAGCTGGCCGCGCTGTCCGGGGGCGGTCCTGTCACGGTCTTCGGCGAGTGCGGCCACCGCGGCTTCCTTCCGCTCGCGGCCTGGTCCGAGGACATACGCGGGCCGGTCCCGCTGACCTGACGGTCCCCCGGCCCGACAATCCCGCCGACCCCTCAGCCACCGGACCCGCTCGCCCACCGGCCCCGCTCGCCCGGTGATCCCGCTCACCCGACGGTCCCGCTCACCCGACGGTCCCGACAGGACCTGGCCGACCCGCGCCGACAACGGAGGGCTTCATGACGGACACGACTCGCACCATCGACCCGGCCGGCCCCACCGGCACGCCCCGCGTCACGACGCCCTGGGAAGGGCTCGTCACCTCCGCGCTGCTCGGTACGGAGCGCCGCACCCCGCCCGCGGAGATCCTGGCCCCGGGCAAGGAGGAGCCGGTGGCCCTGCTGGACGCCGCCGCGCTGCACACCGTACGGCGCAGGGCGGGCCTCCTTCCGGCGCGCGCCGCGGCCCGCCCGGAGCCCGCGCCCCATGACGGCCGCGCGCCGTTGCCGGACGCCGCCGGAAGACGGCTCGGCCAGTTGCTCGCCGACCGGACGGCGTCCTCGGGCGGCGGAGGGCGGCGCGGCGCGGCCCCCGACCTCACCGAGCTGCTCCCGCAGTGGCTCGCCGCCGCCAACGAGCACGGCTATCGCGCGCCCGCCGACGTACTGCCCGCGCTGCTCGACGCGGCCCGCGCGCGTACCGATCTGCGCCCGCAGGCGCTGACGTTCGCCGGGCCGCGCGGGCTCTGGCTCGCGCGGTTCAACCCGGAGTGGAAGTTCGCGCTGCGGGGCGCGTCCGGCGGCGCCCTGCTGCCCGACCCACGGGACGGCGAGGCCGTCCGGCAGCTCTGGGAGGAGGGCCTGTTCGCCGAGCGGGTCGCGCTGCTCGCCGCCGTACGCGCCCAGGACGCGGAGGCCTCCCGGGCGCTGCTCGCCTCGACCTGGTCCACGGAGCGCGCCGAGGACCGGCTGATGTTCCTCGACTCGCTGCGTACGGGGCTGTCGGGGACGGACGAGCCGTTTCTGGAGCGGGCCCTGTCGGACCGCAGCCGCAATGTCCGCCACACCGCCGCCGAGTTGCTCTCCGCGCTGCCCGGCTCCGCACTCGCCGGACGGATGGCGGCCCGCGCGGCGACGTGCGTGAGCATGGACCGTACGGGCGGCGGGCAGGTCGTCACGGTCGAGGCGCCGCACGAATGCGACGCGGACATGCAGCGTGACGGCGTGGTCCCGGCGCCGCCCGCCGGCCGGGGCGAACGGTCCTGGTGGCTGGGCCAGTTGGTCGAGGCGGCCCCGCTGGCCACCTGGCCCGCCAGGCTCGGCGGCCGTACTCCGGAGGAGATCGTCGCGCTGCCCGTCCTGGACGACTGGGCCGACGAGCTGCACGCCGCCTGGTGCCGGGCGGCCGTACGGCAGCGGGACGCGCGGTGGTCCACGGCCCTGCTGGGCGCGCCGGCCGCTTCCCCGGCCGCCGGTCCCGGCACCTCCGGCACCTCGTCGCTGGCGGAACGGGCGAAGCTTCTCGCCACGCTGCCGCCCGCCGAACGGGCCTCCTGGGTGGCCTCGTTCATAGCCGCCCATGGTCTCTCCGAGGCGTTCCAGCTGCTCGGCGTCTGCGCGGTGCCCTGGGCGGAGCCGCTCGGCCGGGCGGTCGTGGACGCGCTGGACATCGCCCGGGACGCGGGAAGCTACCCCTGGAGCTTCAGCGGGGTCATGGGGCTCGCCGAGCGATGCCTCGATCCCGCGGAGGCGAGCCGGCTGGAGCTGCTCACCGCGACCCGGGACGAGCCGGAGGACGCGTCACCGGGCGCGGGCGGCTACTGGTCGGAAGCCTTCCGGCGGCTGGTCTCCACGCTGCGGCTGCGCGCGTCGATGCTGGCCGAACTCGACGGACACACCGGGATCACCGGCGCCGACGACCTCGGCCGGCCCACCGAACCGACGGCGCCGTGAGCGACGCCGCGCCTCACGCGCCCGCGGGCTGGCGTGTCCTGGTGCTTCGGGCCTTGCGGGACACACTCCGCGCCTCACGCGCCCGCGGGCTGGCGGACGTGGGCGTTGATCCAGGCGACGATGGAGGTCGTCGTCGCCCCCGGGGTGAAGATCTCGGCCACGCCCAGCTCCTTGAGCGGGGGGATGTCCGCCTCCGGGATGATGCCGCCGCCGAAGACCTTGATGTCGGCCGCGTCGCGCTCCTTGAGCAGCGCGATGACCTTCGCGAAGAGCGTGTTGTGCGCCCCGGAGAGGATCGAGAGGCCGATCGCCTCGGCGTCCTCCTGGATCGCCGTGTCCACGATCTGCTCGGGTGTCTGATGGAGCCCCGTGTAGATGACCTCCATCCCCGCGTCGCGCAGCGCACGCGCGATCACCTTGGCCCCGCGGTCGTGCCCGTCGAGTCCCGGCTTCGCCACCACCACCCGGATCGGGCCGCCGGCCGGCCGCGCTCCGCTCGTGCCGTCCTGGCTCCGCGACTGATTCCCCGGATCCTGGTTCTCCGGATGCCAAGCCACACCCATCACTGCCTCCACATACCGACCGCACTGTCATTGGCACGGGTCCCCGCGCCCCGGTCCGGTCGGGACCGGGCCCACGGAGGTGAACGAACGTTATCCACAGCATCCCGCACGCGGCCGTTTCGCGGAGGTCCGCGAGGGGGAAATCACACGTGGGACATGTTCGCTTTGCGTCGTTCCGGTATGACTCGGCCCACCCGGCCGGGCAGGGGACGACCGCGAGGGGAGCCGCAAGAGGAGTCGCCACATGGGCGCCGTTCCACCGTGCCGCCAGCCGCGCGGCGCGGTGGCACGGCTCACGTGTACCGGCCCCGGGCACTTCGGCGTGCCGGAAGCCATCCGACCCGCCGGGCGGCGCCCCATGAGGGCACGCGAGGGCCAGAGACGCCCCCCGGGTGCCGTTCGGAGGTCGGCTGTGAAGGTTTCGCCGTTCTTGCCGCTTTTCCCCTTCGTTCCGCCACTCCTGCGCCAGGCGGGCCGCGTGTGGCACGCCACGCTCCCCGACGACGCGCTCGACGCGCTCCGGGCCAACGCGCTCGACCTGGCGGTGCTCACCGGCCATCTCGTCCTCTACCCGGCCGGAATCATCCAGGAGCGCCGAGCCGAACCCCTGCCGCCGGAAACCGCCCAGTTGCCCACCGAGGGCCGCACCCATCCCCCCGTCGTCCTGCTCCACGGCCTCGTCGACAACCGGTCCGTCTTCGTCCTGCTGCGCCGCTCCCTGGCCCGGCACGGCTGGACCCGGCTCGTATCGCTCAACTACTCGCCGCTGACCTGCGACATCCGCACGGCCGCCGAGGAGCTGGGCCGCCATATCGAGGAGATCCGCGCCCGCACCGGCCACCGACAGGTCGATGTGATCGGACACAGCCTCGGCGGGCTGATCGCGCGCTATTACGTACAGCGTCTGGGCGGTGACTCACAGGTACGTACGCTGGTCACGATCGCGACGCCGCACGAAGGCACGGCCGTCGTGCCACTGGCGGACGCCCACCCCGTCGTACGGCAGATGCGGCCGGGGTCGGATCTGATCGAGGAGTTGCGGCTGCCCGCGCCCGGCTGCCGTACGCGATTCGTGAGCTTCTGGAGCGATCTCGACCAGCTGATGACGCCGGCCCTCACCGCGCGCATCACGCATCCAGACCTCCAGGCGGAGAACGTACTGGTGAGCGGGGTCGGGCATCTCGCCATGACCGTGCACCCAGGAGTCGCCGCCGGGATCCGGCACGCGCTCGAATCCCCCGGACTCACCGGCGAATTCAGCCTGGACGCCGTCAACTCCGGTCTCACGCCCGAGGAATCCGCGGAGGACGAGCCCCGATTCGACGGGCCGGCGTCCGTCGCCTGACGCGCGGGACTCTTCGAAATCCCTCTCCCGTCTCGAACATGTATCGAACGTAGGGCCAAGTCTGCGCCCGTCGTCCGCCGAAACACGGCCGAATGCCCGTTTCAACGGAACGCAAAACCTGCCGAAGATTGTCGCCGTCCTATACCGCCGGGTACAGTCGCGGCCACTGCTTTCACTCAGGGAACCGGTCCGCCGGACAGGCTCCCGGAGGAAACCCTGGTTCTGCTGCCGAGGCGAGAGAGAAGTTGGTGAACGACCAGCACGCCCACGCCGGGTACGCCGCATACGACGGCTACCAGAACGGCAGCTTCGAGACCGACCCACTCTTCGGTACCATCCCGGACGGCTCGGGCGGCTATGACAGCCCCCAGGCCATGCCCGGCCAGTACGACGGTGCACAGTGGGACACCGGCGCTCATCAGACGACCGCGACCGCGTACGACGCGTACGCCGGGCCGCAGTACGAGCAGTACGACACCAGCGGCCAGTGGGCCACGGTCACCACCGCGCCCGACAGCGGCTATCAGCAGACCCCGGGCATCCCGGGCCAGTCGGCGGAGCCGGATGTCACGGGCCAGTGGGACGCGGACGCCTGGAACCAGGCGAACCAGGCGAACCTGTCACATCAGGCGCATCAGGGTGACCCGCTGAACGGGGCTGGCGGAACAGGTCAGTTCGACGCCACGCAGTTCGCGTACGGCGTCTCGGACCACACCGTCGCGGCACCGTTCGACCCCACCGCACCGTTCGCAGGCGCACAGTTCGAGACGGGGCAGTTCGAGACCGGGCAGTTCGACGCGTCGCAGTTCGAGACGGGCCAGTTCGAAGCGGCGCCGTTCGGGTACGAGGCGACCGCGCAGTGGGCGGCGCCCGCGTTCGACACCGGCGCGTACGACGCCACCGCCTGGAACTCGTCCGGCACAACGGCCGACGCCCCGTACGACAACGCGTACGAGCGGTACGACCTCGCCCCGGGCGCGGAGTACGGCGCCCCGGGGCCGGAGCCTGAACACGCCTTCGACGCGGAGCCCGGCTACGACGCCGAGACCGGCACGGGAAGCGACGCGCACGCCGAGGCCGGAGGGACCGGAGAGCCCGTAGCGACCGGGACCGGCACGGCCGGATTCGAAGGCGACACGGAAACGGACGCCGCGCCCGAGGCCGAACCGCTGCACATGGCGGAGACCATGACCACTCCCGCCGTGAGCGTCCCGCCCCGCAGCGAACGCCGGGCAGGCCCCGGCCCGTCCGGTGGCCGGGGCCGCCGTCGCACCCCCGCCAAGCGCTCCGCGCTCCTCACGGTCGCCGTCCCCTCCGCCTGCGTGATGGGCGTCGCGGGTGTCGCCGCCGCCTCCGTCGGCGGCCTCGGCGCGGGCGAGGAGTCCCAGGCCGACAAGACCACGACCGCCTCGGCCGCCGATCCCGGCTCCGTGAAGCCCGTGGCCGCGAACAACAAGCTGGACACCCAGCTCGCCGCGCTCAACGCCGACGCCCGCGACTTCGGCGACCGGGCCAGCCGCACGCAGGAGCGCATCGACCTCCAGGCCCGGCAGGAAGCGGAGAAGAAGAGGCGCGCGGCGGAGGCGGCCCGCAAGGAGGCCGAGCGGCCCAAGTTCGTCCTCCCCGTCTCACAGCACGGGCTCAGCGCGCGCTACGGCCAGGCCGGCGTCAACTGGATGTCCATTCACACCGGGATCGACTTCCCCGTGTCGTACGGCACGCCGGTGATGGCCGCGACCGACGGCACCGTACGCACGCAGTACAACAGCGCCTACGGGAACATGGCGATCGTGACCGCGCCCGACGGCACCGAGACCTGGTACTGCCACCTCAGCACCACGAAGATCCGTTCCGGTTCGGTCAAGGCCGGTGACGTGATCGCGTATTCGGGGAACTCGGGCAACTCCACGGGACCGCACCTGCACTTCGAGGTACGGCCCGGCGGCGGCGCCGCGATCGACCCGCTGGCCTGGCTCCGCAGCCACGGCGTCGACCCGACGTAACCCGACGTCAGGGGCGCCCCGCGGCGACCGCGCCCGCCCCGCCTCCGAACCGGCGTCGGACGTCCGGCGTAACGAGCCCCCCTCCGGGGCCCGTTACGTCGTCCCGTCCTCTTACCGCCCTTACAGCTTCTCGACCGGCGCGTAGCGCAGCAGCAGCCGCTTGGGCTTCGTGTCGCCGAAGTCGACCGTCGCCTGTGTGTCCGCGCCCGTACCCGTCACCGCCATGACCGTGCCGAGGCCGAACTGGTCGTGCGTGACGCGGTCCCCGACCGCCAGCGCGATCACCGGCTTGTCGGTGGTGCGCCGCGTCGCGAAACCCGAAGGCCCGCCGCCCGACCTCGACCGCGCGGAGGACGAGGACAGCGAGGACGCGATCCCGGACGTCGGCCCCGCGGGGATCTGCGCGCCGGTCCGCTTCCACTCCAGGTGGTGTCCGGGGATCTCCTCCAGGAACCGCGACGGCGGGTTGTACGAGGGCTGGCCCCACGCGCTCCGCATCGACGACCGGGTCAGATAGAGGCGCTCGCGGGCGCGCGTGATGCCCACGTACGCCAGCCGCCGCTCCTCCTCCAGTTCCTTCGTCTGGCCGAGGGCGCGCATGTGCGGGAAGACGCCGTCCTCCATGCCCGACAGGAACACGACGGGGAATTCGAGGCCCTTGGCGGTGTGCAGCGTCATCAG
The DNA here is from genome assembly GCF_055639435.1 of Streptomyces sp. NPDC039430. NCBI lineage: Bacteria > Bacillati > Actinomycetota > Actinomycetes > Kitasatosporales > Streptomycetaceae > Streptomyces > Streptomyces sp. NPDC039430. The sequence goes on along the minus strand of NZ_JBVKAK010000002.1, from coordinate 161,620 downwards.
CGTGATGACACCGGAGCCGTCCTCGTCCTCGTCGGGGATCTGGTCGGAGTCGGCGACGAGCGCCACCTTCTCCAGGAATTCGGCGAGCGTGCCGGTCGTGGCGGCCGTACCGGCCGCGGGCGCGCCTTCGGCAGCAGCCCCGCCGTCCCCGCCGTCCCCGCCATCGCCCGCTGCCTCCGCGGCGGCCTGGCCGCGCTCCTGCTCGAACTCCAGCGCCACCGCGGCCAGTTCCTGGAGGTTCTCGATCCGCGTCTCGTCCTGCGGGTCGGTCGAGGCCTGCAACTCCGCCAGATAGCCGGTCCGTTCGAGCACGGCCTCCAGGACCGTCGCGGGCCCGGCGCCGGACTCGACGACCGTACGCAGCTCCTCCATCAGCGTGTTGAACCGCTTGACGGCGTTGGCCGACCGGGCGGCCATGCCGTACGCCTCGTCCACCCGCCGCAGCGCCTGCGGGAAGGTGATCCTCTCGCGCAGCGCGAGCGCGTCGATCATCGCCTCCGCGCGGTCCCCGATGCCGCGCTTGGGCACGTTCAGGATCCGGCGCAGCGGGACGTTGTCCTCCGGGTTGGCCAGGACGCGCAGATAGGCCAGCACGTCGCGGACCTCCTTGCGCTCGTAGAAGCGCACTCCGCCGACGACCTTGTAGGGCAGGCCGACCCGGATGAAGATCTCCTCGAAGACACGGGACTGCGCGTTCGTACGGTAGAAGACCGCGACATCGCCCGCCTTGGCCTCGCCCGCGTCCGTCAGCCGGTCGATCTCGTCGGCGACGAACTGCGCCTCGTCGTGCTCCGTGTCCGCGACGTAGCCGGTGATCTGGGCGCCCGCGCCGGCCTTCGTCCACAGATTCTTCGGCCGGCGGCTCTCGTTCCGCTCGATGACCGCGTTGGCGGCGCTGAGGATCGTCTGCGTGGAGCGGTAGTTCTGCTCCAGCAGAATGGTCGTCGCGTCCGGGTAGTCCTCCTCGAACTGGAGGATGTTGCGGATCGTGGCGCCCCGGAAGGCGTAGATCGACTGGTCGGCGTCACCGACGACACACAGCTCGGCCGGGTCGTTCTCCTCGCCCGAGGGGCCCACCAGCTCGCGTACGAGCGTGTACTGAGCGTGGTTGGTGTCCTGGTACTCGTCCACCAGGACATGCCGGAAGCGCCGACGGTAGTGCTCGGCGACATCGGGGAACGCCTGGAGCAGATGGACGGTGGTCATGATGATGTCGTCGAAGTCCAGCGCGTTGGCCTCGCGCAGCCGCGACTGGTACATCCGGTACGCCTCGACGAGCGTCTTCTCGAAGCCGTCGGCGGCCTGGCCGGCGAACGTCTCCTCGTCGATCAGCTCGTTCTTCAGATTCGAGATCTTGGCGCTGAAGGACTTGGGCGGGTACCGCTTGGGGTCGAGGTCCAGATCGCGGCAGACCAGGGCCATCAGGCGCTTCGAGTCGGCGGCGTCGTAGATGGAGAACGACGAGGTGAAGCCGAGCCTCTTCGACTCGCGCCGCAGGATCCGTACGCAGGCGCTGTGGAACGTCATGACCCACATGGCGTTGGCGCGCGGGCCGACGAGCTGGCCGACCCGTTCCTTCATCTCGCCCGCGGCCTTGTTGGTGAACGTGATCGCCAGTATCTGACCGGGGTGGACGCTGCGGGTGCCCAGCAGATACGCGATCCGGTGGGTCAGCACCCTGGTCTTGCCCGACCCGGCCCCGGCCACGATGAGCAGGGGCGAGCCGGTGTGCACGACGGCCGCGCGCTGCTCCTCGTTCAGCCCTTCGAGCAGCGCGGCGGGGTCCACGACCGTACGCGGCGCGCCGTCGCGGTGGTACTGGTCCCGCGCCGGGGGCGCGTCGTAGGCACCCTGGAAGAGGTCGTCGGGCACCTGCTCCGGTGCGTGCCCGGCGTCGTCCTCGGGCGGCGGAGGATGCTCGTCGCCGGAGGGCTGGAGGTCTGCCAGGAAACTGTCGTCAAAGAGGCTGCTCATCGCTTTCCGAGTCTAGGCCGCCCCACTGACACCCCGCGCCCGCCTTCGGAATTCCCCGCCCTGGTCGTCATCACCACAGGCGGCTCCCCGCTCACCCATCGTGACGAACGGACCCCACCAGCCGGTTTCACTCATCGCACCCGCAAATAGTCACGAAAATGTATCGGGCATATCGGCCATCGACCTTCACACCAGCACCACACTTTGGCTAGCGTGCTCGATCAGGCAGCCCGTACCCCCAACGGCGACCCACGCCAAGCGGGCGGCCCACGTCGAATTCGGACTTTCCTGAAGGAAGTTCGGAACCGGGGACCCACAGTGCACAACCGGGGTGAATCGGGCCTTTCACTCAAGGCCCGTAGGGCAGCCTTCCGTTCCGCCCGAACCCGACAGCTAACCCGGTAGGCGGTCCACGGAAGGAGATGCCGACCTTGGCGTCGCATCGCAAGCCGCGCAGCCTCAGCGGCGTACGTACCGCTTCTCCCGCCGTCGGGATCACGACAGCCGCGCTCGCCTCGGTCACGTTGCTCTCGGCGCAGAGCGCGAGCGCCGCGCCCGTCGAGCCGAAGCCGTCCATGGAGGAGGTACAGAAGAAGGTCGACGATCTGTACCGCCAGGCCGGCAGTGAGACGCAGAAGTACAACCGGGCGAAAGAAGCCACGCAGAAGCAGAAGCGCGCGGTTGACCGGGTGCTCGACGAGGTCGCCAAGCGCGCGGACAAACTGAACGAGGCCCGGCGTACGCTCGGCTCGTTCGCGGCCGCGCAGTACCGGGAAGGCGCGATCACCCCGACCGCCGCCCTGCTGTTCGCGGACAGCCCGCAGTCGTTCTTCGAGCAGAAGCAGGTGACGGACCGGCTGACGGAGCGTCAGCGCGGCGTCCTCACCGACTACCAGACGCAGCAGGCCGACGCGGCGAAGCAGCGGCAGCGGGCGTCGAAGGACCTGGAGTCGCTCACCGCCTCGCAGGCCGCGCTGCGTACGAGCAAGCAGAACGTGCAGCAGAAGCTCGGCGCGGCGCGTGCGCTGCTGTCGAAGCTGACCACGGAGGAGAAGGCGCGGCTGGCCGCGCTGGAGCGCAAGAAGGAAGAGGAGGCCCGCCGCACGGCGGAGGCACGGGCGAAGCAGGAGGCCCGCGCGAAGGCGGAGGCCGAGCGCAAGCGTGAGGAGCGGCAGGCCCAGGCCCCGTCGGCCGGTACGGGCTCGGGCACCGGCTCAGGCACGGGTACGGGTACGGGCGGTACCGGCACAGGGACCGGCACCGGAGCCTCGGACGGCAGCTATGCCACCAAGGCCGCCAAGGTCCTCTCCTTCGCCCGCGCCCAGAAGGGCAAGCCGTACGTCTGGGGCGCCACGGGCCCCAGCTCGTACGACTGCTCCGGCCTCACCCAGGCCGCCTGGAAGGAGGCGGGCGTGGAGCTGCCGCGCACCACCTGGGACCAGGTGAAGGCCGGCGCGCGCGTCGCGACCGAGGATCTGCTCCCGGGTGACCTGGTCTTCTTCTACGACGACATCAGCCACGTCGGCATCTACATAGGCGACGGCATGATGATCCACGCCCCCAAGCCGGGCGCGAACGTCCGCGAGGAGTCGATCTACTACATGCCGATCTACGGAAGCGTCCGCCCCGCCTGACAGCGGCCCCGGGGCCCTGTCAGGTCCAGAGCGTGGCGATGAAGATGTTGGCCATCGCCAGCCCGCCGACCGCGCCGAACAGCGGCTTCGGGGCGGTCTCGTCGTCGCGCTTCACGTACACCACGGCGAGGATCACGACCAGCACCGCGAGCTTGATGCCGACCTTGATGTTGTTCACCGTCTGATCGTCGGCCTGGTTGAGGCCCACCAGCGCCACGCCCGTGATGAGCATCGTCAGCGCGCCGTGCAGCATCGCCTTGTTGAAGCGGGCCGTCCCCGTGCTCATCGACTTCATCTGCGTGAGGAAGCCGCCGAGCAGCGAGGCTATGCCGATGATGTGAAGCGCGACGAAGACATTGATGAGTACGTCCATGCCCGGACCCTATCGAGGGCCATATCACCACCGAGCGGCGAGGTGGGGATCTGTTCCGATATCGGTCGGGTCCGGACGGAAAGGGGTGCCGAGGCCGCGATCATGCCGGTCACAATCCGGCCCTGTTCTGCCACCTCTCGCCAATACCGGCCATGCCGAGGCCGGACTGTGACCTTGCGCCCTAGCGTCCTTCTCCTGGCGACCGGCCATGACCCACCGTGACCGACTAGGGAAGAGGATCCACCCCCGTGGCAGCGCACCGAAAGCCCAGACAGCGCACGCTCACCGGCCCCGCCGGCCGAACCGCCGCCACCCTCGCACTCGCCGGGGCCGCGACCGTCACCGCCCTCGACGGCCCCGCGCACGCCGAGCCCCAGCTCACCCCGGCCCAGGTCAAGGCCAAGGTCGACGGGCTGTACGCGCAGGCCGAGACCGCCACCGAGCGGTACAACGGGACGAAGGTGAAGGCGGACAAGGCCCGTACCGCGCTCACGCATCTGCGGGACGAGGCCACGCGCAGGACGGAACGGCTCAACAACGCGCGCAACGCGCTCGGTTCGATCGCCTCCGCGCAGTACCGGGCCGGCGGCCTCGACCCCGCCGTACAGCTCGCGCTCAGCTCCTCGCCCGAGGAGTACCTGGAAGGGGCCTCGCTCGCCGAACGGGCCGGTTCCCGGCAGGCCGCCAGGATCACCGCGATCCGCAAGGAACTCGCCCGAATCGCCGAACTGCGCGCCCGCGCCGACGGCCGGCTCACGGAGCTGAGGGCCACCCAGTCCGAGCTGGCCCGGCACAAGTCCGCCATCCAGGAGAAGATCGGCTCCGCCCAGCGGCTGCTCGACCGCCTCACCGCGCCACAGCGCGCCCAGTACGACCAGCAGGACGGCCAGGAGCGGCGGGGCGCCGCGTCCCCGGCGCCCGGCGCGGTGCGGGCGCCGAACGCCCGTGCCGCCGCGGCCGTCGCCTACGCCTACGGGGCGCTCGGCAAGCCGTACGTCTGGGGCGCGACCGGACCCGGTGCCTTCGACTGCTCCGGGCTCACCCAGGCCGCCTGGCGCGCCGCGGGTGTCTCCCTCCCCCGCACCAGCTACACCCAGATCAACACCGGGCAGCGGGTCTCACGCGGCGATCTCGCCCCCGGTGACCTGGTGTTCTTCTTCTCCGGCGTCAGCCATGTGGGGATCTATGTCGGCGGCGGGCAGATGATCCACGCCCCCCGGCCGGGCTCGGCGGTCCGGCTGGCGCCGCTCGACCAGATGCCGTTCGCCGGGGCCAGCAGGCCCGCCTAGGTCCTGTCCGGCCGGACAGGACCTGGGCCCCGTCTTCGGAGTCCCGCAACTCCGGAGTCGCCGAACGGCCCACACCGGCGTGCCGGTTGCCCCTCCCCGGGTCACGATGGGCGCAGCATCCCGTCTGCCCTGAAGGGGGAGCCGTGAGACGAGCCAACGCCGTCAGAGGAACGGTTCTCGCCGTCGGCGCACTTTTCGTCCTGGCGCCGGTCGGCCTCACTCCACGGGGATGCGGCGATCTCTCCGGCGGCCGGCTCTGTATCGAGGGCCCGGTGGGCGGCGCGGGACCGTTCACCGTGCGCTACGAGCAGTACCAGGGCCGGCCCGGTGTCGCCGTACGCCTCGGCTACCAGCGCAAGGACGACCGGATCACCGCGTTCCCCGGCTGGCTGGGCACCCAGCAGACCTGGCGCGGCCGCGCCGAACAGACCGGCAGGCTCGACACCGCGCCGGGCGAGTGCATCCGCGGCGTGATGGAGCACCGGGACCGGACGTACGTCACCGAGTGGCACTGCTCGTAGAACCTCGTGGCCCTCGCGGACCGGACGGCGCGCGGACCGGACGACCCGCAGGCTCGGACGGCCCGCAGGCTCGGACCAGCCGCGCGCGGTCCCGGACCGGACGGCGCGCGGCTCAGACCAGCCTGCGCGCCGTCGCCCAGCGCGTCAGCTCGTGCCGGTTGGAGAGCTGGAGCTTCCTCAGCACCGCCGAGACATGGGACTCCACGGTCTTCACCGAGATGAAGAGCTGCTTGGCGATCTCCTTGTACGCGTACCCGCGCGCGATGAGCCGCAGCACCTCGCGCTCGCGCTGCGTCAGCCGGTCCAGGTCCTCGTCCACCGGCGGCGCGTCCGTCGAGGCGAACGCGTCCAGCACGAAGCCGGCCAGCCGGGGCGAGAAGACCGCGTCGCCCTCCTGCACCCGGAAGATCGAGTCGACCAGGTCCGTGCCGGTGATCGTCTTGGTGACATAACCGCGGGCGCCGCCCCTGATGACCCCGATCACATCCTCGGCCGCGTCCGAGACCGACAGCGCCAGGAAGCGCACGGGATGCTCGACCGCCCCCATCATCGGCGCGCAGCGGCGCAGCACCTCCACGCCACCGCCGCCCGGAAGGTGGACGTCGAGGAGTACGACCTCGGGGCGGGTCGCCGTGATGACGGTGACCGCCTGGTCGACATCGGCGGCCTCGCCGACGACCTCGACGCCCGTCTCCTCCGTACGGCCGATCTCGGCCTGCACTCCGGTACGGAACATCCGGTGGTCGTCGACGAGCACGACCCGTACGCGCCGGCCGTCCCCCGCCGGGCCGCCGCTCTCCGCACCGGTGGCCCCGGCCTGTGCGCCCTCGCTCATGGTCTCTGTCCCTCGCCCTAGTCGTTCGCCGCTGATACAAACCGCTGGTGCGGACCGCTCGCACGGGCCGGGACCCGGCACCCGCACTCAGTCTGCCCGTTCCATCTCCAGCTCGACCTCCGTGCCGCCGCCTGGCACCGAACGCAGCCGCGCCGTGCCGCCGTTGCGCTGCATCCGGCCGATGATCGACTCCCGTACGCCCATCCGGTCGGCCGGCACCGCGTCCGGGTCGAAGCCGGGGCCCCGGTCCCGTACGGAGAGGAAGACCGTACGCCCCTCCACCTCCGCGAAGACCTGTACGGCGCCACCCTCGCCACCGTACTTGGCGGCGTTGACCATCGCCTCGCGCGCGGCCTGCATCTGCGCGGCCAGCCGCTCGTCGAGCGGGCAGTCGCCCACGACCACGACCTCGATCGGGACCCCGTGGTAGTCCTCGACCTCCGCCGCCGTGCGCTTCACCGCCTCGGCGAGGGTGGTGGGTTCGTCCTCCTCGTCCTTGCCCGTGCCCTCGGGTTTGTAGAGCCAGGCACGCAGCTCCCGCTCCTGGGCGCGGGCGAGCCTGCGGACCTCGCCGCCGTCGTCGGCGTTGCGCTGGATGAGCGTGAGGGTGTGCAGCACGGAGTCATGGACATGCGCGGCGACCTCGGCCCGTTCCTGCGCGCGGATACGCATCAGCCGTTCCTCGGAGAGGTCCTGCGTCATCCGTACGAGCCAGGGTCCGGCGAGCAGGGCGACACCGGCCATGACCGCGATCGCGCCGGTCAGGATGTTGCCGAACTGGGCCGCCGCGCCGCGCACCACCATGAAGACGGTCAGGCCGAGGCCGACCAGCGCGACGCCCGCGAGACCGCGGGCGAGCTGGAAGATCCGGGGGCGTCTGCCGACCTCGGTCCAGCGGGCGCGGCGCGCGTTGTCCGCCTGCCGCCAGACCAGGACGACGCCCGCGCCGATCAGCAGGGCGGGCCATATGTAGCGGTCGGCGTCGCCGCCGCCCAGATTGACGTTGCCGACGAAGACGGACGCGCCGATCAGCAGCGCGACAAGCGCGAAGATCTGGCCCATGTCGGGCTTGCGGAGCCGCCGCCGGCCGTCGGGGCGGGTCTCGAAGAGGGTGCGCGGTTCGGCCGTCGTACCGCCGACACCGAGCGGTACGACGATCCAGAAGACGGCGTAGAGCAGCGCGCCGAGGCCCTGGGCGAAGAGGAGACCGAGGAAGACCAGCCGTACCCAGACGATCGGCAGCCCGAGATGCCCGGCCAGCCCGCGCGCGACACCGCCGACCATCCGGCCGTCCGCGCTGCGGTAGAGCTTGCGCGGAGCCTGTTCCTCGGGCAGAGGGGCGCGGGAGGCTGAGGTCGCGGCGCGTGGCGGGGGGGCTGGCATGTCATTGATGGTCACATGGCGCGGCGTACGGGGACATCAGGGTCGGACCCCTGAGGCGACCCTGAGACCTGGGGATACCCGAGGGGCGCCTGAGAGCGCCCGGACCGGGCAGGCGGGACTTTCGCAACACGCCCTAGGGGCGCCGCCTGCGTCAATATCAGGGACAGACCGGGGTCGGCGCCGCTGGAGCCCGCGCCCGCGCGCCGTCACCATGGACGTATGACCCAGCCGCCCTCCGCGCCGCCTGCCGCGCCTCCCCCGGCATCGGCCCCCGGCCCCGGCTCCGGCCCCGCGCCGTCCCGCCCTCCGGCCCCGGACCTGCGGCGAAGCCACCGGCAGAAGGTGGTCGCCGGGGTGTGCGGCGGCCTCGGGCGGTACTGCGACATCGATCCCGTGATCTTCCGGATCGTGATCGGGGTGCTCACGGTCACCGGCGGCATCGGACTGATCTTCTACGGCTTCGCCTGGCTGATGATCCCGCTGGACGGCGAGGACGAGAACGAGCTCCGCAGACTGCTGTCGGGCCGGGTCGACGGCTCGTCGCTGATCGCCGTCCTGCTCGCGCTGGTCGGCTGCGGACTGGTCCTGTCCATGCTGGGCGACGACGGCACGCTCTACTTCGCCACGATGCTGTCGATAGCGGTCGTGGGCTCGGCCGTCTGGTCGCAGCGCCGCCGCGTCACCGTGTCCGCCGGTGTGTCCGCCGCTTCCGCGACGGCGCACGCCACGGCGGAGGCGCCCCCCGAGACCCAGGCACCGCCGACGCCGGGCGGCGCCCCCTCGTGGTGGCGTGACCCGATCGTCAAGGACGGCGCCACGGGCCGCACTCCGGGCCGCCCGGCCGGGGCGGACTATCTGTGGGGTCCGCCGGAGGCCGCCGAGGAGCGCCGGGAGCGGCGCGGCGGCATGCCCTCGCCGCGGATACGGACGCCACGCCCCCGGGGCCCGCGCGGGATCAGCGGCACCGTATTCCTGCTCGCGCTGCTGGCGGGCGGGCTCGGTACGCGCCTGACGTGGGACAGCCATCCGTTCGGCACGAGCCTTCAGATCGGTCTGGCCGCCGCGCTCGCGGTCCTCGGGCTGGGGCTGGTGGTCAGCAGCTTCCTGGGCCGGACCGGTCTGGGCACGATCTTTCTGGCGATGGTCACGGCCGGGCTGCTCGCGGCGAGCGCGGCGGTGCCCAAGGACATCACCACGGAGTGGGGCCGCCGGCAGTGGACCCCGGCCGCCGTCGCGTCCGTGGAGCCCCGGTACGAGCTGGGGTCCGGCATCGCCACCCTCGATCTGACCGGCCTCGCCGTCCCCCAGGGGCAGACGGTCCGTACGTCCGCCGAGGTGGGCGCCGGGCAGCTCAAGGTCGTCGTACCGGAAGGAGTGACGGTGAAGGTGCGTGCCACGGCCGGTCTCGGGGACATCAGCTTCCCCGGGGAGCCGCCCAACGAGGTGAACATCTCCGCGGACCAGGCGCGGCAGCGCACACTGTCGCCCCGCGCCGGATCCGCTCCGGCGGGGGCGCTGGAGCTGCGGCTCGAAGTCGGCGTCGGCCAGGTGGAGGTGACCCATGCCGCGTCATGACTTCAGACCGGGCCGGCTGTTCGTGGGGCTGACGATGCTCGGCACGGCCGTCCTGTACGCGGGCGACGGCACGGGCACCTGGCACACACCGTGGTACGTGGCCTTCCCGCTGGTCTTCTGCGGCCTCTTCCTGGCGTCCGTCGTCGCCTGGACGCACTACCGCGTACGCCGCCGCCGGCCGGCCAGGACGGCGTCCAGCGAGAACACCGGCGCACCGGCCAGCACGAGCGGCAGCCAGGCCATGAGATAGGCGAGGTCGTTGCCGTAGTAGTACGGGGTGCTCTGCCAGCTGATCGTCAGCCACAGGCTCAGCGAGATCAGGGCGCCGCCGAACGCGGCGAGCCGGGCGAGCACCCCGAACAGCGTCCCCAGGCCCACGGCGAGTTCGCCGAGGGCGATGGCGTAGCCGAACCCCGAGGGGCTCTTGAGCGCCAGATCCACCAGCGCGGGGATGGCCGAGCTGTCACGGACCGCCCGCATCATCTCGCCGACGGACCCCGTGCCGGTCGCCGAGAAGAAGCCGCTCTGGGTGAGTTTGTCGATCCCCGCGTAGATGAAGGTGACGCCGAGGAAGATCCGCAGCGGCAGGAGCGCGTAGCGCGCGGCGTTCTCGCGCCGGCCCGTCCGCTCGTCAGCGAGCCGCCCATAGGTGTCCGTCCGGTAGCCATGCGTCATCGCTGGTCCGCCTCTCCTGTCCCACGCCGCTGCCGCGGGGGCGAGTGTCCCCGCGTGCCTTGTCCATGCATACGCATCAGGACACGCCGGCACTCAGTGAACCAGCCAACAGCCTGTCGGAATCGGACAGTCATCAACAGGCTCTGAACGGTGAGCGGCCGGATACGTTCACTACCTGACCCGACCGCTCACACCTGACCTCACGGCTGAACGGGCTCCCGCCCGGCATGACAGGTCTAATCCAGAACCTCGACGATCACCCGGTTGGTCTCGATTCCGGCCGCCGTCACGACCTGCACCTCGACGGGGCCCGGCTCCACATCCACCGGTACGGGCACGGTGAGCGAGGTGTCCGACGGATTGGCGAAGCCGCCGGGGACGGGCACCAGCGGGACATGGACGTGGACCGCGCCGATCCTCACGACCATCCGGGCCAGCCGGTCCGGGGTGCCCGCGCCCGGCGGCACGAATCCGGCCCCGCGGATCTCGATGTCGTCGCCGGTACGGATCGGGGCGTCGAGATCGCCCGCCTCCCTGGCGCGTACCACCGACAGGACGACGGGCCGCCCGCCCTCCGCGTACTTGCCCGCGAAGTAGGTGGCGGCGGAGACCGCGACCAGCAGCGCCAGCGCCCAGGGCAGATCGGGCAGTTGCTCGGGCCTGCGCGCCAGCCGGACCGCCGAGAAGACCACGGCGACGGCGCTCACCAGCGTGTACTGCACATCCGTGAAGCTGCCGCGTCCCGCGTCGTCGCAGAGCAGATCGGCCAGCCGCGGCCGGTCCGCCCGTACCTTCTGCAGCCGCTGGCCCAGGACCCGTACGGCCACCACCCGGCGGACGACGACGGCGATGGCGCACACCACGGCCAGTACGGTCACCAGGCCCGCGCCCCGGGCCAGTTCGAGGCCGGCGATCAGCTCGTCGCGCCGGCCGGGCCCGGCGGCGCCCGCCAGCTGGAGGGCGAGGACGAGCACGGAGAAGACGGCGAGCAGGACCCAGGCGGAGGCGACGGTCCGCGAGGTCGACAGCCGGTTGTCCTCGCCGATCAGCGGCGCGAGCAGGCCGCCCCGGCCGCGGTGCAGCCAGGCGGCGGCGGTCAGCAGCCCGGCGACGACGAGCGCGGCGATCAGTCCGGCCGTACGCGCGAGCGTCCAGCCGGCCCCTATCGCGGTCACGGACTGGACCAGCGCGAGCAGCACGACCCCGCCCCACACCACCAGCAGCGTCCGCCGCCGTACGGCGTACAGCCAGGCGTCGCCCGCCTCACGGCCGCGGTCGGCCACCGCGTTGGCCGACTGGGTGAGTTCGTCGGAGACCCACTGGCGGGAGGCCGCCGCCGAGTACGCCACCGCGGCGGGCAGCCCCTGTCCCGCGGCCAGTTCGTCCCGTTTCACCAGGAACGCGGCCACCGCTCGCCGGTGCCCCTCCCGCGCTCCGTGCGGACAGTCCCCGCACGCACAGCCTCCGCCGTGCGCGCCCTGCCTCGCCTCTTGCACCGCCACGCCGAACGCCGCCTTCCCGCCCCGCCCGCCCACCGAACTTCCTTGCAACGCAAGGAAAATTCTGCCGTACGGAGGGCAACCCGCGCGCCGTAGAGGCGGTCGGAACGGGTGACAACAGCGTTACGGTGTTGACCGCGGGGGCACGCTGTCCGTCATTCCCACTCGATGGTGCCCGGCGGCTTGCTCGTCACATCGAGGACCACGCGGTTGACCTCCGCGACCTCGTTGGTGATCCGCGTGGAGATCCGCGCCAGCACCTCATACGGCATCCGCGTCCAGTCGGCGGTCATCGCGTCCTCGGACGAGACGGGCCTGAGCACGATCGGATGGCCGTACGTCCGTCCGTCGCCCTGCACACCCACGGACCGCACATCGGCGAGGAGGACCACCGGGCACTGCCAGATGTCCCGGTCGAGCCCGGCCGCCGTCAGCTCCTCGCGGGCGATCGCGTCGGCGTCGCGCAGCAGGTCGAGCCGCTCGCGCGTGACCTCGCCGACGATCCGGATACCGAGGCCCGGTCCGGGGAAGGGCTGGCGCTGGACGATCTCGTCCGGCAGCCCCAGCTCCTGGCCGACCATCCTGACCTCGTCCTTGAACAGCTTGCGCAGCGGCTCGACGAGCTCGAACTCGATGTCGTCGGGGAGCCCGCCGACATTGTGGTGGGACTTGATGTTGGCGGTGCCGGTGCCGCCGCCGGACTCGACCACGTCCGGGTAGAGCGTGCCCTGGACGAGGAACGCGACGTCCTCGCCCTCCGCGCCCGCCTCGGCGACGATCTCGGCCTGCGCCTGCTCGAAGACCCGGATGAACTCCCGGCCGATGATCTTCCGCTTCTGCTCGGGGTCGGAGACCCCGGCCAGCGCGGTGAGGAAACGCTCCTCCGCGTCGACGACCCTGAGCTGCACTCCGGTGGCGGCGACGAAGTCCTTCTCGACCTGCTCGGTCTCGCCCTTGCGCATCAGCCCGTGGTCGACATACACGCAGGTCAGCTGGGAGCCGATGGCCTTCTGGACGAGGGCGGCGGCGACGGCCGAGTCCACCCCGCCCGACAGCCCGCAGATCGCGCGCTTGGTGCCGACCTGCTCACGGATGAGGGCGACCTGCTCGTCCACCACATTGGCGGTGGTCCAGGTCGGCTCGATACCGGCGCCGCGGTAGAGGAAGTGCTCCAGGACCTGCTGGCCGTAGGTGGAGTGCATGACCTCGGGGTGGTGCTGCACCCCGTACAGCTTCTTCTCGTCGTTCTCGAACGCGGCGACGGGTACGACATCGGTGGAGGCCGTGACGGTGAACCCGGCGGGCGCGGCGGAGCAGGCGTCGCCGTGCGACATCCAGACGGACTGCTCGGCCGGGGTGCCCTCGAAGAGCGTGGAGCCGGTCTTGGAGACCCGCAGCTCGGTACGGCCGTACTCCCGCGCTCCCGTGTTGTCGACGGTGCCGCCGAGCGCGGTCGCCATCAGCTGGAAGCCGTAACACATGCCGAAGACGGGGACGCCGGCCTCGAAGAGCGCGCGGTCGACGCTCGGGGCGCTCTCCGCGTACACGGAGGACGGGCCGCCGGAGAGGATGATCGCCCGGGGGTTCTTGGCCAGCATCTCGGCCACCGGCATCGAGGACGGGACGATCTCGCTGTAGACCCGTGCCTCGCGGACGCGGCGGGCGATGAGCTGGGCGTACTGCGCGCCGAAGTCGACGACGAGTACGACGTCGGGAGCGGCGGCGGGGGGTGCTGCTGGCACGGGGGCGGCCTTCCGGCGGTGATGGAACGTGGGATGTCGCGGTGCCAATTCTAACGGCGGGCGGACACCGGCCGGGGACGGCCGCTCGTCTCACCATCCGAACCCGCTTTGCCCCGCGCGGGTGGGCGGGGTCCATACTGTCCGTATGCGCACGCAGCTGACCTTCGTCTTTACCTATGGCACCGGCCCGTCCGGCTGCCATGGTCGTGCTGCTTGAGCTGACAAGCGACTTCCCAGGCGCCCCGGGCCGACAAGGCCCGGGGCGTCTGTCGCGTTCGGGGCCGTGTGGCCGCCGGGGCCGTTCATCCCCCGAGCCCCCGAGAAGGAACCCCGCATGACTGTCACGGAGAACACCGGCGCCCGTACCGAGAACACCGGTGCCCGTACCGAAGAGGCCGCCACGCTCATCGGAGACGCGCGCGAACGCGTCGACGCGCTGGACGACCGGATCATCGGTCTCGTCCAGGAACGGATGGCGGTCTCGGCCGTCATCCAGGACGCGCGGATGACCTCCGGTGGCCGCCGGGTCAATCTCTCCCGCGAGATGGAGATCCTCGGCCGCTACCGGGAAGCCCTCGGCAAGCCGGGGACGGCGCTGGCGATGACTCTGCTGGAGCTGAGCCGGGGCCGCGTCTGAGCCGTGCGGTGTCCCGGGCGGGTCCCGCCGTGTCCCGGTCCCGCCGTGTCCCGGGACACCGTCACGGATCAGGCCCGGTCGCGGATCAGGCCGTGTCCCGGTCAGGCCGCATCTGAGTTCGGGTGCCGCTCTCACCCGTACGGCGCGTGACCGGGTCCCGTGAGGCTTCGTTGGACCGTGCGTCCGTGCCCAGCCAGGGGCGGGCGCGCACGAAGAACAGAGGAACACCACGCGTGGCTCCGCCGGGGCGTGCGGCGTACCGCAGGTGCGCCGTGGGACCTCGCCCCGGCGTTCGTGACCGGTCGGCAGGGGACAGCAGCCCGGTCACCCATGGGAGGCCGGTTCCGGGGACGCCCGGGACCGGCCTCCCTTCGCGGCTCCCACCGGCACGGCACATGCCGGCGTCGCTCTCACGCCCTCTTCGGCGGGATCTCCGGCATCGCCACGAACGGCAGCCGCAGCGCCCCGAACGCCTCCTCCGGCACGGCCGGGGACACCGGCGCGACCGGAGCCTGCCTGACGTACGCGGCCCCCTGCTCGGGACGGCGGTCGGGCTCGCCCTTGTTCGGCCAGAGCGACATCGCGCGTTCGGCCTGGGCCGTGATCGTCAGGGACGGGTTCACCCCGAGGTTCGCCGAGACCGCGGAGCCGTCGACCACGGAGATGCCGGGGTATCCGTACAGCCGGTGGTACGGGTCGATCACGCCCTCCTCCGCCGAGGCCCCGATGACGCAGCCGCCCAGGAAGTGCGCGGTCAGCGGCGTACCCATCAGCTCGCCCACGTTGCTGCCCGCGAAGCCGTTGATCTCCTGCGCGATCAGCGTCGCGGCGCGGGTCGCCTCGGGGATCTGCTTCGGGTTGGGGGCGCCGTGTCCCTGGCGCGCGGTGAGCAGCCCCTTTCCCACGCCGCCCGGTTTCCGGTAGGTCGTCAGGGAGTTGTCCAGCGACTGCATGACGAGACCGATGATGGTCCGCTCCGACCATCGGTGGTTGGAGAGTGAACGGAGCACCAGCATCGGGTGCCTGGCCGCGTTCCCGAGCCAGCTCCGTACCCGCCGCTCGCTGTAGGGCACCTGAAGGAGCGTCAGCACGCCCATCGCGTTCGAGCGCTTGCCGTAGCGCACCGGCTCGATATGGGTGGTGTCGTTCGGGTGGACCGAGGATGTGATGGCGACGCCCCGGGTGAAGTCCACCTTCGGCGCGCCGTGCCGCGCGCGGTAGCGCCGGTCGTCGGTCTGCGCGCCCACCAGCGCCTCGGAGTTGCTGCGGGTCAGCTCGCCGAGCCGGGCCGAGAGGCGCGGCAGCAGTCCGCGGTCCCGCATGGTGTGCAGCAGGGTCTGGGTGCCGTACGTACCGGCGGCGATCACGACCCGGCGGGCGCGCAGAACGCGTACCCGGCCCTTCTGGCGGCCCTTTCCGCGCACCCGCGTGGGCACCGTCGTGACCCGGAAGCCGCCCTCCCCGTCCTCCGTCACCGCCACCACCGAGGTCATCGGGTGGACGGCCGCCCCGGCGCGTTCGGCCAGATGGAGGTAGTTCTCGTTGAGGGTGTTCTTGGCGCCGTGCCGGCAGCCCGTCATGCACTCGCCGCACTGCCTGCACGCGGTGCGCGCGGGGCCCGCCCCGCCGAAGTACGGGTCGTCCACGGCGGACCCGGGCCGGGTCTTCGCCGTACCGTCCGCGTCCTGGCCATCCCCGAAGAAGACCCCGACCGGCGCGAGATGGAAGCTGTCACCGGCGCCCATCGCCTCGGCCGCCGCCTTCAGATGGACGTCCGAGGGGGTCATGGTCGGGTTGAGCCGTACGCCGAGCATGCGGCGCGCCTGGTCGTAGTAGGGCTTCAGCTCCTGCTGCCAGTCGGTGATGGCCGCCCACTGGGGGTCCTCGAAGAACGCGGCGGGCGGTACGTAGAGCGTGTTGGCGTAGTTGAGGGAGCCGCCGCCGACCCCGGCGCCCGCCAGCACCATCACATTGCCGAGGAGATGGACGCGCTGGATGCCGTACAGCCCGAGCGCGGGGGCCCACAGGTAGTTCTTGAGGTCCCAGGAGTTCTTGGGGAGGGTGTCGCGGGTGAAGCGGCGGCCCGCCTCCAGGACGCCGACGCGGTATCCCTTCTCGGTCAGCCGCAGCGCGGAGACCGAGCCGCCGAAGCCGGAGCCGACGACGATCACGTCGTAGTCGTACGCGGAATCGTCGTACGCGGAATCGTCGTCCTGTCCGTCACGGCCGTCGCGCACCGCGTCCTGATCCTGGGCATGGCTGTCCTGTGCCACTGGCTCTCCTCATTGAGACCGTGTGCTGAACCACCGCGTCACGCACTACCGCAGCCGCAGCGCCTTCATGACCCGCAGGCTCCGGCTCATCAGCGCCGCGTACTTCTCGTCGTCCATCCCCAGGGACGGCGCCATGGGCAGGATCCGCTGCTGCGCGACCGTCTGGGCCTCGGTGAACTTGAGGATCCCCTCGGAGCCGTGCCTCCTGCCGAGACCGGAGTCCTTCATGCCGCCCATCGGCGACCGCACGCTGCCGTACGTCGGCGCGTACCCCTCGTTGATGTTGACCGTGCCGGTGCGCAGCCGGGCCGCGATCGCGTGGCCGCGCCGGGAGTCCTTCGTCCACACGCTCGCGTTGAGGCCGTACGGAGTGGCGTTGGCGAGGCCGATCACCTCGTCCTCGTCGCCGAACCGGTAGACGGAGACGACCGGTCCGAACGTCTCCTCCGCGCACACCGCCATCGGCGCCTCGACCCCGTCCAGGATGGTCGGCTCGTAGAAGAGCGGCCCGATGTCGGGACGCGCGACCCCGCCCGCGATGACCGTGGCGCCCTTGGCGACGGCCTCCTCGACATGGCGGGTGACCGTCTCCAGCTGGCGTTCGCCCACCAGGCACCCCATGTCGGCGCCGTACGCGAGGGAGCCGCCGAGCCGCATCGCCTTCGTACGGGCGGCGAACCGCTCCAGGAACGCGTCGGCGACGGAGTCATGGACGTACAGCCGCTCGATGGAGATGCAGAGCTGTCCCGCGGAGGAGAAGCAGGCGCGCACCGCGCCCGCCGCCGCCTTCTCCACATCGGCGTCCGCGAGCACCAGCATGGCGTTCTTGCCGCCGAGTTCGAGCGAGACGCCGACGAGCCGGTCGGCGGCTCCCCTGGCGACCTCGCGGCCGGTACGGGTCGAGCCGGTGAAGGAGACGTAGTCGGCGTGCCTGACCACCTCAGGGCCGATGACCGGCCCCTCGCCGAGCACGACGAGGAAGACCTCGGGCGGCAGTCCGGCCTCGATCAGCAGATCGCGGGCCCACAGCGCGGTGAGAGCGGTCTCGGTGTCGGGCTTCATCACGACGGCGTTGCCCGCCACGAACGCGGGCAGCGCGTCGCCCGCGGACAGCTCCAGGGGGTAGTTCCAGGGCGCGATCTGGCCGATGACCCCGCGCGGCTGCCGCAGCTCGGTGACCTTCGTCAGGACCGGTACGACGCCGGTGTGGCGCTTCGGCCGCAGGTACGACGCGGCGGCGCGGCCGTAGTGCCGGGCTTCCACGGCGAGCCCCTGGACCTCTTCGTGCGCGTGCAGCCTGGCCTTGCCGGTCTCCAGCTGGATCAGGTCGAGCACCTCGGCCTGGCGCTCCAGCAGGAGATCGTGGAAGCGGAGCAGCACCGCGGCCCGCTGCCGGACGGGCAGCGCCGCCCAGAGAGGCTGGGCCGCGCGGGCGCGCTCGAAGGCCGTCGCCACGTCCTCGGGCGTGGACTCGGGCAGCTCCGCCAGCCGTTCCCCGGTGAAGGGGGTGTGGTTGGCGGTACGGCCCGAGCCGACGACGCCGCGGACGAGCCGGGCGACCACCTCGGGCGTGACCACGTCGGCCGCGGTGCGCGCGCCTGCCGGGGCGGCGGCCACCGGGTTGGTGCCGAGGCTCCCGGCGGTCCCGTTGGTCCCGGTGGCGTCGTGGACGGTGGTGGGGGTGGCGGCGGGGGCCTGCGAGTCCGTCATGATGGCGAGCGTATGCCGCGATCCGGGCTTTGGGTACCCGTCGGTAACAGCTTTTCGCCAGACACCCACACCACGCCAGCGATCACTGGCACATAACCCCTGATCAGCGGTTCACGGCGGTCCGGTACGGCTACGACTGACCGCCGGGGTGGCTCCGGGGCCTGTCTTCGAAGCAACGCCGTACGCCCGGGGTGGCTACGACTCTCCGAGGTCGAGCTGCCCGGCGACCGTCGCGTACAGCTCCTCGCCGTCCTTCACCGCCGCGCCCTGCGCGGGCATGGACACCCTCAGCCGCAGATAGGTGTCGTCCGCGCCGGGGATGATGAGTTCGTGCCAGCGGTAGCGGACGGGAAAGTCGTCCGTATCGCTGTAGTCGGTGAAGTCGACGACCAGCTCGAAGCCGCGCTTGCCCTGATGCTCGACATCCTTGCTGGTGACCTTGGCGTCCTTGATCTCCGTCCCGTTCTCGCCGCCGCGCTCGTAGTGCGCCGTCCAGACGTCCGCCTTCGGCTCCAGGAGATCGTCGTCCGGCAGCTTCTGTTTCCGCTCGAAGAAGACGCGGAAGACCCCGCTCGGGTCGTTGTAGATGACACCGGTGTCATCGGTCAGCTGCTCGCGCCGGTAGTCGTCGGGGACCCCGACCTTGGCGCGGAGGATCTCGTTCTCCGGACGGATCCCCCAGCCCTCGGGGAGTCCGCCGCCGCCGAACGGGTTGGCGAGGAGCAGTACGAGCGCGACGGCCACGGCCAGCACGCCCGCGCCCAGTCCGTACCGCGCGGGACGGCTCCGCCGGAGCACCGGGGGGACCCAGCCCCCGAGGCCCGTGGCAGCGGGCTCGGGACCGGCGTCGGAGTACGGCCGGGTGGTCACCGGCGGGCGCGCCGCCGACTCCAGGACCGCCCGGATCTCCGCCGCGTCCGGCCGCGCCGCCGGATCCTTGGCCAGCAGGCGCATCACGAGCGTGCCGAAAGCCCCGGAGCCGCGCGCGGGCATCTGCGGCTCCGCGGACAGCACGGCCTGGAGCGTGGCGGGAACGTTGGAGCGGCGGTACGGCGACATGCCCTCGACCGCCGCGTACAGCACCACGCCGAGCGACCACAGGTCCGACTCCGGTCCCGGCTGCCGGCCCAGCACCCGCTCGGGCGCGATGAACTCGGGCGAGCCGACGAACGCGCCGGTCTCGGTCAGCCCCTGCTCGCCCTCCACCTGGGCGATTCCGAAGTCGCTGAGGACGACCCGGTCGCCGCGCCCGAGGAGCACGTTGTCCGGCTTGACGTCACGGTGCAGTACGCCCTTCTCGTGGGCGGCCGTGAGCGCGTCCAGTACGGCCAGTCCGATACGGGCGGCCTCACGCGGGTCGAGCGTGCCCTCCTGGAGCCGGTCGGCGAGCGACTGACCGCGCACCAGCTCCATCACGATCCACGGCTTGGCGTCCTCGATCACCACGTCGTGCATGGTGACGACGGCGGGGTGCTCGATCCTGGCGGCGGCGCGGGCCTCGCGCTGCATCCGCAGATACACGCGCTCCCGGTCGCGCTCGCCCACGTTGTCCGGAACCCGCGGTTCCTTGATCGCCACATCGCGGTCCACGACCTCGTCGTGCGCCAGCCAGACCGTGCCCATCCCGCCGTGTCCGAGCCGGGAGACCAGCCGGTAGCGGCCACCGAGCGCCCGCCTGGCGACCGGATCGCCGACGGGCGCGGGCACGGGCGCCACGGGGTACGCCGGCGCGGGTCCTGGTACGGGCGCGGGCGCGGGTGGCTGCGGGGCCCGGACGGCCTGTGTGGGCGGGTATCCGGCCGCGTCCGCCCGCCCCGCGTCAGGCGGCGGCACCCGCGGTGCGTCCGGCGGCCTGAGTTCGTAACTAGTGGGCTCGTCCACCCGTCCCCCGTCATTGGTCATGTACGTATCCTCCGCACGTCCTCACGAAGCGCGGCCGCGATCGCCGAACCGTTTCAGCGGCCGTTCTCGACCGGTGGTGCCTGCCAGCTGCGCAGGACGGCGTCGAACTGCTTGCGCGTCGTCGCCCAGGTCTCCTCGGGACCGGCCATGTAGATCGCGTACTCCGTACCGCTGTCGTCCGAGTAGTAGATCTGGTCGATCGCGTGCCGCTTGCCGGGATGGCCGGTCTTCTCGGTCCAGGTGAACTCCCAGATGGCGGACTTCGCGTGATCGCGGTAGTTGTTCGGGGCCAGCTTGACCCTGGCGTACTCCGGGAACTTCTGGACGGACTTCTCCATGCTCAGCATGTGCATGTACGGATTCTCGAAATCGGGCGTGCCGACGCTGATCCGTATGAGATGACGGCCGTTGTCCGGGGTGAAGTCGATCTGATTGCCGTCCATCTGGCGTTCCCAGCCTTCGGGGACGTTGAGGCTGAAACCCTCCTCGGCCTCGACATGGGTCCAGCCCTCGGGAGTGGTCCCGCCGCCGGGGTCTTTCCCGTCCGCCGTACCGTCGGTCGTGGTGCCGTCCGTCGTGGTGCCGTCGGTCGTGGTGCCGTCGGTCGTACCGTCACTCGTCTTACTGTCGTCGGCCGTACCGTCGCCCGGCGTACCGCCGCTGCCCTCCGCCGGGCCGTCGCTCACGGACGGGCCGCTCCCGCTGTCGGCGGAAGCACCGTCTCCGGCGTACTTCAGCGCGGCGAAGCCGGCGCCGCCGCCGAGGACCGCGGCGGCGACCACGGCGACGACCGTCGTACGCCAACGGTTACGGCGGCCACGGCTCGTGGGCGAGGCCACCGGCCCCGGAACGGTCGGGGAGCCCGGCGCCGGGGCGGTCGCGGGGCCGGCGGCGGGTGCCTGGCCGGTGGCGGCGGGCACGGAGGCCCCCGCCGCGAAGGGCGGCCCGGCGGACGGCTGCCGCTGGGTGGACGGCTGCTGCTGCGGGGCGGACGGCCGCTGCTGCGAGGTCGCCGACTGGGGCTCCCCGTAAGGCAGCTGGCGCGTCGGCGTATGCTCCTCGGCCCCGGCCGACGTCCTGCCCTCCGCCACCTCGCGCAGCATGCCCTCGGTCCGCGCCGCGTCGGGCCGTCCGTCCGGGTCCTTGCGCAGCAGCGCGGCGATGACCGGCGCGAGCGGGCCCGCCTGGTCGGGGTGGTCGGGCTCGTCCGTCACCACGGCCTGCATGGTGGACAGCGGCGAACTCCGGCGGAACGGCGAGACCCCCTGCACCGCCAGGTACAGCGTCACCCCGAGCGACCAGAGGTCTGAGGCGGGGCCGGGATCGCCGCCCCGTACCCGTTCGGGAGCCAGATAGTCGATGGAGCCGACGAGTTCACCGGTCCTGGTGATGGTCGAGTCGCCCTCTATCGCCGCGATCCCGAAGTCGGTGAGCAGCACCCGGCCGTCGCGCGCGAGCAGGACGTTGCCGGGCTTCACATCGCGGTGCAGCACCCCTGCCGCGTGCGCCGCCCGCAGCGCGTCGAGGACCGCGAGACCGATCCTGGCGACCTCGCGGTAGTCCATCCGGCCGGACTCCTTCGCGGCGTCGGCGAGCGAGGGGCCGTCGACGTACTGCATGACGATCCACGGCCGACCGTCGTGTTCCAGCACGTCGTGGACGGTGACGACACCCGGGTGGCTGATCCGGGCGGCGGCCCGCGCCTCCTTCTGCGTCCGCTGGTGCAGGACGGCCCGGTCGGCCTCGGAGACATAGCGCCCGGCCGTCAACTCCTTGATGGCGACGACCCGGTGGAGCACCTCGTCGTGTGCCCGCCACACCTTGCCCATGCCGCCGCTGCCGATGGATTCGGCCAGCCGGTAACGCCCCGCGAGCAGCGGCCCCGCGCTCCCGCCCGTTCCCGATGCCGCGCCCATGCTCGTTCCCGTGCCCTGTGTGTGCTCCACGCCCAGCCCCGTTCCTTGGGGTCACAGATTACGGAGGGGACGTGGGGACGCGGAACCTAGGGTCCGTCACGGAAACCGCACTGTGATGCGTGACCAGCGTTGCACGGGGCACAAGTTGGGACTCTTGCCTCAGCCGGTGACCCGGTAGGCGTTGATCGCCTGCTGGTAGATCTCGTCGACCTTGTCCCGCTGTCCGTCCGGACCGATGACCTGGATGACGTGGTAGCGACCGTCGATGATCATCGCGAGGTTCCGTACGAACACCGCCCGCCCGCTGCTGTCCGTCCAGGTGTACTGCCCCTCCGCCATGGCCTGCCGGCCCACATCGATCCGGCGTACGCCGGAGGCGCTGGACCAGGACGAGTCGCGGAACGGCTGCAGCTCCCGCTCCTTGTCGCGCTGGTAGGCGACCGGGTCGCCGCCGTTCTCCGCCACGCTGTCCCGGCCGGGAACGGCGATCACCGTGAAGTCGCCCCCGACGTAGCGGACTTGCCCGCTGTCGTTGATGGGGCGGCGCTGCCAGCTCTTGTCGACCGCGATCCGGAAGCCCTCGGGGTCGTTGCGCAGGACATAGCCCTCCGCCAGATCGACACCGGGACCCGAGGTCTGGGGCGCCGAGGCACGGGGCGGCGCCGAGTCGGCGTTGCCCGGAGCCGGTGATTCCGGTGCGGCGGAGGCGCTGGGGCCCGCCTCACCGACGCTCTGGCCCTGCTGCGTATTCGCCTTGGGCAGAAACATCACGGCGTAGACGATGGCCGCCACGAGCAGCAGCAGTATCAGGATCAGGAGGTTGCGCCCGAGGGAACGGGGGCCGCGGCCGGCGCCCTTGCCGCCCTTCCCGGCTTTCCCGCTCTTCCCGCCTCTGTCGAACCTGTCCGGGCCGTCGAACCCATCGAACTCGTCGGACCTGTCCGAATAGTCCGCCCTGTCGAACCGCTCGGGCCCGGCCGCCCGCTCGGGGCCGTCCAGCAGCCGGTCCAGGCGTTCCGTACGCTCATGGGGCGCGTCGGCCCGGAGCGCGTATTCGTTCTCGCGCTCGGGCTCCCGCTCCTGCTCGTACTGGCGCCGCTCGTCGAGCCCGGTCCGGCCGCCCTTCTCCTTGCGCTCCTTGCCCTTCTTGTGGCGGTGGCGTCCGCCCAGGTCGCGGCCACGCCAGCGGCGCCTGCGGACCAGCTCGCCCCGGCGGCGCACGATCGGCAGCCGGGTCTCGTCCGCGGGCAGCGGTACGACGTCCAGACCGGCCTCCGGCTCGGGCGCAGACCGTACGAGCGAGCGCAGCCAGCCGCGCAGCTCCTCGAAGTCCGGCCGCTCGGTGGGGTCCTGACGCAGCAGCGACTCCACGACGGGGCGCAGCGGTCCGCACTCCTCGGCGAAGGCGGGCGGTTCGGCGCAGACGAGCTGCACCAGCTCGATGGCGCTCTCTTCGGGGTACGGGGCATGGCCCTGCACCGCGCGGTACAGCAGCGCGCCGAGCGCCCACAGGTCGGTGGCGGGCCCGATGGGCGGTGCCAGCTGCCAGTTCTCGTGGACGGGACCGGCCTGTTCGGGCGCCCAGCGCTCGGTGACGGCGCCGACGACCGCGATACGGGCCTGCCGGGCGCGCTCGGCGGCGAGCGGCGTGGCGGGGCCTCGGTACGCGGGCAGCGCGCCGCTCGCGACTATCTCGTCCCAGCGCCCGGCGCCCGCGCCCTGCCCGGTGACGGCGGGCAGCTGGGCGGACTGGCGCTGCGAGTCGGCGCGGAACGCGTCACGCGCCCCGCCCGTCTGCCAGTTGCCGCTTCCTCCGCCGCTGCCGCTGCCGGGTCCTGAGTACGGGGTGTCGCCGCCACGGGCGACGAGGGCACCGGAATCGGCGTCCGATCCGGACCCGAAACCAAACCCGGAACCGGACCCGGACCCGGAACCGACACCGGACCCGGAACCGGACCCGGCCATGGAACCGGAACCGGAATCGGAACCGCCGGACGGCAGCGCGGGAATGCCCGCCGTACCACCGGCGGACGTACCACCGGCGGATGGCCCACCGCCGCGCGCGCCGGAGCCGCCGCCGAAGGGGCCCGCCGAGTCCGGGCCGTACGGGCTGCCGCCCGCCGGTACGGAGCCCGAGGCGTCGTTCCAGGGCGCCGGGCCGTCGCGCCAGATACCGGCCAGATGGGCGCGGTAGGGGGTGGGCGGGTCGTCGTCCTCGTCGGCGTCGGCGTCTGCCCCCGCGAAGGTGCGCGGCTGTGCCCACCAGTCCGGGTCGGGGCTCGCGCCCTGCGGGCCGCCGGGACCGCTCCGGGGCGGCTCCTGCGCACCCGCACCGGTGACCGCGCCGCCCGTACCCGTCGGCCCGCCCGTACCCGTCGGCCCGCCCGAGGCTCCCGGGACGGCCGGGAGGCCCGTACCGCTCGTGGCGCCCGAACCGCTCGTACCGGCGCCCTGGTCCTCAGTGGCGCGCGCGGCGGCGCGCGCTCCCGCGCGGTACGCGGCGATGGCTCCGGCGCGGGCGGCGCGGATGTCGCCCGAGGCGCTGCCGCCCGGCAGCGCCGGCCGGCCGCCGTACGGAGCCGGGATGCCGGGGGTGCCGTGGTGCGGGCGCGGCATCGCGCCGGACGTACCGGACGAGGTGCCGTCGTCGTACGGACTGTCCGCGCCGCGGCCCGTCCCCAGCGCGGCGCGGCCCGGCGCACCGGGCACCCCCGCCGTCGGCCCGGGGTCGTACGGCAGGGCGGTCGCCGGCGAGCCGGAGAGCCCTTCCGTCGGCGCGTACTGTCCGGGCGGCCCGAGCCGCTCGTAGGGCCCCTGTTGTCCCTGCGCGCCCAGTTCCTCGTGCGGCTCGTGGGGGTCGTGCGGTCCGAGCCGCTCCTGCGGTTCCTGGTGGTCCGGCTCCTCGAACCGGTCCGGCGGCGGCTCGGGCACCGGCGCGTATCCGCACAGCGCCTCTTCCGCCGCGCCCGCGGCGAGCCCGGTCAGCACCACGCGCCCGTCGTCGCAGACGAGCACCGTACGGACGGTGATGTTCCGGTGGGTCCAGCCGTGCGCGTGGACCACCCGTACCGCGGTGAGCACGTCGGAGGCGATCTCGGCGGCCCGGAAGGGGTTCAGCGGACGCTCGGCGAGCAGCGCGGCGAGCGGTCTGGCCGCGACCAGTTCACTCACTATCCACAGCGAACCGGCCTCCGCGAACACGTCGAAGACCTGGTCCAGCCGGGGGTGATCGGGGATCTGGGCGGCGCTCTGCGCGGCCTCGATGGCCCGCCGCACCGCCGGATCCGTATGCCTGCGTGCCGAACGCCCCGGGGCCCGGCGCGGCGCCGCGGCGCCGTCCGCGTCCACCACCTCCGCGTCCACGACCTCCGGCAACGGCACCTGCCTGACGAGGACTTCCTGCCCGCTGTACGTGTCGAAGGCCCGGGTCTCGGCAAGTTCGTACTCATCGGAGGGTGGCAACGGCAGGCGATAGCGGTCGGCGAGCACCCGTCCCGCGTAGTCGTCCACAACGCCTCCCCACCACACGCCGTCTCCCGGTCCCGGAGACTCGCGAAACCGCCAATTCCGGTCGTTTACCGGCTCATTGTGGATGCGTACGGTTCGCGAGCTCTCACGATACGTGGCCGCGGGCCAACATGCCGCCGGGTCGCGGCAACCCACTGCGTAACGTTCCGTTCTCGTACGCCGAACTACCCACCTCAGCGGCCGGAACTCATCACTCCGCCCACTGGATCGTTGGCCGATTCAAGCGGGTCGATATGAGCGGGCCCATAACAGGCGGGGCGATGCGGGCGACCCGGCCGGAGCCGCCGCTCAGGCCGTCGGCTCGAACGTCGCGAACGCCGTCTCGCGCAGCGTCTCGCACTCCGTGTCGTTCCACTCGCCCGCCTCGCAGCTGACCATGATCGAGTAGCCGCGCTTCGAGTCGATCTTGAAGCCCCGGTTGAGGACCCTGATCCGCTCGCCGCTCTGATCGCGCTCGAACTCCCAGTCGGCGACGGTCTTGTAGCCGTTGTAGTCGACCTTCTTGATACCGCGCAGCTTGTAGTTGTCGCTGCTGCCCCTGACCGCCGACTGGAGCCCCTGCCAGGCGGCCACCGCGTCATCGGTCGGGCTGTCGTTGAAGTCGATCTGGACCCTGGGGAAGTCCCCGTCCTCGCTGTAAATGCCGCCGGAGTTGGCTCCCGCTATGCCGGTCCTGTGGAACCCCTCGGGCATCGCCATCGAGAAGTGGAACCGGTCGTCGGAGACCTTGGCGTAGCCGTCGGGCAGCGCGCCGCCCTTCTTCCCGCCACCCTCCTTGCCTTTGCCCGAGGTGCCGGACGAATCGGAACCGGAACCGGAGTTGTCGGCCCCCTGCCCGTTCGTGGCGGCGGTGTCCCCCTTGCCGTCCCCCTGGCCGTTCCCCGCCGCGCTCGTGTCCGGCCCCGGGCTCTGCCCCTTGCCGTCGCCCGATCCGTCCCCGCCGGCGGTGGCACCCGCCGAGGCGGTCGAGGTGTCCTTGCCCTGGTTGCTCCCTGACGTGTCGTCGGAGTTCCCGTTCAGCGCGACGATCAGGACCGTGGAGATGAGCGCGAGCGCGGCGACGACCGCGATGATCACCAGCGTGCGCCGGGGCACCACATCGGTGAGCGACGCGCGGGGCGGCGCCGGCCGCTGCGGCACCCCGGGCTCCGGGGCCGGCCGGGTCTCGGACGCGCCTGCCGCCGCGTTCCGTACGGAGCGCAGCGCGCCACGCACCCGGTCCGCGCCCGCCTCCCCGGCGGAACCACGCGCCGGCCGCGCGTCCGGGGTCTCGCCCGGCACCGGCGGCAGCGGCACGACGCGGGTCGCGTCCGGCGCCGGTTCCGGAGCGTGCCGGGGCTGCTCCGGCGCGTCGACGATGGCCTGGAGGAGCGCACGCGCGCCCGCGTCGTCGAGCCGCTGCTCGGGGTCCTTGGCGAGCAGCCCGTAGATGACCTCTTCGAGCGGGCCCGCGTTCTTGGGCGGATCGACCGGCTCGGTCATCACGGCGGTCAGCGTGGCGATGGCGGAGCCCTTGTCATACGGAGGGCAGCCCTCCACCGACGCGTACAGCAGACCGCCGAGCGACCAGAGGTCGGCCGCGGGTCCCGGCTTGTGGCCGCGTGCGCGCTCCGGCGAGATGTACGAGGGGGCGCCGACGAGCATGCCCGTCGAGGTGACCGACGGGTCGCCCTCGACCTGGGCGATACCGAAGTCGGTGAGGACCACGCGCCCGTCCTCGGCGATCAGCACATTGGACGGCTTCACATCGCGGTGCAGGATGCCCTCGCGGTGCGCGGAGCGCAGCACGTCGAGGACCGCCAGCCCGACCTCGGCCGCCCGCCTGGGCGTCAGCAGCCCGTCTTCCCTGACGGCTTCGGCGAGCGACTTGCCCTCGACCAGTTCCATGACGATCCAGGGCCGGTCGTCCTCGTCCACGACGTCGTAGACCGTCACCGCGCCGCTGTTGCGGATCCGCGCGATCGCCTTGGCCTCGCGCAGTGTGCGCGTGATCAGCCTGCGCTTCTCGTCCTCGTCGATGCTGGAGGGAAAACGCAGTTCCTTCACCGCGACCGTGCGGCCGAGCGTCTCGTCGAGCGCCCGCCAGACCGTGCCCATGCCACCGCGCCCGAGCACCCCGTCGAGCCGGTACCTGCCCGCGAGCAGGCGCCCTTCCGGGGTGCTGTCGGCGCTCTTCCTCGCGTCCTGCTGGGGCTCCTGCGCCGTGTCCCGCGACTGCTCCGACTGCGACATGCGTCCCCTCTGCGATCCCTGATCCTGGCCCGCGACTCCACCCGCCCGCGCGGTGCCGTAACGCGCCCTGGCAGAGGCTTCATTGTCCCTCACTCCGGGACCGTCACCGCTCCCGGGTCCGGCGTCCGCCAGGATGGTGCCGGAGGAAGGGATCCCCACCATGCCACTACTACGGGGCCGGTTGACCACCCTGCTGGTCATGAGCCTGTTCGGTTTGGGCACATGGGTGCCAGGCACCGGTGTGACGGATGTGCCCGGCGGGGCGGATGTGGCACGTCCCGATGCGTCACGTCCCGAAGCGGTCCGTCCCGAAGCGGCCCGTCCCGCCCCCTCCCTTACGGAGAGACCACCCGCCTCGTCTCAGCCCTCGCCCACATCCGATGTCCTCCCCCTGCTGGTCTCCGACGGCCGCGCGCCCGGCGCCGCCCTGGTCTCCCGCACGCCCTTCTCCTCCCGGTTCGAGTCCGCCGGTTCCGGAATCCGTCGCACCGACCGCTTCCGGGCCGGCAGCACCACCAAGACGCTGGTGGCGACGGTCGTCCTCCAACTCGCCGCCGAGGGGCGGCTACGCCTGTCCGACACCGTCGAACACCATCTGCCGGGGCTGGTCCGCGGCCATGGCAACAACGGCCGGCTGCTCACCCTGCGCATGCTGCTGAGCCACACCAGCGGGCTGTACGACTACACCACCGCCGTCCCGGCGCCCGCCCCCACCACTCCCCGGGCGGCGCTCCGTATCGCGCTCGCGCGCGCACCGGCGCCGCTCGGCTCGTATCGGTACTCCAATACGGATTACGTCCTGCTCGGGCTCGTCGTCAAGAAGGTGACGGGCCGTTCGTACGCGGACGAGGCCACAGACCGCATCATCGTTCCCCTCGGTCTCACCGGCACCTCCTTTCCGGGCGCCCGCACCACACTGCCCTCCCCGCACGGCCGCGCCTACACCTGGGATCCGGCCTCCGGCGGCACCCGGCGCGATGTCACCGACATCGACCCGCGTCCGGCGGGCGCGGCCGGTGAGCTGATCTCCACGCTCGACGACCTCGACCGCTTCTACTCCGCCCTGCTCGGCGGCCGACTGCTCGCCGCGCCCCAGTCGCGTGAGCTGCTGGACACCGCCGCCACGCACGGCGCCTACGGCCTGGGCATCTACCCGCAGAGGCTCTCCTGCGGCCTCACCGTCTGGGGCCACAACGGCCGGATCTCCGGCAGCTACGTCCGTACGGCCACCACCCCCGACGGCCGACGCACCCTCACCTTCCGCGTCAACACGGATGCCCTCCCGGACGAATTCCTCGGACCTGTCGAACAAACCCTGCTGGACGAGGAGTTCTGCCGTTCCGGAAAGGCCCCCCGCACTCGCCCCTGAGAGGCCCTTCCGGCCGCACCCCGGCCCGGTGCGTCAGATCGGCGCGTCAGATCGGCACGATGTCCGGCGCGCCGAGCCGCGCCGCGTCCGCCGTCTGGTCGTCCGGCTGCCGCTGCGACTCCCGCTCCGCCTCCACCCGCTTCTCGTAGTGCTCAACCTCCCGCTCGATCCGGTCCTTGTCCCAGCCGAGGACCGGCGCCATCAGCTCCGCGCACTCCCGGGCGCTGCGGGTGCCCCGGTCGAACGTCTCGATGGAGATCCGCGTACGCCGGGTCAGTACGTCGTCGAGATGGCGCGCCCCTTCGTGCGAGGCGGCGTAGACGATCTCGGCGCGCAGATAGTCGTCGGCGGCGGCCAGCGGCCGACCGAGACCCGGGTCCGCGGCGATCAGTTCGAGCAGCTCCTCGACGAGCGTCCCGTACCTGTTCAGCAGATGCTCCACGCGGGCGACATGGATCCCGGTCCGCGCGGCCATCCTCGCCCGCGCGTTCCACAGCGCGTGATACCCCTCGGCGCCGAGCAGCGGCACATCCTCGGTGACGCACTCGGCCACCCGCTGGTCGAGGCCGTGCACCGCCTCGTCCACCGCGTCCTTGGCCATCACCCGGTACGTCGTGTACTTGCCGCCGGCGACGACCACCATGCCGGGCACCGGATGCGCGACCGTGTGCTCGCGCGACAGCTTGCTCGTGGCATCGGACTCCCCGGCGAGCAGCGGACGCAGTCCCGCGTAGACGCCCTGTACGTCGTCCCTGCTCAACGGCGTGTGCAGCACGGAGTTCACGTGTTCGAGCAGATAGTCGATATCGGCGCTGGAGGCCGCCGGATGGGCCTTGTCCAGATCCCAGTCCGTGTCGGTGGTGCCCACGATCCAGTGCCGGCCCCAGGGGATGACGAACAGCACGGACTTCTCGGTCCGCAGGATCAGCCCCGTCGACGAGTGGATCCGGTCCTTGGGCACGACCAGATGGATGCCCTTGGAGGCCCGGACATGGAACTGCCCGCGCTCGGCGATGAGGGCCTGGGTGTCGTCCGTCCAGACCCCGGTGGCGTTGACGACCTGCTTGGCCCGGATCTCGTACTCCCCGGCCCCTTCCCGCCCCGCGCTCTCCACGTCCCGCACCCGCGCCCCGACGACCCGCTCCCCCTCCCGCAGGAAGCCTATGACCCGCGCCCGGCTGGCCACATGCGCGCCGTAGGTCGCGGCCGTACGCACCAGCGTCGCCACATAGCGCGCGTCGTCCATCTGCGCGTCGTAGTACTGCAACGCCCCGACCAGCGCGTCCTTCTTGAGGCAGGGCGCCACCCGCAGCGCGTTGCGCCGGGAGAGATGGCGGTGGACCGGCAGCCCGCGGCCATGCCCGGACGAGACGGACATCGCGTCGTACAGCGCGACGCCCGAGCCGGCGTAGAGCCGCTCCCAGCCCTTGTGCCGCAGCGGGTAGAGGAACGGCACCGGCTTCACCAGATGGGGAGCCAGCTTCTCCAGCAGCAGCCCGCGTTCCTTGAGGGCTTCGCGTACGAGCGCGAAGTCGAGCATCT
Source organism: Streptomyces sp. NPDC039430 (assembly GCF_055639435.1). Taxonomy (NCBI): domain Bacteria; kingdom Bacillati; phylum Actinomycetota; class Actinomycetes; order Kitasatosporales; family Streptomycetaceae; genus Streptomyces; species Streptomyces sp. NPDC039430. Next base: position 131,011 of record NZ_JBVKAK010000002.1, on the reverse strand, counting down.
CCAGATAGCGCAAGCCGCCGTGGATCAGCTTGCTCGACCGGCTGGAGGTGCCGGACGCCCAGTCCCGCGCCTCGACGAGGCCGGTCGAGAGACCTCGGGTCACGGCATCGAGGGCGGTCCCCGCACCGACCACGCCCGCGCCCACTACCAGTACGTCCAGTTCACGCTCGGCCATCGCCGCGAGCGCCTGGCCGCGCTCCGCAGGTCCCAGTGTCGCTGTTCTCACCGCTGCCTCCCGTCGTCCCCCGTGTGGTCGGGCTCACATCATCGATTCTGTCCGCACTCCACGACTTCAGCCACCGCCTGTGGATAACACCCGTCACACAGCTGTCGACGAATGACGTCATCCCCCACGCGAAACGGACTTCCCCGGCCACGCCATGCCACATAACGGTCATATTTACGCCTAGTCTGACATTGCGCATGCTCATTCTGTCCACAGGGCTTGCGCTCTCTGTCCACTCCGGCTATGGGAAGGGCGGTCATCGCCGTGCCCGCAGATCTCGCCGTCATCGGACTCGGCCATCTCGGCCTGCCCCTCGCCCAGACCGCCGTGGCCGCCGGTATCGACACCATCGGCTACGACACCGACCCACGGCCCGTCGCGGAGCTGGCCGCCGGCCACTCCCCGGTCGACGGACCGCTCACCGCCTCGGACGTGCGCCGGATGCTCTCGGGGGGCTTCCGGCCGACCACCAACCCGACCGATCTCGGCCGGGTCCGCACCGCCGTGATCTGCGCGCCCTCCCCGCTCGGCGCCGACCGCACCCCCGATCTGACCGCGATCGGCGACGCGGCCCGCGCGCTGGCCGCCCGGCTGCGCCCGCACACCACCGTGCTGCTGGAATCACCCGTCGCGCCCGGCACCACCGAGGGCTTCCTCCGCACCGTCCTGGAAGAGGGCTCAGGACTGCGCGCCGGACGCGACTTCCACCTCGCGTACTCCCCCGGCCGGCTCGACCCCGGCAACCGCACCCACGGCTTCGCCAACACCCCCAAGGTGATCGGCGGTCTCACCCCCGCCTGCACCGAATCGGCGGCGGCCTTCTACAGCCGCCTCACCGACAAGGTCGTCCGGGCGCGCGGCCCGCGCGAGGCCGAGACCGTCAAACTCCTCGAAACCAACTTCCGGCACGTCAACATCGCGCTGGCCAACGAGATGGCCGTGCTCTGCCACGACCTCGGCGTCGACCTCTGGGACGTCATCCGCTGCGCCGAGACCAAGCCCTTCGGCTTCCAGGCCTTCCGGCCCGGACCCGGCGTCGGCGGCCACGGCGTACCGATGGACCCCAGCTATCTGCCGCACGCGGGGCGCACCCCGGGCCATCCGCTGCGGATGGTCGGCCTCGCCCAGGAGATCAACTCCCGGATGCCGCAGTACGTCATCCAGCGCAGCGCCACCCTCCTCAACGAGCACGGCAAGTCCGCCCGCGGCGCCCGCGTCCTGCTCCTCGGTGTCACCTACAAGCCCGACCTCGCCGACCAGGAGAGCTCACCGGCCACCGAGATCGCCTGCCGGCTGATGGATCTGGGCGCCGTCGTCAGCTACCACGACCCGTACGTCCCGGACTGGCGCGTACGCGAACGCCCCGTGCCGCGCGCGGACTCGCTGTACGAGGCCGCGGCCGACGCGGACCTGACCGTGCTGCTCCAGAGCCACCGCACCTACGATCTGCAAGGTCTGGCGGTCAAGGCGCAGTTGCTGCTGGACACCCGGGGCGCGAGCCCGGCGGGCGCCGCGTACCGCCTGTGAAACCGGTACGGGAATGTCCGACCTGACTGCTACTGTCCAGGGCCATCGAGCGCAGGTCATGCGCACGACACTTTTCCCTGGGGGGATCAGCAGCATGAGTCAGTCCGTTCCGCCACCCGGCAACCCTTTCGCCGGCGGCGCCGTCCCGCCCGGCCCGTACACCCCGCCCCCGCCGCCCGCGCCCGCGCGCGACAGCCTCGCGCTCGGTCTGGTGGCGGCCCTGGTCGCCGCACTCGTCGCCGGCGGGGTCTACGGCGGGATCGCCGGGGCCATCGAGCGCGAGATCGGCTTCGCCGCCATCGGTGTCGGCTTCCTGACCGGGTTCGCCGCGGGCAAGGTCGGCGGGTCCAACCCCGTGCTGCCGGTCGTCGGCGCCGCCTTGTCCCTGGGCGCGGTCTACCTGGGCCAGCTCCTCGGCATCGCGATCATCGTCGCCAAGGAACTGAACGTGTCCACGACGGACGTCTTCCTCGACAACTTCGGTCTGCTGACCGAGGCGTGGAACGAGGGCAAGGACGTCATGACGTTCCTGTTCTTCGCGCTCGCCGCCTTCGCGGCCTTCTCGGGCGCCAAGAAGGCCGCCGCGTAAGGCCGCCGCGTACGACGGCCCGTCACGGCACGGCACAGGACAGGGCCTGGACGCCCCGGACCGCGCGACGCGGCCCGGGGCGACCGTGCTTCACGCGCCCGGCGCTCCTCAGCGGCGGTGCTGCGAGTCCGCCACCGTCACCTCGACGCGCTGGAACTCCTTCAGCTCGCTGTAGCCCGTCGTCGCCATGGCCCGCCGCAGCGCGCCGAAGAAGTTCATCGACCCGTCCGGGATGTGCGAGGGGCCGGTGAGGACCTCCTCCGTCGTCCCGACGATGCCCAGATCCACCAGCTTGCCGCGCGGCACGTCCTCGTGGACCGCCTCCATGCCCCAGTGGCGCCCCTTGCCCGGCGCGTCCGTCGCCCGCGCCAGCGGCGAGCCGATCATCACCGAGTCCGCGCCGCACGCGATCGCCTTGGGCAGATCGCCCGACCAGCCGACCCCGCCGTCCGCGATGACATGCACGTACCGGCCGCCGGACTCGTCCATGTAGTCCCGGCGGGCCGCCGCCACATCCGCGACGGCGGTCGCCATCGGAACCTGGATGCCCAGCACATTGCGGGTGGTGTGCGCGGCGCCGCCGCCGAAGCCGACGAGCACACCCGCCGCGCCCGTACGCATCAGATGCAGCGCCGCGGTGTACGTGGCGCAGCCGCCGACGATGACCGGCACGTCCAGCTCGTAGATGAACTGCTTCAGGTTCAGCGGCTCCGCGGCCCCCGACACATGCTCGGCGGAGACCGTCGTACCCCGGATGACGAAGATGTCGACCCCGGCGTCCACCACGGCCTTGGAGAACTGGGCGGTGCGCTGCGGCGAGAGCGCGGCCGCCGTGACCACGCCCGAGTCCCGCACCTCCTTGATGCGCTGCCCGATCAGCTCTTCCTTGATCGGCTCGGCGTAGATCTCCTGGAGCCTGCGGTTGGCGGTCGCCTCCTCAAGGCCGGCGATCTCGTCGAGCAGCGGCTCCGGGTCCTCGTACCGGGTCCACAGGCCCTCCAGGTTGAGCACCCCCAGACCACCCATCTCGCCGATCCGGATCGCGGTCCGCGGGGAGACGACGGAGTCCATGGGGGCGGCCAGGAACGGCAGCTCGAACCGGTAGGCGTCGATCTGCCAGGCGATCGAGACCTCCTTCGGGTCCCGGGTGCGCCGGCTGGGGACGACGGCGATGTCGTCGAAGGCGTACGCCCTGCGGCCGCGCTTGCCGCGCCCGATCTCGATCTCAGTCACGATGTGTGGCCTTTCCCTCTACGTCTGCCCGTCCAGTATCCCCGACGCACCCGTGAGGGGCGGTCCCGGATTCCGGGGCCGCCCCTCACGGAAGCGCTCGTTCGGTACGCGGTGCGGCTCAGTTCGCGGTGTAGTTCGGTGCCTCGACGGTCATCTGGATGTCGTGCGGGTGGCTCTCCTTGAGGCCCGCGGACGTGATCCGTACGAACCGGCCCTTGCGCTCCATCTCGTCGATGGAGGCGGCGCCCACGTACCCCATGGTCTGGCGCAGCCCGCCGACCAGCTGGTGCAGTACGGCGGCGAGCGGACCGCGGAAGGGGACCTGGCCCTCGATGCCCTCGGGCACCAGCTTGTCGTCCGAGGACACCTCGGCCTGGAAGTAGCGGTCCTTGGAGAACGAACGCCCCTGGCCGCGCGACTGCATCGCGCCCAGCGACCCCATGCCCCGGTACGACTTGAACTGCTTGCCGTTGATGAACTGAAGCTCGCCGGGCGACTCCTCGCACCCCGCGAGCAGGCTGCCCAGCATGACCGTGCTGGCTCCGGCGGCGAGCGCCTTGCCGATGTCGCCGGAGTACTGGAGGCCGCCGTCGCCGATCACCGGGATACCGGCCGCCTGACAGGCCACCGCCGCCTCGTAGATCGCCGTGACCTGCGGGACCCCGATACCGGCGACCACGCGGGTGGTGCAGATCGAGCCGGGCCCCACACCGACCTTGACGCCGTCCACGCCCGCGTCGATCAGCGCCTGGGCACCGTCACGGGTGGCGACATTGCCGCCGATGATGTCCACCGCGACACTCGACTTGATCTTGGACATCCAGCTGAGGGCGTTGCTGTTGTGGCCGTGCGAGGTGTCCACGACGAGGAAGTCCACGCCCGCCGCGACCAGCGCCTGGGCCCGCTCCAGCGCCTCCGGGCTGGCCCCCACGGCGGCGCCGACCAGCAGCCGGCCCTCCGCGTCCTTGGCCGCGTGCGGGTACTTCTCCGCCTTGACGAAGTCCTTGACGGTGATCAGGCCCTTGAGGATGCCCGCGTCGTCGACCAGCGGAAGCTTCTCGATCTTGTGACGGCGCAGCAGCTCCATCGCGTCCACACCGGAGATGCCGACCTTGCCGGTGACCAGCGGCATCGGGGTCATCACCTCGCGCACCTGGCGCGTACGGTCCGCCTCGAAGGCCATGTCCCGGTTGGTGACGATGCCGAGCAGCTTGCCCGCGCGGTCGGTGACCGGGACGCCGCTGATCCGGAACTTGGCGCAGAGCTGGTCGGCCTCGGCGAGCGTCGCGTCGGGGTGGACCGTGATCGGGTCGGTGACCATGCCGGACTCGGAGCGCTTCACCAGATCGACCTGGTTGGCCTGGTCCGCGATGGAGAGATTGCGGTGCAGCACACCGACGCCGCCCTGCCGCGCCATGGCGATCGCCATCCGGGCCTCGGTGACCTTGTCCATCGCCGCGGACAGCAGCGGGATGTTCACCTTGACGTTCCGCGAGACCAGAGAGGCGGTGTCCACCTGGTTCGGCAGCACTTCCGAGGCCCCCGGAAGCAGCAGCACGTCGTCGTATGTCAGCCCGAGCGTCGCGAATTTCTCGGGCACTCCGTCGACGTTTGCAGTCATGACACCTTCCCCAAATGGCCTTGATCGGTGCGGATGTCCATGCTAACGGGCTTCGCGGGCCGCTCATTCCACGATCGAGATCACCGATCGGCTTCGTATGTTCATACGTTTGGATGACTCCGGATGCCGCACACGACGGCGGCGGGGCCGGTCCCGGGGCGGTCCCCGGACGGGAAAGCACCCGTACGACCACCCCGGCTCACTGCTCGGCGAGCGCCCGCAGCCTGCTGAGCGCGCGGTGCTGGGCGACCCGTACGGCGCCCGGCGACATCCCGAGCATCTGCCCGGTCTCCTCGGCGGTCAGCCCGACGGCGACCCGCAGCACCAGCAGCTCGCGCTGGTTCTCCGGCAGATTGGCGAGCAGTTTCTTGGCCCACTCCGCGTCACTGCTGAGCAGCGCGCGCTCCTCGGGCCCCAGGGAATCGTCCGGCCGCTCGGGCATCTCGTCGGACGGTACGGCCGTGGATCCCGGGTGCCGCATGGCGGCCCGCTGGAGATCGGCGACCTTGTGCCCCGCGATGGCGAAGACGAACGCCTCGAAGGGCCGGCCGGTGTCGCGGTAGCGCGGCAGCGCCATGAGGACCGCGACACAGACTTCCTGCGCGAGATCCTCCACGAAGTGCCGCGCGTCCCCGGGCAGCCGGTTCAGCCGCGTACGGCAGTAGCGCAGCGCGAGCGGATGGACCCGGGCCAGCAGATCGTGCGTGGCCTGTTCGTCGCCGTCGACGGCACGGTGAACGAGCGCACCAATCACCGTGGTCTCGTCATCGCGCATCGGTCCATGGTGCCTTGGCGGCTGCTGATCGGTGGCACCGCGTCCATAGTTGTGCACCGAAGCGTTATGAGCGGGTGCGGCAGAACTCATTTCCGGCGCTCTCCCCTCGCGCTCGTCCGACTCGTCCCCGAGGAACTCCACATCTCAAGGATGCGGCATCGCGCGGGAAACGGGTGTGTACGCGCGTACGTTGCTCCGCCCGCCGGGCCCTGGGGTGACAGAGCCGGCCGGCGGGCGGAGCGCTGAGGCGTGTCAGCGGACGAGGCCCCAGCGGAAGCCGAGCGCCACCGCGTGCGCGCGGTCCGAGGCGCCGAGCTTCTTGAAGAGCCGCCGGGCGTGCGTCTTGACCGTGTCCTCGGAGAGGAACAGCTCACGGCCGATCTCCGCGTTCGACCGGCCATGGCTCATGCCTTCGAGCACCTGGATCTCGCGCGCGGTGAGCGTGGGCGCGGCGCCCATCTCGGCCGAGCGGAGCCGGCGCGGCGCGAGCCGCCAGGTCGGGTCGGCGAGCGCCTGGGTGACGGTCGCGCGCAGTTCGGCGCGCGAGGCGTCCTTGTGGAGATAGCCGCGGGCACCGGCGGCGACCGCGAGCGCGACTCCGTCCAGGTCCTCGGCGACCGTGAGCATGATGATCCGGGCGCCGGGGTCGGCCGAGAGCAGCCTGCGGACGGTCTCGACACCGCCCAGCCCCGGCATGCGTACATCCATCAGAATCAGATCGGACCGGTCGGCACCCCAGCGGCGGAGGACTTCCTCGCCGTTGGCCGCGGTCGTCACGCGCTCGACACCGGGCACGGTCGCGACCGCGCGGCGGAGCGCCTCTCGGGCAAGCGGGGAGTCGTCGCAGACGAGGACGGATGTCATGACCGTCCTCCGCAGCTGATGCGCGTCACCTTGAGCCTCCAGGCTGGGTACATATCGTCACCTGTGCGGTTGGCGCTCTCGGACATGCGCCCGAGCGCTCATTCTCTCAACCGCCTCGCACATTCAACGACGGTCACTCGAAAGAGTTACGGGTCCGAGGACCCTCTTCGACACTCCCTGTGAGGGGTCGGACACAGAGCAGAGCGTCAGGGGTTGACCGGTACCCAATCGGAGGTATGCCCCATTTAGCGGCTTTTCTTCACTTTTACTGGTGTCTGTGGCTAGATTCGCAATGAGTCATATTTACATCTACTTACATAGTAGATGTACGGTCGTGAGCACCGGTGTGAGTACGCGCCGGGCTCGTACCCGGCGTCCAAGCGGCCCGTATCCGCCTCAGCACGGTTTCAAGGGGACATGAGCAATGGCAGATTTCTCCCGCCTTCCCGGACCGAACGCAGACCTGTGGGACTGGCAGCTCCTCGCGGCATGTCGGGGTGTCGACAGTTCCCTCTTCTTCCACCCGGAAGGGGAAAGAGGCGCGGCACGAAGCGCGCGTGAGAACTCGGCGAAAGAGGTGTGCATGAGGTGCCCGGTCCGCGCGGAGTGCGCGGCACACGCGTTGGCGGTACGGGAGCCGTACGGCGTGTGGGGCGGCCTGACGGAGGACGAACGCGAGGAACTGATGGGGCGGGCGCGGACCCGGCTCATCACGGCGTCGACCTCGGGTCACGGCGGCACCGGCGCCGGCCACAGTCACGGACACGGCAACCACAGCCACAGCCACGGGGGCCACGGGGGCCACGAGAGCGGCTGAGCGACCTCCGCCCCTCAGCGAAGAAACGTTCCTTCAGGCAACAGCGCCACACCCGTAACGCCACACCGCACATCCCGCGTCCCGCCCGCGTGCCCCGTCACCGCGCGCCGGCCAGGACCAGCTGATCCAGCGTCGCAGCCACGGCCGGGACCCGCGCCAGATCGGGCAGAGTCAGCGCGACGATCTCCCGGTGGACACACGGCTCGACCGCGAGCACGCGGACGCCCTCGGTGCGTACGGACTCCATCGCCAGCTCCGGCAGCACCGCCACCCCCAGCCCCGCCGCGACCAGGCCGATCACGGCCGGATAGTCATCCGTCGCGAAGTCGATCCGGGGCGTGAATCCCGCCGCCTCGCAGGCGTCGACCAGTTGTGTACGGCAGCGCGGGCAGCCCGCGATCCAGGATTCCGCGGCCAGTTCGGCGATCGCGACCGCACCCGCGTCCGCGAGCCGGTGGCCCTCGGGGACCAGACCGACGAGCCGGTCGACGAGGAGCGGACGCACGGCGAGGTCGTCCCACTCGGCGCCGGAGCCGCCGTACCGGAACGCCAGCGCGATATCGCACTCGCCGTCCCGCAGCATCGCCGCCGAACTCGGCGGCTCGGCCTCGACCAGCGAGACCCGCGTGCCCGGATGGGCCGCGCGCAGGGCGGCCAGGGCGGTCGGCACCAGCGTGGAACTGCCGCTGGGGAAGGACACCAGCCTGACCCGGCCGGCCCGCAGCCCGGCGATGGCCGCGATCTCCTCCTCCGCCGCGGTGAGCCCGGCGAGGATGCCCGTCGCGTGCCGTACGAGCGCCTCGCCGGCCTGCGTCAACCGCATCTCGCGGCCCGTACGCACGATCAGGGGGGTGCCCGCGGAAGATTCGAGCGCCTTCATCTGCTGGCTGACGGCCGGCTGCGTACAGCCCAGCTCGCGCGCCGCCGCGGAGAAGGAGCCCGTGGCGGCCACGGTGCGCAGGACACGGAGATGACGGGCTTCGATCACCCTTCGACTATAAGCGACGCTTTGGGGTATTGCTCAATAACGGGTGGATCGTTTGAGATTGAGGCGGATAACGTGGCGCGTATGAAGCTTCTGACCGTAAATGTGGGGCGGCCGACGGCCGTGGAGTACACGGACAGTCCGGGCGGGGTCACCGGCATCGACAAGCGTCCGACGGACGGTGCCGTACGGGTGGCGGATCCCGGGCCCAGGGGCGAGGGCGCGAGCGGGGTCGCCGGTGACACGGTCTGCGATCTGCGCCATCACGGCGGCACCGACCAGGCGGTGTACGCGTTCGCGCGGGAGGATCTGGACTTCTGGGAGCGGGAATTGGGGCGGCCGCTGGCCAACGGCGCCTTCGGGGAGAACCTCACCACGTCCGGTCTGGACGTCATGGGCGCCAGGATCGGCGAGCGCTGGCGGATCGGCGCCGAAGTGGTGCTGGAGACGACGAGCGGGCGGATTCCGTGCCGTACGTTCCAGGGCTGGCTCGGCGAGAAGGGCTGGGTGCGGCGGTTCACCGGGCAGGCCGTGACCGGCGCGTATCTACGGGTCGTCACCCCCGGCGAGATCCGCGCGGGCGATCCGATCGAGATCGTCCACCGGCCGGACCATGACGTGACGGTGTCCCTGGCCTTCCGCGCCGCCACCACCGAGCGTGCGCTGCTGCCGCGGGTCCTCGCGGCCGGGGACGCCCTGCACGCGGGGGAGTTGAGGACGGCGCGGGAGTACGTCGAGAAGTACGGCGCGGGGGATACGGCGGGGAACGCCGCGAAGTAGCCCTTTCCCGGGCATCGCCGGGTCCGCCCGCGCAGGCACTAACGTGCCTGCCTATGACGACTGCTTTGATTACCGGCGCGACAGCGGGGATCGGCGCCGCCTTCGCTCGGCGGCTGGCCGCGGACGGCCACAATCTCGTCCTCGTGGCCCGTGACACCGAGCGATTGCGGGTCCAGGCCACCGAACTGCACGACCGGCACGGCATCGAGGCCGAGGTGCTGACCGCGGACCTCTCCACCGACGACGGGATCGCCTCGGTGGAGAGAAGGCTCTCGGACCGGAAGCAGCCGGTCGATCTGCTGGTCAACAACGCGGGGTTCGGCAACAAGGGACGGTTCCTCGACGTCTCGATGGCCGACGAGCTGACCATGCTGAAGGTGCACTGCGAGGCGGTGCTGCGGCTGACCTCGGCGGCGGTCCCGGGGATGAAGGCGCGCGGCCGGGGCGGAGTGGTCAATGTCGCGTCCGTGGCGGCGTTCGTACCGCGCGGGACGTACGGCGCCTCGAAGGCCTGGGTCGTGCAGTTCACCCAGGGCGCGGCGCGGGATCTGGCCGGGACGGGGGTACGGTTGATGGCGCTGTGCCCCGGTTTCGTACGGACCGAATTCCATGAGCGGGCCGGGATGGGCACGGACAACATCCCGGGCTGGATGTGGCTGGACGCGGACAAGCTGGTGGCCGCCGCGCTGGCGGACCTGGCGCGCGGCAAGACCGTGTCCGTACCGGATCCGCGCTACAAGGCGCTGATGGGAGCGGTGAAGCTGGCCCCGCGCGGGCTGCTGGGCGGGATCAGCTCGAAGACGGGCCGCAAGTACGGCCCGTCGTAGCCGCCGGCGGTCCCCACCGGCTCGCACCGCCGGCCCACACCGGCGGAACGCGCGGAACGCGCCGAGGCCCGGCACCCCGCGGAGGGGTACCGGGCCTCGGTGCGTTCGTCCGGCAGGACGCCTGCACCTCGGTCAGTGGCTGTGGCCGTGGCCGCCGTGGCCCGCGTCGGCCTCTTCCTCGGCCGGCTTCTCGACGACCAGGGTCTCGGTCGTGAGCAGCAGCGAGGCGATGGACGCGGCGTTCTCCAGGGCGGAGCGCGTGACCTTGACCGGGTCGATGACGCCGGCCTTCACCAGGTCGACGTACTCGCCGGTCGCGGCGTTGAAGCCGTGACCCTTGTCCAGCTCCGACACCTTGGAGGTGATGACGTAGCCCTCAAGGCCGGCGTTCTCGGCGATCCAGCGCAGCGGCTCGACCACGGCGCGGCGGACGACCGCGACACCGGTGGCCTCGTCGCCCTCCTTGCCGAGGTTGCCGTCGAGCACCTTGGCGGCGTGCACCAGAGCGGAGCCACCACCGGAGACGATGCCCTCCTCGACCGCGGCGCGGGTCGCGGAGATGGCGTCCTCCAGACGGTGCTTCTTCTCCTTCAGCTCCACCTCGGTGGCGGCGCCGACCTTGATCACGCACACGCCGCCGGCCAGCTTCGCGAGGCGCTCCTGGAGCTTCTCGCGGTCCCAGTCGGAGTCCGTGGACTCGATCTCGGCCTTGATCTGGTTGACGCGCCCGGCGACGTCGGCGGAGTTGCCGCCACCGTCGACGATGGTCGTGTCGTCCTTGGAGATGGTGACGCGGCGGGCGGAGCCCAGCACGTCCAGACCGGCCTGGTCGAGCTTGAGGCCGACCTCCTCGGCGATGACGGTCGCACCGGTGAGGGTGGCGATGTCGCCGAGCATGGCCTTGCGGCGGTCACCGAAGCCGGGGGCCTTCACCGCGACGGCGTTGAACGTGCCGCGGATCTTGTTGACGACGAGGGTGGAGAGCGCCTCGCCCTCGACATCCTCGGCGATGATCAGCAGCGGCTTGGAGCCACCCGCCTGGATGACCTTCTCCAGCAGCGGCAGCAGGTCCTGGATGCTGGCGATCTTGCCCTGGTGGACGAGGATGTACGGGTCGTCGAGGACGGCCTCCATACGCTCCTGGTCGGTCACCATGTACGGGGACAGGTAGCCCTTGTCGAAGGCCATGCCCTCGGTGAAGTCCAGCTCAAGACCGAAGGTGTTGGACTCCTCGACGGTGATGACACCGTCCTTGCCGACCTTGTCCATCGCCTCGGCGATCAGCTCGCCGACCTGCTCGTCCTGGGCGGAGAGCGCGGCGACGGCGGCGATGTCGGACTTGTCGTCGATCGGGCGGGCGGTCGCGAGGAGCTCCTCGGACACGGCCTTGACCGCGGCGTCGATGCCCTTCTTCAGGGCGGCCGGGGAAGCGCCCGCGGCGACGTTGCGCAGGCCCTCGCGGACCAGCGCCTGGGCCAGCACGGTGGCGGTGGTGGTGCCGTCACCCGCGATGTCGTTGGTCTTGGTCGCCACCTCCTTCACCAGCTGGGCGCCGAGGTTCTCGTACGGGTCGTCGATCTCGACCTCGCGGGCGATCGTGACACCGTCGTTGGTGATGGTCGGGGCGCCGAACTTCTTGTCGATGACGACATTGCGGCCCTTGGGGCCGATCGTCACCTTCACCGTGTCGGCAAGCTTGTTGACGCCGCGCTCAAGGGCGCGACGGGCGTCCTCGTCGAACTTCAGGATCTTCGCCATGGGAGCTTCTCTGTCCTCTCAATGAACTGCGCCCCTGTCCGCCCGGCAATCGCAGGGGGGCCAGGGGCGCAGTCCAAAAGCAATTAGGTGAATTACTTCTCGATGATCGCGAGTACGTCGCGAGCCGAGAGGACGAGGTATTCCTCGCCGCTGTACTTCACTTCGGTGCCGCCGTACTTGCTGTACAGAACGACGTCGCCGACGGAGACGTCGAGCGGAAGCCGCTCGCCGTTCTCGAATCGGCCCGGGCCCACGGCCAGGACGACGCCCTCCTGGGGCTTCTCCTTGGCGGTGTCCGGGATAACCAGGCCAGAGGCCGTGGTCTGCTCGGCGTCGAGCGGCTGGACCACAATGCGGTCCTCGAGCGGCTTGATGGCAACCTTGGTGCTGGCGGTCGTCACGATCCGACCTCCCCCTTCGGAGATCTCACGGGGTTAACTGTCTGAGGGTGGCGACCAGATAGATCCGTCGTCGCGGGTGCCGGACCTGCCAGTCGCGCTTTGGCACTCTCCAGTGGGGAGTGCCAGACCAGAGACTATGACTGCGATTAGCACTCGGTCAAGCGGAGTGCCAATGAGCGCGGTCGTGGCGGATCTTTCCCTCCTACGGAAACGCGGCTCCGGGAGCCGGGGTTCCGTACGAGCCGGGCAGGACCGAGGGGCAGTGCCGCAGCGGTGGCGAGGGCGGCGAGGGCGTGGAAAGCAGCGGGGACGGCGGCGCGAGCGGGTGCGCCAGCGGCGGTGCGGGCGAGGGCGCGGGTGACATCTCGTGCAGTCCGCAGACGGGGCGTACGGGAGCGTCCGGCGCGGACGGGTCCATGGACGGATCCGCGGACGGCGACACAGACGCGTCCACGGACGGGTCCGTGGACGCGTTGGTGGACGGGTTCGTGGACGGGGACATCGATCCCGGGCCAGGACCCGGCAGCGGCACGGGCACCCGGGACGGGTCCGAGTGGTGCGGGCTCACCCCCTGCGCCGCCTTGCGGCCGAGCCGTTCGATCGGGTCCATCGGGTCCATCACGTCGGCCGACTGCGCGCAGCCGGCCGCGAGGAGCGCACCGGCGGCCAGCACCCCGGCCAGCAGCCGGTGCGCGGGCCTCATACGTAGTCCTCCAGCTTGCCGACGGCGTAACCCTTGTCCGTGACGACCTTCATCACATGGCGGATCATGTCGGGCATGGTGCCCTTCCACTCGTCCCGCCCGCGGAAGTGGGTCAGGATGATGTCGCCGGGGTGCATGTCCCGGTCCCACTCGCGCCACTCCATGTGGTCGGGGTACGCCTCGGACGCCCAGATCGGCGCGGCCTTGATCCCGCACTCCTTGGCGGCGCGCAGCGTGTCGGCGTTGTAGTTGCCGTACGGCGGCCGGAAGAGCGTGGGCCGCTTCCCGTAGTTCTTCTCCAGCAGGTCCTGCTGGCCGCAGATCTCGTGCTTCTGCTCCTCGTACGACAGACCGGGCATGTACGGGTGGTTGAGGGTGTGATTCTGGATGGCGACCCCGCGGTCCCGCATCTGCCTGAAGTAGCCGTAGTTGTCATTGATGACGTAATCGCTGAGGAAAGCGGTGTACGGGATCTTCAGCTCGCTCATCATCCGCAGCAGCTCGGGGTCCTTCTCCGAGCCGTCGTCCATCGTCAGGAAGACGACCTTCTTGCCGTCGACCGGGACGGTGGTGAACAGCGGCGGCAGGTCCTCGCCGCCTTCGACCTCGAAGCCCTCGCGCGTGCTGATATCCGGCTTGACGGCGGGCGGCCGGGGCGCGGGCAGGGGGGTGCTCGCGAGCCCCCACTTCTTCGCCGCGACCGCGCGTGCGGCCTGGGTGCGGCGTACGTTCTCGGGCGCGTAGAGCGCGTCCAGTTCGGCGGCTTTCAGCTCGTGCGGCGCCCCGGCGGCGGCCTGGCCCGGCTTCCCGGCGGCGGACGCGCCGTGTGCGGACTTCACCGGTTCACCGGATCCGGCGGCGCATCCCGAGCCGAGGGCGGCGACCAGCAGTGTGACCAGGACCGTACGGCCGCGCCATCGTCCGCATCCCGGTGCACGGTATGCGGCTTGCATGATCGTTTCTTCTTTTTGTCGTACTAGCTGCATGGCGTCGCATCCTGTCAGCGCGCGGAGCCTCCGGTCGCCCGACACCGCCGCCCCGGCGCGTACCGTCCCCCGGCTGGCCCACAATGGACCGGGTGACCGACCGCGCCTCCTCCCCCGCCGCCTCGCCCCCTGCCGTACCGGCTCCTCCCACGCCGCTCCTCGCGCCCCTTCTCTCCGCCGAGGGACAGGCCCTGCTCGCCGAACTGCGCGACCACGACCCGGCTCAGGAGCTCGCCCTCGCCACGCGGCTGCGCCGTGAGCATCCGGCCGAGCTGGTGTCGGCGGCGCTGGCGCAGGCGCGGCTGCGGCAGCGCGCGGTGGCGAAGTTCGGCGCGGAGGACGCGTACCGCATGTACTTCACGCCGAACGGCGTCGAACAGGCCACGCGCGGCAGCGTCGCCGCCCACCGGGCCGCCCGCTTCCGCGCACTCGCACCGGACGCACGGGTCACGGACCTCTGCTGCGGCATCGGCGGCGACGCGATCGAGCTGGCCCGCGCGGGCCTCGCCGTGACCGCGGTCGATCTCGACCCACTGACCTGCGAGATCGCCCTCACCAATGTGCGCACCCTGGCGCCGGACGACCCGCCCGTGGCCGTGACCAGGGCGGATGTCCTGGAGTACGACACGACCGGGGCCGACGCCCTCTTCATCGACCCCGCGCGGCGCGGCGGCCGGGGACGGATCTTCGATCCGGAGGCCTACTCACCGCCGCTGTCCTGGGCGGTCGACGCGGTACGGCGGGCCGGCGCGGGCGCGGTCAAGATCGCGCCCGGCATCCCGCACGAACTGATCCCCGACGACTTCGAGGCCGAGTGGATCTCGGACGGCGGCGACGTGAAGGAAGCCGTGCTCTGGCACCGACGTGAGGGCGGGCGCGGAAACGGAAACGTGGACGGAGGCGGGGGCGGGGGCATGCGCGACGGACTGGCGAGCGTCGTCCCCGGCACACGCCGCGCCACCCTCCTGCCGTCCGGCGCCACCCTCACCGGGCGCGGTCTGCCCGATCCGCCGGTCCGGCCGGTCGGCCGTTTCCTGTACGAGCCGGACGGCGCCGTCATCCGCGCGCATCTGGTCGCCGAGGTCGCGGAGGACCTGGACGGCGGGCTGATCGACGAGACGATCGCGTACATCACGGCCGACGAACCGCGCCGGAGCGCGTTCGCCACGGCCTACGAGATCACCGACCAACTCCCCTTCGGCCTCAAGAAGCTGAAGGCCCTGCTGCGCGAGCGCGAGGTCGGCGTACTGACCGTGAAGAAGCGCGGCTCGGCGGTGGAGCCCGAGGAGTTGCGCCGCCGCCTCAAACTCAAAGGCCCCCACGCGACGACGGTCTTCCTCACCAGGGTCGCGGGCGCCCCGACGATGCTCATCGGCCACCCGGTCGCATAGGCCCCGTGTGGAGACCCGGCGTACCCACGGGCTCAGTGCAGGCCCGTCGGTTCAGGCCCGTCGGTTCAGGCCCGTCAGTTCAGGTCGGTCAGCTCGTCCGCGTAGATCTGTGACAGCGGCTGCGGGCCGATGTACTGCTGGCAGTTGCACTGCCGGCGCTCGTACCGCAGGGGCTTCTTGTTCTCGTCCCACTCCATCGGCACCTCCACGTCCTCGTGGCACTTGCCCCGCCGGTCGTGCTTCGCCAGATGGTGCGAGCAGCCGCAGACGGGCTCCGGGGGCTTGTTGGCCTGCTCGATGGCCAGCCGTTCGTGCTCCTGGAGCTTGAGACGCTCAATTCTTCGTTCGTGCCGGGTCCGCAGCGCTGTACGGCCCGTGTCGGCCATCCAGCCGAAGCCGCCCACGATGAAGAAGACGAAAATCCACCAAACCCATTCCATCCGCCGCCCCTTAACCCTGAATGGCGCATGCGTTCCCTCCTCAGGATAGGACGGACACGGTAAGAGCGGCCTCAGCGATGCGCGCCTCCGCCGCCACGGATCAGCTCCGGCCCCGTAAACCACTCTGACCAGCACTGATGCCGGACGGACGGGACCAGTCCGAGCAGACCGGTCACCAGGAGGGTCCCGCCGAGCCCCAGCGCGTACGCCGTCTCCCCCAGCGCGACCGACTCGCGCCCGGTCGCGCCCCCGCTCATGGCCTCGATCAGGGCCCGGCCCGTCACCCACATCCCCACCAGGCACAGCAGCACCGAGGGCAGCAGCCACATCACGGACCGCCGGTGCGCGCCCAGACGTATGTCCGTCACACGTTCCGGGGCGAACTCCGCCCAGGCGGCCAGCCGCTCCCGTATGAGACGGCCCCGGCTCAGCCAGAAGCCGACCACGACCGCCGCCACGACCAGGAGGACCGCCGCGAGGCCCAGCGAGACCACCCCGGTCATCAGGCCGAGACCGCCGCCCTCGAAGCTCTGGATCGCCGTCCCGACGGCCGCCCAGCCGACCACGGCGAGCGCCCCTGTCAGCCAGAGCGTCACCAGGCGTCCGAGGGAGAGACCGCGTCTGCTCAGCTCCACCATGGCCTGGGTCCGCTCGGCGAGCAGCGCGGCGTGATCGGGCCACGGGCCCGGCTCCTCGGACGGCGGGGGCGGCGGCAGCGGAGCGCGGCTGATCATTCGCCAGAGGTTAGCGGTGCGGAGCGGCGCCGCCGGAGCGGGGCCCGGCGCGCGGTACCCGGCGCGGGACGCGAGGCCCGGCGCGGGACGCGAGGCCCGGCGAGGCCGGACAGCCCGCGCGCGGCCGCCCCGCGCGGGCTGTCCGGTCAGACCTGTTCCGTCGGCCTGATCAGCATCTCGTTGACCGCCACCCGGCGCGGCCGGGTCACGATGTACTCGATCGCCTCCGCGATGTCCTCCGGCCGCAGGCTCTCCATCCCGCCGTACCAGGCCTCGATGGTGTCGCGGACCCCGTCCCTGATGTGGTGGGTCAGCTCCGTGACCACCGCGCCCGGCTCCACCGCGCTCACCCGTACGTGCTTGCCCGCCAGCTCCTGGCGCAGCGCCTCGCTGACCGCCGCCACCCCGAACTTCGTCAGGTTGTAGACCGCCGCTCCGGCGGTGGCCACCCGTCCCGCGACGGAGCTGATGTTCACCAGGTCGGCGACCCCGCGCGGCCCGTCGGCCGCGGCCGACACCAGGTGCGGCAGCGCGGTGTGCGTCACCCGGAGCAGCGCCGACAGATTGAGGTCGACCATCCGCTGCCACTCCGTGAGCGGGGTGTCCAGCGCGGGCCCGAGCAGCATCACGCCCGCGTTGTTCACGACGGTGTCCAGCCGGCCCAGTTCCTCCACGACCCGGGTGACGACCGCCTCGCCCTCGCCCGCCTCGGTGATGTCCGCGCCGAACGCGTGCGCGGCGCCGCCCGCGTCCCGGATACGTGCCACGAGATCGTCGAGCCGGTCCTTGCGGCGGGCCACGACGGCGACCGACGCGCCCCCGGCGGCCAGGGACAGAGCCGTCGCCTCACCGATACCGCTGCTCGCGCCGGTGACCAGCGCGACCGTTCCGTCCAAGCGTCCGCTCATCGTCTGTTCCACTCTCTCTTTCCCGCTGAGTCCGTTTGTGGTCCGTGCGTCTGTCGCATCAGTCGCGCCTGTCGCATCAGTCGCGCCTGTCACTCCTGGCGCGACCGTCGCGCCTGTCGACGTCATTCGCGGGTGTCCGAGACCCAGTTCGGGTCGTCGTTGTCCGAACGGCGCCCCACCACACCCGCGGCCAGGCCGCTCAGCAGCCCCAGCTGCTCCACGTCGAGAACGACGTCCAGCGACCCGATGTTCTCATCGACCCGGGCGGCCCGCCGCGTACCCGGGATCGGGACCACCGGCAGTCCGAACCGCTGCCCCTGCGCACGGAGCCAGGCCAGCGCCACCTGCGCGGGGGTGGCGCCCAGCTCGGCCGCGAGGCCCTGGACCGCGCGGACGACGGCCTGGTTGCGGTCGAAGGCGTCCCCCGAGAAGCGGGCCAGCCCCGCGCGCCAGTCACCGGCCAGCGCGGCCCGGTCCGTGAGCGTGCCGGTGAGGAATCCGCGTCCCAGCGGCGCGTACGGCACGAACCCCACGCCCAGCCCGGCCGCCGCCGGCACCACCGCACGCTCCACATCGCGGCTCCAGAGCGACCACTCGCTCTGCACGGCCGCGATCGGATGTGTGGCGTGTGCCCGCCGCAGCTCGTCGGCGGTCACCTCGGACAGTCCCAGATGCCGGACCTTGCCCTGCTCGACCAGCTCCGCCATGGCTCCCACCGTCTCCTCGACGGGGACGGAGACGTCGCGGCGGTGCAGGTAGTACAGGTCGATGGTGTCGACGCCCAGCCGCTCCAGCGTCGCGTCCGCGCAGGCCCGTACGTACGCGGCGTCCCCGCGCGTCGTCATCCCCTCCGTGCCCATGCCGGACTCGCCGAGGACGATGCCGAACTTGCTGGCCACGGTCACTTCCGCGCGCCGCTCGGCGAGGAGCCGTCCGACGAGGCGCTCGTTCTGTCCCGCGCCGTACACATCGGCCGTGTCGATGAACGTCACGCCACGGTCGAGCGCGTGGTGCAGGGTGGCCAGGGACTCCGACTCCTCGGCGGGGCCGTAGACGTCGGACAGGCCCATCGCTCCGTAGCCGAGCACGCTGACCGCGAGCCCGTCGCCGAGTGTGGTGGTGGGGACACGCGTCATCGTCGTATTCCTTGGGGATCGGGGAGGGATCGAAGAGGGGTGGGGCAGGGGGCCGGGCGGGAGGGCCGGACGGTGCCGGCCGCCGCTCCCTCCACACAACCACCGCGCGTCGCCTCCCGCACCACCTCGGCCGCACCCTGCCCGGACCGGGACACGGCAGGCCCCGGGCACTCCCCGACCAGGTCTGACAGACCCACCTTCGCCCGCCCGTACGCTCCCCTCGTACGGCTACAGTCGTTCGAATGGAGCGCAACGCGGAACTGCGGGATTTCCTCCGCACCAGGCGCGCCCGGATCACCCCGGAGCAGGCCGGCGTACAACCGCATCCGGGCCCGCGCCGGGTGCCCGGACTGCGGCGCGAGGAAGTGGCGTATCTGGCGGGCGTCAGCGCCGACTACTACGGACGCCTGGAGCAGGGCCGTCATCTCAACATCTCCGACAGCGTCCTGGACGCCGTCGCGCGCGCCCTGCGGCTGAACGCCATCGAGCGCGACCATCTCATCGAGCTGGCCCGGCCGCCCCGGGGCCACTCCCGCCGCGGATCACCCGCCGCGCAGCGGATCAGGCCGGGACTGGCCGCCCTGCTGGCGAGCCTCGACCACGTACCGATGTTCCTGATCGGTCACCGGATGGACGTCCTCGCCTCCAACCAGCTGGCGCACGCGGTGCTCACCGATTTCGACGCGCTGCCCGCCGGTGAGCGCAACTTCGCCCGCTATGTCTTCCTCGACCCCACCGCGCGCGAGCGGTACGCGGAGTGGGCGGAGATGGCGGAGGACTGCGTCGCCAATCTGCGCCGTTACAGCGGTCTCTTCCCGCACGATCCCCGACTGGCCGCGCTGATCGGCGAGTTGTCCGTCCGGGACGCGGACTTCCGGCGCTGGTGGGCCGATTACAACGTCCGGTACGCCACGCACAGGACGAAGCACGTACGGCATCCCGCGGTCGGTGACCTGGTCCTCCACTGCGAGACGCTGGCCTTCCCCGACGAGCCCGACCAACTGCTCAACCTCCTCAGCCCCGAGCCGGGTTCGGCCTCGGCCGAGTCGCTGCGGCTGCTCGGCTCGCTGAGCGCGCCTCCGGTTACCGTGAGCGCTTCCGCGAGTGTCAGACGGTCCGGGCGGGGCACGGCCGGGTAGTTTCGGGGCGATCGAGCCGAACGAGGTCCGCCCATGTCACCGCTGTCCCTCGCGTACCTCCTGAGACGGCTGCTGGGCAGTGAGCGCTGGCAGCGGCTGCATGTGCGAGCGGCTGCCTGGGCCACGCTGGCCGTCGTCGTGATCCTGCTGGCCGGCTCCTGGATCATCGTCCCGTTCGAGGTGTCGGCGCCGCACGCGACCATCACGTCCTTCCCCCTCGCTCTGTGGTGGTCGATCGAGACGGCGACCACCGTGGGGTACGGGGATCTGTATCCCGTCACCGCGCCGGGGCGCGTCATCGCCAGTGTGGTGATGCTCGCCGGGATCTCCGTGTTCAGCATCGTGACGGCGTCCGTCGCCACCTGGTTCGTCGGCGGGGCCGCCCGGCACGCGCGTCAGCTGGCGCTGGCCGTCGAACACGCGGAGCGCGAGGGGAGGGCGGGCGTCTCGGAGGAGACACGCGCGCTCCACGAACGCTTCGACCGTCTGGAGCGCCTGCTCATGGACCGCGACGGCCCCGCGCCCCCGCAGGACCACTGATCCGCTGATCGCGCTAATCCGCCGCGACCGACTCGAAGCGCCAGCGGTGGGGCGGGCGGGCGAGGAGCTCCGGGGGCGGGGACGGGAGTTCCGGGAGATCCGCGTCGTAGGGGGCGTCCCACCAGATGATGGCCAGGACGCGGTCCTGGGGGGCGCGCAGGAGTTCGCGGCGGAGGGGGGCGTCCGGCAGTTCCCGCGACCGCGACCGCGCCCACTCCAGCAGCTCCGCGCCCCGGCCCGGTGCCGCTTTCGCCTCCCACATCAGCGCGACCGTCATGAGTACAGGTTGTCCTTCGCCACTTCATGCACATGGTCGTGATCGTGCTGGTGGTCGTGCGTCTCCCCCGGCACATGCGGTTCCGTCACCGGCAGCGACGAGTCCGCCGACAGCTCCCAGTCCGACGCCGGCCGGTTGCGCGCCACCATCTCCGCGCCCAGCGCCGCCACCATCGCGCCGTTGTCCGTGCACAGCCCCGGGCGCGGCACCCGCAGCCGGATACCCGCCCGCTCACAGCGCTCCTGCGCGAGCGCGCGCAGCCGGGAGTTGGCCGCGACGCCGCCGCCGATCATCAGATGGTCGACGCCCTCGTCCTTGCAGGCACGGACGGCCTTCCGGGTCAGTACGTCGACCACCGCCTCCTGGAACGAGGCCGCCACATCCCGTACGGGCACCTCCTCGCCCGCGTTCCGCTTCGCCTCGATCCAGCGGGCCACCGAGGTCTTCAGGCCCGAGAAGGAGAAGTCGTACGGCGCGTCGCGCGGCCCGGTCAGACCGCGCGGGAACGCGATCGCGGACGGGTCGCCCTCCCTCGCCAGCCGGTCGATCACCGGACCGCCGGGGAACCCCAGCTGGAGCACCCGCGCGATCTTGTCGAACGCCTCGCCCGCCGCGTCGTCGATCGTCGCGCCCATCGGCCGCACATCGGCCGTGATGTCCGGCGCGAGCAGCAGCGACGAGTGGCCGCCGCTGACCAGCAGCGCCATGGTGGGCTCGGGCAGCCGGCCGTGTTCCAGCTGGTCGACGCAGATGTGGGAGGCCAGGTGGTTCACCCCGTACAGCGGCTTGCCCAGCGCGTACGCGTACGTCTTCGCCGCCGAGACACCGACCAGCAGCGCGCCCGCGAGACCGGGGCCCGCGGTCACGGCGATCCCGTCCAGATCGCGCGCGGAGACCCCCGCCTCCTTCAGCGCGCGCTCGATCGTCGGCACCATCGCCTCCAGATGCGCGCGGGAGGCGACCTCCGGCACCACACCGCCGTAGCGCGCGTGCTCGTCGACGCTCGACGCGATGGCGTCGGCGAGCAGGGTCGTCCCCCGCACGATCCCGACGCCGGTCTCGTCGCAGGAGGTCTCGATACCGAGGACGAGGGGTTCGTCAGCCATGGGTCTCAGTTCCTTGATGGGTCTTCACGTGGTGGCGCATGACGAGCGCGTCGACATTGCCCGGCTGGTAGTAGCCGCGCCGGAACCCGATCGGCTCGAAGCCGAACCGCTCGTACAGCCGCTGCGCGCGGACGTTGTCCACCCGCACTTCGAGCAGCACCTCCTCGCACTCGAAGGCGGTGGCGTGCTGGAGCAGATCGGTGAGCAGCCGGGAGCCGAGGCCGGTGCCCCACTGGTCGCGGGCGGCGGCGATGGTCTGTACGTCGCCGAGTCCGCCGGCGGCGGCGAGTCCCGCGTAGCCGACGATCCGGGCGCTTCCGGGGTCCGTTGCCTCGGCCACCACATAGCGGCGGGTGGCCCGGGGGCCGCGCGCGTGGGCCAGTTCCGACCAGAACATGCCCGGGGACCAGGCGTCCTCGGGGAAGAGTTCGCGTTCGAGCGCGAGCACCGGCTCGATGTCCCACCAGCGCATCTCGCGCAGGGCGACGACGGGAGCCGCGGCCCCTGCCGCACCGGCCGCACCAGCAGCGTTCGCAGCAGCAGCCGCGTGCACGTCAGCCGCAGTCCCGTCAGCCGCATCCGTCGCGTCCGTCACTTCGGTGTGACCACCTTGTAGTTCTTGGGCACCTGCGCGTCCGGCCTGCGCAGATAGAGCGGCAACGCCGGCAGGAACTCCCCGCCGGAGGCCAGTCTCTCCGCCGCCAGCGAGGCGAGCGCCGCCGCGGACTGGTGCTCGGGGCCGCGGGCGTCCGGGAAGGTGCCGGGGTAGAGCAGCGCCCCCGCGCCGACGGCGGGCAGCCCCGCGACCGCCTCCGCGATATCGGCGGGCCGGTCGACGGCCGGTTCGGTCAGCCGGGTACGGGCGTCCGCGTAGCGCGCCCAGTAGACCTCCTTGCGCCGCGCGTCCGTCGCGACGACGAAGGGGCCCTCGGCGCCGGAGGCGTACGCGAGCCCGTCCAGCGTGCACAGCCCCCGCACCGGCACCCCGAGCGCCGAGCCGAGGGTCAGCGCCGTGACCAGGCCGACGCGCAGCCCTGTGTACGGTCCGGGGCCGACGCCGACGATCACGTCCGTGACCGCGTCCAGTTTGAGCCCGGCCCCGGCGAGGACCCGGTCGACGGCGGGCAGCAGCAGTTCCCCATGGCGGCGCGCGTCGACCTGACTCTCCTCGGACAGGACGGAGGCGCCGTCGTGGAGGGCGACGGTGACGGCGGGCGTGGCGGTATCAACGGCGAGCAGAAGCACGCAAACAGCCTACGGCTCCCGGCCCCAAGGCACGGCGCCCCGTCCCGTCAGCCGCCTGCTGCTAACGTCACCACGGAGTCATACGTACGAGAGGTGGATCAAGGTGTCCAGGAGCAGCTCGGGAATCGTGGCCGGGCTCACCGCGGCTGCCATCGCCGTGGTCGGTTTCCTCGCCTACCAGGCGTCGGCGCATGTCCCCGACACCCTCGCCAAGCCCAAGACACCCAGGACCGCCCCCTCCGGCGCAGCCGGGTCCCCCGCGCAGAAGCCCAGGAATCCGAACGCCCTGCCCGCGGAGTCGGGCGAGGGCGTACGGGTCGTCTACGCGCTGGCCGACCGGCGCGTGTGGCTGGTGGAGGCGAAGGAGCGGGTGACGCGGACCTTCCCGGTCATGCCGAGCACCGTCAGTCCCGAACCCGGCTCGTACCAGGTGACCTCGCGGTCGGGATCGGTCACGGGCTCGGACGGGGTACGAATCGAACATGTCGTGCGGTTCGCGCTCGTCGGCGATGTCGCGATCGGCTTCAGCGCGGCGGTGGACGGCACGCTGTCCAGCCCCGACCCGACGCTGAAGACGGGCGGGGTCAGGATGAAGGTGGCGGACGGAAACGCGATGTGGACGTTCGCTACGGTCGGTTCCAAGGTCGTGGTCGTCCCGTAGTCCGGGACGCTCGTCCCGTAGTCCGGGACGCTCGCCCCCGGGGCTCCCCGGCCGCTCCGACCTCGTACGCTCTCACGCTCTCACGCTCTTACGCGGCGTCGCGCTCCCGTGCGGCGTCGCGTCTCTGTTCCCGCTCGCGCAGCGACTCCAGATCCCCGGCCTCGGCGTCCTTGGCCGACGGCGCGCACGGCGGCGTGGACACCGCGGCCGCCGACGCGCAGGACGCCAGCAGATCCTTCATGGAAACGGACGACGGCGAGAGCGATCGCGCCAGATACGAAGTGGAGCGCGGACGCGGGGCAGGTGCTGGCGCCGGCATGGATGCCTCCTGGTGTTCGGGGGCAGGCTAGTTAGGTAGACCTAACCACTTCTCCGTACCATGTCACCACGTACGGCACGGCACGCGCAACATTTTGCCGACGTCTTGTCGGAATGTACGGAACGGCTGGCCGAATCGGTGGGGTGGCGGGGCGATTCGGTGCGCGAGCGGGCGGCGCGCGGCGGGGCGGGGGCGGCTCAGCGGGGTGGCGGGCGGCTCAGCGGGGTGGCGGGCGGCTCAGCGGGGTGGCGGGCGGCTCAGCGGGCCAGCGTGGCCAGATCCGCGTCCGACCAGCGGCTGCCGAAGCCGGTCAGCGTGACCGTGCGCCGTTCGTCAGCGCCGTCGGCCCCCGGCTCAGCTTCCGCGTCCATGTTCGTATCCGCGTCCGGACGCCCGTCCGGACGCGCGTGCGTGTCCCCGCCCACGGTCCGGTGGATCACCACATGGAGCCGGTCGTCCGACAGTTCCTCGACCTTGCCGTCGCCCCACTCCACGACCACCACGGAGTCCGGCAGCGAGACATCCAGGTCGAGATCCTCCATCTCGTCGAGGCCCCCGCCAAGCCGGTACGCGTCGACATGGACCAGCGCGGGGCCGCCGACCAGGGACGGATGGATCCGGGCGATCACGAACGTGGGGGAGGTGACGGCGCCGCGGACACCGAGGCCCTCGCCGAGGCCGCGCGTGAGGGTGGTCTTGCCCGCGCCGAGTTCGCCGGTCAGCATCACCAGATCGCCGGGGCGCAGGAGGGCCGCGAGACCGCGGCCCAGCTCGCGCATCCGCTCCGGGCTCTCGACGGTGAGGCGGACGGCGGAACGGTCGGCGGGAGAGCCGACGGGAGAGCCTGCGGGACGGGCGCCGGGTGCGGCGTCAGCCGCCGGGCTGTGCGGTGCTTCCATGCGTACCAACGTTAGCCGCTGCCGGCATCGCGCCCACCCGTGCCAGCAGGTCGGCGAGCCGGTCCGTGACGGCCTCCGGATGCTCCAGGATCACCAGATGCCCGGCGTCGGGTACGAGTACCAGCTCCGCGTCCGGCAGCAGATCGCCGATGGCCTCGCTGTGCGTGCTGGGGGTCACCAGATCGCTCTCCCCGGCCAGGACCAGCGCCGGGACATCCAGGAAGACCGAGAGCGCCTGCACCTTGTCGTGATCGGTGAAGGCCGGGTAGAACTCCGCGACCACATCGATCGGGGTCGACTCGATGAGCCGCTCGGCGAACCGTATGACCGCCGGGTCCACGTCCTTCGAGCTGAACGAGTACCGCTTGATCAGGCCCGCGAAGAGATCCGCCGTGGCCCGCCGGCCGCGCTCGACCAGCTCCGCCTGAGAGCCGAGTGCCTTGAGCACGCCGGGCAGGACGCGCCGTACGGCGTTCACGCCCGCGACCGGCAGACCGTAGTTGACCTCGCCGAGCCTGCCGCTGGACGTACCGATGAAGGCGACGCCGACGACCCGCTCCCGCACCAGCTCCGGATACTGGTCGGCGAGGGCCATGATCGTCATTCCGCCCATGGAGTGACCCACCAGCACCAGTGGCCCCTCGGGCGCCGCCGCGTCGATGACGGTCTTCAGATCGCGGCCGAGCTGGTCGATGGTGACCGGGACCGCGTCGGGGCCCTGCTGGGCGGCGCCGCGCGCGGAGCGGCCGTGGCTGCGCTGGTCCCAGTGGACGGTACGGACGAGTCCCTGCAGGGCGGCACGCTGGAAGTGCCAGGAGTCCTGGTTGAGGCAGTAACCATGGCTGAAAACGACCGTGACCGGCGCGGGGGTCCTCCGGCCGAAGAGCCTGCGGCGGCGCGGGGCGGCCGCCGGATCCGCGCCGGACGCTGTCTCCGGATCGACCTCGTCGATCTCGTAGTACAGCTCCGTTCCGTCGTCGGCGAGCGCCTTGCCCGGGGTGCCGCGGAGCGCGCCGTACGGTCCCGACGCGTCGAGCGCGAGCCGGGCCCTTCTGCGCATCCCGCGGCCGACGGTCATTCTCTCGATCGCGACCCCGGCCGCCGCACCTGCGGCGATCACGCCTATCGCGGCTCCGGCGACGCCGGCCTTGCGCCAGTTGCCCGTGACCGACGCCACCGAGGCGGCCGCCCTGGCCGCCGTGTCACCCGCCGCGCTGCTCTCGCCCACCGTGCGCTCCTCGTCGTTCCCGCCGGATTCTTCCCCGTCGTACTGAGCTCCACCCGGCCGCGGTCACACGGGCCGTTGCCCCTTCAACATACTCATTCGGGCAACGCGGCCATTCAGGCCACTGGTTCCGGCCGTCACGCGGGCCGTCACGCGGGCCGCTCCGTGGATCGTCATACGGGCTGTCATACGGGCGGCCATACGGACCGCTCGTCGAGTCCGGGCTGTCATCCGGACCGCTCGTTGAGATAGACGCGAGGGACGCGCGAACCGATGCGGGTGACGATCTCGTAGGCGATGGTGTCCGCCGCCTCGGCCCAGTCCTCCGCGGAGGGCTCGCCGCGGTCGCCGGGGCCGAACAGGATGGCGGTCGCGCCCGGCTCGGGGGTGTCGCCGCCGAGGTCGACGACGAACTGGTCCATCGCGACCCGCCCGGCCACCCGCCGCCGCACCCCGCCGACGAGGACGGGCCCGCGGCCGGAGGCGTGGCGCGGGATGCCGTCGGCGTAACCGAGGGGTACGAGCCCGAGGGTCGTCTCCCGGGACGTGACGTAGCGGTGGCCGTAGCTGACGCCGTGGCCCTCCGGCACCCTCTTGACCAGGGCGACGGAGGCGGAGAGCGTCATCGCGGGCCGCAGGCCGAAGTCCTGGGAGGTGCCGACCTCGGGGCTCGGCGAGATGCCGTACAGGGCGATGCCGGCCCGTACGAGATCGAAGGACGCCTCGGGGAGCGTGAGCGTGGCCGCCGAGTTGGCGATGTGCCTGACCTCGGGTTCGGCGCCTTCCTTCTCGGCGTACGCGACCATCTCGTGGAACGCGTCGAGCTGCGCGGCGATGGAGGGATGGCCCGGCTCGTCGGCGCACGCGAAGTGGGACCAGAGTCCGGTGATCCGGACCAGACCGGCGGCCTGGGCGTCGAGCGCGGCGGCGACGAGTTCCGGCCAGTCGGCGGGCTGGCAGCCGTTCCGGCCGAGGCCGGTGTCCGCCTTGAGCTGGATACGGGCGGGGCGCGCCGCCTCGCGGGCGGCCGCGGTCACCTCGCGCAGGGCCCACAGCGCGCTGACGGACATGTCGAGATCGGCCTCGATGCCCGCCCGCCATGGGTCGCCCGGTGTCCAGAGCCAGCACATGATCCGGCTCTCGACGCCCGCCGCGCGCAGGGCGAGCGCTTCGTGCGGGGTGGCCGTACCCAGCCAGGTGGCGCCCGCGTCGAGGGCGGCCCGCGCGGTGGGCACCATGCCGTGCCCGTAGCCGTCGGACTTCACGACGGCCATCAGCGCGACGCCGGGTCCCACGCGGGAGCGCAGCGCGCGCACATTGCCCCGCAGGGCGGCGAGATCGACTTCGGCCCGCGCGCGGACGCCGGCCGAAGTGTGTGTGTTTTCGGTCATCGTGCCCAGTCTCTCAGAGCGATGTCCGGGGCCGGGGCCGTCGCCCCGCCGCTCGCCATGGCACCACGGCGCCACGGCCCGGCGCGTCGCCGCTCAGCACGGCACCACCGCCCGGCGCGGCAACCGCTCAGCACCGCGACCGGCCGGGACGAACGACCGCCCGGCACGGCAACCGCCCGGCGCAGGGACGCTCAGCCGACGACGTTCCGCCACGCCTCCGGGAGGCTCGCCGCCACGTCGTCCGCCGCCACCGGCGCGTTCCTCGATGCCAGCCGGGCCGAGAGGCCATGGAGATAGGCCGCCACCGACGCCGCGTCACGGGCCGGCAGGCCGGTGGCGAGCAGGGAGCCCGACAGGCCCGTGAGGACGTCCCCGCTGCCCGCCGTGGCCAGCCAGGACGTGCCCGTCGGATTGACCCGGACGGGGACGGCCGGGTCCGGGTCGGCGACCAGCGTCGTCGAGCCCTTCAGCAGCACCGTCGCGCCGTACCGCGCCGCCAGCTCCCGTACCGCCGTCAGCCGGCCCGACTCCACCTCCGCTCTGGCCACCCCGAGCAGCGCCGCCGCCTCGCCCGCGTGCGGCGTGAGAAGGGTCGGGGCCGTACGCCGCCGTACCGTCTCCGCGTCCAGCAGCCGCAGCCCGTCCGCGTCCACCAGCACCGGGACGTCCGAGGCCAGGACGTCCGCGACGGCGGCCTCGGGGCCCGATCCGTCGCCCAAGGCGTCCCCGAGCCCCGGGCCGACCGCCCACGCCTGGACCCGGCCCGCCTTCGACGGCGGCCCCTCGTGCACCAGCGTCTCCGGGAAGCGCGCGATCACCGCGTCGCCGCGGGGGCCCACATAGCGGACCGCGCCCGCGCCGCCCCGCAGCGCGCCCGCCACCGCGAGCACCGCCGCGCCCGGATACCGCGCGGATCCGGCCACGACACCGATCACACCGCGCCGGTACTTGTCGCTCTCGCCCGTCGGCACCGGCAGCAGCCGCGCCACGTCCTCGTGCTGGAGCGCCTCCAGCTCGGGCACGGACGGCAGGTGCGGCGCGAGGCCGATGTCCACGAGCCGTACCGCGCCCGCGTGTTCCCTGGCCGGGTCGATCAACAGGCCCGGCTTGTACGTACCGAACGTCACCGTCACATCCGCGCGCAGCGCCTCCCCCGTCACCTCCCCGCTGTCCGCCTCGACCCCGCTCGGCAGATCGACGGCGACGATCACCGCGCCGGAGCCGCGGGCCGCCCGTGCCACCGGTACGGCGTCGGTGCGCAGCCCGCCGTGTCCGCCGATGCCGGTGATGCCGTCCAGCACGAGATCGGCGGCGGCCAGTACGTCGAAGGGGTCGTCGGCGACGCGTCCGCCCGCGCCGAGCAGCGCCGTCAGCCCGCCCTCGTGGGTCCGGCCGGGGACCAGCCGTACGACGGTGACCACGGCGCCCCGGCGGGCCAGCCGGGCCCCGGCGTAGAGCGCGTCACCGCCGTTGTCCCCGCTGCCGGCGAGCAGGACGACCCGCGCCCCGTACACCCGCCCCAGCAGATCCCGCAGCAGGCCCGCGCAGGCGGCGGCGAGACCCGCGGCGGCGCGCTGCATGAGCGCGCCGTCCGGGAGCCGTGCCATCAGCTCGCGTTCGGCGTTCCGTACCGTCTCCACGCTGTACGCAGTACGCATTCGACCAGCCCTTCCACCCTCGCCCGCTGTCGCCCGCCCGCCGTTGCCCGCCGGCGTGCGCCCGCCTGCCTCGCCTGCCTCGACCCTCCGCTACCCTCAACCCTCCGCGATCACCACGGCCGACGCCACCCCCGCATCGTGGCTGAGCGAGACGTGCCAGCTCCGTACGCCCAGCTCCGCGGCGCGCGCCGCGACCGTCCCCCGTACCCGCAGCCGCGGTTGCCCGCTGTCCTCCACGCACACCTCGGCGTCCGTCCAGCGCAGCCCGACCGGCGCGCCCAGCGCCTTGGCCACGGCCTCCTTGGCGGCGAACCGCGCCGCCAGGGAGGCCACTCCACGCCGCTCACCGCTCGGCAGCAGCAGCTCCTCGTCCGAGAAGAGCCGGCCGGCCAGTTGCGGCGTCCGCCGCAGGGACTCCGCGAACCGGTCGATCTCCGCGACGTCGATCCCCACCCCGATGATCAACTCATCCTCCTTGTCCGGTCGTCCGGCTGTTCGCCGTACCCACCACCCCACGCCCCGACTTCACCGCTCACCGCTCACCGCTCACTTCACTCCACGGTCACGGACTTCGCCAGGTTCCTCGGCTGGTCCACCTCATTGCCGCGCGCCGTCGCCAGCTCGCACGCGAACACCTGCAACGGCACGGTCGCGACCAGCGGCTGAAGCAGCGTCGGTGTCACCGGGACACGGATCAGATGATCCGCGTACGGCACCACCGCGTCATCCCCCTCCTCCGCGATCACGATCGTGCGCGCGCCCCTGGCCCGGATCTCCTGGATGTTCGACACGATCTTGTCGTGCAGCACCGAGCGGCCGCGCGGCGAGGGTACGACCACCACCACCGGCAGATCCTCCTCGATCAGCGCGATGGGGCCGTGCTTCAGCTCACCGGCCGCGAAGCCCTCGGCGTGCATGTACGCCAGTTCCTTGAGCTTGAGCGCGCCCTCCAGGGCCACCGGATAGCCCACGTGCCGGCCCAGGAACAGCACCGTCCGCTTGTCCTTGAGCGAGCGCGCCAGGGCCCGTACCGGCTCCATCGTCTCCAGGACCCGCTCCACCTCGCGGGAGATCCGCGACAGGTCCCGGATGACGGCCCTGATCTCGTCGCCCCACTTCGTACCGCGCCGCTGCCCCAGATACAGCGCGACCAGATAGCAGGCCACGAGCTGGGTCAGGAACGCCTTGGTCGACGCGACGGCGACCTCGGGGCCCGCGTGCGTGTAGAGGACCGCGTCCGACTCCCTCGGGATGGTCGAACCGTTCGTATTGCAGATGGCCAGCACCCGCGCGCCCTGCTCCCGGGCGTGCCGCAGCGCCATCAGCGTGTCCATGGTCTCGCCGGACTGCGAGATCGCGATCACCAGCGTGCGCCGGTCCAGGATCGGGTCCCGGTAGCGGAACTCACTGGCCAGCTCCACCTCGCAGGGCATCCGCGTCCAGTGCTCGATGGCGTACTTCGCGATCAGCCCGGCGTGGAAGGCCGTCCCGCACGCCACGATGACGACCTTGTCCGCCTCGCGCAGCACGGCCGCCGGGATACGTACCTCATCGAGCGTCAGCGAGCCCTCGGCGTCGATCCGTCCGAGGAGGGTGTCCGCGACCGCCTTGGGCTGCTCGGCGATCTCCTTCAGCATGAAGTAGTCGTAGCCGCCCTTCTCGGCGGCGGACGCGTCCCAGTCCACGTGATACGAGCGGACCTCGGCCGGCGCGCCGTCGAAGTCCGTCACCACCACGCCGTCGCGGCGCAGTTCGACGACCTGGTCCTGGCCGAGTTCGATGGCGGAGCGCGTATGGGCGATGAACGCGGCGACGTCCGAGGCGAGGAACGACTCGCCGTCCCCGACGCCCACCACCAGCGGGGAGTTACGGCGCGCGCCGACCACCACGTCCGGTTCGTCCGCGTGTACGGCGACGAGCGTGAAGGCGCCCTCAAGCCGCCGGCACACCTGCCGCATCGACTCCGCGAGATCGCCGCACGACGAGAACGCCTCGGCGAGCAGATGCGCCACGGCCTCGGTGTCGGTCTCCGACTCCAGGTCATGGCCGCGCCCGGCCAGCTCGGCGCGGAGCGCGGCGAAGTTCTCGATGATGCCGTTGTGCACGACGGCGACGCGTCCGGCGTTGTCCAGATGAGGGTGGGCGTTGACGTCGGTCGGGCCGCCGTGCGTGGCCCACCGGGTATGCCCGATACCGGTGGCGCCGCTCGGCAACGGCCGTTCCACCAGCGTCTTCTCCAGATTGACGAGCTTGCCCGCCTTCTTCGCCGCGGCCAGCCCGCCGTCGGCGAGTACCGCGACCCCGGCGGAGTCGTACCCCCGGTACTCCAGCCGCTTGAGGCCCGCGATGACCACATCGAGCGCCGACTGTCCGCCGACGTAACCCACAATTCCGCACATGTCGGCAGCCTAGGTCCTGTCCGGTCGATCTTCGTGGACCAGCCCGCGGCGTCTGGTGCCGTACATCGCAAGGCGCAGGATCGGCCTCTTCACGGACCGGACTGGGCGCGGGCGGACGCGCCTCGTCCTCCCCTCCGGCCACGTGACCGAGCACACCATCCACGGGCGCCCCGCACCCCCGACAATGGCGGGGTGATCACTTCGCCGCCACAAAGCGCCCAACGACGGGCCGAGCACGGGCCGACCCCCTACGTCGACCTCAGCCGGGCCGAGTGGAGCGCGCTGCGCGACAAGACGCCGCTGCCCCTGTCCGCCGGGGAGGTCGAGCGGCTGCGCGGGCTCGGCGACGTCATCGATCTCGACGAGGTACGGGACGTCTATCTGCCGCTCTCCCGGCTCCTCAACCTCTATGTCCAGGCCACGGCGGGGCTGCGCGGCGCGCTGAACACCTTCCTCGGGGACGCGGGCAACGGGCACGGCGCCCAGCGCGGTACGCCGTTTGTCATAGGCGTGGCGGGCAGTGTCGCCGTCGGGAAGTCCACCGTGGCCCGGCTGTTGCAGGCACTGCTCGCGCGCTGGCCCGAGCACCCGCGGGTCGAACGCGTCACCACCGACGGCTTCCTGCTCCCGATGAAGGAGCTCCAGTCCCGCGGGCTGATGTCCCGCAAGGGGTTCCCCGAGTCGTATGACCGCCGGGCGCTGACCCGGTTCGTCGCGGACATCAAGGCCGGCAAGGACGAGGTCACGGCCCCGGTCTACTCGCATCTGATCTACGACATCGTGCCCGGCGAACTGCTCACCGTACGGCGGCCCGACATCCTCATCGTCGAGGGCATCAACGTCCTCCAGCCCGCACTGCCGGGCAAGGACGGCAGGACCAGGGTCGGTCTCGCCGACTACTTCGACTTCAGCGTGTATGTCGACGCCCGCGCCGAGGACATCGAGACCTGGTACCTCCACCGCTTCCGCAAGCTGCGCGAGACGGCCTTCCAGGACCCCGCCTCGTACTTCAGGAAGTACACGCAGGTCTCCGAGGAGGAGTCGCTCGACTACGCCAGGACGATGTGGCGGACCATCAACAAGCCCAATCTCCTGGAGAATGTGGCGCCGACGCGCAGCCGCGCCACACTGGTCCTGCGCAAGGGCCCCGACCACAAGGTCCAGCGGCTGTCGCTGCGCAAACTCTGAGGATCCGAAGAGCTGAGGGGCTGTCAGCGTGCTGCATCTGCGTCTGCTCGTGCCGGACGGCCGTACCGACGAGGTCGTACGGGCCGTGGAGCGCACCGTCGGCACCGCGCATCTCGTCGTCGTGCCGGGGGCCTCCCGCGATCCGCGGGGCGATCTGGTCATGTGCGATGTGGCACGCGAGGCGTGTGACGAACTGCTCGTGGACCTGCGCGCCCTCGGGCTCGACAAGTCCGGTTCGATCTCGGTGGAGAACATCGATCTGTCGCTGTCGAAGCGGGCGGACGAGGCGGAGGAGGAGGCGCCGGGCGAGGGCGCCGACGCCGTGCTGTGGGAGCAGCTGGAGGACGTGACCCACGAGGAGTCCTCGCTCTCCCTCACCTATCTGGCGTTCCTCGCCCTCGCGACGATGATCGCGGCCTGCGGTGTGGTGCTGGACAACGCGATCCTGATCGTGGGCGCGATGGCGGTGGGTCCGGAGTTCGGGCCGCTGGCCGGGATCTGTACGGCGCTGGTGCAGCGCGCCCCGCTGCTGGCGTGGCGTTCGCTGGTCGCACTGATCGCCGGGTTCGCGGTGGCGATGGGGCTGACGACCGTCTTCAGTCTGGTGATGGACGCTTTCGGGCTCTTCTCGCAGTCCATGCTGCACGCGGACCGGCCGAACACCTCGTTCATCTGGAACCCGGACCTGTTCTCGCTGGTGGTCGCGGCGCTCGCGGGCGTGGCCGGGATGCTCTCGCTGACCTCGGCGAAGTCGGGCGCGCTGGTGGGGGTGGCCATCTCGGTGACGACGGTCCCGGCGGCGGCCAACGCGGCGGTCGCCCTCGGCTACGGCGACTTCACGCAGGTATGGGGCTCCAGCGGCCAGCTCCTGCTGAACCTGGCGGGCATCGTGGCCGCCGGTACGCTCACGCTGTTCACCCAGAAGGCGCTGTGGGCGACGCAGCGGGGACGCCTACGGCGTACGGGCACCCCCCGCGTAGGGCCCTGACCGCCCTGGCCCCTGGCCCGCGCCGGCCCCTGACCGGCCCTGGACCGGGGCGGCCCGGAACCGGGCGGCGGCCCGCACCCGCCGTGGGTCCGGGCCGCCGGAGCACATCACCGGATCGGCTCAACGCCTTCAGCCGAGCGCCGACTTCACCGCGTCCGCCAGCCGGCTCGCCACCGACCGCGCCTGGTCGATGTCCGCCGCCTCGACCATCACCCGTACCAGCGGCTCCGTGCCCGAGGGGCGCAGCAGGACGCGGCCCGTGGAGCCCAGTTCGTGTTCGGCCTCGGCGACCGCCGCCGCCAGTTCGGCGGAGGTCGTCACGCGCGCCTTGTCGACGTCGGGCACGTTGACGAGCACCTGCGGCAGCCGTCGCATGACACCCGCGAGGTCGGCCAGCGTACGGCCCGTCGCGGCGACCCGGGCCGCGAGCATGAGGCCGGTGAGGGTGCCGTCGCCGGTCGTGGCGTGGTCGAGGACGATGACATGGCCCGACTGCTCGCCGCCGAGGGCGTAGCCGTGCTCCTTCATCGACTCCAGTACGTAGCGGTCACCGACCGCGGTCTCGACGAGATGGATGCCCTCGCGCTCCATCGCGATCTTGAACCCGAGGTTGGACATGACCGTCCCGACCACGGCGTCGCCGCGCAGCGTGCCCGCCTCGCGCATCGCGAGGGCCAGCACGGCGAGGATCTGGTCGCCGTCGACCTCTTCACCCGCGCCGTCCACGGCCAGGCAGCGGTCCGCGTCGCCGTCGTGAGCGATGCCGAAGTCCGCGCCGTGCTCGACGACCGCGGCCTTGAGCTGGTCCAGATGCGTGGAGCCGCATCCGTCGTTGATGTTCAGCCCGTCCGGCTCCGCGCCGATCGTGATGACCTCGGCGCCGGCGCGGGTGAACGCCTCCGGCGACACCCGGGCCGCCGCGCCGTGCGCCTCGTCCAGGACGACCTTCAGCCCGTCGAGCCGGTTCGGCAGCACCGCGATCAGATGGGCCACGTACTGATCGAAACCTTCGTCGTACGAGCGGACCCGGCCGACTCCGCCACCCGTCGGCCGCTCCCAGGGGGCGCCGGTGCGGTGCACGGTGTGCTCGTAGTAGGCGGCCTCGATACGGTCCTCCAGCTCGTCGGCGAGTTTGTGCCCGCCGCGCGCGAAGAACTTGATGCCGTTGTCGGGCATGGCGTTGTGGCTCGCCGAGAGCATCACGCCCAGATCGGCGCCGAGCACCCCGGTCAGATACGCCACCGCGGGGGTGGGCAGCACACCGACCCGCAGGACGTCCACGCCCGCGCTCGCGAGTCCCGCCACGACGGCGGCCTCCAGGAATTCACCGGACGCGCGAGGATCACGTCCCACCACCGCCGTGGGCCGATGCCCCTCGAAGGTCCCCACCTCGGCGAGCACATGCGCCGCCGCGACCGAAAGGCCGAGCGCCAGCTCAGCCGTCAGATCGGCGTTGGCGACACCGCGCACGCCGTCTGTGCCGAAGAGTCGTCCCACAGCTCTCCCTCCGAGAACACCCGGAGCCGGCAATCGCCGGCATCGCCCCGAGCGAAAAGATTTCGAAAAACGCAAAACCATGCAAAGTTTTGAGCGCCTGATGCTTTTATACGCCCGAGTAACCAATAAAACGAACGCCCCGGCAGCACGGAGTGCCGCCGGGGCGTTCGAATGCCGTACAGGCCGGCCGGAGAGGCCGTAATGCCGGTACCGGCAAGCGAGCGTTTAGCGCTTGCTGTACTGCGGCGCCTTGCGGGCCTTCTTCAGACCGGCCTTCTTGCGCTCGACGGCGCGGTCGTCGCGGCTCAGGAAGCCGGCCTTCTTCAGCGGGGCGCGGTTGTTGTCCACGTCCGCCTCGTTCAGCGAGCGGGCCACACCGAGGCGCAGGGCGCCGGCCTGGCCGGAGACGCCGCCACCCGAGATACGGGCGATGACGTCGTAGCGGTTGTCGAGCTCAAGCACCTTGAAGGGCTCGTTGACAGCCTGCTGGTGCACCTTGTTGGGGAAGTACTCCTCAAGGGTGCGACCGTTGATCTTCCACTTGCCGGTGCCCGGGACGATCCGGACGCGGGCGATGGCGTTCTTGCGACGGCCCAGGCCGGCCGCCGGCTGCGGGTCGCCGAAGCGGGACGCCAGCGACTCGGAGGTGTACTCACCCTCGACCGGGGTCTCCGACTCGAAGGTCGTCACCTCGGCGTACGTCTCTTCCGCCTCAGGCGCTTCGACGGGGGTCTCTGCAGTGGTCTCGGCCACGATGCTCCTCAGATTTCTTTTCGTCTTAGGGGGTGGCCGGAACTACTGCGCGACCTGGGTGATCTCGAACGGGACCGGCTGCTGCGCAGCGTGCGGGTGCTGGTCACCCGAGTAGATCTTCAGCTTCGAGAGCATCTGACGGCCCAGGGTGTTCTTGGGAATCATGCCCTTGATGGCCTTCTCGACGGCCTTCTCGGGGTTCTTGGCGAGCAGCTCGTCATAGCGGACGGAACGCAGACCACCCGGGTAACCGGAGTGGCGGTACGCCAGCTTCTGGGTCCGCTTGTTGCCGGACAGGTGCACCTTGTCGGCGTTGATGATGATGACGAAGTCACCGGTGTCGACGTGGGGCGCGTAGATCGGCTTGTGCTTACCGCGCAGAAGGTTGGCGGCGGTGGTCGCCAGACGGCCCAGGACGATGTCCTGCGCGTCGATGATGTGCCACTGGCGCGTCACATCGCCGGGCTTGGGGCTGTACGTACGCACGGTCGTATGCCTTCGCTTCTTC
Source organism: Streptomyces sp. NPDC039430 (assembly GCF_055639435.1). Taxonomy (NCBI): domain Bacteria; kingdom Bacillati; phylum Actinomycetota; class Actinomycetes; order Kitasatosporales; family Streptomycetaceae; genus Streptomyces; species Streptomyces sp. NPDC039430. The sequence continues at coordinate 94,517 of NZ_JBVKAK010000002.1, read as the reverse complement.
AGTGATGGGGTCTCCCCCAGCCCCCCAGGGCTGAGGGGACGGGTCCTGTACAGGGACCACCCGGACGATCACGACAGCCCTGGTGATGCTTCGGGGACGCAACCCGCGCACCTACCGCTGTCCATCGGCCCGGTGGACCGGCGTAAGGGCCCCTCGCGTGAGAACGACCAAGCCAATACGCATAACGAACCAGAAGAATACCGTCGCTGCCCCGTACGGGTCAAAACGGGGGCCGCGCCCCGCGAGGGCCCCGGCCCCCGGCCCCGCGCCTACCGCGCCCGTACCACCCGTCGCTCGTCCCACACCGGCTCCGGCGTCTCCCGTACGACCCCGTCCGAGCCGAATACCAGATACCGGTCGAAGGAGCGAGCGAACCAGCGGTCGTGGGTGACCGCGAGCACCGTCCCGTCGTACACCTCAAGACCGTCCTGGAGGGCCTCCGCCGACTCCAGGTCCAGGTTGTCCGTCGGCTCGTCCAGCAGCAGCGCGGTCGTACCGCGCAGTTCGAGCAGCAGGATCTGGAAGCGCGCCTGCTGGCCGCCCGAGAGCTTGTCGAAGGGCTGGTCGCCCTGGCGCTCCAGCTCGTAGCGGCGCAGCACGCTCATCGCGCCGCCGCGGTCCTTCGCGTGCTCCGTCCACAGGATGTCGACCAGCGTGCGGCCGAGCAGCTCGGGGTGGGCGTGGGTCTGCGCGAAGTGGCCCGGCACGACGCGCGCGCCCAGCTTCCACTGCCCGGTGTGCCGTACGTCCTCACCGGCCAGCAGCCGCAGGAAGTGGGACTTGCCGGAGCCGTTCGACCCGAGGACCGCGACCCGCTCGCCGTAGTAGATCTCCAGCGAGAACGGCTTCATCAGCCCGGTCAGCTCCAGGTTCTCGCAGGTCACGGCCCGTACGCCGGTACGGCCGCCGCGCAGCCGCATGGAGATCTCCTGCTCGCGCGGCGGCTCCGGCGGCGCTCCCGCGTCCTCGAACTTCTTGAAGCGCGTCTGCATCGCCCGGTAGCGCGAGGCCATGTCCGGGCTGATCGCCGCCTGCTGCCGCAGCCGGTGCACCAGCGCCTTCAGCCGGGCGTGTTCCTCGTCCCAGCGCCGCTTCAGCTCCTCGAAGCGCGCGAAGCGCTCCTTGCGGGCCTCGTGGTACGTACCGAACCCGCCGCCGTGCACCCACACGTCGGAACCGGCCGGGCTCGGCTCCACGCTCACGATCTTCTCGGCGGCCCTGGCCAGCAGCTCCCGGTCGTGGGAGATGAAGAGGACCGTCTTACGGGTCTCCTTCAGGCGCTCCTCCAGCCACCGCTTGCCCGGCACGTCCAGATAGTTGTCCGGCTCGTCGAGGAGCAGCACCTGATCGGGTCCGCGCAGCAGGGCCTCAAGGACCAGCCGCTTCTGCTCACCGCCGCTCAGGGTGCGCAGCTCGCGCCACTGCGCCTTCTCGTACGGGACGCCGAGCGCCGCCGTCGTGCACATGTCCCAGACCGTCTCGGCCTCGTAGCCGCGTGCCTCCGCCCAGTCGCTCAGCGCCTGCGCGTACCGCATCTGCGCGGCCTCGTCGTCGACCGTCATGATGCCGTGCTCGGCCGCGTCCACGGCCGCCGCGGCCTCCCGCAGGCGCGGCTGCGCGACCGAGACCAGCAGGTCACGGACCGTACGCTCGTCCCGTACCGACCCCACGAACTGCGACATCACCCCGAGCCCGCCGCTGACCGTGACCGTGCCGCCGTGCGGCTGGAGCTCCCCCGCGATCAGCCTCAGCAGCGTGGTCTTGCCGGCGCCGTTGGCCCCGACGAGAGCGACGACCGAGCCTTCCGCGACACGGAACGAGGCGTCGGCGAGCAGCACCCGCCCGTCGGGGAGGTAGTACTCCAGATGCGCGGCCTCAACATGTCCCATGTCCGGCATTGTCCGTGCAGGTCGCGCCGGAGCCCAATCCTTTTCCGATTCCCGCGCGATTTCCCGGCCGCCGGGCGGTCTAAACTCCCGTCATGAGCTTTGGGCAAGGGGGGCCCTCCTGGGGCGGCCCCGGTTCACCGGACCATGACCCGCACGGCACACAGACACCGGACTGGGCCGCTCTCGCGGACGCCTCCGCCGCGCGTACCCGCCGCAAACGCCGGCTGATGATCGGTGGCGGCGTGCTCGCGACCGGCGCGATAGCCGCGATCGTGGCGACCGCCGTCGTCTCCATGAACGGCGGGAACGACCGCGGCACGCAGAACACCGCCAACGAACTGCCCACGCCCACCGATCTGCCGGACCGGAGCCCCGAGGCCGAGCCCACCTTCTCCTCGGTCGAGCCGCTGCCGCCGCCGAACCCGAAGGACTACGTCTCCAGCGCCGACAAGGACAAGGCGCCGCTGAGCGCCGACACCCTCTTCCCCGGCGACAAGGTCACGATGAGCGACCGCGCGTACGCGAAGGGCGCCACGGCCCGCACCACCAACTGCGCGGCGGCGGCACAGGGCGCACTCGGCTCCATCCTCGCCTCGAACAGCTGCGACCAGGTCATCCGCGCCACGTACAGCAAGGGCGGGGTCGCCGTGACCGTCGGCGTCGCGGTCTTCGAGACGGAGGCGAAGGCACTGAAGGCCAAGGACCAGGCGGAGGACGGCATCGCCTCGCTCTCCGGCGCCGGCGTCCCGACCTTCTGCCGGGCCCCCTCGGTCTGCCGCAAGACCACCAACTCGTACGGCAGGTACGTCTACTTCACGGTCGGCGGCTTCACCTCCGGCAAGAACGTCACCACCTCCGACAAGGACGTCTTCACCACCGGGGACGACATCGCGGAGTTCGCCTTCCGCCAGATCCTCGCCCGGGGCAGGGCCCAGGCATCGGCCGCGGCCACCGCGCCCGTCGCCCCGTGACCGGGCCCGTCACCCCGTAGCCACCGGCCGTACGCCGCGTCGCCCGCACCTCTTTCGGCCTCGCGCGCGCTCCGCGCTGGGTACAGTCGGCGCGAATGTGTGGCGCTGGTGAACGTGCAGAGGGCGTGGGGTGGATGACGGTCAAAGTCACCGTGGTGGTGCCGACGTACAACTCGGGAATCCACATCGAGCCGCTGGTCGGCTCGCTGCTGGGGCAGACCCTGCCAAGCGACGAGTTCGAGGTGCTCTTCGTCGACGACGGCTCGACCGACGCGACCCCGGAGCGGCTGGCGGCCCTGGTCGCCGAGCACGGCCACTTCCGGCTGGAACGCATCGCCAACTCGGGCTGGCCGGGGAAGCCGCGCAACATCGGCGTGGAGCGGGCGAACGGCCGGTACGTGCAGTTCGCCGACCACGACGACCGGCTCGCGCCCGAGGCGCTGGAGCGGCTGTACGCCATGGCCGCGCGCAACGACTCCGACATCGTCATCGGCAAGGTCGCCAGCAACTTCCGCAGCCGGGGCGTCCCGTACGGTCTGATGACCCGGACCCGGGAGAGCTGCACCGTACGGAACGCGCCGCTGATCGACAGCCTCACCCCGCACAAGATGTTCCGCACCGCGTTCCTGCGCGAGCACGGCATCGCGCACCCCGAGGGGCCCTGGATCCTGGAGGACCAGCTCTTCATGGTCCGCGCCTACCTCAAGGCGTCCGTGGTCTCCGTACTGGGCGACTACGTCTGCTACGCGTACTGGGCCCGTGAGGACGCCGAGAACGCCGGTACGGCCGCCATGGACCCGCGCCGGTACTACGGGAATCTCCGCGAGGTCATGGCGACCGTCGTCGCGGGCACCGCGCCGGGGCCCGAACGCGACCGGCTGCTGCGCCGCTTCTACCGGGTGGAGATGCTGCACCGGCTGGGCGAGCCGCCGCGCGGCCTGCTGGTCGACCCGCCCTTCCGGGACGACCCGTTCGAGGTGGTGCGCGAGCTGGCCGAGGAGTTCATGACGGACGGTGTGCACACGGGGCTGGCGGCCGTGCAGCGGACCAGATCGGCCCTGCTCCGGGAGAACAGACCGGCGGAACTGACCGAGTTCACCCGCAGACAGACGGATCTGAGCGCCCGGTGCGCGATCGAGCGGGCGGGCTGGAACCGCGACCGGTTCACCGCGTCGTTCACCGCCCGTTTCGCGGGCGAGCCCGGCCCCGACGGCGCGCACGACGGCTCCGGTCTGCTGCTGGCCAGGCGGGGGGACCGGTACTTCCTCGCGCCCTCCCTCACCGACGGGGTCCTCTCCGAACCCGTCGACGTGACCGACGAGTTGAAGTCCTTCAAGGCCGATGTGCTGCTGCACCACGCGGAGACCGCGCATGTGTGGCTCCCCGAGCGCGAGACCTCGCTCGTCCTGGAGGAGGAACCCGCTCCGGAACCCGCCCCGGACGGCCCCGGCGGCCCCAGCGGCCCCGCCGGCCTCGTACCCGAGGGCACCGTTCTCGTACGGCCCGTCGTCCACGGCACCGTCGCCGTCGACCCGCTGCGCGGCGCGGGCGGCGGGCCGCTGGCCGAGGGCGTGTGGGAGGTACGGATCAGGCTGACGGGCGCGGGCTTCGACCGGTACACGCGCCTCGGCGGGAGCACGGCCCCCGGAGAGGTGGCCCTGCCCGCCCCCGGGATCCTCGGCGGGCACGAGATCACCGGCGCACTCACCGACGACGGACTGGCCCTGACCGTACGGGCGACCGACGCGGCGCCCGGCCCCCGGCCGCCGAAGGTCAGCGTCGTCGTACCGACCGCCGGAGCGGCGCCGGAGGCCGTCGAGACCACCCTCGCCTCACTGGCCGCCCAGACCCTGCCGGCGGACGCCGTCGAGGTGATCACCGTGGCGGACGCGGCGCCGGGCACCGATCCCCGCAACGCCGGGACGGACGGCGCGACCGGCGAGTACGTGCTGTACATGGAGCCGGGCGACCGGCTCGGCACGGAAGCCCTGGAGCGGATGTACGCGTACGGCATCGAGCACGACGCCGACATCGTCGCAGGCAAGCTCGCGGGCAAGGGCCGGCCCTTCCCGCGCGAGCTGTTCGTGAGGGACCGGCCGCGCGCCACCCTCGCCAGGGACCCGCTGGCCGACAGCCTCACCGCCGACAAACTGTTCCACCGCGCCTTCCTCGACCGGCACGGGCTGCGCTTCCCCGCGGGCGGATCCCGGCTGGCGGAGCAGGCGTTCACCGCCGAGGCCACCCTCCGGGCGGGCCGTACCGCCGTCCTCGGCGGCTACGTCTGCTACCACTACGGTCCGGGCGGCGCGGGACCCGCCGTACCGCCCGGGGAGTTCTACCCCGAGCTGCGCGCCCTGCTGAAGACCGTCGACGGGCTCGTCGGCCCCGGGGCGGCGCGCGACCGGCTGCACCGGCGCTGGCTGCGCGTGGAGATCCTGGACCGGCTGAGCGGCAAACGCCTGCTGGACCTGGACGAGGACGCGCGGCGCGAGCTGTTCCGGGCGATCCGCGGGGTCGTCGTGGACGGGATCTCCGAGACGTCGGTGGCCGGTCTGCCCGCCGCGCGCCGGGTGGCCGTCGGGCTGATCACCGACGACCGGCTCGACGATCTGGTGGCGCTCGCCGCGTGGGAGTCCTCGGTCGTCTGCCACGCCCGGCTGGACGCGCTGTCCTGGCTGGACGACGGCGGCTGTCTGCGGATCGCCTTCACCGGCGAGCTGCACGGCGCCGACGGCCCCCTGGGCGTCACCGACACCGGCGCAGGCACAGGCACCGACACAGGCACAGGCACAGGCACAGGCACAGGCACAGGCACCGAGACAGGCTCCGCCCCCGGCACAGGCACAGGCACCGGCACCGGCACAAGCGCCGGTCCCGACACCCGTACGGACCACGAGGCCCTCGCCCCGGCCGGTCTCTCGCCCGCCCTGCGGGACCGGCTCGCCCGTGAGCCGCTCACCGGCGGCGCCTCCCCCGCCAAGGCGTCCGTCGTGCTCGTCCTGCGCGAACGCGCCAGCGGCGCCGAGTACCGGCTGCCCACGAAGACCACCGTCTTCCGCCCCGACGGCGTGCTGAGCGTCGCGGGGACGGCCCGGCTCGACCTCGCCACGGCGCTGGACGGCGCGCCGCTCGGCGACGGCGTCTGGGATCTGTCCGTACGCCTCACCGCGCTCGGCTGGACGAAGTCCGCGCGGCTCGGCTCCCGGCGCGGGCCCGAGGTGCCCGAGCGGCTCACACCCGTACCGCACCCCACCGCGCCGGACCGCCGCGTCACCCCGTACTGGACGAATCCGCACAAGGATCTGTCCCTGCGCGTCGCGGTCCCCGCGCCGGAGCCCGCACCCGCGCCGGCCACGCCGTCCCGTAGGCCGGGACCGCTGCGCCGCCTGGCCCGCCGGCTGCGGAGCAGCTGACCCCGGGGGCCGGCCCCGGCAACCGGCCTCAGCAGCAGCCCGCGTCCCCGCCGCCGTCCGCGTTCCCGTTCAGGTTCGCGCCCAGCGTCCGCTTGTTGCGCGCCGCACGGTTCCGCTCGCCCAGCAGTTCGTCGGCCGGATAGCCGACCTCCTCCAGGGTGAGCCCGTGCGGCCGTACGACATGCACCGCCGAGTCCCGCACCCCCGTCGCGAGCACCTTCGCCGGCCACTCCACGGGCCGGTGCCCGTCTCCCACGAACAGCAGCGCGCCCACCAGCGAGCGCACCATGTTGTGGCAGAAGGCATCGGCCCGCACGGTCGCGGTGATCACCCCGTGCGCGTCGCGCTCCCACTCCAGCCGCTGGAGCGTACGGATGGTCGTCGCGCCCTCACGCCGCTTGCAGTACGCCGCGAAGTCGTGCTCGCCGAGCAGCCCGGCGGACGCCGCGTTCATCGCCGCCACGTCCAACGGCCAGTCGTGCCAGAGCACATGGCCGCGCAGCAGCGGATCCACACCCCCGGGATGATCGGTCACACGGTACGCGTAGCGCCGCCAGACCGCCGAGAACCGCGCGTTGAAGCCCGGCGGTGCCTCGGTGACCCTCCAGACCCGTACGTCGTGGCTCAGCCGCCCCGCGAGCCGTCTCAGCAGCCGCTCCCGGTGCTCGGCCCACACGTCGTCCGGCAGATCGACATGCGCGACCTGCCCGCGCGCGTGCACGCCCGCGTCCGTACGCCCGGCGACGGTCAGCTCGTACGTACGCGAGGACCGCGTCACCGTACGCAGCGCGTCCTCGATCTCGCCCTGGACGGTCCGCTGGGTCCGCTGCCTCGCCCAGCCGGAGAAGTCCTTGCCGTCGTACGACAGGTCCAGCCGTATCCGTACGTGTCCGGGCGCCGCGCCCTCGACGTCCGCGCCGTACGTGTTGTCCGCGCTGTCCGTCCTGTCCGCGCCGTCCGCGCCGTCCGCGTTCGACTGGCCCATCCGACCCACCTGACCCACCTGTCCGTCCTCTCCACGCGGAACGGGCCCGCCCCCCTCAGGGAGCGGACCCGTCCGTCAGTCGTCAGAACGCTCAGGCGTCCTTGGACTCCGACTCGGCCTCGGCGGCCGGCTTGGCGTCCTCGACGGTCTCGGCCGGAGCCTCGTCCTTCTTGAGGGCGTCTTCCTTGACCGCGCGCTTCGTCGCCGCCTCGGCCTCACCGGTGGCCTGCTGCGCCACGGTCAGGGCCTCGACCAGCTCGATGACCGCCATCGGGGCGTTGTCGCCACGACGGTTGCCGATCTTGGTGATACGCGTGTAACCACCGGGGCGGTTCTCGTACCGCGGGGCGATCTCGGTGAAGAGCGTGTGGACGACGCTCTTGTCCGTGATCGACTGCAGCACCAGGCGACGGTTGTGGATGTCGCCCTTCTTCGCCTTGGTGATGAAACGCTCCGCGATCGGGCGCAGGCGGCGGGCCTTGGCCTCGGTCGTGGTGATGCGGCCGTGCTCGAAGAGCGACTTCGCGAGGTTCGCGAGGAGCAGCTTCTCGTGCGCGGCGCCGCCGCCCAGACGGGCACCCTTGGCGGGCTTCGGCATGTGTATCTCCTTGTGTCTGCACCGGCCGTATCAGGTACCGGTGTCAGTTCCCGCGGGGCGGCTGCCCCGCGGAAGCGAACTCGGGCCGGTCCGGGCTGCTCAAGCCCCGGGAACCCGGCACCATCAAGCCCGTCCGGGGATGGAGGACAAAGCCCTCCGCCCCGGACTCGGGGCCTTTAGTACTGCTCGGTCTCCACGAAACCCGCGTCCGCGTCGTCGTCGGCGCCGAAGGCGTCCGCGGCGGCGGTCGGGTCGAATCCGGGCGGGCTGTCCTTCAGGGCCAGGCCCATGCCGGCCAGCTTCGCCTTGACCTCGTCGATCGACTTCGCACCGAAGTTACGGATGTCGAGCAGATCGGCCTCGGAGCGCGCCACCAGCTCACCCACGGAGTGGATGCCCTCGCGCTTGAGGCAGTTGTACGACCGGACGGTGAGCTCAAGCTCCTCGATCGGCAGGGCGAGATCGGCGGCCAGCGCCGCGTCCGTCGGCGACGGGCCCATGTCGATGCCCTCGGCGTCGATGTTGAGCTCGCGCGCCAGACCGAACAGCTCGACCAGCGTCTTACCGGCGGACGCCATGGCGTCGCGCGGCCGCATGGCCTGCTTGGTCTCGACGTCGACGATCAGCTTGTCGAAGTCGGTGCGCTGCTCGACACGGGTCGCCTCGACCTTGTACGTGACCTTGAGCACCGGCGAGTAGATCGAGTCGACCGGAATCCGGCCGATCTCCTGGCCCACCTGCTTGTTCTGGACGGCGGAGACATAGCCGCGACCGCGCTCGACGGTCAGCTCCATCTCCAGCTTGCCCTTGCCGTTCAGCGTCGCGAGCACGAGGTCCGGGTTGTGCACCTCGACACCGGCCGGCGGGGCGATGTCAGCGGCCGTGACCAGGCCGGGACCCTGCTTGCGCAGGTACATCACGACCGGCTCGTCGTGCTCCGAGGAGACGACCAGCTGCTTGATGTTCAGGATGAGGTCGGTGACGTCTTCCTTGACGCCCGGCACGGTGGTGAACTCGTGCAGGACACCGTCGATCCGGATCGACGTGACCGCCGCGCCGGGAATCGAGGAGAGGAGCGTACGCCGGAGCGAGTTGCCGAGCGTGTAGCCGAAGCCCGGCTCCAGCGGCTCGATCACGAACCGCGAGCGGTATTCGTCGACGACCTCTTCGGTCAGCGAGGGACGCTGAGCGATAAGCATGTTTCGGTCCTCCAGTCTTGGCACCCGCTATTTGATGCCAACAGAACAAGGGTACGGGCGGCACGGCACCGAAGCGCCGTACCGCCCGCGAGCCGTTCCCCCGGCGAGGGGGGAAGGGGTCAGACGCGGCGGCGCTTCGGGGGGCGGCAGCCGTTGTGCGGGGTGGGGGTGACGTCCTGGATCGAGCCCACCTCCAGGCCGGTGGCCTGGAGCGAGCGGATCGCGGTCTCACGGCCGGAGCCGGGACCCTTCACGAAGACGTCGACCTTGCGCATGCCGTGCTCCTGCGCGCGGCGGGCGGCCGACTCGGCGGCCATCTGCGCGGCGAAGGGGGTGGACTTGCGCGAGCCCTTGAAGCCGACGTGGCCGGCGGAGGCCCAGGAGATCACGTTGCCCGAGGGGTCGGTGATCGAGACGATCGTGTTGTTGAACGTGCTCTTGATGTGGGCGTGCCCGTGAGCGACGTTCTTCTTTTCCTTGCGGCGCACCTTCTTGGCAGCGCCCTGACGACCCTTGGGGGGCATCTATTTCTCCTACAGGGAGGTGGTCGGTCCTACAGCGAAGACCGCGGATGAGCGTCCGCTGAGGACTACTTCTTGCCCGGCTTCTTCTTACCGGCGATGGCGCGACGCGGGCCCTTGCGGGTACGAGCGTTCGTGCTGGTGCGCTGTCCGTGCACCGGCAGGCCACGGCGGTGACGCAGACCCTGGTAGCAGCCGATCTCGACCTTGCGGCGGATGTCGGCGGCGATCTCGCGACGGAGGTCACCCTCGGTCTTGAGGTTGGCGTCCACGTACTCGCGGATCTTGACGAGGTCTTCCTCGGCGAGGTCGCGGACGCGGACGTTCGGGTCGACGCCAACGGCGGCGAGAGTCTCCTTGGACCGGGTGCGCCCGATACCGAAGACGTAGGTGAGGGCGACCTCGACGCGCTTTTCGCGCGGGAGGTCAACGCCTGCGAGGCGTGCCATTCATGGCTCCTGATGATGTCGGAGGTCTTCCACAGCGTCGTCCTGGCCGTACGGCATTGCGCACCGCACGAATTCCAGGTCCCCGGCCTCCGCCGGAGGTGTCGGTTCCCACCGCGTGGGAGCCGGACACTGCGTCATTACGAGTTTGCTCGCGTCGCGCGAAGTACTGCGAGAGGCAGGTGGTCTTGCGTCAGCCCTGGCGCTGCTTGTGGCGCAGGTTGTCGCAGATGACCATGACCCGGCCGTGACGGCGGATCACCTTGCACTTGTCGCAGATCTTCTTGACGCTCGGCTTGACCTTCATGGGATTGAGGTTCTCCGGGTCAGTGCGGGCACCCCGTGAGGGATGTCTGCAAGATCTACTTGTATCGGTAGACGATCCGGCCACGCGTCAGGTCGTACGGAGACAACTCCACCACAACCCGGTCATCGGGGAGGATTCGGATGTAGTGCATCCGCATCTTGCCGCTGATGTGCGCGAGGACCTTGTGACCGTTCTGCAGCTCCACCTTGAACATGGCGTTCGGGAGGGACTCGATCACGGTGCCCTCAATTTCGATGGCACCTTGCTTCTTGGCCACGCTTCGCCCTTCGAATCGGCTACCTTGATCGATTCTGGCAGCCGCATGAAGACACACGGGTACACCAGAGCCGACGCGTCAGTCTACGGGAGCGCACTCGAAAAGACGAATCCGTTGAGTTTGCCCACCGCGGGAGATTCTTAAGCCAATGGATCGGGAGCCGCGGTGATGCCCAGCTCGGCGAGCTTCGCCTTACCGCCGTCGGGGGCGGTCAGGACCAGCGGGCCCTCCTCGGTCAGCGCCACGGAGTGCTCCCAGTGCGAGGACCAGGTCCCGTCGGTCGTGATGACCGTCCACTCGTCCTCCAGCACCTCCGTACGCGGCGTACCGAGCGAGACCATCGGCTCGATCGCCAGGCAGAAGCCGGGGACCAGCTTCGGGCCTTTGCCGCGCTTGCGCGAGACGTAGTTCAGCAGGTGCGGGTCCATGTGCATCTCGGTGCCGATGCCGTGCCCGCCGTAGTCCTCGATGATCCCGTACTTGCCGCCGCCGGGGCGGGGCTGGCGGCGGATATACGTCTCGATCGCCCGGGACACGTCCACCAGCCGGTTGCCGCTCCGCATGGCCGCGATCCCGGCCCACATCGATTCCTCGGTCACCCGGGACAGCTCGACCAGCTCCGGAGCGTGACCGGTACCGACGAACGCCGTGAAGGCCGCGTCGCCGTGCCAGCCGTCGATGATCGCGCCGGCGTCGACGGAGATGATGTCGCCGTCCTTGAGGACGGTCGTGTCGTCCGGGATGCCATGGACGACGACCTCGTTGACCGAGGTGCAGATGGTCGCGGGGAACCCGCCGTACCCGAGGAAGTTCGGCTTGGCGCCGTGCTCCGCCAGGACCTTGCGGGCGACCTGGTCCAGGTCCCTGGTGGTGGCGCCAGGCACCGCCGCCGCGCCGGTGGCCGCGTGCACGGCGGCGACGACCAGTCCCGCCTCGCGCATCTTCGCGATCTGCTCGGGGGTCTTGATCTGCACCATGCCTGTGCCTTCCACCTGACTGTCACTGATTCGATACGCGCTGCTCGATACGCACTGCTCGATACGTCCGCCGCACGCGGACCGCTCAACAGTACGGCCGTGGTGTCCGAGGGACGCCACGGCCGTACTGGTACTGCTGCACTGCTGGGACCCGGGACCTACGCGGCCCGGACCTGCTCAAGCGCCGCCATCGCACGGTCGGTCACCTCGGTGACCTTGCCGAGCGCGGAGATCGTCACCACCAGGCCCTGGGCCCGGTAGTGGTCGATGATCGGCTCGGTCTGCGTGTGATAGACCTCAAGGCGGGTCCGCACCGTCTCCTCGGAGTCGTCGTCCCGCTGGTACAGCTCGCCGCCGCAGATGTCACAGACACCCTCCTTCTTCGGCGGGCTGTAGGTGACGTGGAAGACATGCGCGCTGTCGTTGCGACAGACCCGGCGCCCCGCGATCCGCGTGACGACCTCGTCCTCCGGGACCTCCAGGTCCAGCACCGCGTCCAGCTTCACGCCGTCCGCCTCCAGGGCTTCGTCCAGCGCCTTCGCCTGCGAGACATTGCGCGGGAAACCGTCCAGCAGGAAGCCGTCCGTGGCGTCCGGCTGGGCCATCCGCTCCTGGGCCATCGCGATGGTCACCTCGTCGGGTACCAGGTTCCCGGCGTCCATGTACGACTTCGCCAGCTTGCCGAGGGTCGTGCCCTGGCTGATGTTGGCCCGGAAGAGGTCGCCCGTGGAGATGTGCGGGACCTTCAGGTTCTTGGCGAGGTACGCGGCCTGCGTTCCCTTGCCGGCACCGGGCGGCCCGACGAGGACGATTCGCATCAGCGGAGGAACCCTTCGTAATTACGCTGCTGAAGCTGGCTCTCGATCTGCTTCACGGTTTCCAGACCCACACCCACGATGATGAGGATGCTCGTCCCGCCGAACGGGAAGTTCTGGTTCGCACCGCCGAAGCCTGCCAACGCCATCGTCGGGACGAGAGCAATCAGACCCAGATACAGCGAGCCCGGCCAAGTGATCCTGTTGAGCACGTAGCTCAGATACTCGGCTGTAGGTCGACCTGCCCGGATACCCGGGATGAAGCCACCATACTTCTTCATGTTGTCGGCGACTTCTTCGGGGTTGAAGGAGATGGCCACATAGAAGAAGGCGAAGAACACGATCAGCAGGAAGTACGTCGCGATGTAATACGGGTGGTCACCCTTGACGAAGTGCGCCTCGATCCAGGTCTTCCACGCGGAGTTCCCACTGGAGAACTGCGCGACGAGCGCCGGGATGTACAGCAGCGACGACGCGAAGATGACGGGGATCACACCCGCCTGATTCACCTTCAGCGGGATGTACGTGGACGTACCGCCGTAGGACCTGCGGCCGATCATGCGCTTCGCGTACTGCACGGGGATCCGGCGCTGCGCCTGTTCGACGAAGACGACCAGGCCCACCATCACGAAGCCGATCAGGATGACCGTGCCGAACTCGATCCAGCCCTTGGCGAGCGTGCCGCTCTCCTTGATGGCCCACAGCGCGCCGGGGAAGCCGGCGGCGATCGAGATGAACATCAGGATGGACATGCCGTTGCCGATGCCGCGGTCGGTGATGAGCTCACCGAGCCACATGACCGCCGCGGTGCCCGCGGTCATGGTGATCACCATGGTGACGGTGACGAAGATCGACTGGTCGGGCACGATCTCCGAGGCGACCGGGCAGCCGCTGAAGAGCGCGCCGCTACGGGCGGTGGCGACCAGGCCTGTGCCCTGCAGCACGGCGAGGGCGACCGTCAGATAACGGGTGTACTGCGTGATCTTGGCCTGACCGGACTGTCCCTCCTTCTTGAGGGCCTCCAGCCTGGGGATGACCACGGTCAGCAGCTGCAGAATGATGCTCGCGGTGATGTACGGCATGATGCCGAGCGCGAAGATCGTGATCTGCAGCAGCGCCCCGCCGCTGAACATGTTCACCAGACCGAACAGGCTGTTATTGCCCTTCTGGGCCGCGTCGACACACGTCTGGACATTCTCGTAACTGACACCCGGTACCGGGACATGTGCCCCGAGCCGGTACAGCACGATGATGGCGAGTGTGAAGAGCAGCTTCTTGCGCAGGTCGGGCGTCTTGAACGCCCGGGCGAACGCGGTGAGCACGGTGCCTCCTGCGACCCCCGCGCTACTGCGTCAGAGGTGACGGTATTGAGGATCGACGGATACGGAACAAGCGGAACCGCGCGGGGAACCCCTGCGGACACACCGCGCGGCGGGGGTCCGGGGGCGAGCCCCCGGCTTCAGTACAGCAACAATGCACGCCACCTTACCGGCGACAGTGCCCCCCTTGGAACGACCAACCGGGGATGCCCCTTTTGAGAGGCATCCCCGGTCGGATGTTCAGGCCATCGAGTTGTCTCAGACGAGCTCGGTGACGGTGCCGCCGGCGGCGGCAATCTTCTCCTTGGCGGAGCCGGAGACGGCGTCAACCGAAACCTGCAGCGCCACGGAGATCTCGCCCTGGCCCAGGACCTTGACGAGGCTGTTCTTGCGCACCGCGCCCTTGGTGACCAGATCGGCCACCGTGACCTCGCCGCCCTCGGGGTAGAGAGCGGAGAGCTTGTCCAGGTTCACGACCTGGTACTCGGTGCGGAACGGGTTCTTGAAGCCCTTGAGCTTCGGGAGACGCATGTGGAGGGGCATCTGCCCACCCTCGAAGCGCTCCGGAACCTGGTAGCGGGCCTTGGTGCCCTTGGTGCCACGACCTGCGGTCTTACCCTTGGACGCCTCACCACGACCCACACGGGTCTTGGCGGTCTTGGCGCCCGGGGCAGGACGGAGGTTGTGGACCTTCAGCGGGTTGTTCTCCGCCATGTCAGTCGACCTCCTCAACGGTCACGAGGTGGCGGACGGTGTGCACCATGCCGCGGAACTCGGGGCGGTCCTCCTTGACAACCGTGTCGCTGACCCGCTTGAGGCCGAGCGAACGCAGGGTGTCGCGGTGGTTCTGCTTGCTGCCGATGTACGACTTCGTCTGCGTGATCTTGAGACGGGCCATTACGCACCCGCTCCCGCACGCGCACGGAGCAGAGCCGCGGGGGCGACGTCCTCAAGGGGCAGACCGCGGCGGGCCGCGATCTCCTCGGGACGCTGCAGGCCCTGGAGGGCCGCCACGGTCGCGTGCACGATGTTGATCGCGTTGTCCGAGCCGAGCGACTTCGACAGGATGTCGTGCACGCCCGCGCACTCCAGCACGGCACGCACCGGGCCACCGGCGATCACGCCGGTACCGGGGGAAGCCGGCTTGAGCAGGACGACGCCCGCGGCCTTCTCGCCCTGGATCGGGTGCGGGATGGTGCCCTGGATACGGGGGACCTTGAAGAAGTGCTTCTTGGCCTCCTCAACACCCTTGGCGATGGCGGCCGGCACCTCCTTGGCCTTGCCGTAACCGACACCGACGGTGCCGTCACCATCGCCCACCACGACCAGCGCGGTGAAGCTGAAGCGACGACCACCCTTCACAACCTTGGCAACGCGGTTGATCGCGACAACGCGCTCAACGTAAGCGGTCTTCTCGGCGGCAGCGCCACCGTCGCGACCCTTCCGGTCCCGCCGCTCGCCGCCACCGGCACCGCTTCCGCGGCGCTGGGGTCCAGCCATTGGATTTACCTCTCTCTGTTACGTCCGCTAGCTCCGGAACCGGGGCTTAGAACTTCAGCCCGGCTTCGCGGGCGGCGTCAGCCAGAGCGGCAATGCGCCCTGCGTACTGGTTACCACCGCGGTCGAACACGACGGCCTCGACGCCGGCGGCCTTGGCTCGCTCGGCGACCAGGGATCCGACCTGCTTGGCCTGGGCGCTCTTGTCGCCCTCGGCACCACGGATCGAGGTGTCCAGGGTCGACGCCGACGCGAGCGTGTGGCCCGCGATGTCGTCGATGACCTGAGCGACCATGTGGCGGTTGGAACGCGTCACGACCAGGCGCGGACGCTCCGGCGAACCGGAGATGCGCTTGCGAACGCGGATGTGACGACGCTTGATGGCAGCGGCCTTGTAGGCCTTGCCCTTAGCAATCTTGACACCGTATGCCATGGCTTACTTACCCGCCTTTCCGACCTTGCGGCGGATGACCTCGCCCGCGTACTTGACGCCCTTGGCCTTGTACGGGTCGGGCTTCCGCAGCTTGCGGATGTTAGCGGCGACCTCGCCGACCTTCTGCTTGTCGATGCCCTCGACGGTGAACTTCGTGGGCGACTCGACCTTGAAGGTGATGCCCTCGGGGGCCTCGATGAGGATCGGGTGGCTGTACCCCAGGGCGAACTCCAGGTTGGAGCCCTTCGCCTGGACGCGGTAGCCGACTCCGCTGATTTCGAGCGCCTTGACGTATCCCTGGGTCACGCCGGTGATCATGTTCGCCACCAGCGTGCGGGACAGGCCGTGCAGGGCCTTGTTCTGACGCTCGTCGTTCGGGCGCAGCACCTGAAGGATGCCGTCCTCGCCCTTGGTGACCTCGATCGGCGCGGCAACGGTGTGCGAGAGGGAACCCTTGGGGCCCTTCACCGCGACCGTACGGCCATCGATGGTGACGTCCACACCGGCGGGAACCTGGATGGGGAGCTTGCCGATTCGCGACATGAGCTATTCCTCCGTTCCCGACTACCAGACGTAGGCGAGGACTTCCCCACCTACGCCCTTCTTGCTGGCCTGCTGGCCGGTCAGGAGACCGTGGGACGTGGAGATGATGGCCACGCCCAGGCCGCCGAGAACCTTCGGCAGATTGGTGGACTTCGCGTACACACGCAGACCCGGCTTGGAGATGCGCTTGATGCCGGCGATCGAACGCTCGCGGTTCGGGCCGAACTTCAGCTCCAGGACGAGGTTTTTGCCGACCTCGGCGTCCTCGACCTTCCAGCCGGTGATGAAGCCCTCCTGCTGGAGGATCTCCGCGATGTGCGACTTGATCTTGCTGTGCGGCATCACGACGTCGTCGTGGTACGCCGAGTTCGCGTTGCGCAGACGCGTGAGCATGTCTGCGATGGGATCAGTCATGGTCATGAATTGGCCTTCGGCCTCTCTCGCCGGGGTTTCCTGTATGCGCCATCCCTCTCCCCGATCAGAGCCGGGACGGGTGCGGTGCGGGGACCTACGGCGTAGTAAGTCTTAAATGGACGGCGGGCGCCCAACCCCACAAGCCTACGGCATGTGAAGGAGGGCTCCCACCAACCACATTGCTTACCGAGAGCTTCGGGTGGTCCTGAAAAGAAGGACTACCAGGAGCTCTTGGTCACGCCCGGCAGCTCGCCGCGGTGGGCCATCTCACGAAGGCACACACGGCACAGGCCGAACTTGCGGTAGACGGAGTGGGGACGGCCGCAGCGCTGGCAGCGGGTGTAACCGCGCACACCGAACTTCGGCTTGCGGGCGGCCTTAGCGATCAGAGCCTTCTTCGCCACGGTCAGTTCTCCTTGAACGGGAAGCCGAGGTGACGAAGGAGGGCACGACCCTCGTCGTCGTTGGTCGCCGTGGTGACCACGGTGATGTCCATGCCCCGGACCCGGTCGATCTTGTCCTGGTCGATCTCGTGGAACATGACCTGCTCCGTGAGACCGAAGGTGTAGTTGCCACGGCCGTCGAACTGCTTCGGGGACAGACCGCGGAAGTCACGGATACGCGGCAGCGCGAGCGACAGCGTACGGTCCAGGAACTCCCACATACGGTCACCACGGAGGGTGACGTGACAGCCGATCGGCTGACCCTCGCGCAGCTTGAACTGCGCGATGGACTTCCGGGCCTTGGTGACGGACGGCTTCTGGCCGGTGATCGTGGTGAGGTCCTTGATGGCACCCTCGATCAGCTTGGAGTCGCGGGCGGCGTCGCCCACACCCATGTTGACCACGATCTTGACGAGGCCGGGGATCTGCATGACGTTCTCGTACGAGAACTCCTCACGCAGCTTTCCGGCGATCTCCTCGCGGTAGCGCAGCTTCAGACGCGGCGCGGTAGTGGTCGCAGTCATCAGATGTCCTCACCGGTCCGCTTGGCAACGCGGATCTTGTTGCCCTCGTCGTCAAAGCGGTAGCCGACGCGGGTGACGACCTTCTTGCCGTCCTTCTCCACGACCAGCTGAACGTTGCTGATGTGGATGGGGGCTTCGGTGGTCACGATGCCGCCGGTCTGGGAACCGCGAGCGGTCTGGCCGGCCTTGGTGTGCTTCTTGACCCGGTTGACACCCTCGACGAGAACACGGTCCTGCGTGGGGTAGGCCACGATGACCTTGCCCTGCTTGCCCTTGTCCTTACCGGTGATGACCTGAACCAGGTCGCCCTTCTTGATCTTCATGCTTACAGCACCTCCGGCGCGAGCGAGATGATCTTCATGAACTTCTTCTCGCGCAGCTCACGGCCCACCGGGCCGAAGATACGGGTGCCGCGAGGGTCGCCGTCGTTCTTCAGAATGACGGCGGCGTTCTCGTCGAAGCGGATGTACGAGCCGTCCGGACGGCGGCGCTCCTTGACGGTGCGAACGATGACGGCCTTGACGACGTCACCCTTCTTCACGTTGCCACCGGGGATCGCGTCCTTGACGGTGGCGACGATGACGTCACCGATGCCCGCGTAGCGGCGACCCGAACCACCGAGAACACGGATGGTGAGAATTTCCTTCGCACCCGTGTTGTCGGCGACACGCAGTCGCGACTCCTGCTGGATCACGTCTATCTCCTGATCGTCTGCCGGTTCCCGGCGGGGCTCCGTAAGTCGACTTGCGTAGGTCACTCATGGAGCCCCACCGAGCCTGGCGGAACTGTTCCGAGGGGAAACCCCCTCGGAGGGGTTACTTGGCCTTTTCGAGGATCTCGACGATGCGCCACCGCTTCGTGGCGGACAGCGGCCGGGTCTCCATCAGGAGGACGCGGTCGCCGATGCCGGCGGCGTTCTGCTCGTCGTGCGCCTTGAGCTTGTTCGTACGGCGGATGACCTTGCCGTACAGCGCGTGCTTGACGCGGTCCTCGACAGCGACGACGACGGTCTTGTCCATCTTGTCGCTGACGACCAGACCCTCACGGGTCTTGCGGAAGCCGCGGTCGGTCGTGGCGTTGGTCTCGGTCACATTGCTCTCAGTCATCAGGCGCTCTCCACCGTCTCGATGCCCAGCTCGCGCTCACGCATCAGGGTGTAGATCCGCGCGATGTCCTTGCGCACGAGCTTCAGCCGCCCGTGGTTTTCGAGCTGACCCGTCGCCGCCTGGAAGCGGAGGTTGAACAGCTCTTCCTTGGCCTCGCGAAGCTTCGCGAGAAGCTCCTCGCTGCCCAGTTCGCGCAGTTCGGACGCCTTGGTCACGGCCGCCATCACGACTCACCTGCCTCGCGCCGAACGATCCGGCACTTCATCGGAAGCTTGTGAGCAGCGCGGGTAAGCGCCTCACGCGCAATCTTCTCGTTCGGGTAGGACAGCTCGAACATCACCCGACCGGGCTTGACGTTCGCGATCCACCACTCCGGGGAACCCTTACCGGAACCCATGCGGGTCTCGGCGGGCTTCTTGGTGAGCGGACGGTCCGGGTAGATGTTGATCCAGACCTTGCCGCCACGCTTGATGTGACGGGTCATCGCGATACGAGCGGCCTCGATCTGACGGTTCGTCACGTACGCGGGGGTCAGCGCCTGGATGCCGTACTCGCCGAACGCAACCTGCGTCCCACCCTTGGACATTCCGCTGCGCTTCGGGTGGTGCTGCTTGCGGTGCTTGACCCTACGGGGGATCAGCATTTCGGTCAGGCCTCCGTTCCGCCGGTAGAAGAGGACGTCGCCTCAGCGGCCGGAGCAGCGGCGGCGTCGGCCTTGGGGGCCTCGGCTGCCGGGTTCTGCTGCGGCTTGCGGCCACGGCCGCCACGCTCGCCACCGCGGCCACCACGGCCGGCGGGACGGTCGTTGCCACCACCACGGGCCGGACGGTTGCCGGCGCGGGCCGCGGCGTTCTCGGCGCGCACCTCGGCGATGTTCTTGACGTCGCCCTTGTAGATCCAGACCTTCACACCGATACGGCCGAAGGTCGTCTTGGCCTCGAAGAAGCCGTAGTCGACGTTCGCGCGGAGCGTGTGCAGGGGCACGCGGCCCTCGCGGTAGAACTCCGAGCGGGACATCTCGGCGCCGCCGAGACGGCCACCGCACTGGATCTTGATGCCCTTGGCGCCGGCCTTCATCGTCGACTGCATGCTCTTACGCATGGCGCGACGGAAGGAGACACGCGAGGACAGCTGCTCGGCGACGGCCTGGGCCACCAGCTGAGCGTCCACCTCGGGGTTCTTGACCTCAAGGATGTTCAGCTGGACCTGCTTGCCGGTCAGCTTCTCCAGCTCGCCGCGGATGCGGTCGGCCTCGGCGCCGCGGCGGCCGATGACGATGCCCGGACGTGCGGTGTGGATGTCAACGCGGACGCGGTCGCGGGTGCGCTCGATCTCCACCTTGGAGATGCCGGCCCGCTCCATGCCCTTCGTCATCATGCGACGAATGGCGACGTCTTCCTTGACGTAGTCCTTGTACAGCTTGTCGGCGTACCAACGGGACTTGAAGTCCGTGGTGATACCGAGCCGGAACCCATGCGGGTTAACCTTCTGGCCCATTACCGGGTTCCTTCCTTGCTGCTGACGACCACGGTGATGTGGCTGGTCCGCTTACGGATCCGGTAGGCACGGCCCTGGGCACGCGGACGGAACCGCTTCAGGGTCGGGCCCTCGTCCACGTACGCCTCGCTGATGACCAGCGAAGAGGCGTCGGTGTGGTCGTAGTTGTGCGCGGCGTTGGCAATGGCGCTGTCAAGCACCTTGCCGACCGGCACGCTCGCGGCCTGCGGGGCGAAGCGCAGGACCGCCTGAGCCTCCGTGGCATCCATGCCACGGATGAGGTCCACCACGCGGCGGGCCTTCATGGGCGTGACGCGGATGTACCGCGCCTGGGCCCTGGCTTCCATGGTTGTCCCTTCGGTGTAAGTCATAGTCAGTCACCCCGCGTTAGCGGCGCTTCGACTTCCGGTCGTCCTTGACGTGGCCGCGGAAGGTGCGAGTCGGCGAGAACTCGCCGAGCTTGTGGCCGACCATGGACTCGGTGACGAACACCGGGACATGGATCTTGCCGTTGTGCACCGCGATCGTGTGGCCCAGCATGGCCGGGACGATCATCGAGCGACGGGACCAGGTCTTGATGACGTTCTTGGTGCCTGCTTCGTTCTGGACGTCCACCTTCTTGATCAGGTGGTCGTCGACGAAGGGCCCCTTCTTGAGACTGCGCGGCATCTAAACCCGCTCCTAGCGCTTCTTGTTCGTCTTGCGGCGGCGGACGATGTACTTGCTGCTTGCCTTCTTCGGCGAGCGAGTACGACCCTCCTTCTGACCCCACGGGCTGACCGGGTGGCGTCCACCGGAGGTCTTGCCCTCACCACCACCATGCGGGTGGTCAACCGGGTTCATCGCGACACCGCGGACGGTCGGGCGTACGCCCTTCCAGCGCATACGGCCGGCCTTGCCCCAGTTGATGTTCGACTGCTCGGCGTTGCCGACCTCACCGATGGTGGCGCGGCAGCGGACGTCGACCAGCCGGATCTCACCGGACGGCATACGAAGGTGGGCCATGGAGCCCTCCTTCGCCAGCAGCTGCACGGAGGCACCCGCGGAACGGGCGAACTTCGCGCCGCCGCCGGGCCGCAGCTCGATGGCGTGGATGGTCGTACCGACCGGGATGTTGCGCAGCGCCAGGTTGTTGCCGGGCTTGATGTCGGCGGCCGGACCGTTCTCGACACGCGCGCCCTGCGCCAGGCCACGCGGCGCGATGATGTAGCGCTTCTCGCCGTCCGCGTAGTGCAGCAGCGCGATGCGCGCGGTGCGGTTCGGGTCGTACTCGATGTGCGCGACCTTGGCCGGCACGCCGTCCTTGTCGTGACGACGGAAGTCGATCACGCGGTAGGCGCGCTTGTGTCCACCACCCTGGTGGCGAACGGTCACACGACCGGCGTTGTTACGGCCGCCCTTGCTGTGCAGCGGGCGGACCAGCGACTTCTCCGGCGTGGACCGCGTGATCTCGACAAAGTCGGCGACGCTGGAGCCACGACGGCCCGGGGTCGTCGGCTTGTACTTGCGGATACCCATTGTCTCTCAGTCCTCGGAAGAATTCCGGATCCTGGACGTCTCGACCTCCGTCAGGAGGTCGGGCCGCCGAAGATGTCGATACGGTCGCCCTCAGCGAGGGTCACGATGGCGCGCTTGGTGTTCGCGCGCTTACCGAAACCGGTGCGGGTGCGCTTGCGCTTGCCCTGGCGGTTGATCGTGTTGACCCCGGTGACCTTGACCGAGAAGACCGTTTCCACGGCCTGCTTGATCTGGGTCTTGTTGGCGGTCGGCGACACGATGAACGTGTACTTGTTCTCGTCGAGCAGCGCGTAGCTCTTCTCGGACACCACGGGCTTGACGAGAACGTCACGCGGGTCGTCGAAGGTCTTGCTGGTGATCTCGGCCATCAGGCTTCGCTCCCTTCGGTCTCAGCGGCCTTGGAGGGGCCAGACACGAAAGACTCGAAGGCGGCCTTGGTGAAGACCACGTCGTCGGAGACGAGCACGTCGTACGTGTTCAGCTGGCCCGGCGCCAGGATGTGCACCTGGGGCAGGTTGCGGGCGGACAGCCACGCGGCCTCGTCGGACCTCTCGGCGACCAGGAGCACGTTCTTGCGCTCGCTGATCTTGCCGATCAGGGTCCGGGCGGCCTTGGTGGACACCGCGTCCTCGACCAGGCCGGAAACGACGTGGATACGAGAGTGACGGGCCCGGTCGGTGAGGGCACCGCGCAGGGCGGCGGCCTTCATCTTCTTGGGGGTCCGCTGCGAGTAGTCACGCGGCACGGGGCCGTGGACGACGCCACCACCGGCGAACTGCGGAGCGCGGGTCGAACCCTGACGGGCGCGGCCGGTGCCCTTCTGGCGGTACGGCTTCTTGCCACCGCCACGGACTTCGCCGCGGGTCTTGGTCTTGTGCGTGCCCTGTCGGGCAGCGGCCAGCTGGGCGACAACGACCTGGTGGATCAGCGGAATGCTGACCTTCGCGTCGAAGATCTCCGAAGGGAGTTCGACGGTCCCGGCCTTGTCGCCTGCCGGCGAAAGGATGTCAACGGTGCTCATCAGTTACCTCAGGCCCCCTTGGCCGCGGTACGGACCAGGACGAGGCCGCCGTTCGGACCAGGAACCGCGCCCTTGATCAGGAGCAGGCCCTTCTCCGCGTCAACGGCGTGAACGGTCAGGTTCTGGGTGGTGACCCGCTCGTTGCCCATACGGCCCGCCATGCGGAGGCCCTTGAACACACGGCCCGGGGTGGCGCAGCCACCGATGGAGCCGGGAGAGCGGTGCTTGCGCTGGGTGCCGTGACCGGCGCCGAGGCCCTTGAAGTTGTGACGCTTCATGACACCGGCGAAGCCCTTGCCCTTGCTCTTGCCCGTGACGTCGACCTTGACGCCGGACTCGAACGTGGCGGCGGTGATCTCCTGGCCGAGCGTGTACTCGGCGGCGTCGGAGGTGCGGAGCTCCACCAGGTGGCGGCGGGGGGTCACGTCGGCCTTGGCGAAGTGGCCCTTGAGGGGCTTGTTCACCTTGCGCGGGTCGATCTCGCCGAAGGCGATCTGGACCGACTCGTAGCCGTCGGAGTCATTCGTACGGACCTGGGTAACAACGCAGGGCCCGGCCTTGACGACGGTCACCGGGACGACACGGTTGTTCTCGTCCCAGACCTGGGTCATGCCGAGCTTCTCGCCCAGGACACCCTTGATCTGCTTTGCCATCTCTTCCGCGCCTCTCAGAGCTTGATCTCGATGTCAACGCCGGCCGGAAGGTCCAGGCGCATCAACGAGTCAACGGTCTTGGGCGTCGGGTCGAGGATGTCGATCAGGCGCTTGTGCGTGCGCATCTCGAAGTGCTCGCGCGAGTCCTTGTACTTGTGCGGCGACTTGATGACGCAGTACACGTTCTTCTCAGTGGGCAGCGGCACCGGGCCCGCGACCGACGCACCAGTACGCGTCACCGTCTCGACGATCTTCTTCGCCGAGGAGTCGATGACCTCGTGGTCGTAGGCCTTGAGCCGGATGCGGATCTTCTGTCCCGCCATGGCTGCTTCGTAGTCCTGTCTCTCGTAACGCTCTGGAACCCGGTAGCTCCGCTCCTCGCTCCGACCCACGCGGTCGGGCGTGTCGCATCCTCGCCAATGAAAATCTCCCGAAGGAATTTCCCTGCCAAGGGGTGCGGTCGTACTGACCGCGAGCCAGGGCCGGACCGCGATACGCGATCAGCCACCGGGCGCCTGGCCGGAGCCCCGCTCACGCTTCCCGGAAGATTCCCGTACGTCCGTCCCAGCGCTGCCCCGGAGGGCAGTTGGGACGACGAGTACTGTGGGACTCGCTTCCGGTCCTCCCGGCGGGAGGCGCGCAGCATCGGCACTCAACCGAGCAACCTGAACAGTGTGCCATAGGGGCCCTGGCCCTGGCCAATCGCGGCCGGAAAGGGTACCCCACGCCGGGACGGATGAATCAGCGGACCGGCCCGGGGTTCCGGAAACGGGAGGGCGAGGCGGCGCCGGAAGGCCCCGCGGAGCCGCTGCCAGGGGTCTCCGAACCGTACGAGGGGGCCGGGGCGTGCGGGCCCCGGCCCCCTGTCTCTGCCGCTGTCCCGCCTCTACGGGCTCTACGGGCTCTACGCGCTCTACGGGCCCCTACGGACTACGGGGCCTGCGGGCCTGCGGGGCTCTTACGGGCGGGGCAGTCCGGCGGGCGCGGTGGCCCAGTCCCTGTCGGGCCGGTCCCGCAGCGTGAAGGAGAGCGAACCGCCGGACCGTACGAGCGAGCCGCTGGCCCACGAGGCGTTCCGCCGCTCGCCGTTGACCCGGACCTCGGCCACGTACAGGTTCGCGTCGGACGCCGCCGGGGCCGTGATCGTGAGGTCGCGCCGCTCCCCCGCCCCCGCGATCACCGCGCGCGGGAACAGCGGACCGGTCAGCAGCAGGTCGGCGCGGCCGGGGGCCTGCGGGTAGATACCGAGCGCGGCGAACACGTACCACGCCGACATCGTGCCGAGGTCGTCATTGCCCGGAAGCCCCGCGGGACCGGTCCCGTACACCGTGTCGACGATCTCACGGACGGTCTCCTGGGTCTTCCAGGGCTGTCCGAGCGCGTTGTACAGCCACGGGGCGTGGATGCCGGGCTCGTTGGTGGGGTCGTAGCGCAGCGCGTCACCGCCGCGCACCGACCAGGAGCCGTCGGGCTTGTGGAAGAAGCCGTCCAGCCGGGCCGCCGCGGCGTCACGGCCGCCCATGGCCTCGGCCAGGCCCTGGACGTCCTGCGGCACCATCCAGGTGTACGTCGCCGCGCTGCCCTGCGCGAAGCCCCGGTCGGAGGCCGGGTCGAAGGGGGTGACCCACGTACCGTCCAGGTTCCTGGCCTGGATGTAGCCCGCGCCGGCCGTGGCCTGGGGGTTGAATACGTTCTTCCAGTAGCCGCCCCGCTCGCTCAGCTCCTCGTACTCCCGCTCGCGGCCGAGCTGCCGGGCCCACTGCGCGAGCGCGGCGTCGGCGACGGAGTCCTCCAGGGTCTCGGCGGCGCCGCCCCAGCAGTGGCAGGCGTCCTGCGCGGCGTAGCGCGAGTCGAGGTACTGGGCCAGATTGGGCCGCTGCCCCTCGCACTGGCCGGGGCAGCCCGCGTCGGAGAGCCCGTCCGGGTGCGGGACCGTGGCCTGCCGGTAGAGGGAGTCGAAGGCGCCCTCGGTGTCGAAGTTCCGTACCCCCATGGCGTAGAAGGTCGCCAGCGTCGCGGCCGTCGGGTCGCCCGTCATCACATGCGTCGCGCCGCTGATGTGCACCCAGCGGTCCCAGACCCCGTCGTTCTGCTTGGCGAAGTTGAACAGCGACTGGGCGAAGTCACCGGCGACCCGAGGTTCGAGCAGGGCGAGCAGCTGCACCTGGGCGCGGTACTGGTCCCAGCCCGAGAAGTTGCTGTACTGCGCCCCCTGGCCACGCTCCACGCGCCGTGTGACGCGGTCCATGCCGGAGTAGCGGCCGTCGCGGTCACTGATCAGGTTGGGCTGCTGGAGCGCGTGATAGAGCGCGGTGTAGAAGGTGGTGCGCTGTGCCTCGCTGCCGCCCCCGATCCGCACGCCGCGCAGCGTACGGTCCCAGGCCGCCCGTCCGGCGTCCGCCACGTCCGCCACGCTCGCGCGGGGCGCTATCTCCCCGCGCAGGTTGGCCTCGGCGCCCGCGAGGGAGACGTACGAGATGCCGAGCCGCATCCGGACATCGTTGTCACGACCCGTGTCGAAGCTGACGTACCCACCGGATCCCCGGCCGGCCCGGTCCGCGCCGGTGGCGTACCCCTCGCCGCCGCCCGCCGTGGTGGAACCGGCGGACAACCGGTCGTCCTGCCAGGTGCCGACGCCGGAGAAGGCGCGGTCGAAGGAGGCGGTGAAGTAGAGGCGGTAGTAGCTGGTGCGGTTGTTCTCCCCGCCATTGGCACGCCGCCCGCAGAACGCCCCGGTCTCCACCCACCCGGTGACCTTGCGCGCCTTCTCGTCGATGGAGATGTGCGCGTCCTCGCTGCCGTTCAGGGAGTTGGAGACCCGGAAGAGCAGGTTGGCGGGCTTGTCGGCGGGGAAGGTGAAGTCGGCGACACCGGCGCGCTCACTGACCGCGAGATCGGTGACGGCCCCCGAGTCCAGCCCCACCCGGTAACGGCCGGGCTCGGCCTTCTCGTCGGCGTGCGAGAAGTTCGCGGCGTACTTCGCGTCCTTGGTGTCGGCGGACGGCGAGGTGTCGACATCACCGACGAACGGCATGATCGGCACGTCCCCCGCGGCCCCCGGATGGCAGCCCGCGCCATTGACATGGGTGAGGCTGAAGCCGCGCAGGCGCGTCGTGACGTACGAGTAGCCGTTGGCCGCGGCGGTATTGGTCTGGTCGCCGGCGGTGCTGGTCGGGGACCAGGCGATCATGCCGAACGGCAGATTGGCGCCGGGGTACGTATTACCGCCGTTGGTGGACCCGATGAGCGGATCGACGTACGCCACGGGGTGCCGTACCGCCCCGGCCGCCGACGCTCCGCCGGACGACGCCGCGCCGGCGGTGGTACCGACGGCGAGCGACGCGACGAGCCCCGCCAGAGCCGTGACCACACCCCCGCCCCGCAGCGCGGACCGGCTCCGGTACCGGCCCCGCCGCCACTCTCTCTTCCGCTCCTTCTTCCACAACGCTTCCATCGCGCACACGCCCTCTCCCGCACTGCCGCGCCCATTGAGACCGCTGCGACCCTAGGAGCGCCCGGCGGCCCAGCCCCGTGCGACGGAAAGCACAGCCGATGAAGCTTGCGTGAACCGGCCTGCCGGCAAGCACGCACGGCGCCGGGGCCCGCGCCGTGGACAGCCGCGGGGACTGCGGTCCCGGCGACCTGCCGATCGGATTGACATTGCGTTCGGTAATCGCGTCGCGACAGACTACGCACCATGGCCAAGGGTGGGGACCACATGTCAGAGGCTGGGCAGACTCAGGCCCGGCGGGAGTTCGCGGTTCTGCTGGGCGAGTTCCGGCGTGCGGCGGTGCTGGTGCCGTTGGACGCGGCGGGGGATCTGTGGTCGGCGGAGTGGGGCGGGGTCCGGTGGATCTGCGCGTTCTCGCATGAAGAGGCGCTGTCCGTGTTCGCCCACGCGCAGGGCGCGGCCGGGCGCGCGTGGTCGTACCAGCGGGTGCTGGGGGCCAGGCTGCTGGACGCGATGGTGCCGGCCCTGGAGGTTCCGGCGGGGGTGGCGCTGGACGCGGGCAGCGCGGACGGGGCGTTGTTCCCACCGGTGGCGGGGGTCGTGCCGGACGCGGCTGTGGTCGGCCCAGGAGGCACGGTATGAGCGGGGAGCAGTCGGACCTGGCGGTACCGCCGGAGGCACTCGCGCTGATCGCACGGGGTATCGACAAGGCACACGCGGAGCTGAAGGACCTCGGGATGATCGGCGAGGCGTCCATGGGGCGCGGTTTTTCCGATCTGGCCCTGTCGGGGGTGGAGTTGGGGCACGACGGGCTCGCGGCGGAGTTCACGACGTTCTGTGAGCGCTGGGAGTGGGGCGTGCGGGCCCTGATGGGGCGAGGGAACGGCTTCGCGCGCGGGGTGGGCCTGTCGGCCGGGGCGTTTCATGAGCAGGACCAGTACGTCAAGGACACGATCAAGATCGTGGCGAACGGGTCGAACGGGAATCCGCATCTGAGCGAGGACGAGGTCAGGGGCATGACCTGGGACGAGATCCGCCTCCAGTCGCCCACCGACGGTGCCGACTGGAACCGGGAGTCGTTCTCGCAGGCGCACGGCGAGGTGAAGCAGCTCTGGCGGGACACCGCCTACGACGTGGAGGACGGGGCGCTCGACTCGCTCGGTAACTCCGGTCTGCTCGCACCGGAGGTACGGGAGGTGCTGGACGAGGAGATGCGGGAGACGCTCGACCCGTCGGACGAAGCGATCCAGCGGGCCGAGCAGCCGACCTGGGCGGACCGCTGATGGTGGACTGGGGTGAGCTGGCCGACAAAGGGCTCGGCAAGCTGGAGGACGGGGTCGAGTGGGGCAAGGAAAAGGCCGGCCAGGGCATCGACTGGGCGACCGACAGGGCCGGTGACGGTCTTGAGCGCCTGGGCCAGGACGCGATGGCGGACGCCGTCGAGGACTGGGGAGACCGAACCGCTTCCTCGCTCGGCGCGAAGGTCGGTGAGCGGCAGCTCGGGCAGAGCGAGGAGGCCGATGAGCTGGTCCACGGCAATACGGGCCGTATCAGCGCGAGTGTGCAGAATCTTCGGGACTTCAGGACGGCGTTCGACCTCGTCGGCCAGGGCATGAAGAGCCTGGACTCCGGCCACTGGAAGGGCGAGGCTGCCGAAGCGTTCCGCGACAAGTTCCAGACGCTGCCGACGGACTGGCTACGGGCCGCGGACGCGTTCGAGGACGCGGCCAAGGCGCTGGAGACGTACGCGACGACGGTCGCCTGGGCGCAGAGCAGGGCCGGGGAGGCGATCGCGCTCTACAAGAAGGGCGAAGCGGCCTCGAAAACGGCGATCGACACGTACAACGAGAAGGTCGACGCGTACAACGCCGCGCGCGACAGCCCGGACCCGCCGCCCAGACCGGGCGCCTTCACCGACCCGGGCGAGGCCCAGCGGGCACGCGCACGGGAGATCCTGGCGGAGGCCCGCCGTCAGCGCGACGGGGCGGCCGGCACCGCGAGGACGACGGTCACCGCGGCCTTGGCCCACGCCCCGGCCGAGCCGTCCGCCAGCGACCGGGCCCGGCTCGATCTGGCCGACTACGGCGGCGGCCAGGCCGTGGAGCTGACTCACTTCGCGGGCGGCGTCGTGAAGGGCACGGTGGGCCTCACCAACTTCGTCCGCTCGGTCAACCCACTCGACCCGTACAACCTCACGCACCCGGCCGAGTACTACAAGAACATCAACATGACGCTGACCGGCCTGGCCTCCACAGCCGCCCACCCGGACCGCGCGCTGAAGGGCGCGTGGGAGGCGGCCAAGGGCGACCCCAGCGAATTCATCGGCCGTCTCGTACCCGAACTCATCGGGACGAAGGGCGCGGGCGGCATCAAGAGCCTTGCCCGCGCCGGAATGAGGAACGGAGTGAGGGACGGCGTCAAGGAAGGCGCGGGAAGCTCGCTCGACAATCTGGCGAGCAGAGGTTCCGGGGTCCACATTCCTGGGTTTGATGAAGTGAAGAAAGCCGTCATCGAGAGCAATCCACAGCCACTGTCACACAAATGGCCCGACACCGATGGGCGCTACTACGCGAGCCGAGTGCTGAAAGGCGGCAGACCCGACGGCGAAAGCGTCTTGGCCGGCCACGGCTACTTGGAGTTCGACGCAGGGGAAACCGTCGTCCCACCGGGCACGAGCATCTCGTTCTATGTACCCCACGGGGAAAGAATCCCCGGACTCAACGGGGTCGCCGTAGAAGGAGGCTCGTATCCTGGAGCAGCCGTAGAGAAATTCGGACCAGGAGACAAGATTCCGAACTATACACTTGCGCCACCGGAAGCAAAGGGAGCCGGCGGGTTCACCGTCTACGAGAATTCCACAACGGTGGCCCGCCGGACCCAACTCGGCGACCTCCTCGAATCAGGTATGGGCAATGTACACTGGGCCGCCTGCCGTGAGCTTCAATAATAGATTACTCACTACGGGAGCATAACGAGAATGTGGGCGAACCAGTGAGCGTCGACTCGCACGACGCAACGTCGTGGGTACTGACGGCCGTGGCTCTTATCGTGAAGAAAAGCGACCTCGACCCGAATTCGGTCACGGAGCGACTGGCGTTGCAGCCGTCAGCCGTGCGGATGCCGGGAGTCGACCGATGGAACCCCGAGGGGAGCGCTGCGGGGCAGTGGCGCCTCCAATGCGACGAGCACACCACCAGAGTGTTTTCGGAGCAGCTTGACACAATCCTCCGGGCAGCCGAGGGATGCGCCGGGACTCTCGCGATGCTGAGAGCAGAGGGATGCGACGTCACGATCACCGTGAGAGGTTTCGCCGACAACGACTCCCAGGTCTCTTTCTCGGCGGACGAGATGACGAGAGCCTCCCGCCTGAAAATTCCCCTGAAAATAATCCCGAGCCTCAATGCCCGATAGGTGCGACACAGAAGGAGGACGCCATGAATGCGGCCGGGTCGTGGGAGTCTGTGAATGTTTCACTGGCCATCACGAAAAAGGATGTTTCCGTCGACTTCGTCAATAGCACTCTCGGACTCGACGACGATCGATCAGATCGTGGAGCCAGGATTTATTCGGGGCCGCACTGGTGGGCATACACCTACGCCGAAGAGTCCACAGGGGACCTGGAAGCGATGGCGATTTCTCTGGCGCACGACATCCGGCCCCTCCGGGACAAGGTCGACACGCTTCTACGGACGGGCCATTCGGTCCAGGTGGCCATCGCGGGAACAGTGGAGACCGGGGACCAGCTGCTCCTCTCCCCCACCGCCCTTGAGCACCTGGCGTCCTTGGCTCTCCCGGTCTCCTTTACCAGCCTCACCCCTTCGGGTGCCCAGGAAGAAGACCCGTTGAGTTGGCTCGAAGAAGGCTGACACCTCGGTTTCGAGCGGAGCGTCTTCTTCGAGTTCTTCGAGCGGAGCGTCTTCGCGGTCCCCGGGTGAGGGGACAAAACACAGGGGCCCCGCGCCGCCGTCCTCGCGGACGGGGTGCGGGGCCCCTGTTGGATGCTCCGGGGAGCTACCAGGTCAGATCAGCGATTACTTGTTGATCTTGGTGACCTGGCCGGCGCCGACGGTCCGGCCACCCTCACGGATGGCGAACTTGAGGCCCTCCTCCATGGCGACGGGCTGGATCAGCTCGACCGTCATGACGGTGTTGTCGCCCGGCATGACCATCTCGGTGCCCTCGGGGAGGGTCACCACGCCGGTCACGTCCGTGGTACGGAAGTAGAACTGCGGGCGGTAGTTGTTGAAGAAGGGGGTGTGACGGCCACCCTCGTCCTTCGACAGGATGTAGGCCTGGGCCTCGAAGCTGGTGTGCGGCGTGACCGAACCCGGCTTGATGATGACCTGGCCGCGCTCGACGTCCTCGCGCTTGATGCCACGGAGGAGCAGACCGACATTCTCGCCGGCCTGGCCCTCGTCGAGCAGCTTGCGGAACATCTCGATGCCGGTGACCGTGGTGGTGGTCTTCTCGGTCTTGATACCGACGATGTCGACGGTCTCGTTGACCTTCAGGACACCACGCTCGATACGACCGGTGACGACGGTGCCACGACCGGTGATCGTGAAGACGTCCTCGATCGGCATCAGGAACGGCTTGTCGACGTCGCGCTCGGGCTGCGGGATGGACTCGTCAACGGCCTTCATCAGGTCGAGAACGGTCTTGCCCCACTCGGCGTCGCCCTCAAGGGCCTTGAGCGCCGAGACCTTGACGACCGGCAGGTCGTCGCCCGGGAACTCGTACTCGGAGAGCAGCTCGCGGACCTCGAGCTCGACGAGCTCAAGGATCTCCTCGTCGTCCACCATGTCGGCCTTGTTCAGGGCGACAACGATGTACGGAACGCCGACCTGGCGGGCCAGGAGCACGTGCTCCTTGGTCTGCGGCATCGGGCCGTCGGTGGCGGCGACCACGAGGATGGCGCCGTCCATCTGCGCCGCACCCGTGATCATGTTCTTGATGTAGTCCGCGTGACCCGGGCAGTCGACGTGCGCGTAGTGACGCGACTCCGTCTGGTACTCGACGTGCGCGATGGAGATGGTGATACCGCGCTGGCGCTCCTCAGGAGCCTTGTCGATCTGGTCGAAGGCCGAGGCCTCGTTCAGGTCCGGGTACGCGTCATGCAGCACCTTGGTAATGGCGGCCGTGAGGGTCGTCTTACCGTGGTCGATGTGACCGATGGTGCCGATGTTGACGTGCGGCTTAGTCCGCTCGAACTTCGCCTTCGCCACTGGGGTCCTCCTGGAGTGGTTCTGTACGCCTTACTCATCGGCGCCAGGTGATCTTTGCTGGGATGCCGGCCCCCGGGGCGGCCCCGCCATGATCTGGTGGATCCGGCGGAACTGCCCCGGGACGTGCCGGTGACAAGCCTAAAGCGTGGACTCGGAAGAGTTACTCGCCCTTGGCCTTCGCGATGATCTCCTCGGCGACGTTCCGGGGAACCTCGGCGTAGGAGTCGAACTGCATCGAGTAGCTTGCGCGACCCGAGGTCTTGCTGCGGAGGTCTCCGACGTAGCCGAACATCTCCGACAGCGGCACCAGGCCCTTGACGACCTTGGCGTTGGCCCGGTCCTCCATGGCCTGGATCTGGCCACGCCGGGAGTTGATGTCACCGATGACATCGCCCATGTAGTCCTCGGGCGTGGTCACCTCGACGGACATCATCGGCTCAAGGAGCACCGGAGACGCCCTGCGGGCACCTTCCTTGAACGCCTGCGAACCGGCGATCTTGAAGGCCAGCTCCGAGGAGTCGACCTCGTGGTAGCCACCGTCGAGCAGCGTGATGCGGACACCGGTCATCTCGTAACCCGCGAGGATGCCGAACTGCATGGCCTCCTGCGCGCCGGCGTCCACCGAAGGGATGTACTCCTTCGGGATACGGCCACCGGTGACCTTGTTCACGAACTCGTACGAGGTGTCGCCACCCTCGATGGGCTCGATCATGATCTGCACCTTGGCGAACTGCCCGGTGCCACCGGTCTGCTTCTTGTGCGTGAAGTCCACACGCTCGACGGTCTTGCGGATCGTCTCACGGTAGGCGACCTGCGGCTTGCCGACGTTCGCCTCGACCTTGAACTCACGCCGCATACGGTCGACCAGCACCTCAAGGTGGAGCTCGCCCATACCGCCGATGACGGTCTGGCCGGTCTCCTCGTTGCTGTGCACCTGGAAGGAGGGGTCCTCCTCCGCGAGACTCTGGATGGCTACACCCAGCTTCTCCTGGTCACCCTTGGACTTGGGCTCGATCGCGACCTCGATGACCGGTGCCGGGAAGTCCATGGACTCCAGGATGACCGGGCTCTTCTCGTCGCACAGCGTCTCACCGGTGGTGGTCTGCTTCAGGCCCATGACGGCGACGATGTCGCCGGCGCCCACCGACTCGATCTCCTCACGCTTGTTCGCGTGCATACGGTAGATCTTGCCGATGCGCTCCTTGCGGCCCTTCACCGAGTTCAGCACCGCGGTGCCGGACTCCAGCCTGCCGGAGTACACACGGACGAAGGTGAGCTTGCCGAGGTGCGGGTCCCTCATGATCTTGAAGGCCAGCGCGGACAGCGGCTCGTCGACGGAGGGCTTGCGCTTGACAACCAGCTCGGGGTCCTTCACGTCGTGGCCCTCGATGGCCTCGACGTCGAGCGGGGTCGGCAGGTAGCGCACGACCGCGTCGAGCAGGGGCTGGACGCCCTTGTTCTTGAACGCGGTACCGCAGAACACCGGGGTGACGGTGGTGCCGTCCGACTTGCCGGAGGCGATGGTGATACGGCGGATCGCCGCGTACAGCTGCTCCACGGTGGGCTCGGTGCCCTCCAGGTACAGCTCCATCAGCTCGTCGTCGTTCTCCGAGACGGTCTCCAGCAGCGTGCCGCGCCACTCCTCGGCCGCCTCGACGTGCGTGGCCGGGATGTCGACGACGTCGTACATCTCGCCCTTGGCGGCCTCGGCGGACCAGACAAAGGCCTTCATCGTCACGAGGTCGACGACGCCCTTGAAGTCGGCCTCGGCACCGATCGGAAGCTGCATGACGATCGGAACCGCGCCGAGGCGGTCCTTGATCATGTCGACACAGCGGTGGAACTCGGCACCGGTCCGGTCGAGCTTGTTCACGAAGCAGATACGGGGCACACCGTAACGGTCGGCCTGCCGCCATACCGTCTCGGACTGCGGCTCCACACCGGCGACACCGTCGAACACGGTGACGGCACCGTCGAGGACGCGGAGCGAACGCTCCACCTCGACCGTGAAGTCCACGTGACCCGGGGTGTCGATGATGTTGATGGTGTGGTCGACGTCGTCGAGCGGCCAGTGACAGGTCGTCGCGGCGGACGTGATGGTGATGCCGCGCTCCTGCTCCTGCTCCATCCAGTCCATCGTGGCAGCGCCGTCGTGGACCTCACCGATCTTGTAGCTCACACCGGTGTAGAACAGGATGCGCTCGGTGGTCGTCGTCTTGCCCGCGTCGATGTGGGCCATGATCCCGATGTTGCGGACCTTGGCCAGGTCAAGCGAAGTGGTGGCCATAAGGCTCAATCTTCTCTCGGTCTCGATGTGGGTAGCGACTACCAGCGGTAGTGCGCGAAGGCCTTGTTGGACTCGGCCATCTTGTGCGTGTCCTCACGCTTCTTGACCGAGGCGCCGAGACCGTTGGAGGCGTCGAGCAGCTCGTTCATGAGGCGTTCGGTCATCGTCTTCTCGCGACGGGCGCGGGAGTAACCCACGACCCAGCGCAGGGCGAGGGTGGCGGCGCGACCGGGCTTGACCTCGATCGGCACCTGGTAGGTGGCGCCACCGACACGGCGGGACTTGACCTCAAGCGTGGGCTTGACGTTCTCAAGCGCGCGCTTCAGCGTGATGACCGGGTCGTTGCCGGTCTTCTCGCGGAGGCCTTCCATGGCGCCGTACACGATCCGCTCGGCGGTGGAACGCTTGCCGTTGAGCAGAAGCTTGTTGATCAGCGACGTGACAAGAGGAGAACCGTAGACCGGGTCGATGATGACCGGGCGCTTCGGGGCGGGGCCCTTACGAGGCATTCTTACTTCTCCTTCTTGGCGCCGTAGCGGCTGCGGGCCTGCTTGCGGTTCTTGACGCCCTGGGTGTCAAGGGAGCCGCGGATGATCTTGTAGCGAACACCCGGCAGGTCCTTCACACGGCCACCACGCACGAGCACGATCGAGTGCTCCTGCAGGTTGTGTCCCTCACCCGGAATGTAGGCCGTGACCTCGATGCCGGAGGTCAGACGCACACGCGCGACCTTACGGAGGGCCGAGTTCGGCTTCTTCGGGGTGGTCGTGAAGACACGCGTGCAGACGCCGCGGCGCTGAGGGGAACCCTCAAGTGCGGGCGTCTTGTTCTTCTCGACCTTGTCCTGCCGGCCCTTCCGGACCAGCTGCTGGATCGTAGGCACTACTTCTCCGGTTTCTGTGTGCCGTTAGTGAAACTAACCTGGAACACCTCCGACCCACGCGGTCGGGTGTGTCGAATACTGCACAGCCTCACCCGGGGGCGAGGAGGGGGCAGATTACGGTGGCCGGTGCTCAAGCTCGCGTGCGGTTGAGGACACGCACAGGAGCCCAGGCACACCCCAGGCACAAGGTCTGAGCGTACCTACCTCATGGACTCCGGTCAAAACAAATGCCGGGGCCCCCGACACGCCGGACGTCCTCCTGGTGAACGGCGGGCGACGGGGGCGCGACGCGGCTCATTGGAGCAGGTCGTCGCCGGGGGGCCGGGAACGGTCGCGCCGGGTGCGGCGGGGCGGGGGAAGCGTGGGGATGGTCGGCACCTTCGAGCTGCGTCTCTTGTGGACGAAGGCGGGTTTGACGGACTCGGTGGGCGGGGCGGGCGGAGTGGGCGGGCGCTGTTCGGTACCCGGGGTGGTGCGCGGGGCGGTGCGCGGGTCGCCGGTACGCGGGTCGCCGGTACGCGGGGGGACGTGCGGGGCGGGGCGCGGACCGGCTTCGGGGGCCGCGGGGCCGCCCCGCCGGTCCGGGTGGTCGTGTGCCGGATCCCCCTGCGGGCGCTCATGCGGGCGCTCATGCGGGCGTTCCCGCAGGCTTTCCTGCGGGCTTTCCCGCGGGCTCTCCTGCGGGCGTTCCTGCGGGAACGGGATCACCGCGGCCTGTCCTGGCGTGCGCCCGACGAGCCGCAGACGTCCGGCCCTGGCGACGGCCCGCGCCTGCTCCAGCGCCGATTCGTACTGATCGGCCGCGTCCCGCCAGCCGCTCGCGTACGCCCTCAGCTCCCGGCGTTCGATCTCCTCGCGCAGGAGTACGACGAGCTCCTCGGGCGCATGGTCTTCGAGGGACCGGCCGAGGGAGTCGAGGAGCGCCCGGAGATCTCCCGGGGGTGGGATCAGCGGCCCGCCGGCCCGGATCCTGTCGTCCTTGGCGATGGGCAGGGACGACCGGGGAGGCTCGTCGTCCTCTGCCGCGCGCGTCTCCTCGTCACGTCCCATGGCCTCCCATCCCGCCCATTCCGCCCATGGCGTCGGGGCGGCACAGCCCAGGCACAGCCGCTCAGCCCCGCGTTACCGCCGACGAACCCTCACAAAGAGGTATTCCACCTGCACATCCGTAGGTGCGGGGACAGGCCATGACAGTTTATCGGGCACATTCGGTAACGGGCCGGTCAGAAGCGGTCAGTCCGAGGCGAGCGGGATTCGCTCGTCCGGGCCGGTGGCGGCCGCGGCCGGCGCGTTCGCGGGCAGGAACTGTCCGGCGACCCTGACGAACATGTCCCGCTGCTCGACCGGAACGCCGAGGGCGATCGCCGCCTCCTCCAGCGTGAGCGTGCGTGACGCGGAACCCGTGGCGGACTCCCCGGCGGGCGCGGCGTACAGCGGATCGGGGAGCGGAAGATCCTCCTCCGTCAGCCTTCCCGACCTGATCAGCATCTCGCGCACCGGGACCTGAAGAACGTGCGCCAGCCGCCGGGTGGTCTCCAGGTCCGGCATGCTCTGCCGCTGGAGCAGCCTGGTGATGGCGGCCCGGTGCACACCCGCCTCATCGGCGAGGCGGGACTTGCCCCCGCCACGAGGGCTGTCGATGTCGAAGCCACGCCGACGTATCAGCTCTTCGACCCAGGTGGCGAACTGCTTGAGTTCGCTGGAAGTCATGGGTGGTCGCCTCCCTCCGAAGCGGGTAACAGGCTACCGCGCTTGCGCGCACAGAATTACGGCCTTCGTCTGTGCCAGTTGTGAGGGTTCTGTTCCCGCCATCACCCTGTCACGCCTGCGCCACCCCCGTGTCACCGGGGACACGGGGACCACCGCGGGGAATTATTGGTTGCGCGCTCGCTCGCAACATGTAAGTCTGCACCCTCGCCCGGCGCATCTATGCCACCCGGCCTGCGCCGACTCTGCCGACTGGAGCGCCGCCATGCCCGCACTCTCCGTACCACCGCGCCGGACACCGGAGTTAGCCGACTGGCGAGCTGCCGCCGCCTGCTCCGGTCTTCCTCCGCGGATCGTCTTCGCCCGGCACGCGTCGACGGCCGGACCCGCTCTCCGCGCCTGTGCGCGCTGCCCCGTGGTGCGGGAGTGCGAGGAGGCGGTGGCCCCCGCGGCGAGCTGGTTCGACGGAGTCAGCGCCGGACGGCTGTGGCGCAACGGTCGCCCCGTCGCGCTCGGCCGACAGCGAAACCGGCGGCAGGACCGGCGGCAGGACCGGCGGCAGAAGCAGAAGGGGACGAAGCGCTGATGGAGGACCTCATGCCCGCACCCGTCCACAACACCGGCACTGGCACTGGCACCCGCACCGGCACCGGCACCGGCACCGGCACCGGCACCGGCACCGGCACCGGCACAGAAACCGACAGCGCGCTCTGGATCACCCTGCTCGCCCGGCAATTCCCCGACCTGCTGGACGAACTGGCCCCCGGCCGAGCCGCACCCGCAGCCACCCGCGCACCCACCCCCGGCCGCCCGGTCCCCGACCTTCAGATCCGCGCGGAGCGCCGGGACGCGTTGCGCAATGAACAGGTGCACGGTCTCGCCGTCCCTGGCCACACCGCCGCACCGCTGCGCCTGTACGTCTCCGACGCGATCCGCGACATCACCGACGGCGTCGTCGAGCTGGACGAGGCCGTGCATCACAAGCTCGGGCTCCCCCGGCCGCGCCGCGCCCAGGTCCCCGAACGGCTGCTGCGTATCGCCGGGTTGCTGGACCGTATCGCCGCCGAGCCGGTGCTCGCGCGCCATGTACGCGACGAGGCGCGCCGGATGGCCCGCCGTTGCGCCCGCACGCTCGGTGACACCGAACCCATGGTGCGTGTGAACGGCCGCTGCCCGTGGTGCGATTCGGTGTCCCTGCGGGCCTTTCCGTCGCGGCGGGCGGTGCTCTGCGTCAACCCCGCGTGCCGTTGCGGTGAGGACGCCTGCGACTGCGCCGCCGATCCCGCCTTCCGGCACTTCTGGGAGGCGGCGGAGTGGGCCGCACTCGCCGAGGCCGCGGGCGGCAGCGCGCGGGAGATGAGCGACCGCGTCGAGGAGCGGCCGGGGCATGACGGGGCAGGGGACGGGGACGGGCGCGAGGGCGAGGGCAGAGTCCGATGACGGCCGTACCGTACGGCGCCGCCATGATCACGGGCGATCTCGCGGCGACCGAGGCCGGCGTCGCCCCGGCGACCATCAGGAAGTGGGTGCAACTCGGCCGGCTCGCACCCGCCGGCAAGCGGGGGCGCGCTCAGCTCTACCGGCTGGAGGATGTCTTCGCGGCGGAGCGCGCGGCACGCGGTCGGCCCCACTGAGCCAGGTCCGCGCCCGCGCCCGTGCCCGAGCCCGTGCCCAGGTCCGCGCCCGTGCCCGTGCCCGTGCCGGGAGATTCCGGAGACAGCTGTGGCGGCCACTCCCTTCGCGGGGGTGGCCGCCTTCGTCGTTCCCGTACCCAGGGCCCACACCCAGGCCCGCGTACCCAGGTCCCCGGATCCTTCAGCGCGGAGGCCGCCAGGGGAGGCCGCCAGGGGAGGCCGTCACGGGACAGATCAAGAACCGCCCTCGGTGTCATCGGGCCGCTCGGGCATCCGCAGAACCCGCGCGCCGTCCAGCGAGCCGCCGCCCGCCAGATCGACGGCCTCCTGCCAGCCGCTCGAAAAGCCCCGCACCTCCACGTCGACGGCGATACGGGCGCCGACCTTGCCGACGACGGCCGTGAGAGTCCGGGCGACGTCATCGGTGTACGTCCCGGCCTCCCCCGCCTCGGCAGCCACTTCCACGGCCGCGGCCACCACATCCACCAGCCGGTCATGGGCACTGCTCGCCATCGCGCTCCTCCTCACCCGTACCGCCTCTCACGCCCTGCACTCGAATGTTAGTTCGATAATACGCAGCGTAGCGCACCGTAGCGCAGGGATAACGGCGAAGAGGGAGTCATTGCGAGCGCGAGCGGTTAGTTAGTTGCGCGCTCGCACGTTGTGCGTCACAGTTGGTGCAGCGGCGGAGTTGTGCCCGCATCCCTCAGGGTGCGACTCCGCCGCTCTCGTATGTCCACCCATTGCCCCGCGCTTTGCCCCGCCAGCTGCCCGCCCTCCCCTCCCCAACTGGAGTGATCCCGTCATGTCCTCTCCCCCGAGCGCCTTTCCCGATGTGCAGGCCATCGTCGTGGACCTCCTCGACGACCGCGCGGAACTGGCCGGCGCGATCGTGGACGAAACCCCGCCGCCGGGCTTCGACGGCACGGCGAGGGCGGTCCTCGTCTCCCGCGTAGGCGGCGCCTGGATCGACGATCTGCATCTGGACCAGCCGCTGATCGAGCTGGAGGTCTACGGCCCCGACAAGTCCACGGCGCACACGCTCGCCAACGCCGCGCGCGCCGCGCTGCTGACCGCGACCGGCCGGGTGTACGGAACGACGACGATCACGGACGTCACCGAGGCCGACGGCCCGCGCTGGCTGCCGGACTACGTCTACGCCGCGGCCAACCGGTATCTCTGCGTGCTGCGCCTCTCCCTGCGTACGGACTGAGCGCGCCCTCCGTTCGCCCCGCCCCGCCCCACCCCCACCCATGGACCGGGCCCCGCCACCGGCGGGGCCTTTGCCGTACCCACGGCAGCCCACCCGCTCACCCACCTCACCCATCTCACCCACTCATCCATCAGGAGCGATTCATGGCAGGCAACAACTCGTCCGAGATCCGTATCGCCGGAACCGGCCGCATCCTCGTCGCGACCGCCGGCACCCCCGCCCCGACCGACTTCGCCGTCGACTGGGATCCGTCGGTGTGGAAGGACCTCGGCTACACCTCCACCGAAGGCGTCACCTTCAGCAAGAAGGACAAGCTGGACCCGGTCGAGACCTGGCAGGCCATCAGCCCGGCCCGTTTCATCTACGCGGACCGCGACCTGAGCCTGAAGTTCGCCCTGCTCCAGTTCAACGAGGAGACCCTCCCCTTCTTCATGGGCGGCGACAAGGTCGAGTCCGTGGACGCCACGGCGAACCCGGGCGTCTACTCCTACTCGGTGCCGGACGGCCCGCAGTTCGACGAGCGCGCCCTCGGCCTGGAGTTCAAGGACGGCTCGGACATCACGTACCGCTTCGTCATCCCGCGCGGCCAGGTGACGGCGAGCGACGACATCAAGCTCGCCCGGAAGGCCGCCGCCTCGCTCGGTGTCACCTTCACCGCGCTGTCCTCGGGCGACGCCCAGCCGCTGGCGACCTTCGTGATGAAGGACCCGTCGTACGGCATCGCGTAATCCCTCCGCCCGGGGGCGGAACCTCTGCGCCGGCGCCGGCTCCGCCCCCGGGCCGCCTCTCCTCCCACACCGCTCACACCAGTCCCACCGGCCCACTTCCGTACGGAGATGAGAACCGCATGGCCCGTTTCGACGTCAACGCCGCCCGCGCACAGCGCATGGAGGCCCTTGGCCGTACCTGGTCCTTCGACCTGGACGACGACACGTTCGAACTCCCCACCGAACTCACCCGCGAGACCGCCAAGGCGCTGCGCGGTCTCGACGACAACGACGTGGACGGGCTGCTGGCCCTGCTGATGGGGCAGCAGCAGTTCGACCGCTTCGCCCGGCACGACGTCACGATGCAGGACATCGCCGCGATCCTTGAGGCGTACGGCAAGGAGACCGGGCTCGGCCTGGGGGAAGACTGAGCCTCGACGCGTTCGCGGAAGAACACGCCGAGGCGCTGGAAGCCGATCTGCTGCGGCACTACGGCGTGGACCTGCTCGACTGGCACCGCGGCCGGCTCTCCGCCCGCCGGCTCGCGGTGCTGATCGAGCACATGCCACGCGACAGCGCGATCTCCCACGCCCTGCACGGCGACGCGGCCGAGTGGACGGTCACCGACTATCTGCTCGCCGCGGCCGTGGACCATCTCGCGGCGGCCAACTGGATGTTCGCCGCCGTCAACACGGACGAGAACGCGGACCCCCCGGAAGCCCCCATCCCGGTCCCCCGCCCCGGAGCCCCCACACCCGCCGCGCCCGAGGCCCCGCCACCCATCACGCCGGAACCCCCCACCCCCCACGCGCTGGCCCACTTCTTCAGCTGAAGCGGACAACCCCGTACAGGGCCACCAGCACTCCGACAACCGCGAAGAACACGATGGCGCCCAGCGTGGGAAGGCGACGCGCCCGATCCGCGAGCTGCATGCGCGCCGGGTACTTCGGGTCGTACACGACTTCCACCTCGTGCCCGACTCGAATCCCCGGGGATCTCCCGCGCACCACGCCTTCGGCGACCTTCCCGTTCCGGACGACCGGTCCCATGTCATAGACCGTTTCGCCGAAAGAACCGGGCAGAGAGCCCCTGGACGCCACGAGGGCCCGCTCGCGGCGCTTGAGTCCACGCAGGTCGGAAACGAGTAGAGCCATTCCGAAACAGAAGAAGCCAGAACCACTCAAAATCATTTCAGAAGGCGAACTTCAGAACTGCCGCCGACACCAGCATGACGACAAACAGCCACTGAGCGACAACCCCCATGTACCGCGATTGCCGCGAGTGCAGATACTGCACACCCTCCGCCCGTCGCGGATTTTCGGGGTCAAATATGATCTGCAACTGCTGCCCGACCCTCGGCGGCGGCTTCGGCGCCCTTACCTGAACACGGACGTGTTCGCCCGGCCAGGGTTGAAACAAGCAGTTGACGCGGATAACCGTGGCGCCGCCCCGGTACAGGCGTTCTTCACATACCGCGGTGGCTTCCACCCCCGTCGCGCGAAGGGATCTCCCCTTTCGCTGCAAGGGGTACGCGAGCAGCGCGTATAACCCCACGAAAAAGGAGAGCACGAGAATCAGATTCGAGAATCCCGAAATGTCCGGAATTGACAGCACGAAAACCCCCACACTCGATGTCGAGTTTTGGTCACACAGCATACACGGAAACTCCACATCCTGGAGGCATTAGATGCCCGAGGAGTACGTAACAGAGCGCGCCCTGGAAGCCCGTCTCGCAGAGGCGGATGTGGCCAACGCCACAGGGGGCTACGCCACACACGCCGAGACGTCCGAAGCCATCAAAGGGGCGATCGAAGGATACGAAAAGGAGAAAAAGAAAGAGGAGGGTGAATTCAAATGGTTCTCGGAGTGGAAAAACTGGGTTCCAACAGAGTTCAATGCGATCAAGAGCGAAATCACCGCACTGAAGGCGGAGTTCGTCCCGTTCAACGCCACTCTTCCGTCATTCTTCAGCCTTGAAGAATTGGTCAAGAATAAACTTGACCTCGAATACGGTGATTCTGGCTTCTTGCGAAGGCGTGCGCTCCAGCCCGGCACGGACGACCCGACCGCCCCGGGCGGAACGGGCGAACCCGCCAGTGGGGCCGCCCCTCCCCCCGCGCTTCCCGCACCCCCCACGAATGATCCGTCCCCCCAAGGGAGCACTCAACAGGGCACCCCCGCCCCGACCCGGGGGTCAAGCGAGCCCGCCGCTCGGGGCACCGGCTCCCGAAACACCGGGTCCCGAGGCACCGGCGGGCGAACACCGGGCCCGACAACCGCGCAGTTGCGGCAGCAGGAGGACCAGGCTCGCCGGACCGGTGACGCGATGAGCCGCATGACCGCCGCGGCGCGCCCTGCGGCCGACGGGGTGCGTCGCCTCACTGCCGACGTGAACGACCTGGACCGCAACCTCGGTTGACACACCCATCCGCCATCAATGAAAACAATGGAATCTGGTGAGCCATGTCTCTAGTGAGCTCTCTCGGGAGAGCCTCGTCATCTCTGAAGGACTTCCAGAGCAAGGCCCAGAACGCCGGCCGCGCCGCCGGAAGTCTGCAAGGCGGCGCCAGTGCCGGTCAGCGGGGAATGAAGCAGCTCAAGGATTCGTCCCAGAGCGCCGCCAGGGAGCTGAACAGCCTCAAGACCGCCGCCGACCGGGCCGAGAAATCGATGAGCGGGGCGGGCAAGGCCGGGCAGACCGGCGGGACGCGGATCGGGCGGTTCAAGGCCGGGGCCGATAACGCCTCCAAGGGCATGGGCGGCCTGAACAAGTCCATGAAGGGCAATTTCATCGGCACCCTGCTCGGCCTGCTCGCGCCCCTCATCGAGAGGGTCGTCGAGATGGCGACCAAGTCCAAGACCATGCAGAAGGTCCTCAACGTCGCCTTCGAGGCGATCAAGAAGGTCATCAGTACGGTCATGAAGGCCGTCGGGCCGATCATGCAGAAGGCCGGCGCTCTCATCAAGAAGGTCTGGGACGGCATCAAGAAGGCCGTCTCGACCGTCGTGAAGGCCGTCAGCTCCGTCATCTCCACGACGTTCAACGCGATCAAGAAGACGATCACGACGATCATGAACGGCGTCAGAAGCGTCGTCTCCAGCGTCTGGAACGGCATCAAAAGCGTCATCACCCCGGTCGTGAACTGGATCCGGGATGTGGTCCCCAGGGCCTTCAGCGCCGTCAAGGACAAGCTGTCCAGCGTCTGGGGCGGGCTCAAGGACATCGCGGGCAGGGCCTTCGACAAGATCAAGGGCGCGGTACGCGGGCCGGTCAACGCGGTCATCGATCTCATCAACTCCGCCATCGGCAGGCTCAACGGCATCAAGGTCTCGGTCCCCGGCTGGGTCCCCCTCGTCGGCGGCAAGACCTTCGGCATCCGGCTGCCGACCATCCCGCGCCTCGCCCAGGGCGGCATCGTCCAGCCCCGCAGCGGCGGTGTGCATGCGATCGTCGCCGAGGCGGGCGAGGCGGAGGCGGTGCTTCCGCTGTCCAAGCTGGACCGGCTGCTGCGCCACACCGCCCGGCAGGGCCGTACCGCCTCCCTCGGCGGCGG
The DNA here is from genome assembly GCF_055639435.1 of Streptomyces sp. NPDC039430. NCBI lineage: Bacteria > Bacillati > Actinomycetota > Actinomycetes > Kitasatosporales > Streptomycetaceae > Streptomyces > Streptomyces sp. NPDC039430. The sequence continues at coordinate 50,490 of NZ_JBVKAK010000002.1, read as the reverse complement.
CGGGGGCGCCGGCTTCAGCATCGAGAACTACTACGAGGCGCCGACCAGCGACCTCCAGTCGACCGCCGCGGCGCTGATGTTCCTGTCCAAGGCCCGCGGATGAGTGCCGCGACCGCCACGCCAGGTTCGCTCACGCCCGGTCCGCTGAATCCGCTCGCGGGCGTGGACCGCGCGCTGCGCGGGTTCCGCGATCAGCTGGCCCAGGTGTCCCGCTCGTTCCCGGCCGTCCTCGGCGAGGTGAGGCGGGCCGACTCCGCCGCCGCCCGGGTCAGGGGCGGAGCCGACCCGGCCGGCACCGCGCTGCCGCAGTTCGGTACGGCTACGGCGCCCGCCGCCGCGGCCCTGTCCAAGGCGGGCGGTTCCGCGGGCCCGGCCGCGACCCGGATCCGTACCGGCGGCGGCAAGGCCCGCTCCGTCACCGCCCCGCTCACCTCGCTCGCCTCCGGTTCCGCCGCCTTCGGCGCGGTCGCCGGGCCGCTCGGCAAGGCCTCCGGCACCGTCTCCACGTTCATGACCGTCTTCGGCGGAGCGCTCACCGTCGCCGCCGGCGCCATGACCGCCGTGAACGTGGCCATGCGCGCCAACCCGATCGGATTCCTGATCGGCCTGCTCGTGCCGGTCGCCGGATTCCTGATCGAGTACGCGCTCACCACGCAGACCGGACAGCGCGTGATGCGGCAGGTCTTCGACGGCGTGCTGACGGGCTTCCAGGAGATCGGGAAGTTCCTCGGCCCCGTCGTCCAGGGCTACGCGACCGTCATCTCCGCCCACTTCTCGGCCGTACGTACCGTCGTCACCACCGTGCTCAAGGTCGTCGGCGCGCTCGTGACCGGGAACTTCGGCGCGGCGGGCAAGGCCATAGGCTCGGCCACCCGGGCCGTCACCGGACTCATCAGAAAGGCGTGGAACGGCTTCCGGTCCGTCATCCAGCCCGTCCTGGACTGGATCACCCGGAAGATCCCCGACATGTTCACCCGGGTACGGGACGCCATGTCCCGCACCCTGCACGGCATCGGCGACTTCCTGACGACCGGTATGCAGATGCTGCTGAGCGTCGTCAAAGGTCCGCTGAACGGCCTGATCGCCTTCGCCAACTGGGTCATCGACGGCCTCAACAGCCTCAGCTTCAGCGTTCTCGGCAAGAAGTTCGGCGTCCATCTCAGCAAGATCCCGCAGCTGGCCGCGGGCGGCGTCGTCCTGCCCGCCAGGGCCCCGGGAGGCGCGGGCTCGGTCCTCCCGCTGTCCGCGCTCGACCGGCTCGCGCCCGCCGACGGGACGAAGGGCCCGTACGGGTCAAGCGCCCCGTACCGCCCGTACCGCGTCCCCCCCGGCCGTACCGACCTGCACACGTACCACGAAACCAGGGACAGCGGCCCGCTCGCCATCGCCGAGGACCTGCTGTTCCTGCACCGGACCGCGGCATGAGCGACGGACAGCTCCCCACGCCGCCCGAGAGCGAAGTGAGGTGAACGGCCTGATGGCCGAGACCACGAACCCCAATCCGGACGACACATCCCCCGGCTCACTGATCACCCGCGACGGGCAGATCCAGTGGGCCGGCCTGCTGATGGGCCCCGGGACGCCGTACGAGATCGACCGCACCGGCATCACCGGCTGGGACGATCTCCCCGAGCTCGACACCGGCGATGTCCCCCGGCCCGACCAGCACGGCTCCTGGCCCGGTGCCCGCTGGGCGAAGTCCCGGGTCGTCGGTACGACCGTATGGCTGCTGCCCGAGACCGTCGAACGGGCCGGCGCCACGGCCGCCGCCTTCCGCGCGGCCACCGGCCCCGACGGCGGCGAACGCTGGCTGGCCGTCCGGCTGCACGGTGAGACCCTCGCCGTCCTGGCCCGGATCAGCCGTCGCGTCGTCCCGCAGGACCGCGGCTACGTACGGTCGGGCACCTCGAAGATCAGCCTGCAGTGGACCGCCACCGACCCCCGCCGCTACGGCACGGTCCAGCATCGGGCCAGTACCGTACTGCCCGCCCCCGAACCCGGGCTGAACTGGCAGGACACCACGCGGGACACCTCCGGCGACGGTCTGAGCTGGCCGCTCGACTGGGGCGCGACCGGGGTGGCGGGCACCCTCACCGCGGCCAACGCGGGAGACGCCCCGGCCCACCCGGTGGTCCAGTTCCGCGGCCCGGTGCGGCGTCCCGCCCTGACGCGCCTGTCCGACGGGCGGCAGCTCCAGTACGACATCGTGCTCGGCGCGGGCGACGTACTCACCGCCGACACCGACGCGGGCACGGTCCTGCTCAACGGCACGGCCTCCCGGCTGTACACCGCGGCCCTCGGCTCCGCCCCCGAACAGCTCTTCCAACTGGGCGCCGGGGAAACGGAGTTGGCGTTCCGCTCCGACGACATCACCTCCGACGCGCGGGCCTCGGCCACCGTGCTGTGGCGCGACGCCCACTGGTGATCGCGGCCGCGACGAGAGCCACGGCCCACGCCACCGGCCCCGGACCTACGGCCCACACCACCCGCACGTACCTCCGCCCCCGCACCACCGGCCCGAACCGTCACACCCGCACCACCTCACCCACGCCACGCCAGCCTCACCAGCCCACCCGCGCCACCGCACCCTCACCACCACCCGAGGCACCCGAGGCACCTCGCCACCGCCGAAGCAGACCGAAGCAGACCGAAGCAACTCGCCCCTGGAGGACCCCATGCCCGTACGCAGCGCGTGGCTCATCAACCGCACCGACTCCGAGTCCGGCCAGTCCCGTGCCGACACCCGGCTCTCCCCCACCGGCACCATGGCCCCCACCGGCGCCCTCACCTCGCAGAGCGGTGTCATCCCCGGCTCCCAGGGCGGCTCGGAGCTGATGGACGCGCTGTACGTCTACGGCGCGACGGCCGGTATGACGGCGATGGTCAGTCCGGGCCGCGCCGTGATCCAGAGCTATGGCCCGGCCGGCGCCTACCCGGTCGTCGTCACCGACCACACCCCGGTCACCTTCGCGGACGGAGACGCGAGCAATCCACGGCTCGACCTCGTCGTCCTGGCCGTCCGGGACGGTCAGTTCGACTCCTCGGGCCGTACGGAAGCCGTCCTGGAGGTGATCCAGGGCGTGCCGGCCGGTACGCCCGAGGCGCCGCGCGTCCCCGACGCCGCACTGCCACTGGCCCGGGTCACCGTCCCGGCCGGTTCGTCGGCCGGCTCCGGCGGCCTCGACTGGTCCACCGCGCTCTACGATCTGCGCGACACGACCGTCGCCGTCGGCGGCATCCTCGCCGAGAGCTGGAACCGCGAGGTGAACGGCGGGTACGTGGGGCAGTACCGCGACACCGGCAGCGAGTTCCAGCGCTGGGACGGCCGCCGCTGGTCCGGTTATCCCCAGCAGCTCGGCGGTATCGCCGCGCAGGGCGCGCTGGCGGCCGGCGGCTACACCGGCCAGTACCGCGACGAGGGCGGGCGGCTTGAGCGGTGGGACGGCACGGTGTGGCGGCGGGCGGTGCCCGGTGCCGCGTTCGCGTCCCACGGCGACGGCGGCTACTGCAAGACCACGACCTGGAGCGAATCGGTCACCGACACGACGGGACCGGTGGTCACCACCTCCTTCACCGTGCCGGTCTCGGGCGCGGTCCTGGTGACGGTGGGCTTCCTCGGCAACGCCCAGCTGGACGGCCAGTGGGCCCGGATGGGCGCCGTCATCCGCAAGAACGGCGCCGTGGTGCTGGCCGCCGACGAGACCCGCTCCGCCACGGTCTCGACCAAGAACGCGACGAGCGTGTCCACCGTGTTCCGGGTGACCGGCCTCCAGGCGGGGGTCGTCCACACCATCACCACCGCGCACATCTCCTCGGCCACCACCAGCAACGCCTGGTTCGACAACCGGTTCGTCCGCGTCGACCCGGTGCTGTGAGCCGGGCGATGACGACACCGACCACACCCAACACACGCACCGCACTCAGCACACTCACCGCACGCACCGCACCACCCGTCACAGCCACCACACCGGTCTACCGGGCGCTCTTCTGCGATCTCCGCACCGACCAGGTGATCGACGTCCTCCCGCTCACCGAGACGAAGTTCGACGACTACATCGGCAAGCCCGGCTCGCTGACCGCCACCATCCCGCTGCCCGGCCCCGCGCTCGCCCAGCGGGCCCGCCTCGCGCTCCAGCCCGGCCGTACCGCGGTCTGGCTGGAGCGGGACGGCGACATCTGGTGGGGCGGCGTGCTGTGGACCCGCACCCCGCAGTCCGACGAACAGGGCCGGATGAGGGTGCAGTTCCAGGCCGGCACGTTCGACTCGTATCTCGACCACCGGATCCTCTCCGGGGACCTGTTCGGTACGGCGACGGACCAGTTCGACATCGTCCGTACGCTGCTCGGGCACGCCCAGGAGCAGCCGGGCGGCGACATCGGCATCAGCGCGGGACCCGAGCTGTCCGGAGTGGTGCGGAACTACTCGTACGGCTGGTCCTCCCTCGCCAGGATCCGTGAACTCATCGATCAGCTCGCCCAGTTGGCCGACGGCTTCGAATGGCGGGTGCACTGCCACCGGGACGCCCAGGGCCGCCGCGTCAAGCGCCTGCAACTGGGCAGCCCGGCCATCGTCACCGGCCACACCGATCTCATGCTGGACCAGCCGGGCACGGTCATCTCGTACAACCTGCCCGCCGACTCGACCGTGCAGGCCAATGTGTGGGTGGCCCGGGGCGAATCGGCCAACACCGACCAGTCCCAGGAGTCGCTGCCGCTGACCGCGCGGGCGGAGAGCGCCCAGGACATCGCGGAGGGCTGGCCCCGGCTGGAGTCCACCTCCGACCACAGCTCCGTCCAGGACGAGGCGGTACTCGCCTCCTTCGCCCGCGCCGAACTGGCGCGCCAGCGCAGGCCCGAGGTCATCCCGGAACTCACCGTACGGATGGACGGCCGCGTCACCCCCGCGCTGCTCGGGGCGCGGATCCGGCTGCGGCTGCACGATCTGTGGCACCCGAACGGGTCCGACCACCGGTACCGGATCGTCGGCCTGGCCGTCACCCCGCCCCAGCGCACCGCGGCCGAGACGGCCACGCTCTATCTGGAAGAGGTGTGACGCCGTGGCGATCATCCCCACCGATCTGCTGGACCGCATTCGCGACCTGGAGCGGCAGGTGCGTGCCCTGATGGGCAGCGCCAACACCAGTCCGCCGATGAACCAGATCATGAACGGCGATGTGGTCATCGGGGAGGGCGGCCGGCTGCGGGTGCGCACCGCCCGGGACGAGGATCTGCTCTACCTCGGCCGCGTCCAGCCGGACCGCGACGAGCGGACACCGCAACAGGGCCTGGTGGTACGGCGGGACGACGGTTCGCTGGCGCTCACCGTATGGACCGGCGCGCCCGACACCCTCCCCGTCCAGCCCGTCCAGATCCTCGACCGCAGGGGCAATGTGGTGATGGCCGACGACGCCACCCACCAGGGGCTGGCCCGCCCGTACATCCCGTATCCCCTGCCGGTCCCGGCCGGGACCGGCAGCTGGGAATCCACCGGCGCGGTCGACTTCACGACGCTCTACCGGGGGCCGGGCATCGTCCAGCACCCCCGGCTGCACTGCCGGGTGGCGGCCACCGGACCGGAGGGCGCGGAGCTGCGGCTGCTGGCCGACGGCGCGCAGGTGGGCCCGCTGGGCGGTCCCGAGGGGCTGGAGTTCACCGCGCTGCTCGATGTGGAGTACGGCTCCACCGTCACCTTCGAGGTGCAGGCGAGGGTGGCGACGGCAGGCGGCACCGTGCGGTGCAGGCCGCTCGCGCTCTACGGCATCCAGTCCTGACGACTTCCCTTCGACTTCCCTTCGACTCGACTCCCCCAGAGCCCAGAGCCCACAGTCCGCAGCCCACAGCCCACAGCCCACAGCCCACAGGAGGCACTTCCGTGCTGCCCGAATCCATTCCCACGGTGCGCGTCAGCGCGCGCTATCTCGCCCCGGACGGCCGCCCGTTGACCGGTACGGTCGAGTTCCGGCCGCCCGCGCTGCTCACCCACGCCGAAGCCGACCTCTTCCTCGGCGGCCCCACCGTCGCCACCCTGGACGGGGAGGGCAGGCTGCGCCTCGTCCTGCCCGCCACCGACGGCCCCGGCTGGAACCCCGCCGAGTGGACGTACACCGTCGTCGAGAAGCTCACCGGCCTCTCGCCGTCGCGCACGTACCAGATCGTCCTGCCCTCGGCCCGGCCCGCGGTCGATCTGGCCGATCTGGCACCGGCCGACCCCAGCACGCCGAACTATGTGGCGGTGACGGGCCCGCCGGGACCCGCGGGTGAGCCCGGACCGCCCGGGGTGAAGGGCGACCCCGGCTCGGTGCACTCGGTCAACGGGCACACCGAGGGCGTCATCGTCCTCTCCGCCGCCGATGTCTCCGCCGTACCCGCCGATACGGTCGGCAGGCCGGGCGGCCTGGCGACCCTCGGCACCGACGGACTGGTGCCGACGAGCCAGCTGCCGACCGGCAACGGCGCGGCGGTGGCCTCCGTCAACGGACGCACCGGAGCGGTCGTCCTGGAAGCCGCGGATGTGGGCGCGCTGACCCAGGCCGCGGCCGACACCCGCTATCTGGGCATCACCGCGGCGCCGGTGACCTCCGTGAACGGGCGTACGGGAGCGATCTCCCTGGCCGCCGCGGATGTCGCGGCGGCCGCCGCCGACGAGGCGGTGCTGCTCACCGGGGACCAGACGGTGGAAGGGGCCAAGACCTTCGCCGTCCCGCCGTCCACCGCCGTCAACCCGGCGGGCGCCAACCAGCTCGCCAGGCGCGGCTACGTCGACGCGGTCTCGGCTGCGGGCACGTGGTCACCGGCCTCGATGGGGTTCAGCGGCTGGACGTTCGACCCGGCGGCCAGCTCCGCCGACGTGGCGCAGTACTGCATCAACGGCTGGCTCTATCTGATCGGCGTCCCGCTGCACGCGGCCGCCACCATCACCAAGGTGGTCTTCTACTGCCCGGGGTACGTGGGCGGCAAGCTCAGCGCCACCTCCTTCGCCGGGCTCTACACGGGCGCGGGCCAGCGCGTGGGCGTCGTGACCCCGACCCTGGACAAGCTGATCCCCGCCACCGAGGGCCAGACCGTCGTGGGCACGCTGGACAAGGCGTACGCGGCGGCGGCCGGCAACTACTACATCGCCCTGCTCATCAACGGCCCGGCCGTGAAGACGGACGGCCCCGCCTTCATGGTCGGCGGCGCGATGGGCAAGACCCCGGGCGGCAGCGCCCGGATGCCCGGGGCCTTCATCCGGCACGGACGGCTGTCCAGTACGGGAGTGACCTCCCTGCCCGCGTCCTTCACCGCCGCAAGTGTGGTGGCCGACTCCAACGCGATCTGGGCCGCCCTGGCCTGACCGTCGCGACGCCCCTGCCCCCGTCCCCATACCTCCGGAAGGAGATCCTCCATGGCCACTCCCCTGACCGCCGACCAGTTCGTCGCCGCGCTGCGCGCCGAAGGCGTACGCGTCGTCGAACACCGGTCCTGGCGAACCCACAACCGCGATCACAAGGGCGCCTGGGGCCCGCTGCACGGTGTGATGATCCACCACACGGTCACCCGGGGCAGCGCCACGTCGGTCCAGCTCTGCTACGACGGCCACGCCGCGCTGCCGGGGCCGCTCTGCCACGGCGTGATCGACAAGGAGGGCACCGTCCACCTCGTCGGCCACGGCCGCGCCAACCACGCGGGCCTCGGCGACGACGACGTCCTGCGCGCCGTCGTCGCGGAGAGCGCCCTGCCCGCGCCCGGCGAGAACAACACCGACGGCAACGCCCGCTTCTACGGCTTCGAGTGCGTCAACCTCGGCGACGGGGCGGACCCCTGGCCGGCGGCGCAGCTGGACGCCATCGAGCGCGCCTCGGCGGCGCTCTGCCGCGCCCACGGCTGGACGGCACCGTCCGTCATCGGCCACAAGGAGTGGACGAACAGCAAGATCGACCCGCGTGGTTTCACCATGGCGTCGATGCGCGCGCGTATCACGAAACGGCTCGCCGCACCGCCCTCGGGAAGCCGCCCGGCCCCCGCCCCCGCCCCCACTCGCCCTTCCCCGCCCGCTCCCGCGCCGAAGCCGGTCTTCGAGCCGTTCCCCGGCGCGCAGTACTTCGCCTCGCGCCCCACCTCCGCGCTCATCACCGCCATGGGAAAGCGCCTGGTCGCGGAGGGCTGCTCCGCGTACGCCGAGGGCCCGGGACCACGCTGGACCGACGCCGACCGCCGCTCGTACGCGAAGTGGCAGCGCAAGCTCGGCTACGCGGGCCCGGACGCCGACGGCATTCCGGGCCGCGTCTCCTGGGACGCGCTGAAGGTCCCGCGTACCACCCGGCGGGACCGCCCATGACGGAACCGGTACGGTCCGATCCCGCCTGGGTGGCGCTGGAACTGGAGCGGCTGCGCGGCACCATGGAGGCCGGATTCGCCCGCGCCGACGGCTCGCTCGCGCTCCTGGTCCAGCGCAGTGACCAGAGCGACAAACAGCTCGCCGACCACGAGGAGCGGCTGGACGCCCTGGAGCGCTCCCGCTGGCCGCTCGCCAGCATCGCCGCGCTGACGGCGGTCTCGACGGTCGCGCTCACCGCCTGGCAGCTCACGGCACGCTGAAGCGGAATCGGAAACGCGAAGGCCCCCGAACGGAACCCCCGGGACCCGAGACCCGAGACCCGGCACCCGGCACCCGGCACCCGGCACCCGGCACCCGGCACCCGGCACCCGGCACCCGGAAAACGAAACGCCGAAGGGCGGCCACCCCGTACAGGATGGCCGCCCTCCGTTCGCTCACGCCTTACTGGTTGTACGGACCGTAGTCGTAGTCCTCCAGCGGAACGGCCTGGCCGGAGCCCGTGCCGAACGGCGAGTAGTCGATGTCGTCGTAGCCGACGGCCGAGTACATCGCGGCCTTGGCCTCCTCGGTCGGCTCGACCCGGATGTTGCGGTAGCGGGACAGACCCGTACCGGCCGGGATGAGCTTACCGATGATGACGTTCTCCTTGAGGCCGATCAGGGAGTCCGACTTGGCGTTGATCGCCGCGTCGGTGAGGACCCTGGTCGTCTCCTGGAAGGACGCCGCCGACAGCCACGACTCGGTGGCCAGCGACGCCTTGGTGATACCCATCAGCTGCGGACGGCCGGAGGCCGGGTGGCCGCCTTCCGTGACCACACGACGGTTCTCGGTCTCGAACTTCGAGCGCTCCACCAGCTCGCCCGGCAGCAGCTCCGCGTCGCCGGACTCGATGATCGTCACGCGGCGCAGCATCTGCCGGATGATGATCTCGATGTGCTTGTCGTGGATCGACACACCCTGCGAGTTGTAGACCTTCTGGACCTCGCCGACCAGGTGGACCTGGACCGCGCGCTGACCGAGGATCCGCAGCACGTCGTGCGGGTTGGTGGCACCCACGGTGAGCTTCTGGCCCACCTCGACGTGGTCGCCCTCGCCCACGAGCAGACGGGCACGCTTCGAGATCGGGAACGGAGTCTCGTCGCTGCCGTCGTCCGGGGTGACGACGAGCTTCTTGGTCTTCTCGGTCTCCTCGATACGGACGCGGCCGGCCGCCTCCGAGATCGGGGCGACGCCCTTGGGCGTACGGGCTTCGAAGAGCTCGACGACTCGGGGCAGACCCTGGGTGATGTCGTCACCGGCCACACCACCGGTGTGGAAGGTACGCATCGTCAGCTGGGTACCGGGCTCACCGATGGACTGGGCGGCGATGATGCCGACCGCCTCACCGATGTCGACCAGCTTGCCGGTGGCCAGCGAGCGGCCGTAGCAGAAGGCACAGGTGCCGACCGCGGACTCGCAGGTCAGGACCGAGCGGGTCTTGACCTCCTCGACCCCGGCGGCCACGACGGCGTCGATCAGGACATCGCCCAGGTCGACATTTGCCGGCGCGATGACCTTGCCGTCGACGACGACGTCCTCGGCGAGCATCCGCGCGTACACGGACGTCTCGACGTCCTCCGCCTTGCGCAGCACACCGTCGGCGCCGCGCTCGGCGATCCGCAGCTTCAGACCGCGGTCGGTGCCGCAGTCCTCCTCGCGGATGATGACGTCCTGCGAGACGTCCACCAGACGACGGGTCAGGTAACCCGAGTCGGCGGTACGCAGGGCGGTGTCGGCCAGACCCTTTCGGGCACCGTGCGTGGCGATGAAGTACTCCAGCACGGACAGACCTTCACGGAAGGACGCCTTGATGGGACGCGGGATCGTCTCGTTCTTGGCGTTGGACACCAGACCACGCATACCGGCGATCTGACGCATCTGCATCATGTTTCCGCGGGCACCCGAGTTGACCATCATGGAGACGGGGTTGGTCTTCGGGAAGTTCGCGTTCATCGCCTCGGCGACCTCGTTGGTCGCCTTGGTCCAGATCGCGATGAGCTCCTGCGTGCGCTCGTCCTTGGTGATCAGACCGCGCTCGTACTGCTTCTGGACCTTGTCGTCCTGCGCCTCGTAGCCCTGGACGATCGCCTTCTTCGCCTCGGGCACGATGATGTCCGAGATGGCGACGGTGACACCGGAACGGGTCGCCCAGAAGAAGCCGGCCGCCTTCAGGTTGTCGAGCGTCGCCGCCACGATGACCTTGGGGTACCGCTCGGCCAGGTCGTTGACGATCTCGGAGAGCTGCTTCTTGCCCACCGTGTAGTCGACGAACGGGTAGTCCTCGGGCAGCAGCTCGTTGAAGAGCGCGCGGCCCAAGGTCGTACGCAGCCGGAACGGGTCGCCCTGCTGCCACGGCACCGCGGTGCCGTCCGTGTCGGCCTCCTCGGCGGCCGGCGGGGTCCAGCCGCGCGGCGGGATGGTGCCCACCGGGAAGCGGATGTCGACCTTCGCCTGGAGCGAGAGCTCACGGTTGTCGAACGCCATGGTCGCCTCGGCCGCGGAGCCGAAGGACCGGCCCGCGCCCTTGACCTCGCGCTCCTCCTCGTCCGTCGTGAGGAAGAAGAGTCCGAGCACCATGTCCTGGGTCGGCATGGTGACGGGACGACCGTCGGCCGGCTTCAGGATGTTGTTCGAGGACAGCATCAGGATGCGGGCCTCGGCCTGCGCCTCCGCGGAGAGCGGCAGGTGGACGGCCATCTGGTCACCGTCGAAGTCCGCGTTGAACGCGGTGCAGACGAGCGGGTGGATCTGGATGGCCTTGCCCTCGACCAGCTGCGGCTCGAAGGCCTGGATGCCCAGACGGTGCAGGGTCGGCGCACGGTTCAGCAGCACCGGGTGCTCGGCGATGACCTCTTCGAGCACGTCGTACACGACCGTACGGCCGCGCTCGACCATGCGCTTCGCCGACTTGATGTTCTGCGCGTGGTTCAGGTCCACCAGGCGCTTCATCACGAACGGCTTGAAGAGCTCCAGCGCCATGGCCTTCGGCAGACCGCACTGGTGCAGCTTGAGCTGCGGGCCGACGACGATCACGGAACGGGCCGAGTAGTCGACGCGCTTGCCGAGCAGGTTCTGACGGAAACGGCCCTGCTTGCCCTTGAGCATGTCGCTCAGGGACTTCAGCGGGCGGTTGCCGGGACCGGTGACCGGACGGCCGCGGCGGCCGTTGTCGAACAGCGCGTCGACGGCCTCCTGCAGCATCCGCTTCTCGTTGTTCACGATGATCTCGGGGGCACCGAGGTCAAGGAGACGCTTGAGGCGGTTGTTGCGGTTGATCACACGGCGGTACAGGTCGTTCAGGTCGGAGGTCGCGAAGCGGCCACCGTCCAGCTGCACCATCGGACGCAGGTCCGGCGGGATGACCGGCACGCAGTCCAGCACCATGCCCTTGGGGCTGTTGCTGGTCTGCAGGAACGCGGAGACGACCTTGAGGCGCTTGAGCGCGCGGGTCTTCTTCTGGCCCTTGCCGGTACGGATGATCTCGCGGAGGCGCTCGGCCTCCTCGTCCAGGTCGAAGGACTCCAGGCGCTTCTGCAGCGCCGCGGCACCCATCGAACCGTCGAAGTACGTGCCGAAGCGGTCACGCAGCTCGCGGTAGAGCAGCTCGTCGCCCTCCAGGTCCTGGACCTTGAGGTTCTTGAAGCGGTTCCACACCTCGTCGAGACGGTCGATCTCGCGCTGCGCGCGGTCGCGCAGCTGCTTCATCTCACGCTCGGCGCCTTCGCGCACCTTGCGGCGCACATCGGCCTTGGCGCCCTCGGCCTCCAGCTCGGCCAGGTCGGTCTCAAGCTTCTTGGCGCGGGCTTCGAGGTCGGAGTCACGGCGGTTCTCGACCTGCTGACGCTCGACGGAGACATGCGCCTCCAGCGACGGAAGGTCGCGCGTGCGGCGCTCCTCGTCCACGAACGTGATCATGTACGCGGCGAAGTAGATGACCTTCTCCAGGTCCTTCGGCGCGAGGTCGAGCAGGTACCCCAGGCGTGACGGGACGCCCTTGAAGTACCAGATGTGGGTCACGGGCGCGGCCAGCTCAATGTGGCCCATCCGCTCACGGCGCACCTTGGCGCGCGTGACTTCGACGCCACAGCGCTCACAGATGATGCCCTTGAAGCGGACACGCTTGTACTTGCCGCAGTAGCACTCCCAGTCCCGGGTCGGACCGAAGATCTTCTCGCAGAAGAGTCCGTCCTTCTCGGGCTTGAGCGTGCGGTAGTTGATGGTCTCCGGCTTCTTCACTTCGCCGTGCGACCAGGTCCGGATGTCGTCCGCGGTGGCAAGGCCGATCCGCAGCTCGTCGAAGAAGTTGACGTCGAGCACTTGTCGTCAATCCCTCTTTCGGGGGTTCGAGCCCCTCGCGTCAGCGAGTAGATGGGGCACTTCAGCAATGGTCTGAACGGGTCCGGGGAGAGCCGGCCGGATACGGGATCCGGCCGGCGAACCCGTCAGACCTCTTCGACGCTGCTCGGCTCGCGCCGGGACAGGTCGATACCGAGCTCCTCCGCCGCGCGGAAGACGTCCTCGTCCGTGTCGCGCATCTCGATGGACATACCGTCCGAGGACAGCACCTCCACGTTGAGGCAGAGCGACTGCATTTCCTTGATGAGCACCTTGAAGGACTCGGGAATGCCGGGCTCGGGGATGTTCTCGCCCTTGACGATGGCCTCGTAGACCTTCACGCGGCCGGTCACGTCGTCGGACTTGATCGTCAGCAGCTCCTGGAGGGCGTACGCGGCGCCATAAGCCTCCAGCGCCCACACCTCCATCTCACCGAAGCGCTGGCCGCCGAACTGGGCCTTACCACCCAGCGGCTGCTGGGTGATCATCGAGTACGGGCCGGTCGAACGCGCGTGCAGCTTGTCGTCGACCAGGTGGTGGAGCTTGAGGATGTACATGTACCCGACCGAGATCGGGTCCGGGAACGGCTCACCGGAGCGGCCGTCGAACAGGTGCGCCTTGCCGGACGGCTGGACCATCCGGTTGCCGTCGCGGTTCGGGATCGTCGCCTCGAAGAGACCCGAGATCTCGTCCTCGCGGGCACCGTCGAAGACCGGGGTGGCGACATTGGTGCCGGAGGCGACCTCGTCGGCGCCGATGGCCTTCAGCCGCTCCATCCAGTCCTCGCTGCCCTCGACCTTCCAGCCCTGGCTGGCGAGCCAGCCGAGGTGGATCTCCAGGACCTGGCCCGGGTTCATTCGGGACGGGACACCCAGCGGGTTGAGGATGATGTCGACCGGGGTGCCGTCCTCCAGGAACGGCATGTCCTCGATCGGCAGGATCTTCGAGATGACGCCCTTGTTGCCGTGACGGCCGGCGAGCTTGTCACCGTCGGTGATCTTGCGCTTCTGCGCGACGTACACGCGAACCAGCTGGTTCACGCCCGGCGGCAGCTCGTCGCCCTCCTCGCGGTCGAAGACCCGTACGCCGATGACCTTGCCGGTCTCGCCGTGCGGCACCTTCAGCGAGGTGTCACGGACCTCACGGGCCTTCTCACCGAAGATCGCGCGGAGCAGTCGCTCCTCCGGGGTCAGCTCGGTCTCACCCTTGGGCGTGACCTTGCCGACCAGGATGTCTCCGGCGACGACCTCGGCACCGATCCGGATGATGCCGCGCTCGTCGAGGTCCGCGAGGACCTCCTCCGAGACGTTCGGGATGTCCCGGGTGATCTCCTCGGGGCCCAGCTTGGTGTCACGGGCGTCGACCTCGTGCTCCTCGATGTGGATCGAGGAGAGGACGTCGTCCTGGACCAGCCGCTGGCTGAGGATGATCGCGTCTTCGTAGTTGTGGCCCTCCCACGGCATGAACGCCACGAGGAGGTTCTTGCCGAGCGCCATCTCGCCGTTCTCGGTCGCCGGACCGTCGGCCAGCACCTGGTCGGCGATGACCCGGTCGCCCTCGTTCACGACAACCTTCTGGTTGACCGAGGTGCCCTGGTTCGAGCGGGAGAACTTGTGCAGGCGGTACGTGGTGTACGTGCCGTCGTCGTTGGCGGTGGTGATGTAGTCCGCGGAGACCTCCTGGACCACACCGTCCTTCTCCGACTTGAGTACGTCACCGGCGTCGACGGCGCAGCGGTACTCCATGCCGGTGCCGACGAGCGGCGCCTCGGACTTGATGAGCGGAACGGCCTGGCGCATCATGTTCGCGCCCATGAGGGCGCGGTTGGCGTCGTCGTGCTCCAGGAACGGGATCATGGCGGTCGCGACCGACACCATCTGGCGCGGCGAGACGTCCATGTAGTCGACGTCGTCACCGGGGACGTAGTCGACCTCACCGCCACGACGGCGGACCAGGACGCGGGCCTCCTCGAACCGGAACTCGTCACTGAGCGGCGCGTTGGCCTGCGCGATGACGAACCGGTCCTCTTCGTCGGCCGTGAGGTAGTCGACCTCGTCGGTGACGACACCGCCGGTGACCTTGCGGTACGGCGTCTCGATGAAGCCGAACGGGTTGATCCGTCCGTACGAGGCGAGCGAGCCGATCAGACCGATGTTCGGGCCTTCGGGGGTCTCGATCGGACACATGCGGCCGTAGTGCGACGGGTGAACGTCACGGACCTCGAAGCCGGCCCGCTCACGGGACAGACCACCCGGACCGAGCGCGTTGAGGCGGCGCTTGTGGGTGAGACCCGACAGCGGGTTGTTCTGGTCCATGAACTGGGACAGCTGGCTGGTGCCGAAGAACTCCTTGATGGAGGCGACGACCGGCCGGATGTTGATCAGGGTCTGCGGCGTGATCGCCTCGACGTCCTGGGTGGTCATGCGCTCGCGCACGACCCGCTCCATACGGGCGAGACCCGTACGGACCTGGTTCTGGATCAGCTCGCCGACGTTGCGGATACGGCGGTTGCCGAAGTGGTCGATGTCGTCGGTCTCGACCATGATCGAGGTGCCGTTCTCACCGACCGTCTCGGTCTCCCCGGCGTGCAGCTTGACCAGGTACTTGATGGTCGCGATGACATCGTCGGTGGTGAGCACGCCGGCGTCCAGCGGCTCGTCCGCGCCGAGCTTCTTGTTCACCTTGTAGCGGCCGACCTTCGCGAGGTCGTAGCGCTTCGGGTTGAAGTAGAGGTTCTCCAGCAGCGTCTGAGCGGCCTCACGCGTCGGGGGCTCGCCCGGACGCAGCTTGCGGTAGATGTCGAGCAGCGCGTCGTCCTGGCCCTGGGTGTGGTCCTTCTCCAGGGTGGCGCGCATGGACTCGTACTCGCCGAACTCCTCCAGGATCTGCTCGGTGGTCCAGCCGAGAGCCTTGAGGAGGACGGTCACGGACTGCTTGCGCTTGCGGTCGATACGGACACCGACCATGTCGCGCTTGTCGATCTCCATCTCCAGCCAGGCACCCCGGGACGGGATGATCTTGGCGGAGAAGATGTCCTTGTCGGACGTCTTGTCGATCGACGAGTCGAAGTAGACGCCCGGCGAGCGGACGAGCTGGGACACCACGACACGCTCGGTGCCGTTGATGACGAAGGTGCCCTTGTTGGTCATGAGCGGGAAGTCGCCCATGAAGACCGTCTGGGACTTGATCTCGCCGGTCTCGTTGTTGGTGAACTCAGCCGTGACGAAGAGCGGGGCGGCGAACGTGAAGTCGCGCTCCTTGCACTCGTCGATGGAGTTCTTGGACGGCTCGAAGCGGTGATCGCGGAAGGTGAGCGACATCGACCCGGAGAAGTCCTCGATCGGGGAGATCTCCTCGAAGATCTCCTCCAGACCTGACTTCCTGGGGACGTCTTGCCCACTCTCCAGAGCCGCCTCGACACGAGCCTTCCAAGCGGCGTTACCGAGCAGCCAGTCAAAGCTCTCGGTCTGCAGCGCCAGGAGGTTCGGAACCTCGAGGGGCTCCTTGATCTTTGCAAAGGAGATGCGCAGCGGGGCGGTGCTGGCACCGTTGTTCGTATTCGTGGTCGAGGCGTTGCGCGAGGCGGCCAAGAGGGGGTCCTTCCGAGGGCTCGGACTCACTACGCGCGTACCGGTCCCAAGCGGGGCACGGAGGGGGAAAGCCCTGGTCGGGGCCGTTCACTCACCGATGCTCTTGCGAGGGGGTGCCCCTGGTGACGGGCAGGGAGCAGCTAACAGGCAGCGCAAAGGGTCAGTGTAGCCACTTGGCACACTGATGTCCAGACCGGGTTTTCCGACACCCTCGTTTTTCTCAACACCCTTGTCTCAACTGCGGCAACTCAACTGCGTCAAGCCTCGCGCCGTAGGCGCACATCGATACTGCCCTCTTCGCCGTCGATCCATGCCTCGGATGCGGATCGATTGTGACGACGCGTCCTGAGAATTGCGCGCTGCGTGCGGTTCGTCAAGGCCCCCCACCCCACGCGGAAGGTCACGGGGCGTACGGAAGCACGGCGATGATCACGATACTCGCCGCGCGCCGAAGAGCAAGGCAGCCCCCACAGGGACGCCAAAGGGCGACCACCCGACTGGGTGATCGCCCTTCGCGTCAACATCGCGCCTCGCGGCGCCGAGACTGCCTCCGTACGCCTACAGGCGGCCGGTGACGGACTCGTACGGGGTCACTTGACCTCGACGGAGGCGCCGGCGGCCTTGAGGGACTCGGCGGCCTTGTCAGCGGCCTCCTTGGCGACCTTCTCCAGGACGGGCTTCGGGGCGCCGTCCACGAGGTCCTTGGCCTCCTTGAGGCCCAGGGAGGTGAGCTCGCGCACGACCTTGATGACCTGGATCTTCTTCTCGCCGGCACCCGTGAGGATGACGTCGAACTCGTCCTGGACCTCTTCGGCCTCGGCGGGGGCACCCGGGACACCGGCGACCGGCGCGGCGACCGCGGCGGCGGCGGTGACGTCGAACTTCTCCTCGAACGCCTTCACGAACGCGGAGAGCTCGATGAGGGTCATGTCCTCGAACTGCGCGAGCAGGTCTTCCTGGCTGAGCTTCGCCATGATGGCGGTCCTTCCACTAATTCGGCTGGTGCCGTATGTACAGTTCCGCGGGCGTACCGGCCCGCTGCGACCGACCGAGCGTGATTACTCGGAGTCGGCCTCGGCGGGAGCCGGCGTACCGGCACCGCCCTGCTCTTCCTTCTTGACGCGAAGCGCTTCCGCGGTGCGGACGAACTTCGACGGAAGCGCCTGGAAGAGCGAGGCAGCCTGCGACTGCTTGCCCTTCATGGCACCTGCCAGCTTGGAGAGCAGAACCTCGCGGGACTCAAGGTCCGCGAGCTTCTTGATCTCATCGGCGCTGAGCGCCTTACCATCGAGGACGCCGCCCTTGATGATGAGATTCGGGTTGTCCTTGGCGAAGTCACGAAGACCCTTCGCCGACTCCACCGGGTCACCGGTGACGAAGGCAACCGCCGTCGGACCCGCGAACAGGTCGTCCAGCGTGTTGATCCCGGCCTCGTTGGCCGCGATCTTGGTCAGCGTGTTCTTCACCACGGCGTACTGGGCGTTCTCACCGAGAGAACGACGCAGCTCCTTGAGCTGCGCCACGGTGAGACCCCGGTACTCGGTCAGCACGGCGGCGTTCGAGCTGCGGAACTTGTCCGTCAGCTCGGCTACCGCGGCAGCCTTGTCGGGCCTTGCCATGAGCGTCGGCCTCCTTCCGGGTGATGAGGACCGCTCAGAAGGGGCTGGGCAAAACGAAACGCCCCGGCGCAGGCGCACGGGGCGTAGCTCGACCGAATGGAATCCGGGAGCTGTCCACAGTCACCTGCGCAGGTCGTCCGCAGCTAGCGGATCCTTCGGCCGCCGCACCCTCTTACGAGCACACGGCAACGACCAGCGGTCTTTGGCTTCTGGGGAAGACTACGGGACTGACACGCCGCGTGCCAAATCGGGCCGGACGGGCCGTACGGCAAAGCCGGTCCCCGCGCCTCCTGAGAGGTGCGGGGACCGGCTTTCGTACGCGGGGCCCGCGGCTGCCGTCAGTGTCAGACGGAGGCCGGGTCCTCCTCGACGAGGAGGTTGCGGGTGCGGTTGGCGTCCAGCGGGATGCCGGGGCCCATCGTCGTGGCCAGGGTGGCCTTCTTGATGTAGCGGCCCTTGGCGGCGGACGGCTTGAGACGGAGGACTTCCTCCAGCGCCGCGGCGTAGTTCTCGACCAGCTTCGTCTCGTCGAAGGAGACCTTGCCGATGATGAAGTGCAGGTTCGAGTGCTTGTCGACGCGGAACTCGATCTTGCCGCCCTTGATGTCGTTCACAGCCTTGGTGACATCGGGGGTGACGGTGCCGGTCTTCGGGTTCGGCATCAGACCACGCGGGCCGAGGACGCGGCCGAGGCGGCCGACCTTGCCCATGAGGTCCGGGGTGGCGACGACGGCGTCGAAGTCCAGACGGCCCTTCGAAACCTCGTCGATGAGTTCGTCGGCGCCGACGATGTCGGCGCCCGCGGCACGCGCGGCCTCGGCACGGTCACCGGTCGCGAAGACCAGGACCCGGGCGGTCTTGCCGGTGCCGTGCGGAAGGTTCACGGTGCCACGGACCATCTGGTCGGCCTTGCGCGGGTCGACGCCCAGCCGCATGGCCACCTCGACGGTGCCGTCGAACTTGGTGGTGGTGGTGTCCTTGGCGATACGGACCGCCTCAAGCGGGGCGTACGTACGCTCCCGGTCGATCTTGGCGTCCGCGCCGCGGAGAGCCTTGCTGCGCTTCACTTCGTCTCCTGGTGGTTCATCAGGTGTGGAGGTCGTGGTCCGGGCCGCGCATGGCCCTGCCACTGGGGCTTGCCCGGCTGGGTCAGCCCTCGACCGTGACGCCCATGGAACGGGCGGTGCCGGCGATGATCTTCTCGGCGGCGTCCAGGTCGTTGGCGTTCAGGTCGGGCATCTTGGTGGTGGCGATCTCGCGCACCTGGTCGCGGGTGAGCTTCGCGACCTTCTTGACGTGCGGCTCGCCTGAGCCCTTGTCCACGCCCGCGGCCTTGAGGATCAGCTTGGCGGCCGGCGGCGTCTTGGTGATGAAGGTGAAGGAGCGGTCCTCGTAGACCGTGATCTCCACCGGCACGACCATGCCACGCTGCGACTCGGTCGCGGCGTTGTAGGCCTTGCAGAACTCCATGATGTTGACGCCGTGCTGGCCCAGCGCGGGGCCGACCGGCGGAGCCGGGTTGGCCGCGCCGGCGCTGATCTGGAGCTTGATAAGCCCCGTGACCTTCTTCTTCTTGGGAGGCATTGCTCTCTCCGGGTCCTAGTGAGAGTGTTCAGCCAGCCGTCCGGTCATCCGGATGGAGGCATACCGCACAACGATAACGGGTATAGCTGCGCGGCCAAAAACCGACAGGTCAGACAGCTGTATGAGCCTGTCTGACCTGTCGGAAGCTGCTGTCGCGGGCGGGCGCCGGAGCGCACACCGCCCGCTGGGCTCAGTTCTTCTGGATCTGGTCGAAGCTCAGCTCGACCGGGGTCTCGCGGCCGAAGATCTCGACCAGGCCCTTGACCTTCTTCGAGTCGGCGTTGATCTCGTTGATGGTCGCCTGGAGCGTGGCGAACGGACCGTCGGTGACGGTGACCGAGTCGCCGACCTCGAAGTCCAGCACCTGGACCTCGACCTTGCGGGACGGGGCGGGCTTGCCCTCGGCCTCCGCGGCCTCACGGGCGGCCTTCTCCTCGGCCTCCGGCGCGAGCATCTTGACGATCTCGTCCAGGGTCAGCGGGTACGGGTCGTAGGCGTTGCCCACGAAGCCGGTGACACCGGGGGTGTTGCGGACGACGCCCCAGGACTCGTTCGTCAGATCCATGCGCACCAGGACATAGCCCGGGAGCTTGTTCTGGCGAACGTTCTTGCGCTCGCCGTTCTTGATCTGGACGATCTCTTCCTCGGGGACCTCGGCCTGGTAGATGAACTCCTCGACGTTCAGCGAGACGGCGCGCTGCTCCAGGTTGGCCTTCACGCGCTTCTCGTAGCCCGCGTAGGTGTGGATCACGTACCACTCGCCGGGCAGCCCGCGCAGTTCCTCACGGAGGGCGGCGACCGGGTCGGCGGGAGCCTCGGGCTCTTCGTCGGCCTCGGTGTCGTCCGCGTCGACCTCGTCGGCGGCGGATTCGTCGGCGCCGTCCCGCGCCGGGTCGTCCTCGTCGTCCTCGATGTGGAGCGCGGCTTCCTCGGCCGGCTCGCCCGCGGCGACGTCAGCGGCTTCGGCCTGGTCTGGCTCGACAGCGTCCGCCGCCTCGACGATGCCGGTTTCGTCCTCGCGGGACTCCACCGACTCGCTGGCGTCGTTCAGTTTCGGGTCAGACACGGTGGCTGCTTCTTCCTGGCTCAATGGGTGGAACACGCGAAAGGGGCGCCGCGCCGGGCGCCCTCGCGGGATCAGCCGAAGACGTACTTGATTGCTTGCTGGAAGCCATAGTCAATCACGGTCACCAAACCGATCATGACGACGACGAAGACAATCACCACGGTGGTGTACGTAGTCAGCTGGTTGCGAGTCGGCCAGACGACCTTGCGCAGCTCGGCGACGATCTGACGGTAGAAGAGCGCGAGACGGCCCAGTGGGCCCTTCTTGCCGCGCTTGCCGCCCTTACGGGGCTTCTTCGACTCGGCGGACTCGTCGTCAGCATCAGGCTTGTCGATGGAGCCCACGGCGTCCGTCACGCTCTCTCACCTGATTCCGGGTCGTGGCCGTGCCGCGCCCGGGGGAGCCGCACGGCGATGCATTCAATGTACGTACATGCGCACACATCCTGGCGAAGATGTGTGTAGCAGGGCCGGAGGGACTTGAACCCCCAACCGCTGGTTTTGGAGACCAGTGCTCTACCAATTGAGCTACGACCCTTTGCGTTTTCCCCAACCTACCGCATCCGACCGGATGCACGGAGTGCCCGGTACGGACCTGGTGGCTGAGGGCCAACGACGAGTGAGTGTACGTGGTCGCGGCCCCCGCGTCGAACAGCTTCCCCCACGACCGTCGCGGCCCACGTCCCGCGCGGCGGTCTTTCTCCCCCGTCCACCTATGTGTCCACCCAGCGAAACCTGTGTGCCAGGGAGGTTTCGGGTCTGGGACCATGGGCCCATGAGCGCTGCAATCCCTCCGACCGAGCGCCGGGTCTCCGCCCGTATCGGCGCGATCTCCGAGTCCGCGACCCTGGCCGTGGACGCCAAGGCCAAGGCCCTGAAGGCAGCCGGACGTCCGGTGATCGGCTTCGGCGCCGGCGAGCCCGACTTCCCGACGCCCGGCTACATCGTCGAGGCCGCTGTCGAGGCGTGCCGTGACCCCAAGTACCACCGCTACACGCCGGCCGGGGGGCTCCCCGAGCTGAAGGCCGCGATCGTCGCGAAGACGCTGCGCGACTCCGGCTACGAGATCGAGCCCGCGCAGGTCCTGGTGACCAACGGCGGCAAGCAGGCGATCTACGAGGCGTTCGCGGCCATCCTGGACCCGGGCGACGAGGTCATCGTCCCGGCTCCGTACTGGACCACGTACCCCGAGTCGATCCGGCTGGCCGGCGGTGTCCCGGTAGAGGTCGTGGCCGACGAGACCACCGGCTACCGGGTCTCCGTCGAGCAGTTGGAGGCCGCGCGTACCGAGCGCACGAAGGTCGTCCTCTTCGTCTCGCCGTCCAACCCGACGGGCGCCGTCTACAGCGCCGCCGACACCGAGGCCATCGGCCGCTGGGCCGTCGAGCACGGGCTGTGGGTGATGACGGACGAGATCTACGAGCATCTCGTGTACGGCGACGCCGCCTTCACCTCGCTGCCGGCCGTCGTGCCGGAGCTGCGCGACAAGTGCGTCGTGGTCAATGGTGTGGCCAAGACCTATGCGATGACCGGCTGGCGTGTGGGGTGGATCGTCGGCCCCAAGGATGTCGTCAAGGCCGCGACCAACCTCCAGTCGCACGCGACGTCCAATGTCGCCAACGTCTCGCAGGCCGCGGCGATCGCCGCCATCTCCGGTGACCTCACCGCCGTCGCCGAGATGCGCGCCGCCTTCGACCGGCGCCGCCGGACCATCGTGCGGCTGCTGAACGAGATCGACGGCGTCGTCTGCCCGGAGCCGGAGGGTGCCTTCTACGTGTACCCGTCGGTGAAGGCGCTGCTGGGCAAGGAGATCCGCGGCAAGCGCCCGCGGACGTCGGTCGAGCTGGCCGCGCTGATCCTGGACGAGGCCGAGGTCGCGGTCGTCCCCGGAGAGGCGTTCGGCACACCCGGCTATCTGCGGCTGTCGTACGCGCTCGGCGACGAGGACCTGGCTGAGGGCGTGGGCAGGCTCCAGAAGCTGCTGGGCGAGGCCAAGGACTGAGCAGGCTCGCGACGGGCTCCCGGCTTACCGCCGGGGGCCCGTTTTTGCGTTCGGACAAGATCTCGATCGGGGAAAGTGGCTGCCGGTCGGCGCGAGCATGCGGCAGGATCTACGAATGGAGAGCACCACCCGCCCCCGCGACCTCAGCCTGCTGCCCAAGGCTCATCTGCATCTGCACTTCACCGGTTCGATGCGGCCCACGACGCTGCTCGAACTCGCCGACAAGTACGGCGTTCATCTTCCCGAGGCGCTGACCAGCGGCGAACCGCCCAGGCTGCGCGCGACCGACGAACGCGGCTGGTTCCGTTTCCAGCGGCTCTACGACATCGCCCGGTCCTGTCTGCGGACGCCCGAGGACATCCAGCGGCTGGTGCGCGAGGCGGCCGAGGAGGACGTACGGGACGGCTCGGGCTGGCTGGAGATCCAGGTCGACCCCACCTCGTACGCTCCCCATCTCGGCGGACTGATCCCGGCCCTGGAAGTCATCCTGGACGCCGTGGACACCGCGTCCAGGGAGACCGGCCTGGGGATGCGGGTGCTGGTGGCGGCGAACCGTATGAAGCATCCGCTGGAGGCCAGGACCCTGGCCAGGCTCGCCGTCCGGTACGCGGACCGGGGGGTCGTCGGTTTCGGGCTCTCCAACGACGAGCGCCGCGGGATGGCCAGGGACTTCGACCGGGCCTTCGCGATCGCCAGGGACGGCGGGCTGCTGGCCGCGCCGCACGGCGGTGAGCTGACCGGTCCCGCGTCCGTACGTGACTGCCTGGACGATCTGCGGGCGGCCCGTATCGGGCACGGCGTCCGCGCGGCGGAGGACCCGAAGCTGCTGCGCAGGCTCGCGGAGCGCGGGGTGACCTGTGAGGTCTGCCCGTCCTCGAATGTCGCGCTGGGCGTCTACGAGAAGCCGGAGGATGTCCCGCTGCGGACGCTGTTCGACGCCGGGGTCCCGATGGCGCTGGGCGCGGACGACCCGCTGCTGTTCGGCTCGCGGCTGGCGGCGCAGTACGAGCTGGCGCGCCGGCACCAGGGCTTCAGCGACACCGAACTGGCCCAGCTCGCGCGGCAGTCGGTGCGGGGGTCGGCGGCGCCGCGGGAGGTACGGGAAAAGCTGCTGACGGGCATCGACGGCTGGCTGGCCGGCTGACGCGCGGTTCGTCCGGCCGGACGAACCGCTACGTGTCCGGACAGGACCTAGAGGCTGACGCCGACCGTCACCGGCTCGTTGACCAGCGTGATCCCGAACGCCTCCTGGACCCCGGCCACCACCTCCCGGGCGAGCACGAGCAGATCCTCGGTGGTCGCCGCGCCCCGGTTGGTGAGGGCGAGGGTGTGCTTGGTGGAGATACGGGCCGGGCCCGTGCCGTACCCCTTGGTGAAACCGGCCCGGTCGATCAGCCAGGCCGCGGAGGTCTTCGTACGCCCCTCCCCGTCCGGGAAGCCGGGCGGCGTCACCTCGTCGCCGAGGCGGGCCCGTACGCGCGCGACGAACTCCGCGTACTCCCGGTCGGTCAGGATCGGGTTGGTGAAGAAGGACCCGGCCGACCAGGTGTCGTGGTCCTCGGCGTCGAGCACCATGCCCTTGCCCGCCCGCAGCTTGAGGACGGTGTCGCGCGCGGTCTCCGCCGGGACGCGGTCGCCGGGTTCGACCCCGAGGGCGCGGGCCGTCTCGGCGTACTTGAGCGGGGCGGAGAGTCCGTGCGCGTCCTCCAGGGCGAAGCGGACCCGCAGCACGACCCAGCGCTCCGGGTGCTGCTTGAACCGGCTGTGGCGGTACGAGAAGCCGCAGTCGGCGTTGGTGAGCGTGACTGTCCGCCCGGTGGAGCGGTCGTAGGCGACGACGTCGGTGAGGGTGCTCGACACCTCCTGGCCGTACGCGCCGACGTTTTGGATCGGCGTGGCGCCGGCCGAGCCGGGGATCCCGGCGAGGCATTCGATGCCCGCCAGGCCCGCTTCGACGGTACGGGCGACGGCGTCGCTCCAGATCTCGCCCGCGGCCAGCTCCAGGGTGGTGCCGTCGAGCGAGAAGCCCTTGGTCGCGATGCGCAGGGCGGTGCCGTCGAAGCCCTTGTCCCCGATGACCAGATTGCTGCCGCCGCCGATGATCAGCAGCGGCGTACCGGCGTCGTCCGCCTCGCGCACGGTGGCGGTCACTTCGTCGTCGGTGACCGCTGTGACCAGGCGGGTCGCCGGGCCGCCGAGGCGGAAGGTGGTCAGTGGGGCGAGGGGCGCGTCGTGGAGTTCCTGCACGGGACAAGGGTACGGGCCAGCGCGATCGCGGCTGCGATCGCGGCTGCGATCGCGGTGGCCCGACATCAGACGGCCGCGGGCTCGCGCTCGTCCGTTTCGTCCTTTGCTTCCTTGAGCATCGACACCCGCTGGGCGCCGCGCCCCGGGATGAGCAGGGCCGTCAGCGCGCCGAGCGCCACGAGCCCCGCGCCGATCCAGAGTGCCGGCACCGTGCCGTCCGTGAAGGTGTCCGGCGTGCGGTAGCCGCCCCGCGCGGCGAAGACGGCGCCGAGGACGGCCACACCGAGCGCTCCGCCGACCTCGCGCAGGGCGTTGTTCGTACCCGAGGCGATGCCCTGCTCGGCCGGGCGGACGCTGGACATGACCAGGCTGGCGGCCGGGGCGAAGTAGAGCCCCATCCCGACCCCGCTGACGACCAGCGCGGGCAGCTGCACCGCGTACGACATGTCCGGCTCGATGACCAGGGCGAACAGCCCGAGGCCGAGCGCCTGGAGGGTCAGACCCGCGACCACGACGGGCCGGCCGCCCATCCGGTCCGTGAGCACCCCGGCGATCGGTGCGACGAGCAGCGGCATGGCGGTCCACGGGAGCATCCTCAGCCCGGCCTGGGTGGGCGTGTAGCCGAGGACACCCTGCAGGAACTGGCTGAGCAGGAAGATCGAGCCGAACATGCCGAGGAACATCAGGAGGCCGGCGCCGTTGATACCGGCGAAGCCGCGGTTCCTGAACAGCCGCATGGGCAGCATCGCGTGCGGGTGGCGCAGTCCGTGCACGACGAACGCGATGAGCAGCGCGCCGCCGGCGGTCAGGCCCAGCAGGACCGGGAAGCTCGTCCAGCCGTCGGCGTTGGCCGTGACCAGGGCGTAGACGATGCCGAAGAGGCCCGTACTGACGAGGAGCGTGCCGGGGATGTCGAGGCGGGCGTTCGGCGCGGACGACTCCTGGAGGCGCAGCCGGGCGAGGGGCAGCAGGGCGAGGCCGATCGGGACGTTCAGCCAGAAGATCCACTGCCAGGAGAGGTGTTCGGTGAGGGTGCCGCCGACGAGGGGACCGCTGGCGACCGCGAGGCCGGTGAGGGCGCCGAAGACGCCGAGGGCGGCTCCTCGCCGTTCGGCGGGGACGGCGGCGGTGAGCAGGGTGAGGGTGAGCGGCATCATGATCGCCGCGCCGACGCCCTGCACGGCGCGTGCGGCGATCAGCGCGTCGATGCCGGGTGAGAGCGCGGCGGCGGCCGAGGCACCGGTGAAGATCGCGAGGCCGGCCAGGAAGAGCCTGCGGCGGCCGTACCGGTCGCCCAGGGCGGCGCCGAACATGAGGAGGACCGCGAACGTGAGCGTGTAGGCGTTGACGGTCCATTCCAGGTCTTCCAGCGCCCCGCCGAGTTCCTCGCGGATGGAGGGCAGCGCGGTGGTGACGACGAGGTTGTCCAGGGCCGCCATGAAGCCGGCGACCCCCGTGATGACGAGGGTCCAGATGGCTCTGGACCCGCCGGGCGTTGGCTGACTCATTGTTCTCCCCCTGTTGGACATCACACTGATTAGTTATTGATGACTAACTCCCCCGGGCATACGGAAGCGCCTGGCACTCCCCGCCCGGCGTTCAGCCCTCGGACGGCCGGGCCTCGCCGTGGAAGCCGGACCAGATGCGATGACCGGACGGGAAGCCCAGCGAGACGAGCGTGTTGATCAGCATCCCGTACGCCAGGAACGTCGTGGTCTCGTCCACGTCCGCCCCGAGCGCGAGGTGCACGGTGTCCCAGAGCGTCTGCCAGCCGGCCCGTACCGTGTCGCCGAACTCGTGGTCCCCCGCGGCCTCGGCGGTCGCCACCGCGACGTACATCTGCATCTGCATCAGCAGTTTCTGCGGATCATCGGCGATGAGCCGCTGATAGGCGTTCGCCATGGCGTGCAGGGCCGCTTCGCCCTCCAGCCCTTCCGACGCCTCCGTCATGACGCGCGTGGTGTCCGCCAGACAGCGTTCGGCGGCGGCGAGGAACATGGCCTGCTTGTTCGGGAAGAGCCGGAAGAGATACGGCTGCGAGACTCCGACCCGGTGGGCGATCGCCTCCGTGGAGGTGCCGTGGTAGCCGCCCCTGGCGAACTCCGCGACCGCCGCGCGGACCACACTCTCGCGTCGCTCTTCCGCACTCATCCTGACCATGGAGATTAAGTTATTGACCAATCACTACCTATGTCAACCGTAAGGGGCGCCCGTCTGTTGCGGGCACCCCTTACACAGTGATCACGCAGCGGTCACTCGGCCGCGTACGGATCGGTCACTCAGGCGAGCCGGACAACGGCGCGGGACATGCCCAGCACCTTCTGTCCCGCGCTCATCGCCGTCAGATCCACCCGGACCCGGTTGTCCTCCAGCTTGGCCGCGACCTTCGCGCTGACCTCGATCAGCGCGCCCCGGTCGTCATTGGGCACCACGACCGGCTTGGTGAAGCGGACTCCGTACTCGACGACGGCTCCCGGATCGCCCACCCAGTCGGTCACCACCTGGATCGCCTCGGCCATGGTGAACATGCCGTGCGCGATCACGTCCGGGAGTCCGACCTCCTTGGCGAACTTCTCGTTCCAGTGAATCGGGTTGAAGTCCCCGGAGGCGCCCGCGTACCGCACCAGCGTCGCGCGCGTGAGGGGGAAGCTGCGGGCCGGCAGCTCCGTACCGATCTCGACCTCGTCGTAGCCGATCTTCGCGGTCACCGGCCTCACGCCTCCTCGGCGGCGCGTGCCACCAGCTTGGTCCACGCGGTCACGACATGCCCGCCGGCCTCGTCATGCACTTCACCACGGACGTCGATGATGTCGTTCCCGGCCAGGGACTTGATCGCCTCGATGGTCGACGTGACACTCAGCCGGTCGCCCGCCCGCACGGGACGGGTGTACGCGAACTTCTGGTCGCCGTGCACCACGCGGCTGTAGTCCAGACCCAGCTGCGGATCGGCGATGACGTCACCCGCGGCCTTGAAGGTGATCGCGAACACGAAGGTCGGCGGCGCGATCACATCGCAGTACCCGAGGGCCTTGGCGGCCTCCAGATCGATGTACGCCGGATTCGGGTCGCCCACCGCCTCGGCGAACTCGCGGATCTTCTCCCGGCCGACTTCGTACGGCGCGGTGGGCGGATAGCTCCGCCCCACGAAGGACTGATCGAGCGCCACTGACTCGCTCCCTCCTGATGTAGATGACCACAGGTCTGCTGGAGACCTGGAGACCCTGATGTGGACAAGGAAACGACACGAGGCCGTCCCCAACCGGGGACGGCCTCGCATACGAGCCTGATTCAGCGCGTTTCGCGGTGCGCGGTGTGCGAGTTGCAGCGCGGGCAGTGCTTCTTCATCTCAAGACGGTCCGGGTTGTTACGCCGGTTCTTCTTGGTGATGTAGTTCCGCTCCTTGCACTCCACGCAGGCCAGCGTGATCTTCGGGCGGACGTCGGTGGCAGCCACGTGAGTGCTCCTTGGACGGACAACGGATGAACGGATGAACGCAGAAAAGAGTAGCCGATCGAAGGACCGACCCCACAATCGGCTACTTTGTGTAGCGGTGACCGGACTTGAACCGGTGACACAGCGATTATGAGCCGCTTGCTCTACCGACTGAGCTACACCGCTTCGATGTTGGATCTCCTCGCCCGAGGGCGAGGATCACCGAACATCTGAGCCCCAATACGGAATCGAACCGTAGACCTTCTCCTTACCATGGAGACGCTCTACCGACTGAGCTATTGGGGCGAGCGATGAAGACATTACACGGTCGGTTGCCGATCGCCCAAATCCGTTTTCCCGCCCCTCACCCCACGCGTCCCGCGGTGTCCCGTACGCCACTGGTGGGCTCGCCGGTACGACTATTGCGCTCCTCCTCGAACGCCGGCCGAGGCGCCCCTAGGCTCGACTCACGCTGCGTGATCTTGCACGCCGGAGTCCGACCAGAAAGCCCTCACCAGGAGCCCGATGCCCGACAGCCAGCCGCAGCCGCAGCCGTCCGACGGAGCCCCGGCGGACACCACCGCGCTCGTCCTGTGCGGCGCCCGTCTCACCGACGGCCGCACCGTGGACGTACGGCTCAGCTCGGGCCGGATCGAGGCCGTGGGCACGGCGGGCAGTCTCGCCGCGTACGGCACCCGGCTGGATCTGGCCGGCTATCTGCTGCTCCCGGCGCCGGCCGAGCCGCACGCCCACAGTGACACCGCCCTCACCGCGCTCACCCCCGACGGACCGGGCTCCTACTCCCCCGAGGACGTGCAGCGCCGCGCCACCGAGGCCGCCCTGCTCCAGCTCGGTCACGGCGCGACCGCGCTGCGCTCCCACGTACGGATCGGGGACGCGCAGGAGCTGGGCCGCATGGAGGCGGTGCTCCAGGCCCGCCGTTCGCTGCGCGGTCTCGCCGATCTGACCGCCGTCGCCGTACCGCGCCTGCTGACGGGCCTCGCGGGCGCCGACGGGCTCGCGATGCTGCGGGACGCGGTGAAGATGGGCGCGGGGGTGGTGGGCGGCTGCCCCGATCTGGACCCGGATCCGGCCGGGTACGCGGAAGCGGTGCTGGGGATCGCGGCCGAGCACGGCTGCCCCGTCGATCTGCATACGGACGGTGACGATCCGGTCCGGCTCGCCCGGCTCGCCGCGATGGCGGGCGGCCTGCGGCCCGGGGTGACGCTCGGGCCGTGCGCGGGGCTGGCCAGACTGCCCGCCGGGACGGCGGCGCGGGCCGCCGGGCAACTGGCGGCGGCCGGTGTGACGGTGGTCTGTCTGCCGCAGGGCGGCTGCGGAGGCGTGGAACGTACGGATGTGGAGCGGGTGGACGCGGACCGGCGGGCCACGCGGCCGCCGGGCGCGGAGTCACGGGGCTCCGGGCTGCCGGACGCCGAGCGCGGCGTCGCCCCCGTACAGCTGCTGCGGGCGGCCGGGGTGCGGATCGCGGCGGGCAGCGGGGCGCTGCGGGACGTGTCGAACCCGGTCGGGCGCGGGGATCCGCTGGAGGCCGCCTACCTGCTCGCGTCGCAGGGCGGCATGCGGGCGGCGGAGGCGTACGACGCGGTGAGCGGGGCCGCGCGGGCGGCGATGGGGCTGCCCGCGGTACGGGTCGAGGCGGGCTTTCCGGCGGAGTTGCTGGCGGTACGCGGGGAGCGGATCGAGGGCGTGCTGTCCCTCGCGTACAGCAGGATCGTCATCCACCGCGGGCGGGTGGTGGCGCGGACGAGCGCTGTACGGGAGTACTGCGACTCGGCGGCGGCCGTCGCGCTGGAACTGCCCCGGCAGGGACGGTCCGTCCTGGGCAACCCCGGTCCCTGAGCGGGATGGCGGATGAGCGGCGAACGGCCGCCGGACGTACGGTCGTGAGCATGCGAATCGTGATTGCCGGAGGACATGGTCAGATCGCGCTGCGGCTGGAGCGCCTGCTCGCCGCACGCGGAGACGAGGCCGCGGGCATCATCCGCGACCCCGCCCAGGCGGCGGATCTGCGCGACGCCGGCGCCGAACCGGTCGTCCTGGACCTGGAGTCCGCCTCCGTCGAGGAGGTGGCCGAGGTGCTGAAGGGCGCGGACGCGGCGGTGTTCGCCGCGGGTGCGGGCGGCGGGAGCGGAGCGGCCCGCAAGGAGACGGTGGACAAGGGCGCGGCGGTCCTCTTCGCGGACGCCGCCGAGCGCGCGGGCGTACGCCGTCATGTCGTCGTCTCGTCCATGGGCGCCAACCCGGATCACCAAGGCGATGAGGTCTTCGACGCGTATCTGCGGGCCAAGGGCGCGGCGGACGCGTACGTACGGTCCAGGTCCGGGCTCGACTGGACGATCCTGCGGCCGGGGATGCTGACGAACGACCCGGGGACGGGGCTCGTACGGCTCGCGGAGTCGACGGGGCGGGGGCCCGTGCCGCGCGACGATGTGGCGGCGGTGCTGGCCGAGTTGGTGAGGACCACGGGGACCGCGGGGCGGACGCTGGAACTGATCGGCGGGACGGTGCCGGTGGCCGAGGCGGTGAAGGCGGCGGAGGGACGATGAGTTCCGTGCCCCGCGGCGGTCCTTGTTCCCATGAACGAGGACCTGAGCGTGCGGAACGTGATCGAGGACATCGAGGACATGGACCGGAGCGCGCCGTGAACCTGCCGAAGATCGTCCGACGAGGCGAGCAGCCGTACGTCGCCATCGGGAAATCCGTGCGGATGGACGAGTTCCCGACGATCGCCGACCGGCTGCCCGAGGTCATCGGCTGGGTGCTCGGCCAGGGCCTGGAGCCGGCGGGGGCGCCGTTCTTCCGCTACCGGACCGTCGACATGGACGGCGAGTCGGAGGTGGAGGCCGGCGTCCCGCTGGTGTCGGCGCCGGAGCCGGAGGGCGAGATCCGCGTCGGGACGCTGCCCGCCGGCCACTACGCGACGCTCACTCACCTCGGCCATTTCGAAGGGCTGTTGGCGGTGACCCGGGCGCTGCGCGAGTGGGCGGCGCACGAGGGGCTGGAGTGGGACATGACCGTCGTCGACGGGGTGGAGCACTGGGGCTGCCGGCTGGAGTCGTACAAGACCGACCCACGGGTGGAGCCTGACCCGGCCAACTGGGAGACGGAGCTGGCGTTCCGGCTCGCCGACCTGAACGAGTAGCCCGGCCCGGACGGGGGTCGCGGCCCGGACGGGCGCGCTCGTGTGCCCCGTCCGGCCGGCCGTCCGGCCGCGAACGCTCCCGGGCCTTGGCGACAAGTACAGGGTGAGGCCGCTGTCCAGGCGGTGCCGATGGGAGGTCCGGTGGAAACGGACGAAGATCTGCTCACCCGCTCGATACGGGAGCCGGCGGCGTTCGAGCTGTTGGTGGTACGGCATTCAGGGGCGCTGCACGGCTATCTCTCGCGCCGGGCGCCGGGCGCCGCGGACGATCTGCTGGCGGAGGTATGGCTCCGGGCCTTCGCAAGCCGCGGTACGTACGACGTGGACCGCGGCACGTCGCGCGCACCCGCCGGCCCCCGGCTGCGTGCGGCGGCGCTCTACGAGGTCCTCGCCGGCATCCCGCATGTGCGTCTGGCCGGCAGTGTCAAGGACAGTGCGGGACGCCAGGGCACCGCCATTGAACTGAAGATGGGGTACGGCAGCAGTCGCGTGATCATCGAACCCAGGACCTCCCGACTGCTGGAAGCGATATCGGTCCTTCGGGCAAGCCCTGGGGGCGAGGCCGGCACCGTTCGCAGGACGTACCTCTCCGCCGGACCGGCCGAGAACGCTCCGACTCCCCGCACACAGTCCGGGGAGTCCACCGCGAACCCCTCCCCTCGGCCCAAGGGCTGACGCCGGCCCACGAGAAATGGCCCCCGGTCTGCGTTTCCGCAGACCGGGGGCCATTTTTATCGCGTGGCGGCGCCAGGATTCGAACCTGGGTAGGCTAAGCCGACGGATTTACAGTCCGCTCCCATTGGCCACTCGGGCACACCGCCATGGGATGTTCGCTGCCTTCTGGAGAAGCCGCTGTGGGCGGTGCTCCGTGGCAACGACGTAAACGATACCCGATGCGCGGGGGTGCTCCGCCACCGGATTGATCAGCACTCTAGTCGGGTGTGGGTGACTAGGCTTTGCGGCAGCGACCGGCGGTGTCCAGACGCCGCAGCGAGCATGCGATGAGCACCCGAACAGCACCGATTACAAGGAGCCACAGGACATGGCCGACTCCAGTTTCGACATCGTCTCGAAGGTCGAGCGGCAGGAGATCGACAACGCACTCAACCAGGCCTCGAAGGAGATCGCGCAGCGTTACGACTTCAAGAACGTCGGCGCCTCGATCGGCTGGTCCGGCGAGAAGATCCTCATGCAGGCGAACTCGGAGGAGCGGGTCAGCGCGATCCTCGACGTCTTCCAGTCCAAGCTGATCAAGCGCGGGATCTCGCTCAAGACGCTGGACGCGGGCGAGCCCCAGCTGTCCGGCAAGGAGTACAAGATCTTCGCGTCGATCGAGGAAGGCATCTCCCAGGACAACGCCAAGAAGGTCGCGAAGATCATCCGTGACGAGGGCCCCAAGGGCGTCAAGGCGCAGGTGCAGGGCGACGAGCTGCGGGTCAGCTCGAAGAGCCGCGACGACCTGCAGACCGTGATCTCCCTGCTCAAGGGGCACGACTTCGACTTCGCGCTGCAGTTCGTGAACTACCGGTGACACGGACCGACCGGTGACGTAGGAGGACGCGGGAGTCATGGGCGCGGGGCGGGCGCTCCGCTCCCGCCCCGGACGCCACCGGTCGGGCGTGCTGTCCGAATTCCGCCAGCCACGGCGGTTCGGAGGGCGGAGACTCGTTACTCGTAGCGGCTGTACGCGACCGGAACGCGGCTCGTGGACAGCTGAGCACGACAGCTGAGCACGCTGCGAGGAGAGGGATGAGTGATGACCGGGACCGGGACCATGTACACGACGTTCGACAGCCCGTTGGGCGAACTGCTGCTCGTCGGCGAGGAGTCCGCCACCGCGAAGGGCGGCGTCGCGCTCGCCTCGCTCTCCCTGCCGGGACAGAAGGGCGCGGCCGTCGTCCAGGACGGATGGGTCCTGGCGCCCGAGGCGTTCGAGGAGATCGCCGGGCAGCTCAGGGCGTACTTCGAGGGCACGCTGACGCGGTTCCGCGTCGAGTACGCGCAGAGCGGTACGGACTTCCAGCGGCGGGTCTGGCAGGCGGTGGACGCCATTCCGTACGGCGCGACCGTGACGTACGGGCAGATCGCCGGGCAGGTCGGCTCGTCCGGGGCCGGGGTACGGGCCGTGGGGACGGCGATCGGACGGAATCCGCTGCTTGTCGTACGGCCGTGTCATCGGGTGATCGGCGCGGACGGGGCGCTGCGGGGGTACGCGGGCGGAGTGGACCGCAAGGAGCGGCTCCTCGGCCTGGAGGGCGCGCTGGTGAGATGAGCGGGAATCCGTGACGAGCGGAGAGCTGTGATGAACGGGGAGCCGTGATGAGCGGGGAACTGTTCCCGAGGCCGCGAGCCGTCGTCGCTCCCGGCGCCGTGCATGTGCCCGCGTGGCTGTCCGATGCGCGCCAGCGGGAGTTGGTGGACGCCTGCCGGGGCTGGGCGCGGGGGCCGGTGCCGATCCGGCACACGGTGCTGCCGAGCGGCGGTGTGATGTCCGTACAGACCGTCTGCGTGGGCTGGCACTGGCAGCCGTACGCGTACACCCGTACCGCGGGCGATGTGAACGGCGCGCGGGTGGCGGAGTTCCCGGACTGGCTCGTCGAGTTGGGGCGCGAGGCGCTGGTCGAGGCGTACGACGAGCCGACGGCTGGCGCGGCGTACACCCCGGACACGGCGCTGATCAACTTCTACGAGGGCGGCGCGAAGATGGGGATGCACCAGGACAAGGACGAGAGGTCGGGGGCGCCGGTGGTGTCCCTGAGCATCGGCGACCGGTGTGTCTTCCGCTTCGGCAACACGGAGAGCCGGGGGCGGCCGTACACGGATGTCGAACTCTCCTCCGGGGACCTCTTCGTCTTCGGGGGACCGTCGCGGTTCGCGTACCACGGTGTGCCCAAGGTCTATCCGGGTACGGCCGACCCGGCCACGGGTCTGCGCGGCGGGCGGCTGAACATCACCCTGCGCGAGACCGGTCTCGTGTAGCGGAGCCGACGGGCGCGAGGCCGACGGGGCCGGCGGGGTCGGCAGGCGGCGGGGCGGTGTCAGCGCGAGCGGGAGTGGCCGAAAATAAGCCGGTAGAGAACGAGCAGGACAAGAGCGCCGCCGATGGCCGAGATCCACGTCGGCCCGTCGTAGAAGTCCTTGCTGATGGGATGGTCGAGCCAACGGGCCGAGATCCAGCCACCGATGAAGGCGCCCGCGATGCCTATGAGGGTCGTACCGATCAGTCCGCCCGGGTCCCGGCCCGGGAGAAGGATCTTGGCGGCGGCCCCGGCGAGAAGTCCTAGAATGATCCAGCTGATGACACCCATGTCTTGAACCTGCCCTTCACGCCGTCAAACAGTCGTGTCCAGGAAGACGCTGTATGGGCGGGTTGCGGTTGCACCTGGCATCACAGCAGATGGTCCCCGGGGTCAGCGGCCCGCGAACGGCTCGTCGGTGGGGACGATTTCCTTGCCGAGCGGCATCAGCGAGAGCGGAATCAGCTTGAAGTTGGCCAGGCCCAGCGGGATTCCGATGATCGTGACGCAGAGGGCGATGCCGGTGAGGACATGGCCGAGCGCGAGCCACCAGCCGGCGAGAACCAGCCACAGCACATTGCCGACGCACGAGGGCGCGCCCGCGTCGTGGCGGTCGACCGCGCGATAGCCGAAGGGCCACAGGGCGTAGAAACCGATACGGAACGCGGCCACCCCGAAGGGGATGCCGATGATCGTGACGCAGAGCAGCGCGCCCGCCAGCAGATACCCGAGGCACATCCAGAAACCGCACAGAACGAGCCAGATGACGTTCAGGATTGTCTTCATGGTCGGCGACCTGCCATCTGTTCCAGTCGGGCGATGCGCTCCGCCATCGGCGGGTGCGTGGAAAACAGCTTCGAGACCCCCTCCCCGGGACGGAAGGGGTTCGCGATCATCATGTGGCTCGCGGTCTCGATCCGTGGCTCGGGAGGCAGCGGAAGCTGTTTCGTCCCGGCGTCCAGTTTACGCAGCGCACTGGCCAGAGCGAGCGGGTCGCCGGTGATCTGGGCACCCGACGCGTCGGCTTCGTACTCCCGCGAGCGGCTCACCGCCAGCTGGATGACCGAGGCCGCGAGCGGGCCCAGAATCATGATCAGCAGCATGCCGAAGATCCCGGGGCCGTCGTCGTCGTCCGACCGGCCGAAGGGAATCAGCCAGGCGAAGTTCACCAGGAACATCACCACCGAGGCGAGGGCTCCGGCGACGGACGAGATCAGGATGTCCCGGTTGTAGACGTGGCTCAGCTCATGGCCGAGGACTCCGCGCAGCTCACGCTCGTCCAGGATCTGGAGAATGCCTTCCGTACAGCAGACGGCGGCGTTGCGCGGGTTGCGGCCGGTGGCGAAGGCGTTGGGGGCCTGGGTGGGCGAGATGTAGAGCCGTGGCATGGGCTGGCGGGCGGCGGTCGAGAGCTCGCGGACGATGCGATAGAGCTGAGGCGCCTCGAACTCGCTGACGGGGCGCGCGCGCATGGCGCGCAGGGCCAGTTTGTCGCTGTTCCAGTAGGCGTACGCGTTCGTGCCGATCGCCACGACGAGCGCGACGATCAGACCCGTACTGCCGAAGAAACTGCCGATCGCGATGATGAGTGCGGACAGTCCCCCGAGGAGTACGGCGGTCCTGAGCCCGTTGTGCCGGCGGTGCACGGTACGCCCTCCAAGTGGTGCGGCAGGGGAACCCTTTGCTGGTGCTGCTCCACTCTTCAGTGGACCCTTCCGTACTGGTCAACGCCAGGCGGGCGGCACGGGTTCCCTTGTTGCGCCGGACAGGGGCGTACGCCGTCCGGGTGGCGGTGGTGCGGGAGGGGGCGCGGGCGCGGTGCCGCGCGACCCGGCGCACGGGGCCGGTACCCGCGGTCCTTACGGGGGCGCTACGGGGTCCGAAGGGGCTCAGAACAGGCCGGTGCCGGCGAAGCGCAGGACGAGCTGGGGCACCCCGGAGAGGGCGACACCGGCGGCGGCTGTGAGCGCGATCGCGACGGCGACGGCCGCGGGGGGCCGGCCGATGGCCACCCGGTCGCCTCCGCCGTCCGGGACCACGCCGGGGGTCCGGGGAGTCCTGCCGCCGGCTTCCGCCGCGCCGGTACCGGCCTCCCGAGCCGCGCCCGCGCCCGCGGCCTCGGACTGCGGCTCCGACTCCGGCTCCGGCTCGCGGAAGAGGGCCGCCGTCCACTGGAGGTAGTAGTACAGCGCGATCACCACATTGGCGGCCATGACGACGGCCAGCCAGCCGAGGCCCGCGTCGACCGCCGCCGAGAAGACCGTGACCTTGGCGAACAGGCCGATGATGCCCGGCGGCAGCCCGGCGAGACAGAGCAGGAAGAAGCCCATCGCGAGGGCCACGAGGGGCCGCCGCGCGTAGAGGCCCTGGTAGTCGGCGAGCCGGTTCAGCGGCCGCGTACGGGCCACCAGCGCGACGACCGCGAAGGCCCCGAGGTTCACGACGGCGTACATCAGGGCGTACGCGACGGTGGAGCCGATCCGGTCCCCGCCCGCGTACGCCGCGGCGGCGATCGGCACCAGAAGATAGCCCGCCTGCCCCACGGACGACCAGGCCAGCAGCCGTACCGCGCTGTTCGCGCGAGTGGCCGACTGCCGCACCGCCGCGGCGTTGCCGAGGGTCATGGTGAGCGCGGCGACGACCGCGAGGACCGGGCCCCATACGTCCCGGTACGTGGGGAACGCGATGACGGTCACCAGGATGAGGCCGGAGAAGCCGACCGCCTTTCCGACGACGGAGAGGTACGCGGCGATGGGCAGGGGCGCGCCCACATAGGTGTCGGGGACCCAGAAGTGGAACGGAGCCGCGGCCGTCTTGAAGGCGAAGCCGACGAGCGTGAGGGCGACGCCCGCCTTGGCGAGGGTGTCCAGCTGGCCGGGGACATGGCTCAGTTCCGCGGCGATCCGGGTGAGGTGGAGGGTGCCGGTCGCGGCGTACACGAAGCTGACGCCCAGCAGCATCACGGCGGTCGCGGTCACCGACGAGAGGAAGAACTTCAGCGCGGCCTCGGAGGAGAGGCGGTCGCCGCGCCGCAGCCCGACGAGGGCGAACGCGGGCAGCGACGCCACTTCGAGGGCGACGACGAGGGTGGCGAGATCACGCGAGGCGGGCAGCAGCGCGGCGCCTGCGGCCGAGGCGAGCAGCAGGAACCAGTACTCCCCCATCGGGAGTTTCCGGCTGTCGTGGAGCGAGATCAGCGCGGTGAGCAGCGCCCCGCCGAGCACCAGCAGCTGGATGACCAGGGCGAAGTGGTCGGCGGTGTAGCTGCACACGTCGGCCTCGGTGGTGAGGCAGAACGTGGAGCGGTCGCCGGCGCGCAGCGGGAGGAGGGTGAGGAGCGCGGCGACGAGACCGGCGATCGCGATTCCGCCGAGGAGCGGCTTGCGGTGCTCAGGTACGAAGAGATCGGCGACCAGCACGATCAGGGCGACGACCGCCGTGATGGTGGGAGGCGCGATCGCGAGCCAGTCGATCGACTGGACGAGGCTGGCGCCGGCGGCGGCGCTCTCGGCGGCCACGTTCACGACTTGCCTCCTGAGAGGAGCTTCTGCACGGCGGGGTCGGTGAGGCCGAGCAGGACCGCGGGCCAGAGTCCGGCGAGGACGGTGAGGACGACGAGCGGGGTCCAGGCGGCGAACTCATAGGTCTGGACGTCGGCGATGCGCGCGGGCTCCGGCGCTCCGGCCCGCGGCGCCTCCCGCGGGGATCCTCCCGGCGTTTCCTTCGGGGCCTCCCGCGAGGCGTCCTTCGGCGCTTCCCGCGGTTGCGCGCCCATGCAGACGCGGCGTACGACGATCAGCAGATACGCGGCGGTGAGCAGCGTGCCGAAGCCGGCGATCACCATGAAGGTGAGGAAGGCGGGGCGGCTCAGCCCCTCCGCGGGGTCGAAGGCCCCGAACATCGCGAGCATCTCGCCCCAGAACCCGGCGAGGCCGGGCAGGCCGAGGGAGGCGACGGCCGCGAAGGCGAGCAGACCGCCGAGGCGGGGGGCGCGGCCGTAGAGCGCGGCGCCCGTCGCTCCGGCGAGGGTGTCGAGGTCGGCGCTGCCGTACCGCTCCTTGACCGCTCCGACCAGGAAGAACAGCAGGCCGGTGATGAGGCCGTGGGCGATGTTGGCGAAGAGCGCGCCGTTGACGCCGGTGGGCGTCATGCTCGCGATGCCGAGCAGGACGAAGCCCATGTGGCCGACGGAGGAGTACGCGATCAGCCGTTTGAGGTCGCCGCCCGCGCCCTGTTTGGCCAGGGCGAGGCAGGCCAGGGAGCCGTAGATGATGCCGACGACCGCGAAGGCGGCGAGGTAGGGCGCGAAGGTCCGCATGCCGTCGGGGGCGATGGGCAGGACGATACGGACGAAGCCGTACGTACCCATCTTGAGCAGCACGCCGGCCAGGAGCACCGAGCCGACGGTCGGGGCGGCGGTGTGGGCGTCGGGCAGCCAGCTGTGCAGCGGCCACATCGGGGTCTTGACCGCGAGGCCGAGGCCGATCGTCAGAACGGCGATGAGCTGCACGGATGTGCTGAGCCCGCGGCCGTTGTCAGTGGCGAGTGCCACCATGTCGAATGTGCCCGCGTTGAGCCCGATCAGCAGCAGGCCGAGCAGCATGACCACGGAGCCGAGCAGCGTATAGAGGATGAACTTCCAGGCGGCGGCCTGCCTGCCGCCGGTGACGCCTTCCGAGCCGCCCCAGCGGGCGATGAGGAAGTACATCGGGATCAGCACCATCTCGAAGGCCAGGAAGAACAGCAGGAGGTCGAGGACGGCGAAGGTGGCGAGCGTGCCGGACTCCAGCACGAGCAGCAAGGCCACGAACCCCTTGGGAGAGGGGCCCGGGGGCATCTTGAAGTAGCTGTAGAGCGCGCAGAGGAAGGTCAGCAGCGCGGTCAGGACCAGAAGGGGGAGGGAAATGCCGTCGACGCCGAGGTGGATCCGCACGTCCAGCGCCGCGATCCAGCTGATGTCCGTGGTGGCCTGCGTCTTTGACGGCTGGTCATGGTCGAAGCCGAGTGCCAGGACGATCGCGGCGATGAGGATCACGCCGGTCACGGTCACGCCGTGGCGCAGCACGGCCTGGTCGGGGCTCTTGCCACGCAGTCCGGGCGGGGCCGGGAGGAGTGCCGCGACGGCCCCGACGAGCGGCCCGACGACGATCAACGCGAGAAGGAACTGCATCACGGACTCACTGATATCGATCACGGCTCACGCTCCGGCGGCGACGAGTACGGCGGCGATCGCCAGGACGACGGAGCCGGCCAGCAGGGCGCTGAGGTAGGTCTGCACGTTCCCGGTCTGGGCGCGGCGTACGGCGGCGCCGAGCCAGCCGGTGCCGGTGCCCGCGGCACGTACGTACGTGTCGACGACCTCGCGGTCGAGGAAGCGGACCAGCTGGGCGGCCGCCAGGACGGGGCGTACGAACAGCCGGTGGTAGACGGCGTCGAGGTGGAAGCCGACGGCCGCGTGGCGGTGGAGCGGTCCCAGCAGGAGGCGGGCGGGGTCCGCGGGGTCGGGGGCGCCCGCGATCGAGCCGTACACCTGGGTGTGGATCTCGATGGCCTCCCTCTCCGCGAGGGCGGGCTCCGTGTCGGGGTGGGGGACGACGGCCCCGATCGGCGTACGGGAGGCCAGCGCCGAGGTGTGCCGCCAGCAGCCGTAGGTGAGCAGACCGCCGACGAGCGCGACGCCCGTGCCCAGGACGGACGTGGTGAGGTTCGGGGCGAGGCTGTGTCCGTCGAACCAGCCGGGGAGATAGCCGATGGCCAGGCCGAGACCGATGGAGGGGATGGCGAGCACCCACAGGACGGCGTTCATGGCGAGGGGCTGTTTGCCGTAGTCGGGGACCTCGGCGCCCCGGCCGCGGAAGGCCAGCAGCCAGAGGCGGGCCGCGTAGGCGGCGGTGAGGAGGGCGGTGAGCAGTCCGGCGATCAGCACGGTCCAGCCGGCGGCTCCGGGGGCGGCGCCGCCGGATTCGCCGAGGGCCGTGTGCTCGGCGGCGACGAGGACGGACTCCTTGGAGAAGAAGCCGGCGAAGGGAGGGATCGCGGCGAGCGCGAGGAGGGCGACCGTCACCGTCCAGTAGGCGTCCGGGATGCGCCGCGCGAGGCCGCGCATCCGGGACATGGCGGCCAGGGAGTTGGTGCCGGCGGCATGGATGATCACACCGGCACCGAGGAAGAGGAGCGCTTTGAACGCGCCGTGCGCGATGAGATGGAAGACGGCCGCGCCCCGGTCGCCCACGGCCAGGGCGCCCGACATATAGCCGAGCTGGCCGATGGTCGAGTAGGCGAGGACCCGCTTGATGTCGTCCTGGGCGAGGGCGGCGAGCGCCGAGCCGACCATCGTGATCGCGGCCATCACGGCGAGCACCACCAGCGCGGCGGCCGAGGCGGCGAAGACGGGGAGGAGCCGGGCCACGAAGTAGATACCGGCGGCGACCATCGTCGCGGCGTGGATCAACGCGGAGACGGGTGTGGGGCCCGCCATCGCGTCGGGTAGCCAGGTGTGCAGCGGGAACTGCGCGGACTTTCCGGCCACGCCCGCGAGCAGCAGCAGCGCGATCAGCGTGGGGTGGTCGAGGCCGCCGTCGGCGACGGTCTTCAGCACGCCGGTGATGCGGAACGTGCCGGCGTCGGAGGCGAGCGCGAACAGCCCGATCAGGAAGGGGACATCGCCGAGCTTGGTGATGAGGAAGGCCTTGAGGGAGGCGGCGCGCGCCTCGGGGGTCTCCCAGTAGTGGCCGACGAGGAAGTACGAGCAGATGCCCATGATCTCCCAGCCGACCAGCAGCACCATCAGATCGCCGGAGTAGACGACGAGCAGCATGGCGGAGGTGAAGAGCGAGACCAGGGCGGCGTACGAGGGGTAGCGCGCGTCGCCGCGCAGATAGCCCGTGGAGTAGATCTGCACGCATGACGCGACGACGCCGACGAGGACGGCGACCAGGGCCGCGAAGCCGTCGATGTACAGGGCGAGGTCGATGGGGACCGAGCCGGTGGGGGTGAGCTGGGTCGCGGCGGCCAGCGGCGCCTTCCCGGCACCGTCGCCGCCGCCCTGGCGTACGGCCACGGCGATGGCGAACGCCGCGGCGGCCAGGGTCGGCAGGATGGCCAGCGGGCGTACGAACCCGGGTGAGACGCGGCCGAGCAGCAGCCCGGCGACGGCGCCCAGGAAGGGCAGGAGGGGGACGAGGACGGCGAGGGTCGTGGTGGTCACGCGGTGGCCTCAGCCTTCTGCGCCGGGGTGGCGTCGGTCGCTTCCGACCCGGCGCCCCCGGAGCTGCCGGGGCCTTCCGCGGTGTCGCGGAGTCGGTCGATGTCCGAGGTGCCGCGGTTGCGGTAGACCATCAGGACGATCGCCAGGCCGATGCCGATCTCCGCGGCGGCGATGGCGATGACGAAGAGGGTGAGCGCCTGGCCGGCGTGCAGGGTGTCGCGGAGCCAGACGTCGAAGGCGACCAGATTGAGGTTGACGGCGTTGAGCATCAGTTCGACGGACATCAGGACGAGGATCGCGTTGCGTCGCGCGAGCACTCCGTACAGCCCGGTGCAGAACAGGAGGGCCGCGAGCACGGCGGGATAGGCGAGATGCATCAGCGCTGCTCCTTACCGCTACGGCTGTTGCTGGCGGCGGTGCCGTTCTTCGTGGCGCTGTTCTTCGCGGTGCCGTTCTTCGCGGTGGCGCCGCGTTTGCGGGAGAGCACGATCGCGCCGACGAGCGCGGCCAGCAGGAGCACGGAGAGCGCCTCGAAGGGCAGCACCCAGTTGCGGAACAGGAAGTGGCCGGTCACTTCGGTGGAGCCCTGGGCCGGCCCGTCCAGGTCGATCCAGGTCGTACGGAACGCGTCGACGACCACCCAGACCAGGGACACGGCCGCGACGACGGCGACCGCGAGGGCGACCGGGCGGTTGCCCGAGTCGGCGTCCGGGGAGCGGCCGATGGGCGCCTTGGTGAGCATGAGCCCGAAGAGGAGGAGGACCACCACGGAACCGAGATAGATCAGGACCTGCACCCAGGCGATGAACTCCGCCGTGAGCAGCAGATATTCGACGGCCAGACCACCGAGCGTGACGACCAGCCAGAGGGCCGCGTGTACCAGCTGTTTCGTCGTGACGGTCACGAGGGCCGCGCCGAAGGTGACCAGACCGACGAGGAGGAAGGCGATCTCGACCCCGCTGGGCGACAGGAAGCCGTGCGCTGCGAGGCTCACTCGCCCGCCTCCTGTTCCCGCTCCCGCTGCGCCGCCGTCGCGAGCTTCTCGGCGGTCTTGCGGGCGGCGCCGAGCTCCTTCGGCTCCTCGGCGGCCGGGTCGAGGGCGGGCGGCGCGGGCACCGTCCACATCCACTCCCGGAGCTTGTCCCGCTCGTGGGTCAGCTCACGGATGTCCGTCTCCGCGTACTCGAACTCCGGCGACCAGAAGAGTGCGTCGAAAGGACAGACCTCGATGCAGATACCGCAGTACATGCAGAGTGCGAAGTCGATCGCGAACCGGTCGAGGACATTGCGGCTGCGCTCGCGGCCACCGGGGACGGCGGCCGGGACCGTCTCCTTGTGGGAGTCGATATAGATGCACCAGTCGGGGCACTCACGGGCGCAGAGCATGCAGACCGTGCAGTTCTCCTCGAACAGTCCGATCACGCCACGGGTGCGGGGCGGGAGTTCGGGCTGCGCTTCGGGGTACTGGTGCGTGACGGTCTTCCTGGTCATCGTCCGCAGGGTGACGGCCAGGCCCTTGGCCAGGCCGGAGCCGGGAAACGAGGGGGCCACTAGTTGATCGCCACCTTCACGATGCCGGTGAGCGCGATCTGCGCGAGGGCGAGGGGGATGAGAACGGTCCAGGCGAGCTTCTGCAGCTGGTCCTCGCGCAGCCGCGGGTAGCTCACGCGCAGCCAGATGACGACGAACGCGAGCACGGCCGTCTTGAGGAGCGTCCAGACCCAGCCGAGTTCTTCGGCGCCGAGCGGACCGTGCCAGCCGCCCAGGAAGAGGACGGTGGTCAGTCCGCAGAGGACGACGATGCCCGCGTACTCGGCGAGCAGGAAGAGCGCGAAGCGCAGACCCGTGTATTCGGTGTAGGCGCCGAAGATGATCTCGGAGTCGGCGACCGGCATGTCGAAGGGCGGGCGCTGGAGTTCCGCGAGCCCCGCGACGAAGAAGACCAGGGCACCGACGATCTGCCAGGGCAGCCACCACCACTCGAAGGCATTGAGGATGCCGGGCAGGGAGACGGTGCCGGCCGCCATCGCGACGGAGGCGGCGGCGAGCAGCATCGGCAGTTCGTACGCGAGCAGTTGCGCGGCGGTACGCAGGCCGCCGAGAAGGGAGAACTTGTTGGCGGAGGCCCAGCCCGCCATGAGTGAGCCGAGCACCCCGATGCCCATCACGGCGAGCACGAAGAAGATGCCCGCGTCGACGACCTGGCCGACCGCGCCCTCGCTCGGACCGATGGGGATCGCGACGAGCACGAGGAGGTACGGGAGAAGGGCGACGGCCGGGGCGAGCTGGAAGATACGGCGGTCGGCGTTGGCCGGGACCACATCCTCCTTCTGCGCGAACTTCACGCCGTCCGCGACGAGTTGGGCCCAGCCG
Organism: Streptomyces sp. NPDC039430; assembly: GCF_055639435.1. NCBI lineage: Bacteria > Bacillati > Actinomycetota > Actinomycetes > Kitasatosporales > Streptomycetaceae > Streptomyces > Streptomyces sp. NPDC039430. The sequence continues at coordinate 6,497 of NZ_JBVKAK010000002.1, read as the reverse complement.
TGGAAGCCGCCCGCGTGCATGGGGCCGAGACGGCCCTGCATATGGGCCATCACCTTGTGCTCGGTCTGTCCGACGACGAGGGGAACGACCAGGAACACGGCGAAGACGACGACCAGCCGGAGGGCGACGTCGAGTACGTCGTTCACGCGTCTCCTTCGGGGCGGCGGTCGCTCTCGGGGCTCTCGCTCGGGGGGCCCTCGGTCTCGGGGCTCTCGGTCTCGGGGCTCACGCTCCGAGGGCTCTCGCTCTCGGGGCCCTGGCCCGGAGGGGGTTTGCGCCATGGCGCGTCCGGAGTCGTGCCCTCCGGCTGCTGGCTCGCCGAGCCCTGCGAAACGCTGCGCGCACGGCGCACCGGGCGGTCGCCCGTCGCGCCGCGGGCACCCGCGTCTCCGGCGCCCGCCGCGCGCGCCCCACGGGCGGGGCGGGCCGGGGCCGGGGGCAACTGTCCCTTGAGCGGGCCCCACTCGTTCGGGTCGGGGACACCGGGCGGGAGCATCTGGCGCCGCTTGGGGCCGCCGTGCTCGGACTCCCCCGGCTCCTTCGCACCCGGCCACGCCTTCACGACACGGGCCGCCAGGACGAAGTCCTTGCGCAGCGGATACCCCTCGAACTCCTCCGGGAGGAGGAGGGGAACGAGATGGGGATGGCCGGAGAAGGAGACGCCGAACATCTCGTGCGTCTCGCGCTCGTGCCAGCCCGCGCCCGCGTAGACCCCGACGGCCGTGGGCAGGACGGCCGCGTCGTGCGGGACGGTCGTACGGACCAGCAGCCGGCGGACCGTACCGCCGTCCAGGGCGACGACATGGGCGCAGACGCGGAAGCCGGTGCCCGGCTCGTCGACCGCGCTCAGCCAGTCGAAGTAGGTGCAGCCCAGCCGGTCGCGGGCGGTTTCGAGGGCGGGGATCCAGGACTCGGCGGGGACATCGACCGTCAGCAGGTCGTACGCCCGCTCGGCCGTGGCCCCCTCGCCGAAGATCTCGGCGGCGGCGTCGGGCAGCCGGTCGTACGCGGTCACGTCGTCGCCGTGCGCGTCGCCGTTCTCGGCGTTCACGTCATCGTCGTGCGCGTTCACGAGGCGTCCTCCCCCGGCTTCGGGGCCGGCGGCGGTGGCGGGGTGACCAGTCCGCTGCGCAGTGCGGCGGCCGAGGGTCGGCCGGCCGAGGCGTAGCGCTCGCCGAGCGATTCGCGGGCGATCTTCTCCTGGAGCTTCAGGATGCCCTGGAGGAGCGCCTCGGGGCGGGGCGGGCAGCCCGGTACGTAGACATCGACCGGGATGATCTGGTCGACGCCCTTCGTGACGGAGTAGGAGTCCCAGTACGGGCCGCCGCAGTTGGAGCAGGCGCCGAAGGAGATCACGTACTTGGGCTCGGGCATCTGCTCGTACAGCCGCCTCACGGCGGGCGCCATCTTGTCCGTGACGGTGCCGGAGACGACCATCAGGTCGGCCTGGCGCGGTCCGGGGGCGAAGGGGATCACTCCGAGCCGGATGAAGTCGTGCCGGGCCATGGAGGCGGCGATGAACTCGATGGCGCAGCAGGCGAGTCCGAAGTTGAAGACCCAGAGGCTGTAGCGGCGGCCCCAGTTGAGGACCACCTTCATGGGCTGCGGAGCCAGCCGGGAGAGCACACCGAGCCGTTTGCCGCTTCCGGTCGCGTCGCCGCCATCGATCGCGGCTCCGGCTCCGGCTCCGGCTCCGGCTCCGGCGGGACCGTCGGCGGGCACGGTCGGCAGGAGTTCGGGGGCGGGAGTGGGGGTCACGTCCATTCCAGGACGCCCTTCTTCCATGCGTAGAGCAGTCCTACGGCCAGGAAGCCGAGGAAGATGAACATCTCAACCAGCGTCGCGGCACCGTACCCGGGGGCCGCGAAGACGGTCGCCCAGGGGAACAGGAAGATCGAGTCGACGGCGAAGACCACGTAGAGGAACGCGTAGACGTAGTAGCGGACCTGGGTGTGGGCCCAGCCCTCGCCCACGGGGTCCACACCGCATTCGTAGGTGAGCAGTTTCTCCGGCGTCGGCACCACCGGCCGCAGCAGCCGGCCCGCCCCGAAGGCGACGGCGACGAACAGCACGCCGACCACGGCGAGCAGTCCGACCACTGAATAGCTCTGGAAGTAGTCCGACGCGAGAACGGTCGGTTGCGACACGTCCGCCCCTCGCTCCCTGACCTCGTAGCGGCTTCTTCGACTTCTGCGACTTCTGCGACTTCTGCGCCGATGTGTTTCGGCGATCTGTACGGACGGGAGTCTAGGCCCTGTTAAAGACTCGGTAAGCAGCCGCGTCCCGCATAGTGGGGTTATCCCTACTTCGCCTGGCCCAGCCACCCCATGGCGCGCGCCATCCGCTCCATGCAGGCTTGGTGCTTATGACCGTGAGCAGCAGCCTTTCCGACGATGATCGTCCGCCGCCCGTGCGCTTCGCCTTCGACCGGCACACCTGGAAGGAGATCGCGCATCTCCTGGTGAACCTTCCGGCTTCCCTGGTCGGTTTCGTCTATGTGGTGGTCACGGTCTCCACCGGTGCGGGGCTCTCGGTGACGGTGATCGGGCTGCCGTGGCTGGTCTGCGGGCTCGCGGGGGCGCGGCTGCTCGGCCGGGCGGAGCGGGCGCGGGCGCGCAAGCTGCTCGGGGTACGGATCGACGAGCCGAGTCCGCTGTACGGTCCTGGCCGGCGCCCCGACGGGCTTCTGGGCCGGATATGGGCCGGGCTGAAGGATCCGGTGGCCTGGCGGACCGTGCTGTACGAGTTCATCCGGCTGCCCTGGGGTGTGCTGACGTTCGCGGTCACGCTGACCGGTCTCGTCGCGTTCTGGCCGGTCCTCCCCTATGTGGCGCGCGGGCTCAGCAATGTCGACCGGGCGATGGTGCGGGCGCTGCTCTCGCCCTCCGACGAGCTGGAGCGGCGGATCGCGGAGCTGGAGTCGGACCGGGGGGTGGTGGTCGACACGGCCGCCGCCGATCTGCGCCGCATCGAACGCGATCTGCACGACGGCGCGCAGGCCCGGCTGGTGGCCCTGGCCATGGGGCTCGGCCTCGCCAAGGAGAAGCTGCTGGAGGACCCGGAGGCCGCGGCGAGCATGGTGGACGAGGCGCACGGCGAGGTGAAGCTCGCGTTGCAGGAGCTGCGCGATCTGGCGCGCGGTATCCATCCGGCCGTGCTCACCGACCGCGGGCTGGACGCGGCGCTGTCCGCCATCGCCTCCCGCTGCACGGTCCCGGTGAAGGTGACCGTGGATCTGGCCGAGCGGCCTGCGGAGGCGATCGAGGGCATCGCGTATTTCACGGTCTCCGAGCTGCTCCAGAACGTCAGCAAGCACAGCGCGGCGCGGTCGGCGTCGGTGGAGGTGTGGCGGCGGGACGACAGGCTGCTGATCCAGGTGCGGGACGACGGGCGCGGGGGCGCGCGGCTGGACGGTGGTACGGGCATGGCCGGGCTGTCCGAGCGGCTCGGCGCGGTCGACGGTCTGTTCGTCCTGGAATCCCCGGCCGGCGGGCCGACGATCGTCACGGCCGAGCTGCCGTGGCGGCGGCGCGGAAAGGGCTGACGGGGGCCGCGGGCGGGGCGCGACCACACCTCGGGGGTGGGGAAAACCCCAGGGTGAAGAGTGCGACCGGCCTCATGGTGCGGGCGCCGCGGCGCCGGGAGCATGGAGGACACGGAGGACACGGAGGACAGGGAAGCAAGGACCCTGCTCATCCTCGGCACCCTGCGTTCCCGCTCCCGCTCCACCCTCCCGCTCCACCCTCTCTGCTCCCCTTCAGCCCGCTCGCAGAATGGATCACACCCATGGCCCTGGATTACGGATCGCGGTCGCGGCCCCACTTCCTTCCGCCTGCCCTGCGCGCCCCGGTCGAGGGGCGCACCTGGCGCGAGTTCGGCTATCTGCTGCTCAGCCTGCCGATCAGCGCGGTGCTGTTCGGCTACGCGATGGCGACCATCGCGCTCGGGGCGGGGCTGCTGATCACCTTCCTCGGGGTGCCCGTGCTGGCGTTGGGGCTGGCCGGCTGCCGCGGCTTCGGGATGCTGGAGCGGGCGCGGGCGCGGGCGCTGCTGGGGCTGGACGTACCGGATCCGGCGCCGGCCCGTGGCGCGAAGAGCGGGCTGATGTCCTGGGTCGGCGCGGTGCTGAAGAGCGGGGTGTCCTGGCGCCATCTGCTCTACGCGATCCTGCATTTCCCGTGGGCGGTGTTCGCGTTCGTGGTGTCCCTGACGTTCTGGACCGTGGGCTGGGCGCTGTTCTCATACCCGCTGTGGCACGGGGTGTTCGACGACCATCTCGACCAGTCGGGCATCGCGCTCTACAGCGACGGCACGGGGGGCGGCTACTTTCTGGACTCCCCGTTCGAGATAGCCGGCACCTCCGTGGTGGGGCTGGTGCTGGTGCTCTTCGCCCCCTGGCTGATACGGGCCCTGTCGACCGTGGACCGGCTGCTGGTGACCGGGCTGCTGGGCCCGTCGCGGCTGGCCTCCCGGGTCTCGGAGCTGGAGTCGGACCGGGGGGTGGTGGTCGACACGGCCGCCGCCGATCTGCGCCGCATCGAACGCGATCTGCATGACGGCGCGCAGGCCCGGCTGGTGGCCCTGGCCATGGATCTGGGGCTGGCGAAGGAGAAGCTGGCGGAGGACCCGGAGGCCGCGGCGCGCATGGTCGGCGAGGCGCACGGCGAGGTGAAGACGGCGCTCCAGGAGCTGCGCGATCTGGCGCGGGGCATCCATCCGGCCGTCCTGACCGACCGGGGACTGGACGCGGCGCTCTCCGCGATCGCCTCCCGCTGCACGGTCCCGGTGGAGGTGGAGGTCGATCTCCCGTACCGGCCGGCCGCCGCGATCGAGGGGATCGCCTACTTCACGGTCTCCGAGCTGCTCCAGAACGTCAGCAAGCACGCCGGGGCGAGCCGGGCGACGGTGGAGGTGTGGCAGACACCGGACCGGCTGATGCTCCAGGTCACGGACGACGGCAGGGGCGGGGCGGACGCGACGGCGGGCAGTGGTCTGGCCGGGCTGACGGAGCGGCTGGACGCGGTGGACGGGATCCTGGTCATCGATTCCCCGGTCGGCGGTCCGACGACGGTGACGGCGGAGCTGCCCTGGCGGGGCTGACGCCGGGCGGCACGGAGTGGGGCGGGCGGACAGCCCCCGAGGCAGCCGCACTGAACGCGGGCGGGCTGGCGTCGGCCGCCCCGCGAGACACGCTCTCGCGGGGCGGTGGTCCCGTTTTCCCGGCAGGTGGGCGCGGAGCGATCCGAATACTGGGATGCTGGAGGACACAGGGGACAGATCTCATCTATGGGGGCTACTGCATCGTGGTGGAGGACAGAGTGCGGGTCGTCATCGCCGAGGACTCAGTGCTGCTTCGGGAGGGCCTGACCCGGCTGCTGACCGACCGCGGGCACGATGTCGTCGCCGGTGTCGGTGACGGGGAAGCGCTCATCAAGACCGTGGGTGAGCTGGCGGACCAGGGCGCGCTGCCGGATGTGGTGGTCGCGGACGTGCGGATGCCGCCGACCCACACCGACGAGGGGGTACGGGCCGCCGTACGGCTGCGCCGGGACCATCCGGGGATCGGGGTGCTGGTGCTCTCGCAGTACGTCGAGGAGCAGTACGCCACGGAGCTGCTGGCCGGCAGCAGCCGGGGTGTGGGCTATCTGCTGAAGGACCGGGTGGCCGAGGTCAGGGAGTTCGTGGACGCGGTCGTACGGGTGGCCAGGGGCGGGACCGCGCTGGACCCCGAGGTCGTCGCCCAGTTGCTCGGGCGGAGCCGGAAGCAGGACGTACTGGCGGGGCTGACGCCCCGCGAGCGTGAGGTCCTCGGGCTGATGGCCGAGGGCCGGACGAACTCCGCGGTCGCCAAGCAGCTGGTCGTGAGCGACGGCGCGGTCGAGAAGCACGTCAGCAACATCTTTCTGAAGCTTGGGCTTTCCCCTAGTGACGGGGATCACCGCCGGGTGCTGGCCGTGCTGACCTATCTGAGGTCCTGAGCGAGGGAAGTCCCGGTCTGTCGCCCCGTCAGCCGCACCCGCCGGGTGCGCGATGGGACGAAAGCCCTAGAACCAAAGGATGAGGACGGAACGACCCGCCCGAATCGACCAGGTGCGGGCGAATAGGGGCAAATCGACACTCAAGGATGCCTCAAACTGGCGTCCAGTATTCGATCGGTCAAGGGAAGGCGACCCTTACCGACGTAGGGTGGCCTCGGGGACTGCCGGGCGGCCGGCCGGTCCCGAGCCGCCGCCCGAGGGAGGTCCAGTTCAGTGACCAGCCAGGTCAGTAGCCCAGCCGAGCAGGCCGATGGAGCCGGCGGCGCGAGCGATCGCGCCGTCGGTGACCAGCGCGCCCCCGCGTCCGTTCAGTCCGTTCAGGAGGGCGCAGGCGAGAAGGAAGTCCGTCGTCTGGACCGGGTGATCATCCGTTTCGCGGGTGACTCGGGTGATGGGATGCAGCTGACGGGTGACCGGTTCACGTCGGAGACGGCGTCGTTCGGGAATGATCTGTCGACG